>NZ_CAXTJR010000002.1:34721-396965 GCF_964244775.1 uncultured Microbacterium sp.
TGGTGGTGGGGGACGGGCATGTCCGCCAGCTGGCTGACATGAACGGGGGATGCTGCCGCCGCGGGGGCCGCGAGGGTGCCCCGTGTCCGCGAGATGGTGGTGGGGGACGCCCATGTCCGCCAGCTGGCAGACATGAACGGGGATGCTGTCGCCGCGGGGGCCGCGAGGGTGCCCCGTGTCCGCGAGATGGTGGTGGGGGACGGGCATGTCCGCCAGCTGGCTGACATGAACGGGGGATGCTGCGGCCGCCGGGCAGATGGGCGGTGGGCGTCCGGCGCTACGGGCTGACGGACGCGGCGAACCCGCCGACGAGCTCGGTGAGCCGCGCCGTCATGTCAGCGTCGGAGATTGTCGGGTCTCCGTCGCCGGGCTGCGGGCCGTAGTCGCCGAACGACGCGTGACCGGCACCGGGAATCTCGACGAGCTGGGCATCGGCCGGAAGCAGGTGGCGGGCGTCCGCGATCTTGTCGGGAGTCGACAGGCCGTCGTCGGTGCCGGCGATGCTGAGCACCGGCACGGCGGAGTGCGACAGGTCGTTCGCGCAGTAACTGGCGAAGAGCACGAGCGCATCGGCGTCGGGGGCGAGCTGGCAGGCCTTCACTCCACCCAGCGAGTGCCCGCCCACCATCCAGGTGTCGATCCCGGGCGCGAGCGCGGTGAAGGTCGACAGCGGCCGGAGGTCGAAGAAGGCCAGGTTCAACCACGGCTTGGTGATGAAGACCGTCACGTTGTCTTCGGCGACGATGCCGGACAGCTTCGAGGAGTAGGCCCACGGATCGACCTTGGCGCCGGGGATGTAGACCAGTCCGACCGTCGATTCGCCCACGGTCGGAGAAAGCACGATGCCCTCAGGGTGATCCGTGATCGTGATCGCCGGATCGGCCTGCACGGCGGCGAGAGGGTCGGGCTCTGCGGCCATCACGCCGAGCTGGCTCCACACGAGCACGCCGACGACGGCTGCGATGAGCACGGCCGCGATAGCGCCGAGCGTCCACCACAGGATCCTCCAGCCGCGCCGGCGCCGTCGCGGCGCCGGCGCCGGCACGGACGCCGCCGACCCGTCCCCGTGATCCGGCCCCGGATCGTCGACAGGCGGCACAGGCGCGCCGCCATCGGCAGGCGGGGGAGTGGTCACCTCACGACTGTAGTTCGGCCTGCCTGTCGCGCACGACCGATTCGACCTGTGCGAAGAGCGGATGCTCGGGCTCGAGGCCCGTCACGGTCGCGGTGAACGTCGCTGCATCCTGTTCGCGCAGCATCCGCTGCATGTCGACCGACTGCGCGTCCGCGTCGTCATCGAAGGCCAGCGCGGCACCCACCGCAGACACGAGTGCCGAGGTGGCGAGGCTCCGTTCGGCTGCTTCGGCGGCAGGGCCGACGAAGCGCTCGTGGCGCGAGAGCTTGCGCAAGGGCTGCCGGCCGACGCGCCACACGGTGTCGGGCAGCTCGGGGTTGCGGAACCGCGCCAGGATCTTCCGTCGATAGTCGGCCTGCACGACGGGGTCGAGCTCGTGCTTGGCCACCAGCAGCGCCGAGGTCTCTTCCAAGGCGGCCTCGACCTGGGCGGCGATCGCCGCGTCTGCCAGCACGTCGGAGATCTTCTCCACGCCGGCTTGCGCGCCGAAATAGGCGGCGGTCGCGTGACCGGTGTTGACCGTGAAGAGCTTTCGCTCGATGTAGGGTGTGAGGTCGTCGACGAAGTGCGCGCCGGGGATGTGCGGCGGCTCGTCGCCGAACGGGGGACGCTCGATCGCCCACTCGTAGAACGGCTCGACGGTGACATCCACGCCGCCGCCCTCGGGCTGGCCCGGAACGATGCGATCGACGGCGGTGTTGGCGAACACGGCACGTGCCGCGAGGGCATCCCACGCCTCGCCGGCGAGTTCCCGCACCGCGTCGCGCAGCACGTCCGTGGCATTGATCGCGTTCTCGCACGCCATGATCTGCAGCGGCGGCGACGACGGATCGCGCAGGGCGAGCCCTGCGACGATGTGCGGGGCGACGAACTTGAGGATCGTGGGGCCTACGGCGGTGGTGACGACGTTCGCGCCCGCGATCTCGTCGATCACCTCGTCGGGGTGCGTCGCGCTGTTGATCGCACGGAACCCGGTGACCATCGTGTCTCCACCCCCCTCGCCGACGGCGTGCACGGTGTATTCGTCGACCGCGTTGATGGCATCGACCAGGGGGGCCGCGACATCCGAGAACACCAGCTCATAGCCGCCTTCGTGCAGCAGGAGCCCGACGAATCCGCGACCGATGTTGCCCGCCCCGAAGTGGACCGCCTTCATCAGACGCCCGAGGCCGAGACGAGGGCGTACAGCTCGTCGGCGGTACCGGCCGCCTTCAGCTTGGCCACCTCGTCGTCATCGGAGAAGAGGACCGCGATCTGCGAGAGGATCTCGAGGTGCTCGTCGCCCTTGCCCGCGATGCCCACCACGAACGTGACCGGTTCTCCGCCCCAGTCGACACCGCCGTCGTAGCGCACGACCGACAGCGCCGATTCGAGGATCGTCGATTTCGTCTCGTTCGTGCCGTGGGGGATGGCCAGCTCGTTGCCCATGTAGGTCGACACGGTCACTTCGCGCTGCTGCATCGCGTCGTAGTAGGCACTGGTCACGGCACCCACCGCCTCGAGGATGTCGGCGGCCTCCTTCATCGCCTCCTCGCGCGTCGCGCCGCCGGAGTGGATGCGGACCTGGCCGATGCTCAGGACGTCACGTGCCATTTCATTCGCCTTTCGTAGGGGGATGCCGCGGCCCCCGCGGCCGCGGAAGACTCAGGGGTGGTGCAGGCAGAGGCTGTGGAGACGGGGGCGTCGCGCCACCCGTCCCCACAGCGGTCTCAGGGCCTACGCACCATCCTTGTGCTGCTCGCGCACGAGTTCCACGACCTCTTCGTACTTCGGCGAGTTCATGAAGTTGTCGACCGAGACGTGCACCGAGTTGGGCGATTTTGCGCGTGCGCGGTCGGTCAGCTGGTTCTGCGTGATGACCAGGTCGGCCGTGCCGTCCAGGGCGGCGATCGCCTGGTTGACGACCGTGACCCCTTCGATGCCGGCCTTCTTGATCTTGTTGCGCAGAACGCTCGCGCCCATCGCCGACGACCCCATGCCCGCGTCGCACGCGAACACGATGTGGTTGATCTCCCGCTCGGTCAGGACGGCAGGCTCGATGCCGCCTCCCGCCGAGGTAGCTGCCGCGCCGCGCAGGCTGCCGAGCGCGTCGGAGGACTTGCCCTTCGCCGCCTCGGTCTGCGTGATCGCCGCGCCGAAGGCGTCGTCGGTCACCGCCATCGCCGCGAGGTCGCGCTTGCGGGATGCGCGCAGCAACAGCGCCGCGAGGATGAACGTCACCCCCGCCGAGAGGATCACCGACAGGATGACGGCGAAGTACGAACCACTCGCCGTCTGGGCGAGGACCGCGAGGATCGAGCCCGGGGCCGCGGGCGCACGCAGGGCGCCGCCGAGGAGCATGTTCGTGGTGACGCCGGTCATGCCACCGCCGATGAGAGCCAGGATCAGGACGGGCTTCATGAGGGCGTACGGGAAGTAGACCTCGTGGATGCCGCCGACGAACTGGATCAGCGCCGCGCCAGGAGCAGAGGCGCGCGCGGCGCCGATGCCGAAGAACGCGAACGCGAGCAGCAGGCCGAGGCCCGGACCGGGGTTCGCCTCGAGCAGGAACAGGATCGAGGATCCGCTTTCGGCGGACTGCTGGATCCCGAGCGGTGTCAAGACGCCGTGGTTGATCGCGTTGTTCAGGAACAGCACCTTCGCCGGCTCGATCACGATGCTCGTCAAAGGCAGGAGGTTCGCCGCGACCAGCCAGTTGACGGCGTTGCTGAGAACCTGCATGAGCCCGTTGACGAGCCATGCGATCGGGTAGAAGCCCACGACCGCCATCACGAAGCCCCAGATGCCGGCGGAGAACATGTTCACGAGCATCTCGAAGCCCGACCTGATCTTGCCGTCCCACAGACTGTCGAGCCACTTCATCGTGTAGGCCGCGATCGGCGCCATGATCATCGCGCCGATGAACATGTGGACCTGCCCGAGCTGGTTGTCGGCGGGCTGGGTCGCGTTGATGTTCGCGATGAGCAGGTCCGAACCCGCGATCGCGCCCATCGTGGCGATCGAGGCGACGACGCCACCGCGGATGCCGTAGACGATGTTGCCACCGGTGTAGGCGATGATGATCGGCAGCAGATAGTGGATGAACGGCCCGACGATCGTCGACAGGTCGGCGTTGGGCGTGAAGCCGGCCTTGATGAAGAACGCGGTGAAGATTCCCCACGCGATGAGCGCGGGGATGTTCGGCATGATCATGCCGGACAGGAACGTGCCGAAGCGCTGGACTCCGACCCGTACCTTGCTTGCGCCCGGTGCGGGCGTCGACGTCATTGTCATGAGACGGTCTCCTTCTGGGTGATGGTGGTGGCGGTGGTAGCGGCCTGACGGGCCGCATCTCGGGCGGAGGCCGCGTCATCTGCGGCCAGGGCGGCCTCGGCGACGTTACGGGCGTCGTCGAGGGAGTGTTGCAGGAGGCTGGCGCGCACGTCGGCCAGCGCCGTGGGTGCCATCGACAGGCTGGTGGCGCCGAGGCCGACCAGCACGACGGCCAGGAGCGGATCGGCCGCGGCCTCGCCGCAGATACCGACCGGCTTGCCGTGCAGGCGCCCGGCGTCGCCGACCTCGCGGATGAGGCGGAGCACCGCGGGGTGCCACGGATCCTGGAACGACGCGACCGACCCGAGCAGGCGGTCGGCCGCCATCGTGTACTGGGTGAGGTCGTTCGTGCCGATCGAGGCGAAGTCGGCGTGGGCGAGCACCCGGTCGGCGAGCAGGGCCGAAGAAGGCACCTCCACCATGACGCCCGCGGTGCGGATGCCGTAGTCCCGCGCGAGCGCGGTGAAGTAGGTCGTCTCCTCGACGGTGGCCACCATCGGTGCCATGACCCACAGGTCGGCCGGGCCTTCCGCAGTTGCGCGGGTCGCCGCATCCGCTTCGGCCAGCGCCGTCAGCTGCTCGCGCAGGATGTCTTCGCTCGCGCGGAGCGCGCGGATGCCGCGAAGACCCAGTGCGGGGTTCTCCTCGTGCGCATCGTTGAGGAACGGCAGCGGCTTGTCGGCACCGGCGTCGAGCACCCGCACCACGACCTTCTTGCCGGGGAACGCCGACAGGAGCGCGGTGTACGACTCCTTCTGCTGGTCGATGGTCGGTGCGCTCCCCGAGCTCAGGAAGAGGAATTCGGTGCGGAAGAGGCCCACGCCTTCTGCACCGAGGGCCACCGCCTCGGCGGCGCCCGCGGGGTTGCCGAGGTTCGCGAGCAGCGGGATCGGGGTGCCGTCAGCCAGAGCGCCGGGCGTGATCGGTGCGGATGCAGCCGAGGCGCGGGCTTCGGCGCGGTTCTGCGCCCGCTCGAGCTCTTCGGGCGTCGGCGATGTCGTGACGACGCCGGCCGCAGCATCCACGATCACCGTCTCGCCGTCGACGAGGTCCTTCGCGGAGGCGACCCCCACGACGGCGACAATCGACTTCTCGCGGGCGAGGATCGCGGTGTGCGAGGTGGGCCCGCCCTCGGTGGTCACCAGGCCCAGCACCTTGTCGAGATCCAGCAGGGCGGTGTCGGCGGGCGCGAGGTCTTTGGCGACGAGGATGAACGGATGCCCGGGGTCGGGCACGCCCGGAGCCGGCACGCCTCGCAGACGTGCGATCACGCGCTGGGCCACATCGTCAAGGTCGGCCGCGCGCTCTCCGAGGTAGCCGCCCATCGCCGACAGGGTGTCGCGGAACGCGGCGAACGCGTCGAAGACGGCGAACTCGGCGGTCTTGCCCGCGCCGATCCTGGCGTCGATCTCGGCTTCGAGGCTCGGGTCTTCGGCCATCATCGCCTGGGCCTCGAGCACGTCCTGCGCGGCGCCGCCGGCCTGCGCTCCGCGCGCCTCGAGCTCGCGAGCGACCGCGGCGACGGCGTCGCGCACCCGTGCCGACTCCTCCGCCGCCGATGCGGTGCTCGGGGCATCGCTCGGCGCCGGCAGCGGCTCGGCCATCCGGGCGATCGGGCCCTGGGCGACGCCGAGGCCGATTCCGACCCCTCTGAGTTCTGCCATGTCTTTACTCCGCGTCGTGATCGGTCGTGAGCAGTTCGCTCAAGGTGTCAAGGAGCCTTTCGGCGCCGTCGCCGTCTGCGGTGAGAGTGACGTAGTCGCCCTGCTCGACCCCGAGCGCGATGACGCCCAGGATGCTGGCCGCGTTCACGGGCTTGCCCGCGTCCTTGGTGATCGTCACGGGCACGCCGGAGTCTTTCGCGGCCTGCGCGAACAGCTTGGCCGGCCGCGCATGCAGGCCGTGCGACGAGCCGATGCGCACCGTGCGGGTGAGCTGAGCCATGTCGATTCCTCTTCCTCGTGTGTGTGAGCGTCGTGTTCGACGCGGTGCCTGGGATGTTCGTGGGTCAGGTGGCGAGCGGGTCGGGGCTTCCGATCGCGTCGCTTACGAGCTGGAGCGTCCGCGTGCCGTCGAGATCCGTGAAGATGTCGGCCGGCAGCAGCACCACCGTCGTTCCGCGTGCGAGTGCATCCCTGCGGATGCGCTCGAGAGCATGGGATAGATGCGGACCCACCAGCACGACGTCTGCGCCGTCCAGATCTATCGGCAGCGAGAGCTCGGTGCCGGCGAAGGCCGAGTACGGCAGGCCGCGGTCCTGAGCGGCATGACGCACGCGCTGCGCCACGAATGTGCTCGATGCTCCCGCACCGCAGACCACGAGGATCCTCATCGATCCGCCTCCATGGGTCCATTCTTGTGAAAACGCTGAGAGCCGACAACCAGTGTTGTTTCCGCCCCTGCGGAATGCACTCTCCTGCCCCGGCCGCACGGGCGGTGGGGCGTGGTTGACTGGGGGCGGCGCTCGAGGACGGCGCGGACCACGGAGGACGACGTGACCAGAGCGCGACAGGATCGCCTGCTCGGGATCCTCTCGCGCGAGGGCGAACGGGCCACCGAATGGATCACCGCCGCGACGCTCGCCGATGCCCTCGGGGTCACTCCGCGCAGCATCCGCTCGTACGTCACCGCCGTCAACGCGCGCGTCGCTTCGGGCGCCGCGATCGAGTCAGGACCGCTCGGCTATCGCGCCGGGGTGGACGCGTCGGCCGCGCTGCGCGTGGGATCCGGAGGGGATGCCGGAACCCCGCGCGATCGCCTGCACACCGTGGTGCGGTCGCTCCTGGACACCCCCGACGGCATCGACGTGTTCGAGACGGCCGAGCGCCTGCATGTGAGCCCCGCGACCGTCGACGCCGATCTCGCGCGCGTGCGTGGACTGCTCGGGGGTACCGAGCTCACGCTGGAACGCTCGGCCGCACGGGCACGCCTGCGCGGCACCGAGATGGCGCAGCGGCGGCTGTTGAGCAGGCTCGCGCACGACGAGATGGACGCCGGGTCGTTCGACCTCGACGCGCTCCGCCGCACGCTCGGGGTCGGATCGGTCGGCGCGCGCGCCTTCGGACCGTTCAAGACCGACATGGTCGCCGAGCTCGGCGCGCTCGGCTACTTCGTCAACGAGTTCGGCATCGGCGACGTCGTCATGCACATCGCGATCGCCGCCGATCGCGTGCAGCGCGGGCGCGGGCTGGACGTACCGACGCTGGACGAGACGGCGTCGCAGCGCGAGATCGGCGAGATCATCGACCGTCTGGCCCTCCGCCACCTCGACGTGCAGCTGGGCGCCGGCGATCGCCAGCACCTCGCCACGCTCGTGCTCACGAGGGTTGTCGCCCCCGGAGCATCCGCTCCGTCGGAGGATGCGCGTGCACGGCTCGAGCCCGACGTCGCGAACGCGGTCCGCGATGTGGTGACGCTCGCCGCGTCCGAGTTCCTCGTCGACATCGCCCACGAGGATTTCGTCCTCCGCCTCGCCCTGCACGTGCAGAATCTGCTGCACCGCTCGCGCGAGCAGGCCTGGTCGCGCAATCCGCTGACCCGGTCGCTCAAATCGACCTACCCGATGATCTTCGAGGTCGCGGTGTTCATCGCGAGCGGGCTGCAGGAGCGCCTGGGCATCCCGCTCCTGGACGATGAGATCGCCTACATCGCGATGCACGTCGGCGGCCGGCTCGAACGCAGCAGGCGCGCCGACCAGCTGCTCACCGCGACGATCGTCTGCCCCGGCTACTACGAGCTGCACGAACTGCTGCGCTCGAGCGTCGACCGCTCGCTCGGTCAGGCGATCGAGGTCGTCGGCGTCGAGACGCGCGTCGACCCCGAGTGGGAGGCGATCGACACCGACCTGGTGCTCTCGACGATCGACCCGCCCGCCGCGAGCGACCGGATCGTGCGCATCCAGCCGTTCCTCACCGACACCGACATCGAACGCGTGCAGGCCGCGGCGGGTCGCATCCGGCGCGGCAGGCGCCTGGCGCGCCTGCGCACCGAGCTCGAGCGGTACTTCGACCCCCGGGCGTTCGTGCGCGGACTGGATGCCGAGCACGGCGAAGACGCGGTGATCCGGCGCCTGGGCGGCCTGCTCGTGGACGGCGGCGTGATCGATCAGGACTATGTCGAGCGGACCATCCAGCGCGAGGCGCTGTCGTCGACCGCGTTCACCGATGCGCTCGCCGTGCCGCACGCGCTGGGGATGACGGCGACGCGCACCGCGATCGCGATCGGCCTGGCCGATCCGTCGATCCCGTGGGGCGAGGCGCGCGTGCAGGTCATCGCGATGGTGGCGTTCTCCGAGACCGACCGCGAGGCGTTCCAGACCGTGTTCGAGCAGTTCGTCGAGGTCTTCTCCGAGCGAGACAGCGTGCAGCGGATCGTCCGCCGCGGCACCGACTTCGCCGGGTTCCTCGACGAGCTCGTCGCCGTCATCGACGGCTGAGGCGCTGTCCAGTCCTGGCCGCGTGTCCGGGAGTGTGTCGTCCGGCGCACGCATGTCCGCCAGCTTGCGGACATGGGTGGGACGCGTGAGGGTGCCGGCCGAATGCGGGCTCTCTCCTGCGAGTGACGGATGCTGCGGCATCCGCTCACCGACGGCTGAGGCGCTCCTCGAGGCCGCGCCGCACCGCGGGCCACTCGTGGGGGAGGATCGAGTACACCACCGTGTCGCGGAGCGTGCCGTCCGGGCCCAGCCGGTGGTTGCGCAGCACCCCGTCGCGCTTCGCGCCGAGGCGTTCGATCGCGGCCCGCGACTGGCGGTTGTGCCAGTGCGTGCGCAGCTCCACCGCGATCGCGTCGCACGCCTCGAACGCGTGGGCCAGGAGCAGCACCTTGGCCGCCGGGTTGACTGCCGTGCCCTGCGCTTGCACCCCGATCCAGGTGTGCCCGATCTCGACGTGCCGGTTGCGCTGGTCGATGTTGCAGAACGTCGTCATGCCCACGACGCGGCCGGTGTCGAGCCGGCGGATCGCCCACGGGTTCATCGATCCCTCGTCGCGCCATGTCAGGCGCTGGGCGATGTCGGCGTCGATCGCGTCGGGGGTCGGCACTGATGTGTACCAGGCGTGCTCGAGCCCCACCGCGGCGACGGCGAGGTCACCGGCGTGCACGGTGGTCAGCGGCTCGAGCCGAACGAACGCATTCTCGAGGGTGACCGGGGCGGTGAGGTCCATACGCCGAGCCTACGAGGTGGGCGGCGGGCATCTGGAAGGATGCCTGGGGCCCGAGTAGCCCCGGCGGGCCGTTCGCCGCATCACGAACCCGATTCATCGTTCGACGTGTCCGGCGCCGCCGCGCTACTCGCGTCCAGCAGCTCGCGCGCGCCCGCGGAGAGCGCCGAGATCCGGGCCGCGGCCTCGCCCGCCGACTCCCCACGGACGTCGAGGTACACCTTGAGCTTCGGTTCGGTGCCGCTGGGCCGCACGATCACTCGCGACCCGTCGGCGAGCCTGAAGCGCAGCACGTCTGCGGGCGGGAAGCCGTCGGCGCCCTCGATCAGGTCGTCGACGCTCACGACCTCCACATCGGCGATGCGTTCGGGATGCTGCGCCCGCAGCGCCGCCATGATCCGCGCGATCACGGACACATCGTCGACCCGCAGCGACACCTGGTCGCTGTCGAAGAAGCCGAACGTCGCCCCGAACTCTTCGAGGAGCTCGGGGATGCCCGCGCCGCGCCCCCGCGCCTCTGACACGAGGCCGAGCATCGCGACCGCCGCCGAGATGCCGTCCTTGTCGCGCACCGTGCCGGGGTTGACGAGGTAGCCGAGGGCCTCTTCGAAGCCGTAGACGATCCCCGGCGCGCGCGAGATCCACTTGAAGCCGGTGAGGGTCGTGTGGAACGCCAGCCCGTAGTGATCGGCGACCGCCTGCAGCCCCGGAGACGACACCAGCGAGCACGCCAGGGACGCGTCGCCGGTCGCGCCGAGTTCGCTCGCGTGACGTGCCGCCTGCCAGCCCAGCAGAAGGCCGATCTGGTTGCCGGTCAGGCGCCGCCAGCCCCCGTCCACTCCGGCATCGGGGATCGCGACCGCCAGCCGATCGGCATCCGGGTCGTTCGCGATGACCAGTTCGGCGCCCACCGAGCGGGCGAGCTCGAACGCGAGGTCCATCGCCCCCGGCTCTTCGGGGTTCGGGAAGGCGACGGTCGGGAATACGCCGTCGGGCTCGATCTGCGCGGCGACGAGGTGGGGGGCGGGGTAGCCCGCAGCATCCACGATTCGCGACAGGGTCTCCCAGCCCACCCCGTGCATGGCGGTGTAGACCCAGTTGAGGTCGGCTGCGCCGCCCGGTGCCGGAGCGACCTCGACCGTCGCTGCGACGTAGTCGGCCACCAGCGTCTCGGGCGCGGTCTGGTAGGCGACCGAGCGGGGGAGCACGGCGATGTCGCCGCCCGCGGCGACGCGGTCGATGTGCGCGGCGATCGCGGCGTCGGCGGGTGCGACGATCTGCGAGCCTTCGTCAGCGCCGCCGAGGTAGACCTTGTAGCCGTTGTCGTTCGGGGGGTTGTGGCTCGCGGTCACCATCACGCCGGCGTCGGCGCCCAGCGCGCGGACGGCGTAGGCGAGCACCGGGGTCGGCAGCAGTCGCGGCAGCACGATGGTCCGAAGCCCCGCGCCGGCGAACAGCTCGGCGGAGTCGATAGCGAACACACGCGAATTGCGCCGCCCGTCGTAGCCGACGATCACGGTCGGGGCCGCGGCATCCCCCGCCCTCTCGCGCAGGTATGCGGCGAGGCCCGCCGCGGCCTGCGCGACGAGCACCCGGTTCATGCGGTTGCTGCCCGCGCCGAGCTCGCCGCGGAGCCCCGCGGTGCCGAACGCGAGTCGCGCGGCGAAACGGTCGGCGAGAGCATCGGATGCCTCGGCATCGCCCCGCTCGGAACCGTCGATGAGGGCGCGCAGTTCGGCGCGGGTCTCGCCGTCGGGGTCTTGCGCCAGCCACGCGCGCGCGGTCGTGAGGAGGTCGGGGGCGGAGTCGGGCGCGGCTTCCGGGGCCGGCGGCTCCTCGGGCTCGGACTCTCGCTCGGCTTCCGCGGTGGGCGGCTCCTCGGGTTCGGGCTCGGGCTCGGGCTCGGGCTCGGGCTCCGGCTCGGGCTCGGGCTCAGCTTCGAGCTCTACCGGCGGCTCCTCGAGCTCTACCGGCACCTCTTCGAGCTCTACCGGCACCTCTTCGAGCTCTACCGGTGTCTCGGCGACCTCGGATGCGGCTTCCGGCTGGGCGACAGCATCCTCTCGACCATCGTCGAAGGAATCGGTCAGCACCGGCGTCTCAGGCCCGACGCCCGCGCGCTCGGCGGCGCGGGCGAGCTTGGCGGCCTTGCGCTCCGCCTTGCTCACAGTGCCCCGATCACGCGCGCCAGCAGGTCGGAGATGACCGGCTCGGCCTCGCGTCCCGCCTCGATCACCTCTTGGTGGCTGAGCGGAGTGGT
This sequence comes from uncultured Microbacterium sp., assembly GCF_964244775.1. Lineage (NCBI taxonomy): Bacteria > Bacillati > Actinomycetota > Actinomycetes > Micrococcales > Microbacteriaceae > Microbacterium > uncultured Microbacterium sp. The sequence continues at coordinate 46,591 of NZ_CAXTJR010000002.1, forward strand.
CTGGATTCCGGCGGCCATGTTGGTGATCAGCGAGAAGCCCAGGACGTCCATGCCCGCCTGCCGGGCGGCGATGGCCTCGAGCGCCGTCGACATGCCGACGATGTGGCCGCCGATCGTCTTGGCCATCTGCACTTCGGCGGGCGTCTCGTACTGGGGCCCGCGGAACTGGCAGTACACGCCCTCGTCGAGGCTCGGGTCGATCGTGCGCGCGAGGTCGCGCAATCGCAGGGTGTACAGGTCGGTGAGGTCGATGAAGGTCGCGCCCTCGAGTGGCGACGCGCCGGTGAGGTTGATGTGGTCGCTGATCAGCACGGGCGTCCCGGGCTTCCAGTGCGACTTGATCCCGCCCGCGCCGTTGGTGAGCACCATCGTGCGGGCCCCGGTGGCCGCGGCCGTCCGCACGCTGTGCACGACGCGGCGGGGTCCGTGACCCTCGTAGAAGTGGGTGCGGGCGCCGATCACGAGCACCCGCTTGCCGCGCGGCGTGAGGACGCTCCGGAGCGTGCCCACGTGCCCCTCGAGCGCCGGCGCGCTGAATCCTGTCACATCGGTCGCCGCGATCGTGGCCGTGGTCTCGCCGACCAGCTCGGCCGCGCGTCCCCAGCCGCTCCCGAGCGTGAGGGCGATGTCGTGCCGCTCGACGCCGGTCAGGCGTGCGATGTCGGCGGCAGCGTCCGCCGCGATCGCGAACGGATCGGCGGCGGGATCGTCGAGAGGATTCGTGTCTGACATGCCCCTACCTTAGGAACGCCCGGCCGTCAGGGCCAGCAGCGGCGGGTCGCCGGTTCGGGCACGATCCCCGGCGCGGGTCATGGGGAGCCGGCCGCAGGTCATGAGGAGGCGGCCGCACCGGGCAGAATGGTCGCATGTCGTTGAGCTTCGAGAACACGCAGAGCGTCGCGATCATCGGCGGCGGACCCGGCGGGTACGAAGCGGCGCTGGCCGCGGCTCAACTCGGTGCCGAGGTCACGGTCGTGGAGCGGGCGGGCATCGGCGGCTCGGCCGTGATCACCGACGTCGTACCCTCCAAGACGCTGATCGCGACCGCCGACGCCGCCGTCGCCATCTCGCAGGCCGGCGACCTCGGAGTCCAGCTGTTCGCCCGCGGCGGCGAGGGCAAGCCGCTCAAGCCCGAGATCGCGATCAACCTCGCCGCGGTCAACAAGCGGCTCCTCTCGCTCGCCCGCCAGCAGTCCGACGACATGCGCGCCTCGCTCGTCGAGGCGGGGGTCCGCATCATCTCCGGCCATGGGCGACTCGACAGCGACAACGCCGTGGTCGTCTCGACGGGTTCAGGCGGGACCGACTTCGACCGCGTCGAGGCCGACACGCTGCTGATCTCGGTCGGCGCCTCGCCACGCGTGCTGCCGAGCGCCAAGCCCGATGGCGTGCGCATCCTCACCTGGACCCAGCTGTACGACATGACGACGCTCCCCGAGCACCTCATCGTGGTCGGGTCGGGAGTCACGGGGGCCGAGTTCGCGTCCGCCTACATGAACCTCGGCGCCAAGGTCACGCTGATCTCCAGTCGCGACCAGGTGCTTCCCGGTGAAGACACGGATGCTGCGGCCGTCCTCGAGCGGGTGTTCAAGCGCGGCGGGATGAACGTGCTGTCGAAGTCGCGCGCCGACAAGGTCGAGCGCGACGGCGACGGCGTGGTCGTGACCCTCGCGGACGGCCGCACGGTCGAAGGCAGCCACTGCCTGCTCGCCGTGGGGTCGATCCCGAACACCACGGGCATGGGATTGGAAGAGGCGGGCGTGCAAATGACCGCCTCCGGCCACATCCAGGTCAACAAGGTCGCGCGGACGTCCGTCCCGAACATCTACGCCGCGGGCGACTGCACGACATTCGTGCCACTGGCGTCGGTGGCATCGATGCAGGGGCGGACCGCGGTCTTCCACGCGCTGGGCGACGTCGTCATCCCGCTCGAGCGACGCCGCATCACCTCGAACATCTTCACCGCGCCCGAGATCGCCACCGTCGGCTGGCAGGAGAAGGACATCACCGACGGGCTCATCAACGGCGTCGTCCACAAGCTGCCTCTCGCGGCCAATCCGCGCGCGAAGATGATGGGCATCAAGGACGGGTTCGTCAAGCTCATCGCCCGCGAGGGCAGCGGTACCGTGATCGGCGGCGTGATCGTCGGGCCCCGAGCATCCGAACTGATCTATCCGATCGCGATCGCCGTCGAACGCCGCCTGACGGTCGACCAGGTCTCGCGTGTGTTCGCGGTGTACCCGTCGCTGTCGAGCAGCATCACGGATGCCGCGCGCGCGATGCACGTCGTCGACCACACGGTCTACGGCGGGGCCTGACCGCAGCCGGCGTGTCCGGGAGTTGGTCGTCTCGGGAGGTCGGTGGCCGTCGGGTGCCCGCGCTCAGGCGCCCGCGTCCGGGAGTTGGTCGTCCGGCGCGCTCATGTCCGCCAGCTGGTAGACACGGGATGCCGGGCCCGGCGGGTGCCCGCGCTCATGCGAACCCCGTGTCCGGGAGTTGGTCGTCCGCCGCGCTCATGTCCGCCAGCTGGTAGACACGGGATGCCGGGGCCGCCGGGCGCCCGCGCTCATGCGAACCCCGTGTCCGGGAGTTGGTCCGCCGGCGACCCCATGTCCGCCAGCTGGCTGACACGGGATGCCGGGCCCGCCGGGTGCCCGCGCTCACGCGAGTCGCGTGTCCGGGAGTTGGTCCTCCGGCGACCCCATGTCCGCCAGCTGGTAGACACGGGATGCCGGTGCCCGTCGCACGCCCGCGCTCATGCGAACCCCGTGTCCGGGAGTTGGTCCTCCGGCGCGCTCATGTCCGCCAGCTGGCTGACACGACCAGCGACGCCGGCCCGCCAGACCTAAGAGATCGTCAGCAGCTGGTGCCCGGCCGACACCGTCGTGCCGGGCGCGGCGTTGATCGCGCCGATCACGCCGTCCTTGTGGGCCTGGATCGGCTGTTCCATCTTCATCGCCTCGAGCACGACCACCAGGTCGCCCTTCACGACCGACTGCCCGTCCTCGACCGCGAGCTTGACGATCGTGGCCTGCATCGGCGCCTTCACCGCGTCGCCCGAGGCTCCGGCGCTCACGCTGGGTGCGTGCGAGCGGCGTGACGGCGGCACCGCGGCCGGTCGGCCACTGGTGGAGGTCGATCCCACGATGCGGTCGGGGAGGCTGACTTCCAGCCGCTTCCCGCCGACCTCGACGACCACAGTGTGCCGCGCCTCGGCGGCCTGCGGCGCTTCGAGCTCGCCGTCCCACGGCGGGATGTCGTTGACGAACTCGGTCTCGATCCAGCGCGTGTACACGCCGAACCGGCCGTCCTCGGCGGTGAAGGCCGGGTCGCGCACCAGCTTGCGGTGAAATGGCAGCACGGTCGGCAGCCCCGCCACTTCGAACTCGTCGAGCGCGCGTCGGGCCCGCTCGAGCGCCTCGGCGCGATCTCGGCCCGAGACGATGATCTTCGCCAGCAGCGAGTCGAACGCGCCGCTCACGCTGTCGCCCGCGGTCACCCCCGAATCGAGGCGGATGCCGGGGCCTCCGAACGTCTTGAAGACGTGGATCGGCCCGGGCTGCGGCAGGAACCCGCGGCCCGGGTCTTCTCCGTTGATCCGGAACTCGATCGAGTGGCCGACCGGCACGGGGTCGCCGTAGTCGAGCGTGCCGCCCTCGGCGATCCGGAACTGCTCGCGCACGAGATCGATTCCGGTCACCTCTTCAGAGACCGGATGCTCGACCTGCAGGCGCGTGTTCACCTCGAGGAAGGAGATCGTGCCGTCGGCGCCGACCAGGAACTCGCACGTTCCCGCTCCGACGTAGCCGACTTCGCGGAGGATGGCCTTGGACGACTCGTACAGCGTGCGGTTCTGCTCTTCGGTGAGGAACGGCGCCGGCGCTTCCTCGACGAGCTTCTGGTGCCGGCGCTGCAGCGAGCAGTCTCGCGTCGAGATCACGACGACGTTGCCCGCAGCATCCGCGAGGCACTGCGTCTCTACGTGCCGTGGCTTGTCGAGGTACTTCTCGACGAAGCACTCGCCGCGGCCGAAGGCGCTGATGGCCTCGCGGGTGGCCGACTCGAACAGCTCGGCGATCTCGTCCAGCTCGCGGGCGACCTTCAGGCCCCGGCCGCCGCCGCCGTACGCGGCCTTGATCGCGATGGGCAGGCCGAACTCGCGGGCGAACGCGACGACCTCGTCGGCGCCGTCGACGGGCCCGGGAGTACCGGGGGCCAGCGGTGCGCCGACCTTCTCGGCGACATGCCGGGCCGTGACCTTGTCGCCGAGCGCTTCGATCGCGTCGGGCGACGGGCCGATCCAGACCAGGCCCGCGCCGATGACCGCGCGGGCGAAGTCGGCGTTCTCGGCGAGGAAGCCGTATCCGGGATGCACGGCGTCGGCGCCGGAGCGCCGGGCGATCGACAGGATCTTCTCGATCGAGAGGTAGGTCTCGGCGCTCGTGGCGCCGCCGAGGGCGTACGACTCGTCGGCGAGCCTGGCGTGCAGGGCGTCACGATCCTGGTCGGCGTACACCGCGACCGAAGCCTTGCCCGAGTCGCGTGCGGCACGGATGATCCGGACGGCGATCTCGCCACGGTTCGCGATGAGGACCTTGGCAATCGAGGGCATGGAGGCCAGCCTATCCAGGTGAAGGCGGCGCCTTTTGACTGCTTCCCACAAGAAAGCCCGCGAAAGGTGTGGTTGAGTCTACGACTCAGTGCCCGTCAGACCCGGTTCCAGAGGTCGGTCCACGCGACGCCCACTTCGCCCGCGAGGCGCCGGACGGTCGAGAGCGACATGCCCACGACGGTCGACGGCTCGCCCTCGATGCGCTGTATGAACGCGCCGCCCAGGCTGTCGATCGTGAACGCACCCGCCACGTGCAGCGGCTCGCCGGTGGCGACGTACGCGGCGATCTCAGCATCCGTCACGTCGCTGCTGAACGAGACGGATGCCTCGGCCACCGCGTGCGCCTCGACCGGCGGTGCGCCGGGAGAGAGGCGCACGACGCTGTGTCCGGAGTGCAGCACGCCCGTGCGACCGCGCATCGCCCGCCAGCGGGCGGTCGCCGCCGCCGCGGTGTAGGGCTTGCCGAGCACCTCGCCGTCGAACTCGAACATCGAGTCTCCGCCGATCACGATGCCGTCGAATCGCGGATGCCGGGTCCCAACGGTCGCCGCGACATCGGCCGCTTTCCGCCGGGCGAGCAGCAGCACGTGATCGGCCGGCGCGAGCGGCCCCTGTGCCGCCTCGATCTCGGCGATGACCGCCTCTTCGTCGACGTCGGGCGCGCGCGTCTCCGGCTCGATCCCGGCCTGGCGCAGCAGCATGAGCCGAGCGGGCGAGGTCGAGGCGAGGCAGACGCGCATGGGTCAACGCTAGCCCGCCCTCCGGGCGCCGACGGGGGTGTGCGATGCTCGAAGCGTGAACCCCGGCGACATCATCGACCTCGAGATCACCGGCGTCGCGCACGGCGGGGTCTTCGTGGCGCGGCACGGCGCCGCCACCGACAGCCCCGGGCGGGTCGTCTTCGTCGCCGACGTGATCCCCGGCGAGAACGTGCGCGTGCGGTTGACCGATACGGGCAAGCAGTCGTTCTGGCGCGCCGAGGCGCTGGAGGTCGTGGATGCCTCGCCCCACCGCCGTCCGCACGTCTGGCGTGCCGCTGACATCGACGTGGCTCCGGAGGATCGCCCCGGCGGCGCGGAGTTCGGCCACATCGCGCTGGAGCATCAGCGCGACCTCAAGGAGCAGGTGCTCCGCGACTCGCTCGCCCGCATCGGCGGGCTGGACGTGCCCACCTCGATGCGTCCGCCCCTCGTTCCCGCGGGCGGGCCGGCCGAAGAGCCGGACGGCGCGGCCTGGCGCACCAGGATCAGCCTCCACGTCGACCGCGAGAGCAGGGTGGGTCCCTACGCCGCCCGCAGCCATCGCGTCATACCGGTCGATGACCTGCCGCTGGCCACCGCCGGGGTCGAATGGGTCGGCCTGGGGCTCACGACGGGAGCGCCGGGGCGCATCGACCTCGTGCAGCCGGCCGACGGCCGAGTGCGGGTCATCCCGCGCCCGGATCCGCCGCGCGCCGCCCGAGCACGCGGCGGGCGCAGGCCGCAGCATCCGATCGCGCCCGTCCCGCCCGAAGCGCATGAGGTGGTGCTCGAGCGGGTCGGCGATCGCGACTTCCGGGTCGACGCCGGCGGCTTCTGGCAGGTGCACCGCTTCGCCGCCCACTCGCTGACCCGGCTGGTCACGGGGGCACTGCAGGACGGTGCGCTCGTGGATCCGGATGCTGCGCACCTCGACCTCTACGGAGGCGTCGGCCTGTTCGCCGCGGCGATCGGCGATGTCGGTGGCGCGACGACCAGGGTGACCTCGGTGGAGTCCGACCCGCGGGCAACGCTCCACGCCGGCGAGAATCTCGCGGAGTGGGTCGGCGCGCGGGCCGAGACCGATCGCGTCGACCGGTTCGTCGCACGCCTGGCGGCGACCGCATCTGCCGCGGAGCGTGCGCGCCTGGCCCGCGGGGTCGTCGTCCTCGACCCGCCCCGTGCCGGAGCCGGCCGCGAGGTCGTCGAGGGTATCGCCGCGCTCGGCCCTGCGGCCGTCGTCTACGTCGCGTGCGATCCGGTCGCCCTGGCCCGAGACCTCGCGACATTCCGCTCGGCCGGCTACGAGACGCCTCGGGTGGACGCGGTCGACCTGTTTGCACACTCGCATCACCTCGAGGCGGTCGCGGTCCTGACCCGCGGATAGGCTGAGCCCATGACGACTCGGGTGGCGCTGATAGACGATCACGAGTCCGTTCGCCTCGGACTCGGGGCCGCGTGCGCCCGCGCGCACAAGACGGTGATCTTCTCGGGCGCGAACGTCGTGGACTACCTCGGCTGGCGGAGATCGAGCAAGTCGAGTCCTGCGGATGTCGTGGTCCTCGATCTGACCCTCGGAGACGGCACCACGATCACCGAGAACGTGCGCCGCCTCGTGGTCGACGGGTCGAGCGTGCTGATCCACTCCGTCGCCGATCGCCCCGCCGGAGTACGCGAGGCCCTGGTCGCCGGCGCCGCCGGCGTGATCAGCAAGTCCTCGCCCATCGACGAGGTGATCAGCGCCATCGGCACGGTCGCGCGCGGCGAGCCGCTCAACAACGTCGAGTGGGCCAGCGCCGTCGAAGGCGATCGCGCCTTCGCGGACGCGCAGCTCTCGGTGCGCGAGCGCGAAGTCCTGCGCCTGTACGCCGCGGGGCTGCCCCTGAAGATGGTCGCAGAGCGCCTCGGTGTGGCGTACTCCACCGCGAAGGAGAACATCACCCGCGTGCGGGTCAAGTACGTCGAGGTGGGCCGCCCTGCCCCGACGAAGGTCGATCTGCTGCGGCGCGCCATGGAAGACGGCATCGTGGGCCGGAGCGCGGGGGATGCCGGTGGCGGCTGACAGCGACCGCGCGGTCCTCGCCGACGCCTGGGGGCACATCCCCCAGTCGCGCGACACCACTGCCGGTCTCGGCTCGTTCACTCGCCGACGGATCGAGCGGATCATTGCGCCGGTGGTGGCGGCGGGGTGCATGGCACTCGGTGCGCAGGCTTTCCTTGCCGCGCTCGGCCCCGGCGATGAGCTGCCCGGCTGGCACATCCCGCTGATGGTCATGACGTTCGTGCCGCTGCTGGCGATGCTGATCGCGTGTTTCGTCGGGCGCGGCGTCGCGATCTTCGCGGGCGCGTTCGCTGTCATCTATGTCGTCGCGCTCCTCCTGTGGCCGTTCGCCACTGCGGGAATGCCGTCCGATCCGGTCGTCGAACCGTGGATCTGGTACCTCGTCACGGTGGCGACCGTCTCGGCCGTGCTCGCCTTCCGCTTGTCGCTGCAGATCCTCTGGGCGGTGATGGTTCCGCTCCTGTTCGGTCTCGTGCGGCTCATTCAGGGCAGCTTCGGCGTGGAGTACTGGATCGCGGTCGGACTCGACGTGTCGTTCGCACTGATCCTCGGTGGGGTGCTGCTGGGCGTGGGGTGGGTGTTCCGGGGCGTCGCGACCAACGTCGACGAGACCCGTGCCCGCGCCGTCTCCTCCTATGCGGGCGCGGCCGCGGCAGACGCCGCCGAGCAGGAGCGCGTCGCGGTCGCAGCGCTCATGCACGACAGTGTGCTCGCCGCCCTCATCGCGGCCGCGCGGGCGACCTCGCCCCGCGAGCGTCAGCTCGCCGTCGGTATGGCGCAGGAAGCGCTGACGCGTCTGGCCAACACCGAGCAGGAAGCGGGGGAGGGCAGCGACGAGCCACGGGATGCTGCAGCTCTTGCCGACGCGGTCGCCCGCGGTGCCGCCGACCTGGGTGTGGAGGGCCCGGTCACCCGATCGATCGACCCGGCCACGCCGGTCGTGCCCGGCCGGGTGGCGAGGGCGCTCGTGCTCGCCGCCATGCAGGCGATCGCGAATTCGATCGAGCACGTCGACGGCGTCGGCCTGCACGTCGACGTCGCGAGCACGCATGCACCCGGCGGGGTGCGCATCGACGTGAAGGACACCGGCGGAGGCTTCGACCTCGACCAGGTGCCCGACGACAGGCTCGGCATCCGGGCGTCGATCATTGCCCGGGTGGCCGCTGTCGGCGGCACATCCGAGATCGTCACGAACGCGCACGGCACGACGGTGACGCTCGAGTGGAAGCATCCGATCACGTGATCAGCGTCCGCCAGGTCCTCACCGCGCTCGGTTTCGCGTTCACCGCGTACCTGGCCGGCCGGGGTCTGTACTGGACGGGCCCGGTGCAGTACCCGTTGGTCATGATGGCGACGCTGGGACTGTACCTGCTCACCGCGTGGCTGTGTCTCTTCTGGTACCGCCGCCCAACCGAGGCCGACGCCGGGCCTGGGGACGGGATCCCCTCGCCGGAGCGCCTGCCCGCATGGGCGTGCGTGATGGCGCTGGCTGCCGCGCTGCTCGCCCCGACGACGATCGCGCTCGCCGTCGGACCGAATGCCCGCACCGCCCCCTACGCGACGTGGGCGATCGGCGGCATCGGGGTGCTCATGGTGATCGTCATGGTGCGCCGGCGCCCGTGGGTTGCCTGGGCAGGCATCGTGATCATGGGCGTGGAGAGCATGATCTGGATGGGCGCCATCCCCGCACTCGCGCTCGGTTTGGTGGGGTCGATCGTGTGGGTGGCGGGCACCCAGGTCATGATCGTGCTGCTGGACCGCGCCGCCCTCGACACCGCGCACCTGGCGACCCTGCAGCGCGCGGCGTCGGCCTGGCAGGCGTCGCAGACCGTGCGGCAGCGGGAACGCCGGCTGCAGGTGCAGCGTGCGCTCGTCGTCGCGGGCCCCGTGCTGACGCGCACCGTCGCATCAGGCGGTGAGCTCGACGAAGCCGATCGCATCGAGGCGCGCATCGCCGAGGGGCGCCTGCGCGACGAACTGCGCGGACCGCGGCTCCTCGACGACGACGTGCGGGCTCAGCTCGATGCCGTCCGGCGTCGCGGCACGGCCGTCACCGTGCTCGACGAGGGGGGACTCGAAGGTCTCGACGAGAAGTCGCTCGCCCTGATCCGCTCGCGCCTGGCCGACACGCTGCGCACGGCGAGCTCCGACCGGCTGTACATCCGCACGTCTCCGCACGAGCGGATCGCCGTGACGGTGGTGGGGCGCTCCGGGGCGGGCTCGGGGCTGTCGGAAGAGGATGCGGTCGACCTGTGGGCCGAGATCCCGCATGCGGTCGACGACGACCGCTGAGCTCCGACCCAAGCCACTCTTCCCCGCCCCGGCGGGGGAGGGAAAAACCGGGGCGGGGAAGCGTGAACGAAGGAGGCGAGGGGCGGCGAAGCCGCCCGCCCCTCGCCCGGCGGACGATTACCCGAAAACCGTCCGCGTGGCCGAACCTGGCTCGACAACCCTGCAGTCGAGCAGGCTGACCGAACGCAAGAAGCGTTCCAGCTCATCCAGTATCGAACACCGTCCGATCCGCGTCTGTAGGTACTTTGGGGGACACCGAATCCGAGCTCCGCAAGGTTTTCGCGGCCTTCGGGGGGATCTCGATACGCTCGCAAGCTCGCTACTCGATCACCGCGGCCCTGCGGCAAGCTCGCCACTCGATCACCGCAGGGATGCGGCGAGCTCGCTACTCGATTACCGCGGCCCTGCGGAGGTCGAGTAGGCGCGCCAGCGCCGTATCGAGACCCCAACGCCTGACCGCGTCAGCAGGCGGAGCGGCTCCAGCCCAGCTCGCGACGCAGCGGAGCGCGCAGCGCGCGCTGCGACACGCCCCACGCCGACATGCCACGCGAATCGTCGGCGACCGCGGCAGCCGCCTCGCGGGCGTAGGCGTCCGACACGACGGCTGTCAGCGCGGCCAGCTCCTCGGGCGTGGGGTCGCCGCGGCGCACGCCGATCGACAGTTCGTCGGCGCTCGGAGTCTCGTCGGCGGCGGGCGCAGCATCCATCCCCATCGTCGTGACGGTCATAGCGGGATGTTGCCGTGCTTCTTCGGCGGCATGCTCGCCCGCTTGCCGCGCAGCGAGCGCAGCGCCTTCGCGATAGCGACGCGGGTCTGCGCGGGTTCGATGATGCCGTCCAGTTCGCCGCGCTCGGCGGCCAGGAAGGGGGATGCGACGTTGTAGGTGTACTCGTTGGCCAGGCGCGTGCGTACTGCCGCGACATCCTCGCCGGCCTCTTCGGCGCGCTTGATCTCGCCCCGGTAGAGGATGTTGACCGCGCCCTGGCCGCCCATCACCGCGATCTCAGCGGTCGGCCACGCGAGGTTGACGTCGGCGCCGAGCTGCTTGGATCCCATCACGATGTACGCGCCGCCGTAGGCTTTGCGGAGGATCACCGTGACGAGGGGAACCGTCGCCTCGGCGTAGGCGTACAGCAGCTTCGCGCCGCGGCGGATGACGCCGGTCCACTCCTGGTCGGTGCCGGGCAGGTAGCCGGGCACATCCACGAGGGTGACGATCGGGATCGAGAACGCGTCGCAGAACCGCACGAAGCGGCTGGCCTTCTCACCGGCCTCGATGTTGAGGGTGCCTGCCATCTGCGACGGCTGGTTCGCGATGATGCCGACCGAGCGCCCCTCGATGCGGCCGAAGCCGATCACGATGTTCGGCGCGAACAGCGGCTGGACCTCGAGGAACTCCTCGCCGTCGACGAGGTGGCGGATGACGAAGTGGATGTCGTAGGGCTGATTGGGCGAGTCGGGGATGATCGTGTTCAACGCGCGATCGGCGTCGGTCGTCTCGAACTCGAAGTTCGACTCGTACACCGGCAGCTCGGCCATGTTGTTGTCGGGGAGGAACCCGACCAGGGTGCGGACATAGTCCAGCGCGTCGTCCTCGTCTTCGGCGAGATAGTGCGCGACCCCCGAGCGGGTGTTGTGCGTGTACGCGCCGCCGAGCTCTTCCATGCCGACGTCCTCGCCGGTGACCGTCTTGATGACGTCGGGGCCGGTCACGAACATCTGGCTCGTCTTGTCGACCATCACCACGAAGTCGGTGAGGGCGGGTGAGTACACCGCGCCCCCCGCGGCGGGGCCCATGATGATCGAGATCTGCGGGATGACACCGGATGCCGCGGTGTTCAGCCGGAAGATCTCGCCGTACTTGCCGAGGGCCACGACACCCTCTTGGATGCGGGCACCGCCGGAGTCGAGCATCCCGATGATCGGCATGCCACCGCGGATGGCGTACTGCATGATCTTGATGATCTTGTCGCCGGCGACCTCGCCGAGCGAGCCGCCGAAGGTAGTGAAGTCTTGCGCGTACACGGCGACCGTACGGCCCTGGATCGTGCCGACGCCCGTGACGACAGAGTCGCCGTAGGGCCTGCTGCGGTCCATGCCGAACGCGGTGGTCCGGTGGCGGACATACTCGTCGAACTCGACGAAGCTGCCCTGATCGAGCAGCAGCGCGATGCGCCGACGGGCGGTGAGCTTGCCCTTGGCCTCCTGCTTGCCGTGGGCGACCGCTTCGGCGTCCACCACGGCCTCGGTGTAGCGCGCGCGAAGGTCGGCGATCTTGCCGGCGGTGGTGAAGAGGTCGGGCTGATCGGTCACGCGTTCCACCCTAGCGGCGGGCTTCGCGCGCGCGTTGGAGGGTGCGTACAAGCACTTGCGGGATCCGCTGTGGATTGTCCCGCGGGGTGTGTCGACGCGAGCGACGTCGTTCGCACCATCTGCACCGGAACTCGGGCGAGCAAGAGCCGTACAAGTGGACTTCCGTCCCATCCGTCGCAAAGCGTCCTGCAGACGGCGCACCGCCACCGGCCATGTCAAGGCCGCGATGCTCTGCGCGACGCCGCGTAGGGTGTGGGCATGCCGATCCCCTCCGCGGGCTACCCCCGCTCCGCCGCCGTCAGCCCCCGCGTGCAGGTCGTCGAGACGACCGGCTCGACCAACGCCGATGTCGTGGCCGGCGTCGTCGCCGATCCGGACGGATGGCCGCACCTCTCGCTCGAACTGACCACCGACCAGCGGCACGGCCGCGGGCGGCTGGACCGCACATGGACGGCCCCTCCCGGCACCGCCCTGGCCGTGTCGGTGGCCGTGCAGGTGGGCGGCATCCCGATCGCCAGCCGCGGGTGGATTCCGCTGATCGCCGGAGCGTCGATGACCCGCGCCGTCGCTGCGCAGGTGCGCGGCACCGGTCACTCCGCGGGTCTGAAGTGGCCCAACGACGTCCTGATCGACGGGGCGAAGATCTGCGGGATTCTCGCCGAGGCCGTGGCGGGGCATCCCGATGTCGTCGTGATCGGGTCGGGCGTGAACACGACCATGTCGGCGGCGGACCTGCCGGTCGCCACGGCCACGTCGTTCGCCGCGCTCGGCCGCGAGGTCGACGACGACGCGCTGGTGGCGGCGTACCTGACCGCGCTCGACGAGCAGCTGACGGCGCTCGCCGCGGCGCACGGAGACGCGGCAGCGGCGGGAGTCCTCGGCGAGATCGAGGCGTTGTGCACGACGATCGGCTCCGACGTGCGGGTCGCCCTGCCCGGCGGCGCGACACTCGAGGGTCGCGCCCAGCGGATCGACCCGGAGGGCCGGCTCGTGGTCGTCGCCGGCGACGTCGAGACCGCGGTGGCCGCCGGCGACGTGGTGCACGTGCGCTGAGGCGTGCGCTGAGCCGCCGCGCTGACCTCTCCCCGCGGGAAGGCGGCGTGGGACGGCGGCGTGGGGCGGCGATGGTGTCGGCGCCCCGCGGCAGAATGGTGGGGTGACGCAGCCTACGACCTACGGAGGGCGTCCCGCCATGCCCGGGCCGGGTGCGCCCACGCCCGAGCTGCGCATCGCGCGGTTCCGCACGCACGCGCGCCGGCTGGCGTGGTCGGCGCTCGTGCTGATCGCGGTGGCCGCCGCCGTCGGATTCTTCCTCGGCAACCTCCCCGCACCTTTCGAAGACTGGATGCTGCTGACCGCCGCTGGCGTGGTCGTCGTTCTCGCGGTCGTGCTGCCGTTCCTGCTGTGGTGGGGGCACACCTTCACCGTCACGACGCGACGCGTGATGGAGCGCTCGGGCCTGTTCGGTCAGCGCCGTCGCGAGTTGTCGCATGTGCGCGGGTACACGATCGGCGTGCGGCGCGGCATCCTGCAGCGGATGTGGGGGGCCGGCACGCTGACGCTCTCGAACGGGATCGAGGCGCCGATGGTGCTCGCGAACATCCCGAGCGTCGAGCTCGTGCACGAAGCGCTGGTCGATCAGGTCGAGGTCAACCAGATCCTCGCGCATCGCGACGCCCAGGCGCTCCCCGGCATCCCGCCGATGCCGCCGCTTCCTGCCTGAGCCGGTCCTTCCCCTCTGACCGCTTCCCGGAGTGCACCCTCGATCGTCGGGGTGCACCCTCGGTCGTCGCAATGCACCCTCGGCCGTCGCAATGCACCCTCGATCCTCGGAATGCACCCTCGATGCTCGGAGTGCACCCTCGGTCGTCGCAATGCACCCTCGGTCGTCGGAATGCACCCTCGATTCCCGCAGTGCACCCTCGGTTCTCGCAATGCACCCTCAACCGTCGCAATGCACCCTCGAGACGCGGGTGCGCGAAGATGGGGGAGTCGGAAGGGGCACCAGCATGGTCTTGCGCGTCGGAGTCGTCGGAGGCGGTCAACTCGCCCGCATGATGATCGCGCCCGCTGTCGAGCTCGGCATCGAGCTGCGGGTGCTCGCCGAAGAGCCCGGCATGTCAGCATCCCTCGCCGCGACCGCGGTCGGCGACTACCACCACGCCGACGTGGTGCTCGCGTTCGCCCGCGAGGTCGACGTGATCACGTTCGACCACGAGCACGTCCCGCAGGACGTGCTGGCCGCGCTCGTCGAAGCCGGCGTCGCCGTCCACCCCGGCCCGCACGCGCTGCGGTTCGCCCAGGACAAGCTCGAGATGCGGGCGCGGCTCGCAGAACTCGGGATGCCGCAGCCAGACTGGGCGGCCGTCTCCGATGCCGGCGAGCTCGACGACTTCCTCGCGGCCCACGGCGGTCGCGGGATCGTGAAGACCCCGCGCGGCGGATATGACGGCAAGGGCGTGCGCGTGGTGAACTCGGGCGTCGAGGCCGACGACTGGTTCGCCGCGCTCGCCGAAGACGCCCGCGGCGGATCGCTGCTCGCCGAAGAGCTCGTCGAGTTCTCGCGCGAACTCGCGCAGCAGGTCGCCCGGCGGCCGTCGGGGCAGACGCGCGCGTATCCATTGGTCGAAACGGTCCAGCGCGGCGGCGTGTGCGCGGAGGTGCTCGCACCTGCCCCGCACGCGACCGACCGTCTCGTCGAGGTGGCCGCTGAGCTCGGCATCGCGATCGCGAACGGTCTGGATGTCGTCGGGATGCTGGCCGTCGAGCTCTTCCAGACGATCGATGACCGCATCCTCGTCAATGAACTGGCGATGCGCCCGCACAACAGCGGGCATTGGACACAGGACGGCGCGACCACCAGCCAGTTCGAGCAGCACCTGCGCGCGGTGCTCGATCTGCCGCTCGGCGACACCGCCCCGACGCAGCCGTGGTCGGTGATGGTGAACATCCTCGGCGGCCCGGCCGAGGGAGCGCTCGAGGAGCGGTTCGCCCCGGCGATGGTTGATCAGCCCAGCGCGAAGATCCACACGTACGGCAAGGCGCCGCGCCCGGGCCGAAAGGTAGGGCATGTCACCGTCGCCGGCCACGACCTCGACGACGTGGCGTACCGCGCTCGCGCCGCGGCGGCGTTCTTCACCGACTGATCCCCGCAATGCACCCTCGGTTCTCGCAATGCACCCTCGGCGAGGGTGCATTGCGACGGTTGAGGGTGCATTGCGACGGTTGAGGGTGCATTGCGACGGTCGAGGGTGCATTGCGGGGGTGCAGGACGGGCCGCGCCGTTGCGGGCTTCTTCCAGGGTCGCGCCCTAGCCTTGACGGGTGACTGCGCCCGCCCAAGGAAATGTGCCCCTGCACTCCTCCGACGCGCCCCTGGTCGGTGTCGTGATGGGCTCCGACTCCGATTGGCGCGTCATGAGCGATGCGTCGCAGCTGCTCACCGACTTCGGTATCGCCCACGAGGTCGAGGTCGTCTCGGCCCACCGCACGCCTGACAAGCTCATCCGTTACGGCCGCGAAGCACGGGGGCGCGGCATCCGCGTGATCATCGCCGGAGCAGGCGGCGCAGCGCACCTGCCCGGCATGCTCGCGTCCGTCACGGCGCTGCCGGTGATCGGCGTCCCCGTGCCGCTCGCCACGCTCGACGGTCTCGACTCGCTCCTCAGCATCGTCCAGATGCCGGCCGGCATCCCGGTCGCGACGGTCTCGATCGGCGGCGCGAAGAACGCGGGACTCCTCGCCGCACGAATTCTCGGTACCTCGGATGCTGCGCTCGGCGACCGCGTCGAAGCCTATGCCCGCGAGCTCGAGGCGCAGGTCGACGAGAAGAACCGCAGTCTGAAGGAGTCGCTGTGAGTGTCGTCAGCCCTCCCCGACAACGCCCGAACACCCCAGCGCCCCTGCTCGAGACCCGCCCGCTCCGTCGCCCCGACAGCTCGTCGCCTCAGGTGATGACGCGCCGGGCGTGGTGGCTCGTCGGTATGAACTTCCTCATCCCGGGTTCGGCGCAGATCCTCGCCGGCAACCGCCGCCTCGGCCGCTTCGGGCTCGCATCGACGCTCGTCATGTGGACGCTGGTCGTCCTCACGGTGCTGTGCGGCATCCTGTGGCAACAGGTGTTCCTTACGATCGCCACCAACTGGTTCGCGCTCCTGGTCGCCCAAGGCCTTTTCCTTGCGTACGCCGTCCTGTGGGTCGTGCTCACGGTCGACACCCTCAGGCTCGTCCGGCTCGTCAAGACCAAGCCCGCCGCGCGCTTCGGCGTCGCCGTGGTCGCGATCGCAGGCCTCGTGCTCGCGAGCGGCGGCGCGGTCTACGCCTCGCAGGTCGCCGGCACCACGCGTGACACACTCGGTGCGATCTTCGGCGTGAGCGCGCCGTCGGTGCCGCCCTCCGACGGCTACTACAACATCCTGCTGCTCGGCGGCGACAGCGGCGAGGGCCGCGACTCGATGCGCTTCGACAGCATCTCGGTCGTCTCGGTCAACGCCGTGACGGGCGCGACGACGATCACCGGCATCCCGCGTGACATGCCGGACTTCCCCTTCGCACCCGGCCCGATGCAGGACAAATACCCCGACGGCCACACCGGCTATGCCGATGACACGTGCGGGTGGGGGAGCGGCATCAACCAGCTGCGCACCGAGGTCGAGGTGTGCCAGGACGGCAACACGCTCTACCCTGACGCGGTCGCCAATGGTTCGGAGCCAGGCATCGAGGCCACGAAGGATGCCGCGGAAGGCATTCTCGGCATCCAGATCCCGTATTACGTTCTCGTCGACATGCACGGCTTCGCCGCCCTCGTAGACTCGCTCGGCGGCGTCGACATCACCGTCACCGAACGGCTGCCCGAGGGCTGGGGGCCGACGTACGACGGCGAACCGGCCGAAGACTGGGCGATCGGCTGGATCGAAGAGGGCACGCAGCACATGAACGGCGACACCGCGCAGTGGTACGCCCGATCGCGATACACCACGAGCGACTTCGACCGCATGGGGCGCCAGCGCGAGCTGCAGCAGGCGATCCTCGCGCAGTTCACCCCGCAGGCGGTGCTCACCCGGTTCCAAGATCTCGCGTCCGCGAGCACCAACCTGCTCCAGACCGATCTGCCGCAGTCGCTCCTACCCACGCTTGTCGAGCTGGCCATGAAGGCGAAGTCACAGCCGGTGACACCGATCGAACTCACCCCCGCGGGCGGAATCGACGAGTACAACCCCGACTTCGCCTACATCCAGCAGCTCATCCAGACCACCCTGCACCCGCCGACCGCGACGCCGGCGAGCGGCGGCTGACGCGAATGACGGCGACACTGAGGGTCGTGCTCGACCAGCTGGCCGCACCGACCGAACCGCACCTGGCAGACGCGACCCGCGAGCTGACGCACGCCCTGATCCTCGCGGCTCCCCGCGGTTGCGAGGTCGCGGGCATCGTCCCTGCGCTGGGGCAGGGAGCGCGGGATGCTGTCGCCGACGCCCTCCCCGGACTCGCCGATCTGCACGCCATGCCGCTCGCGCGCCGTGAGCTGGCGGGTTCGTGGCAGCTGGGCGTCGCGCCCGGTGTGGGTGGCGGGATGATCCATTCGCCCTCGCTGTTCGCCCCGCTCGTGCGGCACGACCGCGTGCACGACAACGATCAGACCGTCGTGACGGTGTGGGACCTCCGCCCCTGGGAGGCGCCGGACGAACTGCCCCGGACGACCGTCGCGTGGCACAAGGCGATGCTCAAGCGGGCCAAGAAGCACGCCGACGCCATCGTGGTGCCGACGCATGCGATGGCCGAGAGACTCAGCGATCTCGGTCGGGTGGGTGATCGCGTCCGCGTGATCTCGGGTGCGGCTCCCGTCGGCTTCGCCGTTCCTCGCGACGAGATCGGCCGCCGCCGCGAGCTGGGGCTCCCGGAAGGATTCGTGCTGCTCTCGGGCGGCGCGGCCGCCTCCGATGCCCTGTCGGACGGCTTCGAAGCGGTAGCCGCTGCCGGACTCGACATGCCCGTCGTGATCGTGGATGCACCCGAAGGCGAAGAGCCTGCGATCGTCGAGTTGGCGTCTGCAGGCGGCATCCCGGAGCGTCTCGTGCACGTGCGTGGAGCGCTCTCTGCGACGGAGCGAGGCGCGGTGTTCGGCGCCGCGGTCGCCCTGGTCGCCCCTTCGCGCCGCTCTGCTTTTCCATGGCGGGTCGTCGAGGCGCTCGCACTCGGGGTGCCGGTGGTCGCGTCCGATTCGCCGGTGCACACCGACGTTCTACTCGACGGCGGCGCCCTCGCCGCCGACGTCACCGCGCTGGGCGAGGGGCTGGCGCGCGCTCTCGGCTCTGCCACGGAGGTGGAGCGGATGTCGGTGCTCGCCGCCGACCGTGGGCGCGCGTTCTCGTGGCGCGACGCGGCCGACCGGGTGTGGCAGCTGCACGCGGACCTTTAGGGCCTTCTAGGCTGTTGTCATGCCCGCGCGCGTAGGAATCGTCGTTCGTACGGTCGACAGACCCGAGTTCCTCACTCGTGCCCTCGCAGACGTCGACGGTCAATCCCTGAACGACTGGCACGTCGTTGTGGTCGACGACGGGACCGATCGTGCGCGGGTGGATGAGGTCGTCGCCGCATCCGCGATAGCTGATCGCGTCACGGTGATCGGCGCACGAGAGCCCGGTGGGCGGTGCGCCGCTGCCAACAGCGGAGTTGAGTCCCTCGACACCGAGTTCATCGTCGTCCACGATGACGATGACTTGTGGGATGCCGAATTCCTCACGCGCACCGTTGGCTGGCTCGACGAGCATCCGACCGATGTCGGCGTCGGCGTCGCCACAGCCATCGTCTATGAAGAGCGGACGGACGGCGCCTGGGTGGAGACCTCCCGCGTTCCGTTCTGGGCAGACCTTGACGCGTTGCGGTTCACCGACCTCCTCGAGGTCAACCGGGCGGTCCCCATCTCCCTGCTCTACCGTCGCAGCATCCACGAGACAGTTGGGTTCTACGACGAGACGCTGGATGCCGTCGAGGACTGGGAGTTCTACCTGCGTGTGCTCGCCGTCGCGACTCTGGGGTTCATCGGCGGCGAACCGCTCGCATTCTGGACGCAGCGACCGGGAGTGACAGGTGCAGATGGCAATAGCATGACGGCGCTCGGTCATCTGCATGACCGAGATGACCTGATAATTCGAGATCGCAAGCTGCGCGAGTGGGTCGCCGTCAACGGGGCGGGACTGCCGCTGTATATCGCCGATCTGGAGCGCCGCATCCGTCGCGATCTGCGACAAGAAATCGAGAATGCCCTCGAGCGACAGCGTGCGGATATCCGTGCGGATATCGATTCGCACCAGCCCGTATGGTCCCGGCTCAGGCGTCTCCGCCGGAGGCTAGGTCGCTCGACACGGTGACATCCCCACTACCGCCCGGCGTGGGAGGGCTCGGTCGCTCGTGCGCGCCGTCACAATGATTGCGTGATGCGCACTCGTGAAGGCACGCCGGTCCGGCCGATCAACGCTCGTTTGTGGTTCGCCGGGTTGGCGGCGGTAGGCCTCCTAACCCTCGCGGCATGCGCTACGCCGTTGGGTGGCTCTACGTCGCAGACCGGCGGAGCCGAAAGCGCTGAGCCATCGCCGAGCCTGACCTCGCCGACTCCGACGGCCTCGCCGACTCCCACGGCCTCGCCGACTACCACGGTCACCCCCACCGAGACCTCGGCGCCCTACAACGGCGATGTGCTGATCGTCACGGCCGAGGTGATCGGGCAGGAAGTGCAGGTGACCGCAATGGTGCCCGGGATCAGCGAGCCGGATGGGACCTGCACGCTTGAGCTCATCGACTCCGGATCGTCCGCCCAGGTTTTGGGTACGGCCGGCAACGGGGTGACCTACTGCGGCGTCATGTCGTCGTCGCCCGACGCTCAGAGCGCTGGCGACGTGCGGTTCCGTGTCCGGTACGAGTCGGGATCGACCCATGCCGAGTCGGCCATCTCGACGGTCGAGCTGGGGCGGTGATTGGGTCGCGCGGCGTCCGATCCTGGGTCGCCGTCCTCGCGGCGTGCATCTGTGCCGCCGCTCTCATGGTGGGGCTTCCCGCTACGGTGACACCCGCGCCGTCCGCTGCGGCGGCCGACGCATCTGACTGGAACCCCGGCAACATCATCGACGATGAGGTGTTCTACAATTCCAATGCCATGGACTCTGCCGCTGTCCAGGCCTTCTTGGACGGGCAGGTGAAGATCTGCCGCGCGGGATACACATGTCTGAAGGACTACCGGCAGAACACTGACGATCGTCCCGTCGACCGCTACTGCGATGGATACAGTGGGCGAGCAAATGAGAGCGCCGCCACAATCATCGACAGGGTGGCTCGATCGTGCGGGATCAGTCAGCAGGTGATCCTCGTCCTGCTCCAGAAGGAGCAGTCGCTCGTCTCGTCGACCGCGCCGTCCTCAGACGAGTACTCCGCTGCGGCTGGCCAGGGTTGTCCCGATACGGCGCCGTGCGACCCGTCCACAGCGGGTTTCTTCTACCAGGTGTACTACGCCGCACGGCAGTATGAGATCTACCGGCTGAACCCGACGTGGTGGGGTTACCAAGCCGGGCGGTGGAACAACATCCTCTACTCGCCCTATGCCGACCGGAACTGCGGAACGGCGCGCGTGTTCATAGAGAATCAGGCCACGGCGGGGTTGTACATATACACCCCCTACACGCCAAACGCGGCCGCGCTGAACGACATGTACGGGGAGGGCGATAGATGCTCGGCGCACGGAAATCGCAACTTCTGGCGCCTCTTCACAGATTGGTTTGGCTCGACCCATGCGCCACGCAACCCATACGGTCCGTTTGGTGCCGTTGATGCTGTTATCGCGGTACCTGGTGGTTTCCAGGTCTCAGGATGGGCCGCGGACCCTGAAACGGCAGATCCAATCCCCGTCCACGTGTATGTCGACGGGGTCGGACACGCCACCACCGCCGACGCGTACCGACCGGACATCGCGGCGGCATATCCGGCACTCGGCGGTACACACGGATTCTCTCTCTTCGTTCCCGCCACCTCGATCGGAGTGAACGCGGTCTGCGTCTACGGCATTAACTTCGGCGCGGGCGGCAACTCGCAGCTGGATTGCTCGCGTGTAACGGCGATGGCGGGTTCGCCTGTCGGCGTCTTCGAAGCCGCGACCCCGGTGGACGGGGGGATTTCGGCAGCCGGCTGGGCGCTTGATCCGGATTCGACTTCGCCGATCGACGTCCACGTCTACGTCGACGGTGTCGGCACCATCGTCACCTCCGACCTCGCGCGTCCCGATGTGGCGAATGCCAGCCCGGGGTATGGACCGACCCATGGTTTCACCCGCACGGTGCCCGCCGCCGCTGGGTCTCATATGGTGTGCGTGTACGGAATCAATGTCGGGCTCGGCGCGAACGTCCAGCTGGGTTGTCGGGCCGTCGTCGTAGCGGCTGTGATCGACGGGGGTCGGGTTCCGATCGGCGCTCTCGACGCCGTCACGGCGAACGGAGCCGTGGTCACCGCGAGTGGATGGGCGATCGATCCCGACACGGCCCTGCCTATCCGAGTGCGCGTGGAGGCCTCGGGATCGACGACGACCTCGACGGCCGATGCGACCCGCAGCGACGTAGGAGCCGCCTATCCGGCCTACGGCACGGCGCACGGGTTCTCGACCCGAGTGTCGCTGATGGCCGGCACCCACCAAGTGTGCGTGTACGCGATCAACTCGGGCGTCGGTGGCGACACTTCGCTCGGGTGTCGCACGATCACGATTCCGATTCCCGAGTTGGGGACTGCTCCCATCGGAGTGATCGATGCCGTGGCCGTCAGCGGCCTGACGGCCACGGTGAGCGGATGGGCGCTGGACACCGACACGACTGCGGCGCTCTCCATTCACATCTACGTGGGCAGCCAGAGCGCTGCTTACGCGGCAGACAAGTCCCGCCCTGACGTGGGCAGCGTGTACCCCCTGCAAGGCCAGAATCACGGCTTCTCGGAGTCTGTCATCGTGCCGGCGGGGACCTCCTCCGTGTGTGTCTACGCGATCAACAATGCCGCGGGTGGCAACACTCTCCTGGGGTGCCGAACGATCGATGTTCCCGATCATTCCCGACCACCGATCGGGAACATCGAATTCGTCGGCGGAACGGCGGGGGCGATCGGCGTGAGTGGCTGGGCTTTGGACCCGGATACGGCGTCGTCCATTGACGTCCACGTGTATGTCGACGGTGTGGGCCGGTCCGTTCGCGCGGATGGATCACGCCCGGACGTTGCGGCAGCTTACCCCGGCTCGGGCGCCCTGCACGGATTCACGGTCGCCATCGCGGCATCGCGTGGGACGCACACCGTATGCGTCTATCCAATCAATGACGTGCCCGGCGCGAACACCCTGCTCGGCTGCCGGAGCGCTACGGTTCCATGAGTGAACTCAACGAGTGAGATACTCGGCGAGCGACTGCTGGCTGTCAGCTGGTTCGAAACCCGACTGCTCCACGCGTGTGAGGTCGAGCACGCTGTTGGAGGGTCGCGGTGCGATCGGACCCGTCGCCGACGCGAAGTATTCCGCCGTGGTTACGCCTGTCACACGAGCCGGATCGTGGCCTGTGAGGCGGAAGACCTCACGCGCCACATCCGCCCATGACATGGCCACA
Organism: uncultured Microbacterium sp.; assembly: GCF_964244775.1. Lineage (NCBI taxonomy): Bacteria > Bacillati > Actinomycetota > Actinomycetes > Micrococcales > Microbacteriaceae > Microbacterium > uncultured Microbacterium sp. The sequence goes on from NZ_CAXTJR010000002.1 coordinate 69,229, forward strand.
CCGGAGCCGGTCAGGTTGTAGGTGCCGAACGCGGGGCGCGTGCTCAGAAGATGACGAATACCGCGGGCAAGGTCCCGCGTGAAGGTCAGTCGACCGACCTGATCCTCCACCACTTGCGGGTCGATGCCGCGCTCAGCGAGGGAGGCCATTGTGCGAATGAAGTTCTTGCCCTCGCCGATCACCCACGATGTGCGCACGTTGTAGTGGAGCGGGGCGACAGCGGCCGCCGCCTCCCCTGCCGCCTTCGTCTGCCCGTACACGCCGACCGGGCAGACTGGATCGTCTTCGCGGTAGGGGCGGTCGAGGGTTCCATCGAAGACATAATCGCTGGACACGTGCACCAGTGTGATGCCATGCTCCGCAGCGATGCGTGCGAGGACCGCCACGCCTGCGGCGTTGGCAGCCCATGCCGCGCGCCGACCCTTGGGTGACTCGGCGGCATCGACCGCCGTGTAAGCGGCGGCGTTGATTATGACTTCGTAGTCACGCCACCTGCGTGCAGATAGCAGATTCGGCGAAGTGAGATCGAGGTCGTCGCGCGTCGCGTACTCGACGTGGGATGCCGCGGAGAATTCCGCGCGCAACGACCGACCCAGCTGACCATCCGCACCGAGCACGAGAAATTTCCGCTGCGCGATCGGTTCAACCTCAGTGAGGCGAGGATGCGCCCTGTCCTTTGCGGAGACCTCGGCATCCGCGAGTGGAATGGGCCAATCGATGGCGACCGTCTCATCGCCTAGGTTGAGGAACGAGTAGGCGGCGTTCGGCGACCAGTGATCGTTCACGAGATAGGTGTAAGCGGTGTCCGGTTCGAGGGTCTGGTAGGAGTTGCCCACGCCTCGAGGCACAAATATCGCGCGCGAAGGATCGAGCTCTGCGGTGTAGACGGCCCCGAAGGTAGGCCCCTCGCGCAGATCCACCCACGCGCCGAAGATGCGGCCGGTCGCGACCGACACCCACTTGTCCCATGGCTCGGCGTGGATGCCACGTGTCGTTCCGATGGCATCGTTGAACGAGATGTTGTTCTGAACCGGATGGAAGTCCGGGACGCCGAGCGCGGTCATCTTCTCGCGTTGCCAGTTCTCTTTGAACCAGCCCCTCGCATCACCGTGCACGGCTAGCTCCATCACAACAAGACCCGGGATGACGGTACCCACTAGGGATGGCGCTTTGCCGAACTCCCAGGAGCTCGGATCGGTCATGTTACTGCCCCTTCGACGCGTAAAAGGCCTCGGTCGAATCTTTCGACGGGGACCACCACTCCTCGTTATTCCGGTACCAGTCGATGGTCGCGGCCAGACCCCTGTCGAAGTCGCCGTACGACGGCGACCATCCGAGTTGCGTACGCAGCTTCGTGGAGTCGATGGCATACCGAAGATCGTGACCTGCCCGATCGGTCACATGGTCGTACGCGTCGCGCGGCTGCCCCATCTTCTCGAGAATGATCTCGACGACCTCTTTGTTATTCTTCTCTCCGTCTGCGCCGATGAGATAGGTCTCGCCGATCGTGCCTCGCTGCAGGATCGCGAGCACGGCGGATGAGTGATCCTCGGCATGGATCCAGTCCCGGACGTTCTCGCCCCTTCCATATAGCTTTGGTCGGATGCCGCGGAGCACATTCGTGATCTGGCGAGGGATGAACTTCTCGATGTGCTGATACGGACCGTAATTGTTCGAGCAGTTGGAGATCGTTGCTTGCAGGTCGAACGAGCGCACCCAGGCGCGTACGAGAAGGTCGCTTCCCGCTTTTGTGGAGGAATATGGCGACGAGGGATTGTAGGGTGTCGTCTCGGTGAAGCGCTGCGGATCATCGAGCTCAAGGTCGCCGTATACCTCGTCTGTGGAAATGTGGTGGTACCTGCGCCCGTGGCGGCGAGCAGCCTCCAGCAGGGTGTAGGTGCCGATGATGTTCGTGTCGAGGAAGGGCCGGGGGTCATTTAGAGAGTTGTCGTTGTGCGATTCGGCTGCGTAGTGCACGACCGCGTCGGAGTGCTGCACCAGTTCGTCGATGACCGCGGCATCGACGATGTCTCCGCGTACGAACGCCACGCGCTCGTCCGGCAGGCCCGCCAGTGATTCTCGATTACCGGCGTAGGTCAGCTTGTCGACCACTGTTACGTGCATATCCGTGTGCGCAATGACGTGATGAACGAAATTCGACCCGATGAAACCCGCTCCGCCAGTGACGAGGAGTCTGTACATGCATCCAGGGTATCGGAGCGCAGAGAGGCATTTTGGCGACCACCGCCGATTGAGCAAGACTAGGAGAATGCGCGGCATTATTCTCGCGGGCGGCACGGGATCACGCCTGCATCCCATCACGCTCGGCGTCTCTAAGCAGCTCGTGCCGGTCTATGACAAGCCGATGATCTACTACCCGCTGTCGACGCTGATCCTGGCCGGCATCCGCGACATCCTCATCATCACCGCGCCGCACGACGCCGACCAGTTTCAGCGCCTTCTCGGCGACGGATCGCAGTTCGGGGTGTCGATCACCTATGTTTCCCAGCCGTCACCCGACGGCCTCGCCCAGGCATTCGTCCTCGGCGAGGAGCATATCGGCTCAGATTCGGTAGCGCTCGTGCTGGGCGACAACATTTTTTACGGCCAGGGCATGGGCACCCGTCTGCGGCAGTACAGCGACATCGACGGCGGCGTCGTCTTCGGCTATTGGGTTGACGACCCCAGTTCATACGGTGTCGTCGAGTTCGATGATGCCGGAAGGGTCGTCTCATTTGAGGAGAAGCCGACCATTCCCAAGAGCAACTACGCGGTGCCGGGGCTCTACTTCTACGACAACGACGTGATCGAGATCGCGAAGAATCTCAAGCCTTCGCCACGAGGGGAGCTCGAGATTACCGACGTCAACAAGGAGTACCTGAGTCGCGGCAGCCTTCGGGTCGAGATTTTGCCGCGCGGAACGGCGTGGCTGGACACCGGAACTTTCGACTCTCTTAGCGAGGCTACGGAGTTCATCAGAACTGTCGAGCGACGACAGGGCCTGTCGATCGGGTGCCCGGAAGAGGTCGCGTGGCGCATGGGCTTTCTCAGCGATGAAGACCTTCGCTCCCGCGCGGCGGCTCTCGCCAAGAGTGGCTACGGGGCCTACCTGTTGAAAGCGCTGGCGCAGGGGCTCGGCGCCTCGCAATGAGCGCGCCAGAACTACGGCCGGCATCCTTCCCGGCCGACGGCAGTCGCCTCGTCGTCTACGCCATGGATGACCGACGTGGCGGCGTAGAGGATTTCGTACTGTATGCATTGAAGGCGTTGCGGCCCTTCGCCGACCGCATTCTCGTGGTCGCGGTCGGGGACCTGACGGCTACCGCGCGCCAGGCGATCGAAACGACCGCCGACGAAGTGATCGTCGCGCGCGGTGGCAATCCCGGAATCTGGGCACACCGCGAAGCGCTCGCGCACGTGGGATCCGCTGTCACCGAATACGACGAGGTCCTCCTCACCGGGGACGGCTGGTTCGGCCCTGTGCACTCTCTTGGCCCTGTCTTCGAGACAATGGAGCGACGCTCTCTGGATCTGTGGGGGATAACGGACCGGCGAGATCGGTGGGACGACGACACGCCGAGGGACGGAGTTGTCAGTCTGAGTCCATACTGGCTGGCGGCGCGGAGCCGCCTCGTTCGATCGCAGGAGTGGGCGCACTACTGGCGCACGCTGCCGCCGCGTCGCCCGGCAGGATGGAGCGCGGAGCGGATGGAACTGGATCTGACCGCGCACTTCTTGGCGCGAGGCTTTCGGAGCGGCAGTGCTTTTCCTGAGGTGGACTATCCTTCCGATCACCCCGACATGTTCAACATCGAGCTGCTGATTGCCGATGGGTGCCCGGCCGTGGTGCGTAACGCCTTCGACAACTACCCGCTGTTCCTCGATCAGCACGCCGTGATCGGTCGCCGGATCGCTCGGGTGATGGGCGAGGCAGGATTCCCCCTCGAGCTTCTGTGGCGCACTCTCTCGCGCACGGTCGCTCCGAAGACGCTGAACACGTCGGCGGCCATGCTCGAGGTGCTCCCCGACTATCCCCGTATACCGTCGCGCACAGATCGTCGCATCCTGGTGGTGACGCACATCGCCCGAAACGAGGGCGTCACCGAATTGTTCCGCCGGATCCGCTCGATCCCGGGTCGGCTGAGTGTAGTTGCGACGGTCGCGGAGAGCGACTGGACGGATGACATCCGAGTGTGCTGGCAGCAATCCGGTGACGAGGACGAGTCGGTCACGTTCGAGGTTCGGACCGCAGCGGGACGTCATGGCCCCGACAGCGTCACCGTGTTCGCTGAGTGCCGGGACCTTCTGGAATCCGGACAATACGAGCTGGTAGTCGCCGTGCACACGGGCGTACCCGACGGCGTCGTCCGAAACACGCAACACTATTTCCGGAAGCAGCAGATCGAGAACCTGCTCCACACCCCGGGGTATATCGCCAACCTCCTCGGGCTGTTCGACCTCGAGCCTGGACTCGGCTTGGTCTTCCCGCCGACGCCGCACATCGGCATGTCCACGCTCGGGGCGGGCTGGGGGGATTTCCGGCCTGTCGCCGAGAAGCTCACGAAGCAGCTCGGAGTCGAAGTGCCGCTCGACTGGGCCTCACCCCACGGCCCCGTCGGCGGGATGTGGATCGGACGCCCTGACGCGGTCGCACCACTCGCGACGCTCGAGTGGCCACCGGATGATCTCGGCCGCACCGCCGCCCATTCCCGATTGCACGCATATGTGGCGGGCGAAAGAGGGTATCACACGCGCACGGTCGCGACCGCCGAGCATGCGGGACTCAGCCACTCATCGCTCGAATACACTCTCGATCATATGTCGATGACGATGTATGGGTACCCCGCAGGCTACACAGCGTTGCTCCACCGTGCGGGGCCTTTCGGCTCGGGGCGAGCGGCCGACTTCGCGCGGATGTACCTCGGCCTCCACCGTCCGCGCGTGCTGCGGGTCTTCGCACCCGTCAGGGGGCTGAGCAGGCGTCTGCGAAACGCCGTGCGCACGCTCAAGCGGCTTTCCGGTCCTCCTGCGGGAGCACAAGGATGACCATCGAACCTGGGCCCTCGTCCGCCTTGCCAGAGGTATCGCGACGTCTCGTCGTTTACGTGGTGTACGACCGCCGCGGCGACGTAGATGACTACATCCCGGTCGCGCTCGATCGATTGCGCGAGCACGCGGATTACATCCTCGTCGTGGTCAACGGACTGCTCACGGACGAAGGGCGCCGACGGCTGGATGCCTCCGCGGACGAGGTGCTCGTCAGAGAGAACGCTGGATTCGACATATGGGCGCACAAGGCTGCCCTGACCCACATGGGGGAGAGGATCGCGGAGTTCGACGAGTTAGTTCTCACCAACGACACTTGGTTCGGTCCGGTGCGACCGTTTGGCCCTGTGATTTCGGACATGGACGCGCGCGGTGTCGATTTCTGGGGACTCACCGACCACCCGAGCGTCCCGCAGGAAAGTTCGTGGACGGGCGCACCGATTCCCTACCATCTGCAGTCCTTTTGGATAGCGGTACGCAGACGGATGTTCCTCTCATCGCAGTGGGCGGCGTACTGGCGTGATCTTCCTGTCATCGCGAGTTGGACGGACGCGGTGATCAAGCACGAGGTCGAATTCACGGCACACTTCGCCCGCGAGGGCTTCACCCATGCTGCGGCGTTCGGTCACGAGCGCTACGACTCCGAGAACCCGTCCGTTTTCAATGCAGACGAGATGCTGGAGGACGGCTCTCCCGTGATAAAGCGCAAGGCGCTCTTCTTCTGGCCGCCCTCAATGGACCACTATGCGGCGGTCGGCAGGTGGACGCTCGCAAACGCCGAGCGCTTTGGCTATCCGCGTGAGCTCATGCTTCCAAATCTCGCGAAGAACTCGCCCCCCAGGGACCTCTCGACTGACCTCGGGATGCTGGAGATCTTGTCAGACGTGGACGAGTCATACGACGTCGATCGCCCGTTGCGCATCCTCGTCATTGCGCACGTGTTCTACGTTGACATGGCGCAGGAGCTACTGGAACGCAGTGACTTCGTACCGGGGCCCTACCGGCTCGTGGTGACGACACCGGACGCAGACCGGGCAGAGCGGATCGAGCAGATCATAGCCGCCCACCCTCGTCCTGGCCGAGAAGCGGAAGTGCGGGTGCTGCCGTCCAACGATGGTCGCGATCAGAGTGCTTTCCTCATCGCGTGTCGTGATCTTCTCCTGGGAGACGAATTCGACGTCGTAGTGAAGGTCCATTCCAAGAAGACTCCGCAGCAGGGCTATGCCGTTGGCCAGCACTTCAAAGAGCAGCAGCTGGACAACATCCTCCCCAACGCGGGGTATGTCGCGAATCTGCTCGCGCTGTTCCAAAAGGAGAAGGGCATCGGACTCGCGTATCCGCCGATGATCCATATCGGTCATGGCACTCTGGGTCATGCCTGGTGGGGTAACCGCCCTCGATTCGAGGTCGTCGCCCGCCAGCTCGGGATACGGATTCCCATCGACGGGGTGTCACCGCTTGCGCCCTACGGTTCTATGTATGTAGCGCGTCCGGCGGCACTTCGTCTCCTGGTGGAACATCCGTGGCGTTATGCGGAATTTGGCGGGTCGGACGCATACAAGGACGGGGGGCTGGCTCATGTCCTCGAGCGCATGCCTTCGTATGTCGCGGCCGAGCGCGGATTCCACACCCGGACAGTACTGTCGGCCGAGTATGCGGCACTCAGCCACACCTCCCTCGAATTCAAGATGGACGAGATGTCCGCGACGATCCCGGGCTCGCCCCGGGAGAAGATCGCGTTGCTGCATCGTGCAGGATGGATGGGCACTGGACGCGCCGCCGACTTCTTCTGGATGTACGTCCGCTATAACCACCCGGGTCGTGTGGCGCGGCTGGAGCGCATGCGCGACCTCATCACGTCACCCCGACTGTTGGCGAGACGAGCGAAGGGCGCGCTTCGCGGCGGATGGCGACGCGGCTGAATCGCAGTGTGCTGCAGATAGTATCGTTCCTTCCGACAGACACGGGTGAAGCATGGAGACAGCGGCGAGGTACGCGCGCATAGCGGCGCTTCCGTTCGCGACCGTAGATTCTCGGGGCATGAAGGTATCCGCTGCGGGAGGAAAGCTGCACGAACTCTTCTCCCGTCGCGATCTGCTTCTGTTGCTCGTCCGTAGAGATCTGCAGGCGCGCTATCGCGACAGCTTCCTAGGATTCCTCTGGACGGTCATCCGGCCCCTGATCCAGTTTCTGATGTACTTCATCGTCCTGGGCCAGTTCCTCCGGGCGGCCGAGGGTATCCCCGAGTTCGCGATCTACCTGTTCTCCGGTCTGACGCTGTATTCCTTCTTCAACGACATGGTCGCGGGATCGACCGGCTCCATCCTGACGAACGGCGGACTGGTCAAGAAGATCTACCTACCGCGGGAAATCTTCCCGCTGGCGAGCATCGGCGGGGCCGGATTCATGTTCCTCGTACAGCTGGGAGTTCTCGTCCTCGCGGCGCTGATCTTCCGAGCTCTGCCGGCGCCAGTGGAGATGTTGTGGTTCTTCCCGTCACTCGCGCTCATTCTGCTCTATGGGGTCGCGGTCGGCCTCCTCCTGTCGGCCGTGAACGTTTACCTTCGCGATATCCAGTACCTCACCGAGGTCGTCTTGATGCTCGCGATGTGGGCGTCGCCGATCGTGTACTCGTGGACGATGGTGAGCGACGTCATCAGCAGGTTGGGCCTGCCTTCCTGGTTCATGGAGCTGTATCTCGCGAATCCTCTCACGATCGCGGTACTCGGCTTTCACAAGGCCTTCTGGGGCGCGGGGACAGCATCGGATTACCCCGCGGGGCTCGGGTGGCGCATGGTAGCGGCGGGCCTCGTCGGCGCCGTGCTGCTCTGGGTGGCCCACAGGGTGTTCACGCGCCTCCAGGGCAATTTCGCGCAGGAGCTGTGAGCGAGATGGCAGCGGTGGGGCCAGAGATCGTCGTGCTAGATCGCGTACGCAAGAGGTTCCGCGTGCGCCGCGACAACAATCTCAAAGACCGCATCGTGCACTTCGGGCGGCACGGAAAGGCGCATCGTGAGGACTTCGTGGCGGTGGACGACGTTTCCCTCTCAATCAGGGCCGGTACGACGGTGGGCCTTCTCGGGGCCAATGGATCGGGAAAGAGCACCCTTCTGAAGCTCATTGGCGGCATCTTGTCGCCCTCGGCAGGCACTGTGCGCACCCGCGGCCGGATGGCCGCGCTGCTCGAGCTCGGGGCCGGCTTCCACCCGGATCTGAGTGGGAGGGAGAACATTTACCTCAATGCCTCGATCCTTGGACTGACCCGTGTTGAGATCGACCAGCGATTCGACGACATCGTGGAGTTCTCCGGCATTCGGGACTTTATTGACACCGCCGTGAAGTTCTACTCCTCAGGGATGTACGTTCGACTCGCTTTCTCGGTCGCGATCCACACCGATCCCGACATCCTGCTCGTCGATGAGGTCCTCGCCGTTGGCGATGAGGCATTCCAGCGTAAATGCATGGACCGGATCGCTCAGTTCCGGGCTGCGGGGTGCACCATCATCCTGGTGAGTCACTCGGCGCAGCAGGTCGCCGAGCTCTGCGACCGTGGGATCGTGCTGCGTGACGGCGCCGTCGTGTACGACGGGGCGACCGACGGGGCGATCGGTGTGCTTCGCGATGTGTTGCAAGGTCGGTCCGACGTCGACCTCGCCGATCAGTCCCATGCGCCGATCCGGGTCGACTCGGTCGAACTGCTGGACGCATCCGGAACGAGCAGGAATCAGTTTCGTACGGGTGAGACGGTCATCGTACGCCTGCACCTCGCGTCGTCACACCGGGTCGAGAGGTGGGCAGCGGGTTTCAGCATCAATACCCCCATGGGGCATCTAGAGTTCGCTTCGAACACCGATCTCATCGGCCACAGACTCGATCCCATCTCGGGCGAGCGTGAGCTCGACTTTCGCGTCGCCGATCTCCACCTCGGCGCCGGTCACTTCCACGTGCACGCGAACGCGGTGAGCGCGAGTGAGCCGGGCGACCACGGGATCTCTCACGGTGCGACCTTCACGGTCGTGACAGACTTTCCCACTCTGGGGACGGCCACGGCGGACGTAACCGTCGATCAGCCGTCCTGACGCTCGTCGAGCGCGAGCACGATGTCGACGAGCGTGCGTGCGCGGGCGTCAAAGGAATGATCCGCGCGTACCCGCGCTGCAATGGCTGCGAGCGTGTTGTCGTCGGGAAAGCGAGCATCAAGGTCGGCACCGAGAAGCTCGAGAAGCTCCGGGACGGTGCGATATGTCAGCACGGCATCACCGAACACCTCCGCGATTCCGTCGACATCATCGCTGACGGCGCGACCGCCCGCCGCAACGACGTCGTAAAGCCGGTTCGACACGAATCCTTCCGCTCGCATAGCTGGCCAGTGATCATTGAGCACCGCGAGCGCGGATTCGTAGAGTTCGGGAAGGTCGCGGTTCGGTACGCCCGATGCCCGGATCGCGGTCGCGGGGATGTATCCGCGCCAGTCGGGGCCATACACGTCGACGGGCATGCCGGCGCGGATCGGCTCGACGACCGACGGACGAGCGATTCCTCGGGCGGTGCCGACGAAGACGAGGCGATCGCCCCGGGCGGCACCCGTAGGGTGGAAACGAGTGGTGTCTGTGCACTGGAGCAGGGGAGCGACTTCTCGTCCGAACCGCACAGTCGCGGCCTCGGACCATGACTGCGAGGCAGCTAGCACGGCGTCGAAGCCGCCGATCTCCGAGGCGGTGACCTGGTCGGGGTGGCTGATGATCCACACGAGGGATCGCGCCCCTGGCTGCGGCTCGAACGGTTCAGGCCCTCGGAGGGCGAGGATCACGTCGTCGAGATAGGAGCTCGGTCGATTCCGTGCGGAATACGAATCGATGACCACTTCCTGGCCGAGCCGGCGCAGCGCATCTGCCACGCCGCGCGCGAAGTGAGTGTCGCCCCATGCCTCGCCCGGTCGCCCTGCAGGCGCGACGATCTTGATGGCCCAGCGCCGCGCTGGGGGCGCGCCGGCCACGTCGACCCGCGAGAACAGCGGCCCGTCGTCCGTCCACGCTCTCACCTGCAGCCCTGCAGGGGCGAGGATGCCATCGATGTCGTCGTCCGGCCAGTCGGAAACCCCACCCAAAGGTGATCGGGGGGCCCGCACGATCGCATCGATCACAGTGACACCGGGCGACCTCCGAGCGCCGGCAGGGCGCACGAAGGTGTCTCCGGCTGCGCCTGCCGTCACGATGGGGCCAGCCAGCCGGAGCGCGTCTTCGACCGGATGCCCCGCGAGCAACCCGAAGGCGCGACCCTCGTGAGAAACTAGGCCTGCCGCAGTTACACTCCCGTCTAGGTCCAGCCACAGTGGTGCAGCGGTAGAGGCCACGGCTGCACGGGCCACCGCGCGCAGCTCTTCAGCGGAGATCTCAGCGTCACGGCCTCTCACCGTGATAAGGCACCCGATCGGAAGAACGGACTCCACTCGGTCTGCGACATCCGGGGCGTCTCTGATTACCGAGGTCCCGTCGAGCCAGAGCTCCAACAGCAGCGCATCCGCCCATTCGCCCGCGTCTGTGTCGGCCAGTGCTAGCAGCGTGCGATGGCCCTCACCCGTAGCGAGCGCGACGGCGAGCCGGATCGCGCTCGCCGCGTCGGGCTCCCGGAGTCCGATCCGACAGATGGCGACGGAGGTGGCGCCGACGAGGGCGGGAACCGAGGGGACCCTGGCGCGCCGCGTCAGTCCGCCTGCCAGATGACGATGCACCTCTCTCCAGCGTATGGACCGCCGTCTAGGTCCGAATCCAAGTTCGATTTCGACGCCGTCGCGCGCGGCGCGCCAGGCGTGTCCGAGGGGGCCGCCGCGTGCGGCAAGCGATTCGGGGTGATGAGTGGCATACCACGGGGCATCCCAACTTGTACTCGTGTGCACGGTGCGCACGTCGTTCACGAGGTAGGCGTAGAGAGCGGGCACGCGATCTGCTTCGGACAGCTGCGAGGCGACGAGCCGTTCGAGGAAGAGCGGATTCAGCCCGAGTCCGCGACGATGCCCACCTCGGACATACGCGCGTATCGCCGCACTTGCACTGCGATGCCCTGTCTGCAGGCCGACGAAGTCCAGGTCGACGATGTCTGCCCTTCGGATGATCTCGGCCCACCACAGGCGATCAATCGCTGCGATCAGCGATCCCACGAGAAAGGACCTCCGGGCGCGACGCCAGAGTTCACGCAGACGTCGTTTCACGTTCTGAGTCTAGGAGGGGACGCCGACGGTGCAGCACGAGTGCCAGAAGAACGAATGCCGCGGCGAATGATACCGATCCTACAATCCACACCACACCCGGATGCGGGAACCCGGTCCACCACCACTCTGCTCGGGCACCCGGATTGACGGCTGGGTCATCCACACCCGTGGTGTAGCGCCGGATGTCCACGTGTAGGGCCACCACAAAGGCCACTGTGAGTGCAACGCCACCGGCCACGATGCGCGGCCCGCGCCACAGGTTGTCCATGCCGGGCGCAGCGGAGGCGACTCCCAGGAAGATGATGATCAGCGGAAGGATGTAGCGCGGCTGGACCTGTGTACCGATCACGGCCCGCGACTGCACCAGGAGGACGAAGGGCACGAGGTACATCGCGACGAGCGCGATGCCGAAGGCGATGCCCCGCCGCACGGACAGTCTCCTGATGCCGAGGAACACCGCGCCAGCGGCCACGGCCATTGACAGCGTGGACACCACGGCGGGCATATAGGTGTCGAGCCAGCCCAGCCCCCAGCCGCCCAATGCCCCGGCGAGGAGGGCGGGGACGTTGAGGAAGTTGCTGATGTGCTGGTCGATCGTCAGCGGCGGGTTGTCCGGAGCCAGTCCGGTTACAACGGCTCCGCTCTGGCTTGCTGACAGGTACAGTCCGATCGACACGATGACGACCGCGATGGCGGCGACAGCCGGGGCGAGAAGCGATCGACCCAATCGGGCGCCCAGCACAGCGGCGATCAGCACCGCCAGCACGGCGTACGCCGCGGCATCCGCCCGCGATCCAGCCCCCAGGATCGCCCCGAAGACGGCGAGCCCGGCGAGCGCCCACCGTCTTCGTCCAGTTGTGATCGCCGCCCCGTACAGGCAGATCCAGACCGTGGCAGCGGAGATGTATGCCCACGACGATGGATTGGTCGAGGCGACGACAGACAAACCCAGGGGCACGGCAGACCCGATCGAGGAGACGATCAGCGCCGGGCGCAATCGACGGGGCAGCGCAAAGAATACCGCGGAGAGCAGGCCGACGGCGATCGTGGAGTTGACGATGCGCATCACAATGACGGATACCTGCACGTCGTCGCCGACGAACAACGACATCGTCCCGTAGAAGAGCGGGGGATACAGGCCGAGGTTCACCCTCGAGGTCTCGGCTGTTCCTGGCCTACCCGGATTCCAACACGAGCCGCTGACGTCGGGTTTGAACGCGAAGCACGGCGCATCCGTTAGCGGCGCGGGCACCAGTCTAGTGTCGGGGTCACCGGTCGCCTCGCAGAGCCCGGGACGTTCACCGAGCCCGCACCATATCGAAGGGAGGTGGAAGTCGTCATCGGGAGAGCTACCCACCGGAGTGGCGAAGGCCCACGCTACCAGGCTGATAAGGAGCAGCACCGGAATCGTGATCGCCACGATCAGGGATCGCCTGCGTGTCTGGGGGGATGCCTCGATAGCGGTCGTCACCGTTGCATCGTAGTCGGCTCGCATCCGCGATTTCGGGCGCCGCGACAGCCGCGGATAGTATGAGCACGCCATGTTCCCGCCTGACGGATATTCCCCTAGGTGAGCGGCCCCTCCTCCTCGTCGGGAGCGCGAGGGCTCGCCTACATCCTGGGAGCAACGGTCGTCGCGGGTCTGGTCGGCTACCTCATCCAGCTTCTCGCGCCCGCTGCGTTGACCGACCCGGCGCGATACATCGCCTTCACTGTCTTCTGGTCGACTCTGTACCTGATGGTAGGGACGGTGGGCGGCCTCCAGCAGGAAGTGGCGCGTGCCACCACCGCGAGCGCAGAGGGGTCACAGTCGTCCCCGATGCTCCGGACGGTCACGCTGTGGGCGATCGTCGTGCTGGGCGGGATGGCCGTCATCATCGGGTTTCTGATCGGTCCTGCATCGTTCGCTGGAGACGCGGCGATCATGGCGGTGTGGCTCGGCGTCGGAGTTGCAGGCTACCTTCTGATCGCCGTGTTCTCGGGCGTCCTCTACGGGTTGCGGGCGTGGCGGATCATCGCTGCCGTCACCGTGATCGATGCCACCCTGCGCGGTGTACTCGTGACCGTGGGGCTGCTGCTGAACGCGCCGCCCGTCGTTCTGGGCGGGGCGGTCGCGCTGCCGTTCGGCTTGACGTTCCTCATCGTTTGGGCCATCGCACGACGTACCGTGATCGGCCGGTTCTCCGTGGACGTGCCGCGGCGTCGACTGGTGACGAATAGTCTCGGCACCCTTTCCGCGGCCGCGGCCACGGGTGTCGTCGTGACGGGGCTTCCCCTCGTGCTCAGCATCACGATGAGCACGCAGGACACCATCGCCGTCGCGACACTCATCTCGGTCGTCACGATCACACGCGCGCCTCTCATCGTGCCGCTCTTCGCGTTGCAGAGCTATCTCATCGTCGACTTCCGAGGCACTCGCGGGGTGGTGCGTCGACTGCTGCGCTATGGAGGACTGATAAGTCTGGCAACCGCGGCCGGAATGCTCTTCGCGTACTTCATCGGTCCAGCCATCATCTCGGGCATCTCGTCGGGTCGCTATGTCGTCGGGGCATGGCCGATTGCGCTCATCGTACTGAGCGCGGGCCTGGTCGCTCTCTTGTCGTTGACCGGCTCGGCGCTGCTCGCCGAGTCGCGCCATGCGGCGTACGCTGCGGGGTGGATCGTCGCGGCTGTCGCGACCGTAGTCCTGCTTCTCGTCCCCACGGATCCGACTCTCCGCACGCTGACGGCCGTGCTGGTCGCTCCCATTCTTGGACTCGCGGTACACCTTTGGGTGATCGCTGCCGAGGTGTCAGGCTCCGGAAGCCGGATCGAGCCGGCCCTCTAGGATTGACGCGACAGGAACGGAGCCGCCTACCCATGGTCGACGTTGAAACGCACGCCATCACCCCACTCGATCGAGACGCAACCGTCTACATCGCGGGGCACCGCGGGCTCGCTGGGTCCGCAATCTGGCGGCGCTTCGAAGCCGAGGGTTTCACCAACCTCGTCGGCCGCACCTCCTCCGAGCTCGACCTCCGAGACCGCCAGGCGGTATTCGCATTCTTCCGCGAGATCAAGCCGACCTACGTCGTGCTCGCCGCCGCGAAAGTGGGCGGCATTCTCGCGAACAGCACCTACCCGGTCGACTTTCTCACGGAGAACCTGCAGCTCCAGGTGAATGTGATGGATGCTGCGCTCGAGCAGCGTGTCGAGAGACTCCTGTTCCTCGGATCGAGCTGCATCTACCCGCGGGACGCGGCACAGCCGATCCGCGAGGACAGTCTCCTGACGGGCTATCTCGAGCCCACCAACGCCGCGTATGCGGTCGCGAAGATCGCCGGCATCACGCAGGTGCAGAGCGTGCGCCAGCAGTATGGACTCTCCTGGATCTCGGCCATGCCGACCAACCTCTACGGCCCGGGCGACAACTTCTCGCCGGCGGGTTCGCACGTCCTTCCTGCGCTCATCCGCCGGTATGACGAAGCCCGCGAGTCGGGCGCCACGTCGGTGACGAACTGGGGCAGTGGGCGGCCACGACGTGAGTTCATGCACGTCGATGACATGGCTGCGGCGTGCCTGCATCTGCTCGACGAATTCGATGGTCCGCAACAGGTGAACGTGGGAACCGGCAAGGACAGCACGATCAGCGAGATCGCCGAACTCGTCGCGGCTGTCGTCGGTTACGCCGGCGCCACGGAGTGGGACACCACGAAGCCCGATGGCACCCCGCAGAAGCTACTCGACGTGACCAAGCTCGCCGAAGCGGGCTGGACGGCGCAGATCGGATTGCGCGCCGGACTCGAATCGACCGTCGCCTGGTATCGCGGGCACCGCGATTCACTGCGGAGCTGAGCCACATGGACCAATCAGCAGACAACGGGATCCTGGTGGTGCTCCCGACGCTCGGCGAGCGTCTGGAGTTCTTGCGCGAGACCCTCGAATCGGTCGACGCGCAGCGCGCGAGCGTGGAGGTGACGGTTGTGGTCGTGGCACCCCCGGGCGCCGAAGCGGCGAGAAGTCTCGCGAGGGAGTTCGGCGCGCTGGTCGTGGACGACCCGAAGACCGGCATCTCAGCGGCCATAAACCGCGGATTGACGGCGCGGACAACGGAGCGGTACTACGCGTGGATCGGCGACGATGACCTTTTCCGACCGGGCGGACTTGCCCTCCTCCGTTCCCGTCTGCAGCAGGATCCGGACGCTGTAGTCGCCTTCGGGGGCTGTGAATACATCGATCCGCAAGGACGAGTCCTGTGGGTGAGCGCGGCGGGTCGGCTCGCGACCTTCCTGCTGCCCTGGGGCCCGGATCTGATTCCCAACCCCGCGGCCCTCATCCGATTCGACGCACTTGAAGCCATCGGCGGCTTCAAGGAGGAATTGCGATTCGCGATGGATCTGGACGCGTTCCTCTCCCTGCGCAAGCATGGCCGATTTATCGCTTTGCGGACACCGGTCGCCGCCTTCCGCTGGCATCCCGAATCGCTGACCGTGGCCAACAGACGACGGTCCAGCGCAGAATCGGAGGCGGTGAAGCACCAGCATCTTCCTCGAGTGATTCGTCCCTTTGCACCGGTGTGGGATCTGCCGGTGCGCTGGGCATCTGCGCTCGCGGCATCGCGCGTGACGGCGCGCGCGAGACGTGCTCGTCGCGTCTGAGACAGGGCGTCGAGGACGCATGAGATAGTCTTGGCCATCGCCCCGCGTGTCTCGCTGACAGCGGTCGACGTCCCCATTTCTAGCTGGAGCTTCACATGACGACACCCCCCGAATCGAAACGCGCCCTCATCACCGGCATCACCGGCCAAGACGGCAGCTATCTCGCGGAGTTGCTCCTCTCGAAGGGTTACGAGGTCCACGGGCTCGTCCGTCGCTCGTCGACGTTCAACACGGGCCGGATCGACCACATCTACGTGGATCCGCACACCGCCGGGGCCTCGCTGAAACTTCATTTCGCTGATCTCACGGACGGGTCGCGTCTCGTCACGCTGATCGACTCCATCCAGCCGCATGAGGTCTACAACCTCGCCGCGCAGTCGCATGTCCGCGTGAGTTTCGACGAGCCCGAGTTCACCGGCGACAGCACGGGGCTCGGCACGATCCGACTTCTCGAGGCGATTCGCGCCGCAGGCTCGACCACTCGCTTCTACCAGGCCAGCAGCTCGGAGATGTTCGGAGCGACGCCGCCGCCGCAGAACGAGGACACTCCCTTCTACCCGCGTTCGCCGTATGGGGTAGCGAAGCTGTACTCGTATTGGATCACCCGAAACTATCGGGAGGCATACGGCATCTTCGCCACGAACGGCATCCTGTTCAATCACGAGTCCCCCCGCCGTGGCGAGACCTTCGTCACGCGCAAGATCACGCGCGCTGTGGCGCGCATCAAGGCGGGACTGCAGTCCGAGCTGTTCATGGGCAACCTGGACGCCGTGCGCGACTGGGGATATGCCCCGGAGTATGTCGACGCGATGTGGCGGATGATGCAGCTGGACGAGCCCACGGACTTCGTGGTGGCAACCAACACCGCCTACACGGTCAAAGACTTCCTTCAGTTCTCGTTCGAGCACGTCGGGCTGGAATGGGAGAAGTACGTCCGTTTCGACGAGCGGTACTTGCGTCCCACAGAGGTCGACGCCCTCATCGGCGACCCCGCCAAGGCGCAGGAGCTGCTGGGATGGACCCCCAAGATCCTCACACCCCGTCTTGCGCAAATCATGGTGGACGCCGACATCGCCGCGCTCGAGATCGAGGGTCAGCGACACGTCGACACCGTCCAGTACGCGTGACTATGGCGAGCGCGCCATCCGTCGCCCTTTCCATGCTCACACTCGTTCCTGGCGGTATGGGGGGCAGCGAGACTTATGCTCGCGCGCTCACCCGGCAGCTCGCCACCGTGCGCAGCGTCACCGCCACTGCGTACGTGCCCGCGAACGCCGTGGGATTCAGTGAAGGGATCGCTGAAGTCGTCGTTCCGCAGGTGCGAACGGGGTCTTCCACCCGTAAGCGCCTCGGGGCTGTCGTGACCGCTTCGCTTCGGAGACGGAGCATTGCACGGTTGTACGAGTCGGCACAGGTCGTCCATTACCCCTTCACGATCCCCGTCCCTCCCCCCGGCCGGGATCAGGCTTTCGTCCAGAGCCTCCTCGATGTTCAGCACCTCGACCTTCCTCACCTGTTCGGCAGGGCTGAGCTCGCTTTCCGAAGACGGTTCTACGAAGGGGCGGCCAAGCGAGCGGACGTCGTCATCACGATCAGCGAGTTCGCCAAGACACGGATGGTCGAGCTCTTGGGGATCCCGCCCGAGCGCATCACCGTGGCCCTCCTCGGGGTCGACGCCGATGACTTCTCGCCGTTCACGGGGCCCCGACAGGAGTTCGTGCTCTACCCGGCTCGCGGATGGAAGCACAAGAATCATGCTCGTCTGATCGAGGCGATGCACATGGTGCGCTCGGAGTATCCGGGAATGCGCCTCGTTCTCACCGGCGGAGGGTTATCCACCTTGGGTGATGTGCCGGAATGGGTCGATGTGCGCGGCCTCGTGCCCCGAGCCGAACTTCGCGAGCTGTATCGCTCCGCGTCGGTGCTCGCTTTCCCGAGTCTTTATGAAGGATTCGGGTTGCCACCTCTCGAGGCCATGGCGTCAGGATGCCCGGTGGCCGCGACGGATGCGGGTTCCGTTCCCGAGGTATGCGGTGACGCTGCTGTGCTCTTCGACGCAAAGGATCCCGCGGCGATAGCCCAAGGAATTCTGCACGCGCTCGCCGATGGGGAAGATCTGGCCAAGCGTGGCCTGGAACAGGTTCGACGGTTCACCTGGGAGCGATGCCGCGACGTGCATCTGGGCGTGTACGGAGCAGTTGCGTGAGCGCCCAACGCCATCTCGTCACGGGAGCCAACGGCCAGGACGGCGGATACCTCGTCGATCGCCTGCTGACGGCAGGCCATGAGGTGCACGCGATGTGCCATAACAGGGACGGCTACGACCGGATCGCGAACCAGCATCCCCGTGTCATAGGGCACGTCGCCGATCTCGCAGACTCGACGGCGATCGGCCGCCTCGTGGCCGATGTCGTGCCGACGCACATCTACAACCTGGCGGGCAACACCTCGGTTGCACGGTCGTGGGAGTTCCCGGCTGAGACCGCGGACGTTCTGGGGCTGGGGCCGGTGCGCCTCCTCGATGCCGCCTGGCATCAGACGGCCGCGGGTTCGCCGGTCCGCGTGCTTCAGGCCTCGAGCGCCGAGATCTTCGGCGACGCGACGGAAATTCCTCAGACGGAGATGACCCCGCGCCGACCCGTGACGCCGTACGGCGCGGCCAAGTCCTTCGCGCACGAGATGGTGGCCATCTACCGCGCGCGCGGTATGCATGTGAGTGGTGCGATTCTGTACAACCACGAGTCACCTCGACGACCGGCGACATTCGTCGCCCGCAAGATCGCCATGGCAGCGGCTCGCATCTCGCTCGGACTGCAGGACGACGTCGCGTTGGGAAACATCGATGTCTACCGGGACTGGGGTTACGCGCCCGACTATGTGGACGCGATGATTCGCATCGTCGAGCAACCCCATGGCGACGATTACGTCGTGGCCACCGGCGAGGCACGCTCAGTTCGTCAGTTCGTCGCGGAGGCGTTTCGGCACGTCGGCATCGACGACTGGAGCCGTTTCGTGCGAATCGACCCGGCGTTCTACCGTCCGGCAGATCCGCAACGACTTGTGGGAGACTCGGCGAAGCTCCGAGGGCTGGGCTGGGAGCCGAGCGTCGGATTCGCAGACCTCGTCCGTACGATGGTCGACGCAGAGCTTGCATCTCTCGCCGGAACTGAGCTCTGAAGGGTTCTACTGTGAGTTGGGTTCCGTTCGCGGGGGCGTCCGTCGTGGCGCTGGGGCTTTTCGCGGTGCTCGGCGTGCCCATCGCCTATGCGCTCGGACTTCGCGGCTTCGCGCCGTTCGCCTTGGCGCCGGTGTTCGCGACGACCATCGTGTGCGGTGCGTCCATCGTGCTGCCCAGGATCGGAATCGGCTGGTCGCCGTTCGCGGTTGTGGGCGTAGAAGCGCTGGTCTTGGCGGCGCTCCTCATCTGCCGCAGGGTTCTCCCGGTATCTTCCCCGGTGCCGCCCCCGCGGAGACGATTCGATATCTGGTTGGCCTTGGCGATCGCTGCGGGGGCTGCGTTGATCACCGCACGCATAGTCACGATCCTGGGCGGGCCGGATGCCATCTCGCAGACCTTCGACAACGTCTTCCATTTGAACGCTGTCCGATGGGTTCTCGATACGGGGTCGGCGTCGTCCTTCGACATCGGCTATATGACCAACCCGGATGGGCCGGCGCCGTTCTACCCCGCCGGATGGCATGGCTTCGTCGCATTGGTCGCGCAGTTGTCAGGTGCTTCCGTGCCGGTGGCGATCAACGCGTTCGTGACCGTGGTCTCGGCTCTCGTCTGGCCGCTCGGCGCGATCTACCTCACCCGTTCGCTTTTCGGACGGTCACCGGCCCTCACTCTCACCGCCGCGCTTCTGACGGCGTCGATCCCCGCATTTCCCTATCTGCTCATGGACTACGGGGTGTTGTATCCGTTCCAGTTCGGGGTCGCGCTGCTACCTGGCACACTCGCGATCACCGCACATCTCCTGCGAGTGACTCGCGGCCGCGACGCGGTGGGGGCGGGATGGTGGGCGGTAGCGCTCCTGGGTGCGCTTCCTGGGCTCGCCCTCGTGCATCCCGGTGCTTTCATGGGGTGGCTCGCTCTCGGTGCGCCACTCGTCGTGATCTTCGTCGTACGCGCCTGGATTCGGACGGTATCAGTACGGGGTCGCATCGGCATCGCCACTGCGACGGTCGTCTATCTCGTCATCGGCGTAATCCTCGTGCACGCGCTTCGCCCGCCCGCCGAGGCACGCGGATGGCCCCCACAGATGAGCGTGGGGGAGGCGCTTCGCCAGCTGCTGACCGTCGCTCCGTGGTACGGAGTCGCCTCAGGGCTCGTGGCGCTGGTGGTGGTCGCCGGTATCGTGTGGGCCTGCGTCGTACGCTCGCCGTCTGCACTCGCTGCGCTGGGCATCTACGTCGTCGTGGGCGTGCTGTTTGTCATCGTCTCCGCAGTGCAGTTCCCGCTTCGAGACATCTTCACGGCACCCTGGTACAACAACATGCCGCGAATCGCGGCCATGCTCACCATCGCGTTTGTGCCCCTCGGGGCCTATGGCGTCGCCTGCACCGCATCGGTCGGCCTCCGCGCACTTCGTCGCGTCGGGTGGCGGCGCCCGGCCACGACCGCGCTCCTGACCGTTGTCGGGCTGACTGTGGTGGTGGCAACTCAAGTCGGGCCGTTGTCGCCGATGCCTGTAGCGCAGGCCGCGATATCGGGTGCCTATGCGCTCACGCCGGACTCTCCGCTTCTCTCGAGAGATGAAGCTGCACTCATCGCTCGTATCGACAGCCATGTTCCCGAAGGGGAAGCGATCGCCGGTAGCCCCTGGACGGGTACATCGGTGGCCTACGCTCTGTCGGGTCGCAAGACCCTCATGCCTCACGTGCAGATGACGCTCTCCGACGACATCGAGACGATCAACGATGGCCTCGCAGACGCCAGGCCCGGCGATCCTGTGTGTGAGGCAGTCGCCGACCTCGATGTGGGATTTGTGCTCGATTTCGGCACGCGAGAGGTCCACGGCGGCGATCATGTCTACCCCGGCCTGCGCGGCCTCGATCACTCGGACGCCGTACGTCTGGTGGACAGTGTCGGCGACGCACGCCTCTACGAGGTGACGGGCTGCACGCCGTGAGTGAACGGGTCGCTGGAAGGTCCCCCGGTATGATGGGCGTGCTATGACCGACTCGTCCGATCGCGTCCTGATCATCGTCCCCGCATGGAATGAGTCACGCAACGTGGGTCACACCGTCACTGAGATCCTCAGCGCTCGACCAGGCTATGACGTCGTCGTCGTCGACGACGGTTCGACCGACGACACCGCGGCTGTCGCGAGCGACGCGGGGGCCACCGTGGTCCGACTCCCTTTCAATCTCGGCGTCGGTGGAGCGATGCGCACCGGCTTCACGTATGCGCAACGTCTCGGCTATCGTCGCGCGATCCAGGTCGACGCGGACGGTCAGCACAATCCGGCCGACATCGACCGCGTCCTCGCGGGACTCGATGTTGCCGATATCTCGATCGGCGCCCGCTTCGCCGACGTCGGCGACTACGAGGTGCGCGGGCCGCGACGCTGGGCCATGATCTTCCTCGCACGGGTTCTCTCACGGGTGGCCAAAACGCGCCTGACGGACGCGACCAGTGGGTTTCGTGCCGCCGGCCCTCGAGCGATCGCGCAATATGTGCGTTACTACCCGGCAGAGTATTTCGGCGACACCCTCGATTCCCTCGTGGCCGCGTGTCACGCGGGCCTGACAGTGACACAGGTCCCGGTCGCGATGCGTGAGCGCATGCACGGCACGTCGACTCAGGGAACAGTCGGTGCCATGGTCTATCTCACGCGCGCAGTCTTCGCATTGAGCCTGGCAGTGACCCGTCGTCGCACGCGTCCGTGTCGGAATCACGGGACAGAGGAGGTGGCATCATGATCGTCATCGGCGGCATCGTTCTCGCGCTGATCATTCTCGTGATCGTGATCCGGATGCTCCTGACTCGCACCTTGCGTGAGAAGTATGCCGTCATGTGGCTCGTGATCGGCGTCGTCGTCCTCGTGCTGGGGCTCTTCCCGCAGCTGCTGCTCTGGCTCACCAACTCGCTGGGTGTGCAGGTGCCGGCCAACCTCCTTTTCGCGCTGGCGATCGTCCTTCTGCTCGGGGTCGCGCTCCACCTGTCCTGGGAGCTGTCCCAGGCCGAGGGCGAGATCCGGCGTCTGGCCGAAGAGGCGGCCATTGTTCGCGCCGAGGTCGAGCGGACGAATCGGCGACTCGACGCGCTTCAGCATCGTCTCGACGACAAGCACGTCGACGAGGAGAAGCTGTGAACGAAGGCACCTCCCTCCCGTGAGGGCCGCGAGCGGCGAATCGCCGATCGCCATCTGACCCGTCACACATCGAAAGCGCACTGCATGGATCTGCTCATCGTCGGTTCGGGCTTCTTCGGCCTCACTATTGCGGAGCGCGCCGCCGCGTCCGGACGCAGGGTCACCGTCATCGACAGGCGTCACCATATCGGTGGGAACGCCTACAGCGAAGACGAACCCGAGACGGGAATCGAGGTGCATCGCTACGGCGCGCACCTCTTCCACACCTCCAACCCCACGGTCTGGGAGTACGTCAACCGCTTCACGACCTTCACGAACTACGTGCACCGCGTGTACACGAACCACCGAGGCGTCGTATTTCCGCTGCCGATCAATCTCGGCACAATCAACCAGTTCTTCCAGGCGGGGTATTCACCCGACGAAGCAAAGGCGCTCATCCAGGAGCTGGCGGGCGAGTTCGACGTCAAAGATGCTGCGAACCTCGAGGAGAAGGGAATCGCCCTGATCGGGCGGCCACTCTACGAGGCATTCATCCGCGACTACACCGCCAAGCAGTGGCAGACCGATCCCAAAGACCTCCCGGCGGAGGTCATCAGCCGCTTGCCCGTCCGTTACAACTACGACAATCGCTACTTCAACGACACGTGGGAGGGGCTGCCCACTGACGGGTACACAGCCTGGATCGAGCGGATGGCAGACCACCCCGGCATCGAGGTCAAGCTGGGCACCGATTTCTTCGACGACGCGCAGCCGTTGAATAAGGCGGCGACGGTCGGTCAGGTGCCGATCGTCTACACCGGGCCCATCGACCGGTACTTCGACGACGCGGAGGGCGCGCTGTCGTGGCGAACACTCGACTTCGAGCAGGAAGTCGTTCCGGTCGGGGACTTCCAAGGCACGCCGGTCATGAACTACGCGGATGCCGAGGTGCCCTACACGCGTATTCACGAGTTCAAGCATTTCCACCCCGAGCGCGCCGACCGATACCCGCGAGACAAGACGGTCGTCATGCGCGAGTACTCCCGTTTCGCTGATCGCGACGACGAGCCCTACTACCCGGTGAACACTGCGCAGGACAGGGCTGGGCTGCTGGCGTACCGCGAATTGGCGAAGGGGGAGCGGGACGTCTTCTTCGGTGGACGGCTCGGCACCTATCAGTACCTCGACATGCACATGGCGATCGGTTCGGCGCTCTCGATGTGGAACAACCAGCTCGCGTAGGAGCGAGGCAGACTATCCCCCACGGGACGCGGGCTCACGACTCGGCGTCGAAGATCCGCCGCCACGATGCGACCGAAGTGATCTCGGGGAGCGCGGCACGGTACCGCCGCGACAGCTCGGGCCACTCGCGCACCAGACGACGATGCAATCGCAGCGAATCGATCAGCATTCGCCGGTAGGTCTTGCGATCACGGGTGTAGACGTTCTTCCCGGAGCCGTCCGCGGCGCTCACCAGCGCACTGTCGAACAGCGGCACACGCCACCAGTGCGCATCGCCTTTGCCGAACTCGACCTCGGGCTGCCGCACATTTTCCGGTCTCGGCTCGTGCAACCAGTGGGCCACGAGAGTCGAGAGGGTGAACCAGCGCAGGCGCAGTCCTGTGGGGCTGTCGAACGTGTGCTTCCGCAGGCGTTTGAAAATCTGGCGCCCTCGGCGCGACTGCAACGGGACCCCCGTCTCACGATGGACCTTCGTCTCGGGAAACCCCGCTGCGAGGGCACGTGACTCGGGCATGGCTGTGCGGATGTTGCGTCGCATGTGATCTGGACCCGACAGGACGTCGCGAATAGCCTGATGGCGCAGCGCGACGGGGTAGTACTGCATCATCATCAGATGCTTCAGGTCGAGTCGTCTGCTGTGCCGGGGAAGTGTCCCCCCTCTCGACGAGTTCGAATGCAGGAGTGCCGCTACGATTCGATTCCGCGCGTGGAAGTAAGCCTGCCAATCGATCGAATCGTCCTTGCCCACCCAGGAGACATGCCACAGCGCGACACCCGGAACTGAGACGGTGGGGTACCCCGCATCGCGTGCGCGAAGGCAGAACTCCGCGTCATCCCACTTGATGAACGCGGGGAGCGACAGGCCGATCTCGCGGATGACCTCCACAGGGATCAGGCACATCCACCACCCGTTGTAGTCGGCGTCCAACCGCATGTGAAGCGTCTTGGTCTGACGGAGATTCGCCACGCTGAAGTCGTGCGGCATCTCCTCCTGCGCCAGGGTCCGCCACATGAACGGGGCGTCGTCTACGACCTCAGCCCAAGCGTGAAGCTTCGGACGATCGAGAAGATCGAACATGTGAGCGCCGACAAGCGTGGGGATCGCGGCGTACTGACCGAAGAGGATCGAACGCCTGACAGACTCCGGTTCGATCCGAACGTCATCGTCCAGCAGCTGCACGAACCCGCTCTCTGGCCGCTCCAACGTCTCTGCCATGGCGCGGGAGAACCCCCCGGACCCGCCGAGGTTGGGCTGAGTGACGATCTGGAGGGTCTCCCCGAGAGCACCCGCGACACGCGGGTAGTCGGGTTCGTCCTCGACGCGTTCCGTTCCCTGGTCGATGACGAAGATGCGGTCCACCAGTTCCAGCAGGCCGGGATCGTCTGCGAGGCTCTTCAGCGTACCGACGCAATAGTCGGGCTTGTTGTACGTCGTGATTCCCAATGAGGCCTTGCCCGTGCGGACTGGGGCCTGCTCGGTCCACCACTCCGCACCCTCGAACACGGCGTGGCTCTCATCGGCGACGATGTCGAACCAGATCCAGCCGCCGTCGCTGTACTGTCCGAGTGTGAGTTCGAACGTGGACTCCGCCGAACCCCCGACTTCTCGGCTCTCGATGCGCTGTTGCGTTCCGCTCCCATTGGACCGATAGACAAGAATGGTCGCGGATCCGGTCGTGCGGACTGTGAGTCGAAGGTCTCTGACCGTCGTCCAATGCTGCCAGTACGACGCGGGGAACGCGTTGAAGTACGTGCCGAATGACACGCGGCGACCAGCGACGACTCGAGCTCGCCGTCGGCCGAGGATGTTGCCCAGATGAGCTCGACTCGACACCCGGACGGGCTGCTCGTCGATGACCGACCACGTCTCGGGGTCGGCGTACAGCGGGAGGAGGTCGGGGTCTCGCTCGAGCGGGAAGACGACGTTCTGAAGGATGTAGGGCACTGGGTTCTCCTTGATCAGCCCGCCAGCACCGGCATCGGCCGCCACAGCGCGTCGTGGTCGATCCGACGGGCATCACGAAGCCCACGGAAAAGATTCGAG
Source organism: uncultured Microbacterium sp. (assembly GCF_964244775.1). Classification (NCBI taxonomy): domain Bacteria; kingdom Bacillati; phylum Actinomycetota; class Actinomycetes; order Micrococcales; family Microbacteriaceae; genus Microbacterium; species uncultured Microbacterium sp. The sequence continues at coordinate 94,702 of NZ_CAXTJR010000002.1, forward strand.
GTGCCGCGCACGGTGCGCTCGACCAGCACGAGGCGGATGAGCTCCTTGGTGAACGTGAGCAGCGTGCCCAGGGCGAAGCGCACGGGCCGGTAGGCGCCCTGCGAACGAAAGTAGTGCTTCATGAAGCCGCGGTTGCGCATGATGAAGTACCGGTACGCGTTGCTCGAGGCGTTCAGATGCCGGATGCCCATGTCCCACTGCTTGATCTCGCGGGTGCGGCGCAGCACGAACTCGTTGACGATCACGGCGGTCGTCTTCAGCGAGGCGAGCCAGCCGTAGATCGAGTCGTCCCAGTAGATGAAGAAGCGCGGGTCGGGCAGGCCGATCTGCCGCACGATGTCGCGATGGATGAACATGCCCTCGAAGCATCCCGAATTCATCTCGCGGTAGTTCGACGAGTCGAAGCCGGCGGGAGCGAACGGGATCGGGATGCCGAACGGGATCGACAGGCGGTACTGCCAGTAGAACTCGCTGCCGTCGTAGTCGAAGCGGCGGCCCTGGATGCTGCGGAACCGCGGTGCCCAGTCGCCCATGCGCGCGAGGCCGTCGGTGATGACCTCGACGTCGTCGTCCATGACCCAGATCCACTCGGAGCCGATTTCGTACGCGATGCGCATGCCCTCGCTGAAGCCGCCCGAGCCACCGGTGTTCGTGTCGAGGCGCTGGTAGACGAGGTCGATGCCGAGCTTGTCGCGGTACGACTCGACGAGGGCTGTGGTGTCGTCGGTGGACGCGTTGTCGACGATGACGACGTGCCCGGGCTGGGGATCCATCACGATCAGGCTCTCCAGCAGCTTGGTCAGAAGCGCGGAGCGGTTGTAGGTGACGATCGCGATCGTCGCAGTGCTGGGATCGAAAGCGGAGCTCGGATCGAAAGCGGTGGCGGGATCGAATGGTGGGGAGGACTCGGAGATGTCGGCTGCAGGCGGCATGGCCTCAGCATCCTATCGCGGCGGCCCTTGGCGACCCCTGAGCGGCTACGCCGACGGGTTGAGCTCGCCGCGCTCGATCGCGATGCTCTGCTCGGCGGGGCCGAACCCGATGTGGGGCGCCTGAATGATCTTGAACGCGAACATGACGAGGAACATCCACCCCCACAGCAGCAGCGGCCCCGACTGCGCGACGCCCTGCACGAGCAGCACGGTGGCCAGGAGCGACGGGAGCAGGGTGAGCGACGAGTACGGGCGATCCGCCCGCAGATCCCAGCGCGGCCGGTCGACGGCGAAGAACCACGCGCGCCAGACGAAGACCAGGTAGCTGAGGGTGAGCAGGATCGCCCCGGTCACCCCGAGGCGTGAGGAGACGTCGACCCAGACGTTGTCGCTGGCCCGCTCGAGGGCGGTGAAGATCGCGTCGTGCCAGATCCAGACCGCGGCCACCCCTGCGGCGGCGACCACGACGTACCCGATGTAGTACCGCGTGCGCTCGCCCGGCCGCTTCGCGCGGCGCATGAGGAGGACGGTGATGAGGACGACGGTGACGGCCGCCGCGGCGACGTAGGCGGCGCCGGACTGCGCGCGCACCAGGAGGTAGGCAGACACGGCGATCCAGATGCCGAGTTGGATGCGCCCGGCGCCGTACGCGATCCGGATGGCGAACACGATGATCGCGATGAGCGCCATGACGGCGAGGAGGTTCGAGTCGCCGAAAATGCCCTGGATGCGCCCGCCGGCGAAGAGCTCGCCGCTCGACCACGCGGCGCCCGTGCCCGGAGCGAGCCCCGACGTGAGCGGCCCCTGCACGAAGATCGCGACCGCCAGTTCGAAGACGAGCGACAGGCCGATCGCCCATTTGAGGGCCGAGGCGACGGCACGCACGAGTTCGCGCCACGTCAGCACGCTCGCGACGAACCCGGCCTGCAGCATCGTCACCGCCAACATGACCCAGCTCAGAGCGGATGCCGCGACCGAGGTCGACCAGATGATGCAGAGCGCCGCCCACAGGAGGTAGGCGATCGGAAAGACCGGGAGGCGCCGCCACTCGACGTACGGCCGCACCGCGAACCACAGACCGACCGAGAGCGCGCCGGCCGCGACGGCGATGATCGATGCGAAGGTCGCGCCGACGGCGTCGACCCACGCGGCCCCGGTGAAGGCGAGGAAGAGCACGAAGACGCACCACCCGCGCAGCAGCAAATGGCCGGTCTTCTCGCGGACCGGTGCGGCCGGCGGGGCGGAGACCGGATGCTTCGTGTAGACGGCCATCGTGCACCCCAGGGTACCGGCGAGAAGGCACGGCGTAGCGCAGGAGCGCCTTTAGGCTGGGGAGCATGCTCGCCCCCCTCTCGAACACGCCCCGTGATTCCGCGTGGGGATCGCCCACACTGCTCGCCGAGCTCGAGGGCCGTGAGCCCAGCGGGGCGCCGGAGGCGGAGGTCTGGTTCGGCGATCACCCGAGTTCGCCGGCTCAGGTGCAGGACGGCAGCGGACGTGCGCTGGACGCCTGGCTCGTGGAGCATGCCGCCGAGGCCGGGGTTCCTGCACGCCTGCCGTTCCTGCTGAAGCTGCTGGCCGCGGCATCCACTCTGTCTATCCAGGCGCACCCGTCGAAGGCGCAGGCCGAAGCGGGGTTCGCCCGAGAAGACGCCGCGGGAGTGGCGCGCGACGCACCGGCGCGCAACTACCACGACGACAACCACAAGCCCGAGATGATCGTCGCCCTGAGCGACCGGTTCGAGGCACTGTCGGCCCTGCGCGACCTCGATGCCACGCGCGACCTGCTCGCCGAACTGGGCGAGGGGGCAGCGACGCTGCGCGACCGCCTCTCGGCTCCGGATGCCGCGGCCGACCTGGGCGAGACGATCGGTTGGCTGCTGTCCGGCGATGCGCAGCGCGTCGTCGACGACGTGATCGCCGCGGCATCCGCTGCCTCATCCGTCCGCTTCGGTGCCGAGCTCGCGCTCACTCGGCGCCTCGCCACCGAGTACCCCGGCGACGCGGGTGTCGTGGTGGCCCTGCTGATGAACCTCGTGACCCTGCGCCGCGGCGAGGCGATCTTCGTGCCCGCCGGCGTGCTGCATGCGTATCAGTCGGGCCTCGGCGTGGAGATCATGGCGGCGAGTGACAACGTGCTGCGCGGCGGTCTCACGCCCAAGAACATCGACGTCGACGAACTGGTCGCGGTGCTGGATGCCTCGACCGGGCCGGCTCCGCTGCTGCAGCCGGAGGCGTTGGCCGCCGGCGTTTCGCGTTACGCGCCGCCGGTGCCCGACTTCGCCCTGGTGCGCGTCGAGGCGCCCGACCACATCGCTGATGTGCAGACCTCCGGCGTCGCGATCGTCCTGGCGACCTCTGGCGAAGTGTCGGTGGGGGGAGCGCGGACGACGGATGCCGTCATCCTGCGCCCCGGCCAGGCACTGCTGGCCTCGCCAGACGAATCGCCGCTCCGCATCGGCGGGGGAGAGGCATTCATCGCCGAGCCCGGCGCCTGAGCCGGACGCTGATCACGCGCGACACGCCGGTGGCGCGTCGTGAAGCTTCAACCGCGGGGTGAGGCTTTAGTATCTGCGACTTGACCCCGGCGAACTACACCGGTGTAATTACCTTGTACACGCACTCGGGCGTGGGGGGATACAAGGTAGGGGAGAACGAGATGACGGGGTCACAATACCGTTCCGGCGTTCCCGATAACTGGTTCGTCGATCCGGTCCAACTCGGCGTTCCGGGGGTGCGTCGCCCTCTCGAGGGCGATGGCAACACCCTGTCGTGGCAGACCGATGCGCTCTGCGCGCAGACCGACCCAGAGGCGTTCTTCCCTGAAAAGGGCGGATCGACCCGTGATGCGAAGCGGATCTGCACGACGTGCGACGTTCGGGGCGAATGCCTCGAATACGCGCTGCAGAACGACGAGCGCTTCGGGATCTGGGGCGGCCTCAGCGAACGCGAGCGCCGCAAGCTGAAGCGCCACGCGAGCTGATCCGCACGCCGGCCGGCGGCTCGCCGACCCATCGTGCATATGCGGCGCATCGGCGCGCCTCAGGCAACGACACGGTTCTCGCCGCGTCGGCGCGTGCGCCCGGTTCACCGGGTGGGGCCCGCCTAGGCTGACCACGTCATGCCGTCGCGAGTACACGCAATCCTCGTCGCGCGCCCAGACGGGCGCGCTCCTGCGGCGTTCCATCTGCGCCGGACGCTCGCCGCCCTCCAGGCCCAGGAGCGCCCGGTCGACGCGCTGACCGTCGTGCTCTGCGGTGCCGACCAGACGCTGGTCGAGGTGGCAGCGGCCTCGGGGGCGGAGTCGGTGATCACGGCGCCCGCCTCCACGCGGTTCGCGGCCGCCACGGCGCTGGCCACCCTCCGGCTGACCGGCGATGCGGTCTGGCTCCTCGCCCAAGACACCGCGCCCGAGCCCGAGGCGCTGGCACGCCTGGCCGGCGCGCTCGAGCTGTCGCCCTCGGCGGCCTTCGTCGCGCCCAAACTCGTGCAGTGGGACGATCGCACCCACATCGTGTCGCTCGGGGTGAGCATGACGACGTGGGGCCGGGCGATGGGCCTCGCCGACGGCCAGCTCGATCAGGGCCAGCACGACGCCGAGGAAGATGTGCTCGGTGCCGACGTGCGGGGGCTGCTCGTGCGCACGGACGCGTGGCGCGAACTGGGCGGCATCGACCCTGCACTGTACGGTGCCGATGAGGGGCTCGATCTCGGCGTGCGCGCGCGCCTGGCCGGCGCCCGGATCGCGCTCGTGCCGACCGCCCTGATCGCGGTGGCCGGAGACGGCGTCGCAGGTGTCCCCGGCGGCGAGCCGCGGCGCGGAGCGCGGGCGTTCGCGCAGCGCACCGCGCAACTGCATCGGCGCCTGGCCTACGCCCGCTCGTGGGCGGTCGTGTTCGTCTGGCTCGCGATTCTGCCGATCGCGCTCTGGCGCACCGTGCTGCACCTCGTGGCCAAGCATCCCTCCCTCGTGGCGACGGAGTGGGGTGCCTCGGTACTGGCCCTCGTGCGCGTCGGCGCTGTGGCACGGTCTCGGCGCCGTATCCGCGCGGCACGGCGGGCGTCGTGGGGTCAGGTCGCCCCGCTCCGGGTCACGCGCGCCGATCTGCGCGAGCGCTTCGACATCGATGGCGAGGAGTCGGCCGCCCCGGTCGGCGAGCACATCCGCAGCGACATCCGGTTCTTCTCCGGCGGCGGAGCGTGGCTCGTGCTAGCCGCGCTCGTCATCTCGGTCGCCGCCTTCCCCGCGCTGCTGGCCTGGCCCGTGCTCGGGGGCGGCGCCCTCGAGCCGCTGCGCGCGACCGTCGCGCAGCTGTGGGCCGACGCCTCTTATGGGGTGCGCGCTACGGGGCTCGACGCCATAGGCCCCGCCGATCCGTTCGCCGCGGTCGTGGCCGTGATCGGCAGCCTGTGGCCGGGCGACCCGTCGCGCGCGATCGTGCTGCTGTGGCTCGCCGCGCTTCCCCTCGCCGCCCTCGGGGGCTGGTTCGCCGCCACCCGGGTCACCGAGCGGAGCGTCCTGCGCATCGTGGCAGGAGTGGTGTGGATGCTCGCACCCACCTTCCTCGCGGGCCTCGCGCAGGGGCGGCCGACTGCCGTGATCGTGCACCTGCTCCTGCCGTGGCTTTTCTACGCCGGAGCCGTCGCGCATCGATCGTGGGCGGCGGCGGGCGCAGCATCCCTCCTCTTCGCCGCCGTCGTGGCGTGTGCTCCCTCGCTCGCCCCTGCGCTGGTGCTGATCGTGATCGGCGCGATCATCGTGGCCGTCGCGAGCCCCGGCGCGCGTGCCGGCCGCGGCATCGCGCGCCAGGTGTGGGTGCTCGTTCCCGCCGTCGTGCTGTTCGCGCCGCTCGTCTGGAATCGGTTTCGCAGCGCCGACTTCTGGGGCCTTGTCGCCGACCCCGGTGTGCCCTTCCTCGGCGACCGGGTGACCGCCGACCCCGTGGGTCGCGCGCTGCTGGCTGCCGGGTTCCCGACGAGCGATCCCGCGGGGTGGTCGGCGTTCCTCTCCGGCACGGGCGTGCCGGTGTGGTGGGTGCCGCTTCTGGCCGCGCCCCTCGCCCTGCTCGCCCTGATCGCGCCGCTCACGCGGCGCTGGGCGGCAGGTGTCACCCTCCTGGTCGTCGCGGCGGTAGGCCTCGCGACCGCGTTCGTCGTGGTCGGTGTTGCGGTCGCCTCGACGCAGGCGACGATCATTCCGCTGTGGGCGGGCCCGGCGCTGAGCCTCGCGTGGCTCGGCGCACTGGGGGCGGCGACCGTCACCCTCGACACCGCCCTGGTGCCACAGATGCGCGCGGTCAGAGCGGTCGCCGCGGCCGTGGTGCTCCTGGCCGTCGCAGTGCTGGCGGCGCCCACGCTCGCGACGATGACGCGCGGCTCGTCGGCGCTCACCAACGGGCCGAGCAGCACGCTGCCCGCCTATGTCGATGCGGCGGGTGCGACCAACCCCGACGTCGGAACGATCGTGCTGACGCCGCTGAGCGATGGGGGAGTGTCGACCCGGATCGTCTGGGGAGCCAGCGAGACGCTCGGCGGGCAGTGGACCGTCGCGGCCACCCACTCCACCGCCACCGAGGCCGACACCGTCGTCGCGGGCATCACCGCAGATCTGGTGACCTCCACCGCCGATGACGTGATCGACCGCCTCGCCCAGGCGGGAGTAGGTTTCGTGCTGCTGGCACCTTCCGTCGCCCCCGAGTCGGATGCCGCACGCGCGTTCCGGCTCACCGCCGAGACCGCGATCGATCAGCGCGACGCCCTCGATTCGGTGGGCGCCACCCCGAAGGGCGAACTCTGGCGCGTGACGCGCGACCTGCAGCCGCGGGGCGGGGCGACCGAGGCGGTGCAGGCCTCCGCGCGCTGGATCGCGATCGGGCAGTTCGCGGTTGTCCTGGCCGCACTCCTCTTGGCGGTGCCGACCCGCGCGTCGCGCCGGCAAGCACGGCGCACGCCGCGCATCGTCGGGCCGTACGACGGGCCGTACGCGGAGGAGGACCGATGAGCGATCGCCGCGTGTTCGGCTGGGCGAGCACGAGTGCCCGGATGCTGGTGGGCACCCTCGTGGCCGTCGGCCTCGTCGTCGGTGTAGTCACCGCCGTGGCCGCGCCGTGGCCGACCCTCGCCCGCGAGCCGCTCGCCGTGGACGGAGCCCCCGTGCCGTCGGAGACCGTGCTGTCGTGCACGGGCGGACTGCTGGCGATCGGGCGCGACGCCAGGAACGCCGCGCAGCTCAGCGTCGCGGCCGAGCAGGGCGTGACGGTCGGTTCGGACGCCGGCGCGCCCGCCCCGGTGCAGAGCCGGCTCGCCGCGCCCTTCCTCGGCGGCGCCCCCGGCGCGGCCGTCTACACGGCGCCGCCGACCGGATCGGCCGTCACCGACGCGGCCGCGGCCGGATCGGCCTCCGTCACGGCCGCCGACCTGAGCGGTTTCGCCGCATCCGCGTGCCTGGCCCCGATGATGGAATCATGGCTCGTCGGCGGCGAGAGCACGACGGGCGCCGCCGACATCGTGCTGCTGGCCAACCCCGGTACGGTGGCGGCCACCGTGCAGCTGGTCGTCTACGGCTCGCGCGGCCAGCAGTCCCCGCCCGGCGGACGCGACGTGATCGTGCCCGCCGGTCAGCAGATCGCGATCCCCCTGGCCGGGCTGAGCCTCGGCGAAGAGAGCCCCGTCGTGCAGGTCACCGCCGCCGGGGCCCCCGTGCAGGCGTCGCTGCAAGCATCCCTCACCCGCACCCTCGTCCCCGGTGGCGTGGATCAGGTCGAGGCGGTCGCCCAGCCCGGCATCGATCTCGTGATCCCCGGCATCGAGGTCACCGCGGAACCGGGCCCGATCGGGGCGTCGAACGCGGCGACGCTGGTGCGGATGCTGTCGCTTTCCGCCGACGTGACGGCCACGGTGACGGTAACCGCCGTGGGCAGCACCGCGCCGGCGCTCGCGCCGTCGTCGCTGCCGCTGACCGGCGGCCTGCCCGCCGAGCTGCAGCTGGGCGGTCTGCCGATCGGCCAGTACGTCGTGCGGGTGCAGGCCCCCCAGCCGGTGCTCGCGACCGCGTGGCAGACCACGGGGTTCGGGGCGGGGTCGGACTTCGCCTGGTACACCCCAGCCCCCGAACTGGCCGGGACGAGCATGTTCGCCGTCCCGGGCGGGGCGTCCGCCTCTCTCACTGTCACGAACGGGGGGGAGGTCGCGGCCACCGTGTCGTTGCAGTCTTCTACCGGGTCGTTCTCGCAGCAGCTCGCTGTCCCGGCCGGCGGATCAGTCGCGGTGCGACTGCCCACGCAGGGCGTGTACATGCTCGACACCGGAGGGGTCGCCGGCGTGCGCGCAGGGCTGTCGTTCGCGGGCAGCGGCGCGCTCGCGGGCTATCCCGTGCAGCCGCCCGCTACGGCGACGGCGCCGATCCGGGTCTACCCGTAGCCGGGGGCGCGTTACTTACCGTCGACGACGCGCTCGACGGGTCAGAAGAACCGGAAGCGCTCGGGCCCGAGGTCCCACGGATCGCGGTCGAGATACTCGGCGGCAGCACGGAACACGCAACCTTCCACCAGCATCCGACGATGCATGTCGTCATTGCGATGCAGGTGGCTGAGACGCTCGATCGGCAGGCGGTAGAGGATTATGCGCTTCTCCTCGGTGAGCACCTGCCAGCGGGGGATGCCGTCGTCATCGGATGCCGGGGGCATTTCGCCGACCTCGAAGCTGACGTCGCGCAGCTCGGTCCAGGCGGAGCGGAGGAACTCGGCGGCCGAGCCGACGGCCATGTCGAACCTGTCGACGCGGGTGTCCAAGGGTGGGAGGGGCGGGCGGACCACGGGGCTGCGGTCTTCGCGGCCGTGCCGCCCGTGGCGGGATGGGCGCGGGGCGGAGGGTGCGGAGCTCGTCGCGCGTCGCCAGGCCATGCGACCATCCTAGGTTCTGGGGATCGCGGGGGCCGGGCTGTTCCCCCATGTCCGCCAGCTGGCGGACATGCGTGCGCCGGGCGACCATCTCGCGGACGTGGGGATCGCCGCTCGCGCGAGGGGGCCTGGGCGTGCCTGCCAGCTGGCGGACATGCGTGCGCGGGGCGACCGTCTGTCGGACATGCGCGTCGCCGGCTGGGCGTCGACTCTCCGGCATCCCGCCTCCGTGCCTACCAGCTGGCAGACATGAGTGCCCGGGGCGACCGTCTCCCGGACATGGGAATCGCCGGTCCCGCGAGGGGGCCCAGGTATGACTACCAGCTGGCGGACATGCGCAGGCCGGGCGACCGTCTGCCGGACATGTGGGTCTTCGGCTGGGCGTCGACTCCAGCATCCCGCCTCCGTGCCTACCAGCTGGCGGACATGCGTGCCCGGGGCGACCGTATGCCGGACATGGGGATCGCCGCTGGGGCGAGGCGGCCTGGGGATGCCTACCAGCTGGCGGACATGCGTGCCTGGGGCGACCGTGTGTCGGACATGCGCGTCTCCGGCTGGGCTTCGACTCTCCAGCATCCCGCCTCCGTGCCTACCAGCTGGCAGACATGCGCGCCCGGGACGACCATCTTCGCGACACCAGCGGTCGGCGGCGGCGCGGCATCCCGGCTCTGTCGGCGGCCGCGGATAGCGTGAAGGCGATGCGCGAGAGACTGTGTTCGAAAGTGGCCTGCGCCCGCGAGGCCGTGTCGACCCTGACGTACGACTACGGCGACCAGATGGCCGCGATCGGGCCGCTGGGCGCCGGCGACGATCCGCACGCGCACGACCTGTGCGCGATCCACACCGACCGGCTCTCGGTGCCGCGCGGCTGGGTGGTCGTGCGCCACGAAACTCTCCGCGCCTGAGCGGGCGGGAACGACGGCACCCGCGCGAACACACGCCGCGCTCGCATGGAACAATAGGAGTATGTCGACCCAGATCGTCTCCGCAGCCCCGTTCACCGTCGCCGACCTCTCGCTCGCCGAGTCTGGCCGTCACCAGATCCGTCTCGCCGAGAACGAGATGCCCGGTCTCATGGCTCTCCGTGAAGAGTTCGGGCCGACGCAGCCGCTGCGCGGCGCCCGGATCGCCGGATCGCTGCACATGACCGTGCAGACCGCCGTCCTGATCGAGACCCTCGTCGCGCTCGGCGCGCAGGTCCGCTGGGCCAGCTGCAACATCTTCTCCACCCAGGACGAGGCCGCCGCCGCCGTGGCAGTAGGCCCCACGGGCACCGTCGACGCGCCCGCGGGCGTTCCGGTGTTCGCCTGGAAGGGCGAGACGCTCGAGGAGTACTGGCAGTGCACCGACCGCATCTTCGACTGGTCGGCTGAGGGCTTCGACGGCCCCAACCTGATCCTCGACGACGGCGGCGACGCGACGATGCTGGTCCACAAGGGCGTCGAGTTCGAGGCCGCGGGCGCGGTGCACGACGCCGGCGTGGACGACTCACACGAATACCGCGTGGTGCTCGACACGCTCCGTGTGAGCCTCGCCGCCGACCCGCAGCGCTGGACCCGCATCGCGGAGGACCTCATCGGCGTGACCGAAGAGACGACCACGGGCGTGCACCGCCTCTACGAGCTCGCGGCGTCCGGAAAGCTGCTGTTCCCCGGCATCAACGTGAACGACTCGGTCACCAAGTCGAAGTTCGACAACAAGTACGGCATCCGCCACTCGCTGCCCGACGGTCTCAACCGTGCCACCGACGTGCTCATCGGCGGCAAGACGGTGTTCGTTGTCGGCTACGGCGACGTCGGCAAGGGCGCTGCCGAAGCCCTCCGCGGCCAGGGCGCCCGGGTGATCGTGAGCGAGATCGATCCGATCAACGCGCTCCAGGCGGCGATGGACGGTTACCAGGTCGCCCGGCTCGACTCGATGATCGGCGACGTCGACATCGTCGTCACCGGCACCGGCAACCAGGGCGTCGTCACGGTCGAGCACCTGCTGGGCCTCAAGCACCTCGCGATCGTCGCGAACGTCGGCCACTTCGACGACGAGATCGACGTCGCCGGCCTCGAGTCGCTCGAGGGCGCCGAGGCGATCGAGATCAAGCCGCAGGTGCACGAATGGCGTCTGCCGAACGGACGCAGCGTGCTCGTGCTGAGCGAAGGACGCCTGATGAACCTGGGCAATGCCACGGGGCATCCGTCGTTCGTGATGAGCGCCTCGTTCACCAACCAGGTGCTCGCCCAGCTCGAGCTGTTCACGAACATCGCTGACTACCCGATCGGCGTCTACACGCTGCCGAAGGCGCTCGACGAGAAGGTCGCGCGGCTTCACCTCGCCGCGCTCGGCGTCGAGCTCACCGAACTGACTCCTGCGCAGGCCGCCTACATCGGCGTCCCTGTCGAGGGCCCGTACAAGCTCGACCACTACCGCTACTGATCCGGGCGCGGCCGCCTCTGATCCGGGCCCGGCCGCCTCTGATCGAGCCCAGCCGCCGCTGATCCGGACAAAAGGCCGCGCGTCAGTGTCCGGAATCGCGTTCCGGAAAGCCGCGGGGGATGCCGGTGGCCACGGTCAGCGCGGCGACGCGCTGGGTTTCTCGCACGAGCGCCTGATACTCGCGGTCGCGACGCACGGCTGCGACGCCGCGGAGGAGTGTCTCGGGGTCGACCACCGGCAGCGGTGAGACGAAGGGGGCAGCCTCGGCGCCGAGGGATGCTGCGACCCGCGCCCGCGCGGACGGCTGCATGCGCTCGGCCTGGGTCACGAATTGCGCGATCCGGCGGTTCAGACGGTCGGGGAGGCGTGCGACGTCGGCGGTGGCCGCCCATCCGGCGAGGACAGCGGGAGCCCCGGGGAGCGCGGGCGGCAGGGCGGGAACCCGGGTGCGCTCGGAGTAAGTGCCGGCGAGGAGGTCGCCAAGGCGCTGTGACCGCGGCGTGAAGGCGCCGACTAGGGCGGCCACTGAGCCCAGCGTCATCCAGATCTCGAACACGCCGACGAGGGCCCGGATGAACGCGTGCCGGAATCCGGTCGCGCCGCCGTCCGAGCGCACGATGCGTCCGCCGACCACGAGTTTGCCGACGCTCCTGCCCCGCGTCGCCGTTTCCACGGCGGTGGGGATCACGACCATCACGATCACGGCCAGCACGATCGACACGATTCCGAAGACGGATGCGGGCAGCGCGCCCTGCGACCCCAGCCAGGTGGCCACCAGAGCGAATATCACGAACACCGCGACGCCGATGACGACATCGATCAGCGTGCCGAGGGCGCGCAGGAAGAACCCCAGTGGCTGCACGTCGAGCGCGACGGCCTCGCCCGTGAGCACCTCGTCCTGCCCGATCTCGATCAGCCGGACCGGCGCGACGGAATCCGGGGTCTGTGCGTGCGGCATGGGTACAGTAAACCAGTGGACCTCGACGCGCTGGCCGCCGCCCGACGGCACGAGTGGGAGCGACTCGACGCGCTCGGCCGCACGCGGCGCCTGCGCGGGCCGGAGGTCGACGAACTCGTCACTCGGTATCGCTCGGCATCCGCCGACCTGGCCGACATCAAGACCTCCGCCGGTCGCACTCCGCAGGGCGACCACGTCTCGACCCTCCTCGCCCGCGCGCGGCTGCGGATGACCGGCACTCCTGAGAACGTCCTCCGGCAGATCCCTCGGTTCTTCGCACTGCAGCTGCCGGCGGCCCTCTACCGCGTGCGCTGGACCACGCTGGTGATCGCCGTCTGCTTCGTGCTCGTGGCCGCCCTCGTCGCGTTGTGGATCTCGGGCGACCCCGCACTGGTCGCGTCATTGGGCAGCCGCGCCGAGCTGCAGTACTACGCCGAGAACTCGTTCACCGGCTACTACAGCGAGAACCCCGCTGCCGTGTTCGCCGGCACGGTGTGGACCAACAACGCCTGGATCGCCGCGCAGTGCGTGCTGTTCGGCGTCACGGGCATCTGGCCGCTCATGGTGCTCGTGCAGAACGCCGTCGGGGTCGGCACCGCCGCCGCCGTCATGATCGCATTCGGGCGCGGAGACGTCTTCCTGCAGTTCATTCTCCCGCACGGGATGCTGGAGCTCACGTGCATCTTCGTCGCCGCCGCGGCGGGGCTGCACATCTTCTGGGCGTGGGTCGCCCCCGGCGCCCGCTCGCGTGGCGAGGCGCTCGCCGCCGAAGGACGATCGCTCGCGACCGTCGCGATCGGCCTCATCTTCGCGCTGGCCCTGTCGGGCATCGTCGAGGGCTTCGTCACGGGCCAGACCTGGCCGTGGCCGGTCAAGATCGCCATCGGCGCCGCCGCGCTCGCCGTCTTCCTCGTGTACATGCTCGTGATCGGCGGCCGCGCCTCCCGGCGGGGCGAGACCGGTGACCTCGAGGAGTATGCGGCCGGTACGCCGAGGCTCGTCGCGGGCTGAGCCGCTCTTCGCCGGTCGCCTCGCGAGCCACTTCGTGCCGGTTTGCGCTCGCCGAACCGACCACACCTGGCTCGCGAGTGGGAGGGGGCCGGGTTCGCGAGCCACTTCGTGCCGGATGGCGGCCACTGAACCGACCACACCTGGCTCGCGAACGCCCGAGCGGAGGGACGACCCGTCGCACGCGAAAGGGCCGGCCGCGTGAGCGACCGGCCCTTTCGTGAGGGATGCTGCGATCAGCCCTTCTTGGTGCCGTCGAACAGTGCCCGGTAGGCGAAGCCGGCGATGAGGGCGCCGATGATCGGGAACACGATGAACACCCAGAGCTGCGCGAGCGGCGTGCCGCCGCCGTACACGGCCGTGGCGATCGAGCGGGCCGGGTTCACCGAGGCGTTATCGATCGGGATGATCGCGAGGTGGATCAGGGTCAGGGTGAGGCCGATGACCAGACCCGCGAAGGTCGTGCCGCGGGTCGAGTGCGTAACGCCGAGGATCACGATGACGAAGAGCGCCGTGAAGAGCACCTCGACGATGATCGCCGCGCCGATGCCGAACCCGCCCGGCGATGCCTCGCCGAAGCCATTGCTGGCGAAGCCGCCGTCCTGAGCCTTGGCGAGCCAGCCGTCGGGGCCGAAGAGGCCGATCAGCACGATGAGGGTCGTGGCCACGAGGCCACCGACGATCTGCGCGATGATGTAGCCGAGCACGCCGCGCCAGGGGAAGCGTCCTGCCGCGGCCAGGCCGAAGGTGACGGCCGGGTTGAAGTGGCCGCCCGAGATCGGACCGAACGCGTAGGCGCCGGCGATCACGGTGATGCCGACGGCGAACGAGACGCCGGTGAATCCGACGCCCAGCGGGGTGCCGGCCGCGAGCGGGCTCCCGGCCGCGCTCGTGCCGAAGTTGGCGGCGAACAGCGCAGTGCTGATGACACCGAGGACGAGAAGGAACGTGCCGAAGGCCTCGGCGACGAGCGTTGCTGCGGTCGACGGCGCGGTGGGTGTGTGGTCAAGGCGAGTGGGAGTGACTGGTTTTTCAGGACGAGGATCGCTCACGGCGGATCTCCTTCGAAAGGGAATATGCGGGCAAAGTGGCGCCCACCCGGGAGCCTAGAGCACACTCAGCCGATTCTCAGGTATCCGCACCGGGGTCGACGACATCGCGGGTCACAGTCGACCTGCCGCCTTCAGCGAGAGGTACCGGTCGGCGATGCGCGGCGGGAGCGCGTCCGGAGTGTCGGCGAGCGCCTCGCCGCCCGCACGCACGATCGCCGCCGCCACGAGGTCGGCATCGCGGCGGGTGCGCTCCACCGCCGCGGCGCGGTAGACATCCTCCGCGGTCGCGCGGACCGGCTCATCGAGCACTGCGCCGGCACCCAGCACACTGTCGGTGGCGGCGCCGACGAGCACGTGCGCCCGGCTCGTGAGGGCCGGAAGCGAACCGAGCAGGCCGCGGGCGGCTTCGGGGGCGTCCTGGGCCGTGAGCAGCACGACGAGGGATGGACGGGTCGAGAGCGCGCGCACCTGGGCGATCGCGGCATCCCAGTCGGTATCGATGAGCTGTGCCTCCACCGGCGCCATCGCGTCGACGAGGGCGGGGAGAAGGGCGGCCCCGTCGATGCCCGTCACGCGTGCGCGCACGACGCGGTCGAACATGACGAGGTGCACGTGATCGCCCGCGCGGGTGGCGAGGGCGGCGAGCAGCAGGGCGGCCTCCATAGCCGCATCCAGACGGATGCTGTCGCCCACGCGTGCCGCGGCGGTGCGGCCGGTGTCGATCACGATCACGACGTGCCTGTCGCGTTCGGGGCGCCAGGTGCGCAACATCGTGGTGCCGGAGCGGGCGGTGGCGCGCCAGTCGATCGAGCGCACGTCGTCGCCGCGCACGTACTCGCGGAGACTGTCGAACTCGGTGCCCTGACCGCGCACCTGCACGCTCGTGTTGCCGTCGAGCTCGCGCAGGCGCGCGAGGCGCGAGGGGAGATGCCGACGCGATGCGAAGGGCGGCAGCACACGGATCGCGCCGGGAGCGGACAGGCTGGCCTGGCGCCCGGCGAGCCGCATCGGCCCGTCGCTGCGGACGACGACGAACTCGCTGCGCAGCTCGCCGCGACGGCGGGGGAGGAGCGGCACCGTGATCCGGCGCCGTTCGCCCGCCGGCACGTCGAGCACGATTCGCGCGTCCGGCGCGCCCGCCGTCGGCTGCCATGCGTCACGGGCCCGCCCGCGCACGCGCCGGGTCGACGGGTTGTGCACAGACAGCGTCGCCTCAACCGGCTCGCCGAGCCGGACGCGCCGGGGGAGCGTGCGGACGATATCGAGCGATCGTGGGTCGGCGGCGGCCAGAGCATCCGCTCCGGCGGCCAGGGTACAGAGCACGAGCCAGCCGAGCGCCGCGAGCCACGCGTGCACTCCCGCGACCGACAGCAGGATCACGGGCACGACGCCCGTGGCGACGAGGAGCGGGAGGCGGCCGGTGAGGTACATGTTTCAGATCGGAACGCGGGTCTGCTGCAGCACCGACCCGAGCACGGCGTCGACCGACACGCCCTCCAACTCGGCATCGGGCCGAAGGCGGATGCGATGCCGCCAGGCGGGCACGAGCATCGTCTGCACGTGATCGGGCGTGATCGCGGGGTAGCCGCCGAGCCAGGCCCACGCCTTCGCCGCCGCGAGCAGGGCGGTGGACGCGCGCGGACTCACGCCGAGCTGCACCGAGGGGCTCTGCCGCGTGGCACGCGCGAGATCGACCACGTAGGCGAGCACGTCATCGGCGACCGCGACGGATGCTGCGGCCCGCTGCGCGGCGCGGATCCCGGCCGCATCGACCACGGGTTCCAGCCCCGCAGCGGCCAGGTCGTGCGGATCGAAGCCCGAGGCGTGGCGGCGGAGCACCGTGAACTCGGCGTCACGGGACGGCATGTCGATGACCAGCTTGAGGAGGAACCGGTCGAGCTGCGCTTCGGGGAGCGAGTAGGTGCCCTCGTGCTCGATAGGGTTCTGCGTCGCGGCGACCAGGAACGGCTGGGGCAGGGGCCGGGTGACGCCGTCGGTGGAGACCTGATGCTCTTCCATCGCCTCCAGGAGCGCCGCCTGCGTCTTGGGCGGCGTGCGGTTGATCTCGTCGGCCAGCACGATGTTCGTGAAGACCGGGCCCTCGCGGAATTCGAACTCGCCCGTCCGCGCGTCGTACACGAGCGAGCCCGATACGTCGCCCGGCATCAGGTCGGGGGTGAACTGGATGCGCTTCGTGTCGAGGCCCAGCGCACGGCTGAACGACCGTACGAGCAGGGTCTTCGCGACGCCCGGCACGCCCTCCAGCAGCACATGGCCGCGCGAGAGCAGCGCGATCAGCAGCCCGGTGATCGCGCCGTCCTGACCGACGACGGCTTTGCCCACCTCGATCCGGACGCGGTTCATCGACTCGCGCAGGGCGGCGTCGTCGGGTAACGCGGTGTAGTCGGTGAGGGTGCTTTCGGGAGTGTCGGTCATGGCCGGTTCCTTTCCGGACGGACGGCGCTGCGCACCGCCGCCTCGAGGTCGCGCAGGCGGTCGCTGAGGGCGACCAGCTCGGCATCGGTGGCGGGAAGATCATCGATCAGGATGCTGCGCACCTGCGCAGGCGAGGCGTTCAGGCGTGCTGCTGCGGCATCGGCGATCTCGGTCGCCGATGCGGCGGTGGTGTGCGCGGCGCCGCCGAGCCCCAGCATCCGCGCGAGGCGGCCGGCCGTGCCGATCCGCAGCTGGTCGGCCGCGTGGACGGTGTCGCGCGAGCGCGCGTACAGGCGGGCGCGACCCTCGGTCGTCTCCGACGCGCGCACGGTGACGGGGAGCCGCTCGTGCACGAGCGGGCCGAAGCGCCGGCCGCGCCAGATCGCGGCTGCGAGGGCGGCGCCCAGCAGCACCACGATCGCGGGGCTCACCCATGGGGGAGTGAGGTCGCCGAGCGACTGGGTCGCGCCGGCGCCTTCGCCGTCGGAGAGTGCGGGCACGTACCAGACCACGCGAGGGTGCATACCGAGGAGTCCGATGCCGAGCGCGGCGTTGCCCCCATCGGCGAGGTGCTCGTTCGTGAACAGGGCGCGGCCGTCGACGGCGGTGACGTGCCCGGTGCCGCCGACGGTGCGGGTGAGCAGCCCGAAACCGTCATCCACCGGGTAGCAGCCCGCGACGTCGTGCCCGGCGAGCAACACCGCGCCGGGTGCGACCGATCCGGCTCGCTGCGCCACTTCGAGATCGCACGCGGGAGCGACCCGAGCCTCGGGAGCGACGCCCGCCGGCTGCGACCCTGGCAGCAGCACGCGCAGCCCCCGCGCACGCGGATCGACGAGGACGACGTCGGTCGCGGCATCCGTCACCTCGCGCAGCCGATCGTCGCTGAGGAGCGGGCTGTCGGCGAGGACCAGGGTCGCATCGCCACCCGCCAGCGCCGCCAGCGCCGAGTCGCGGTCGCGGACGACGCTCACCGCGACGCCGTGCGCGCGGACGACCTGGGCGAGCGCCCGTGTGCCCTGCGGGCCGGCCGATTCGGGGTCGAGTGCGTCGCGCTCCGACCAGCGGCCGACGCCCGACACGATCGTGCCCGCGATGCCCACCACGACCAGGGCGGCGACGATCGCGGCCCACGCGAGGGCGCGCCGGCGTCGGGGCGGCGCGTCGGCCGTCGTGGGCGGGCGCTCGTCGCGCACCTTCCCGTCGAGCACCTTCCCGTCTGAGTTCACCGCGATACCGCCAGGGCGACGTCCTGCGTCGGATGCTGTACCGACACCGCCTCGTCGATGTCGACGACACGGTGGTACAGGTCGGCCGTGCCCGGGCGGCGGAGGTACCGCACGTCGTCGAACGCGGTGGCCGCAGCATCCAACCCGTCCCGTGCGGCGGGCAAGCGTCGGCCCGCCGCGCGCGCGAACGAATGCACCGTGGCGCCCGGCGGCGCATCGACGATCCCGCGCTCGTCGAGTCCGCGGGCGAGCGCCCGGAATCGCAGGACCACCGCGGCGTCCCATTCTTCACGTGCGGCGTGGGATGCCGCGTCGCGGCGCAGCTCGGCGGCGCTCCGACCCTCGGCTTCGCCGAAGAGCGTGGTGGCGGCAGCGTGCGATCGCCGGGTGGCTCGCGGGCGCCCCCAGATCGCGAAGGCGACGACGATCAGCACGATGACGACGATCGCCGCGATGACGGCGAACGCCGACCCCCAGCCGCCGGACAGCTGTGCGTTGAAGATGTTCGCGAAAAAGTCTCCGACCGCGCGAGCGGCCCGGTCGAACGGGGTCGGCTGCGCGATCTCGTACGCCCGGTCGGAGAGCTCCTGCTCGGCCCAGCGGCGCGCTTCATCGGCGTCGGGCGTGAGCGGAGGCGCGTCGGTGTCGGCCGACGCGCCGCCCGCCCAGGCGAGCATCCGCCCTACGACCACGGCGACTCGGGGTCGGTCTTGCCCGGCTGTTCGGGCGCGGCCCATTGCGTCGCGTCGGGCTGTTGCGTCGCGTCGGGCTGGGGCGCCGCGTCGGGCTGTTGCGCCGCGTCGGGCTGGCGCGCCGCGTCGGCAGCCGGGTACGGGGCAGGCGGGGCGACCGGGTACGGGGGAGGCGGCGGGGGATAGCGCTGGCCGTACGCCGGAGGCGCGTAATGCGGGGGGTACGGCTGCGGGGGGTACGGCTGGGGCGGGTAGGGCGCGGGCGGATAGCCGGGGTAACCTGTTGGGGCGCCGTACGCGGGTGCCGGATGGCGGGGCGCGATCACCCGGCCGATGTTCTCGGCATAGGGGTCGGCGAGAGCCGTGGCCCCGGCATCCCGTCTCTCGACGTAGGCGAGCAGGTCGAGATCGAGCCCCTCGCGCCGCATGCGGCAGTCGACATAGATCAACGCGGTGGCCGTTGACTGCACGATCACGGCGACCGACTGGATGAGCAGGGTCACGACCTGCGTCAGGAGGCTGCCCACGATGAGGGTGATAAACGTGCTCGCATCGCTCGCGCCTGTCGGAGCGATGACGGTGGACAGCCCCGCGGACAGGAACGAGAAGGGGATGCTGACGACCTGCGCGACCGTGCCGAACACGAGGGAGATGATCACGATCACGCCGAGCGCCGCCCAGAACCGGCCGCGGATGAGCGTCCATGACCGGGTGATCGCGCCGCCGATGCTCGCCTGCTCGAGGATGATCGTCGCCGGCACAAGGAGCAGCTTGGTCGACAGCCACAGCGTGAGCGGGATCGCCGCGAGCACGGCGAGGACGCCGAGGCCGATCGCCACGGGTGGAGCGGCGAAGCCGATCGCGATGATCGCGCCGATCACGACCGCGATCACGACCAGGGCCGCCAGCGAGAGGAGGAACGCGTAGCCGATCAGGCGCCAGGCGACCGGGCGGACGCGCTGCCACAGCACCCGCAGCGACAGCTTCTCGGCCACGACGGCGTGTGCCACCTCGCTGACCACGACGCCCTGCACGATCACGCCGAGAGCGCCGGCCGCGAGCCCCAGCACGAATCCGGTGACCGCGGTCAGGGCGATCGAGCCCGTCATGATGGTCTGGAAATCGGCGCTGCCGGGCCGTACGGTGTCGAGGCGGGTGAATGAGCTCCACGCCACGAGGCCGACGCCGAGGAGGACGAGCAGGTAGGCGCCGGTCTGCACGCACAGCGCGAACCCGAGCAGCACACGCGGATTCTGGCGGAGAGCGGCGAACGAGCGGCCCAGGATCGTGCCGAACGACAGCGGATGCAGGGGGACGATGCCGGGCTTCGACGCAGGCGTCCATGCGGGGTACGCGGTCACGTGTCCTGAACCATCTGTCGGACCACCCTTCGCCTTCTGTGCGGAGACTCGGTGCGCCATGCGGGCGCGGTCCTATCGTGTCATGGTCCTCACATGAGGGTCATCTCCCCTCGAGGGCCCGCGCGTACTCGGGCTCTGCCCAGCGACCGTCTATTACTCTGTGAGAGCGGCAGGGGAAGGCGCGCGCACCGTCGCGCACCCCGGTCGGTCGCACATGCCTCACCGGCAAGAAGGAAAACCGCTGTCCATGACTTCACGCATCCTGGTTGTCGATGACGACACCGCCCTCGCGGAGATGATCGGTATCGTCCTGCGGACCGAGGGTTTCGAGACCGCGTTCTGCGCCGATGGCTCCAAGGCCGTCGAGGTGTGGCGGGAGGAGCGTCCCGACCTGATCCTGCTCGACCTCATGCTCCCCGGCATGGACGGTATCGAGATCTGCACGCGCGTGCGCGCCGAGTCCGGCATCCCGATCATCATGCTGACCGCACGCACCGACACGGCCGATGTCGTGAAGGGCCTGGAGGTCGGCGCCGACGACTACATCGTGAAGCCCTTCAACCCGAAGGAGCTCGTGGCCCGCATCCGCACCCGCCTCCGCCCGGCCGCGCAGTCGGCTGCGGAGGTGCTGCGCATCGGCGACCTCACGGTAGACGTGGCCGCGCACGAGGTGCGCCGCGCTGAGAAGCACGGTGAGATCGCGATCGCGCTCACGCCGCTCGAATTCGAGCTGCTGGTGGCACTTGCCTCCAAGCCTCAGCAGGTCTTCTCGCGCGAGATGCTGCTCGAGCAGGTGTGGGGCTACCACTACAAGGCCGACACGCGTCTGGTGAACGTGCACGTGCAGCGCCTGCGCGCCAAGGTCGAGCTCGACCCGGACAACCCGACGATCGTCACCACGGTGCGCGGCGTCGGCTACCGCGCCGGCGCCGTCGTCTGAGGCCACCATGGCCGGCTCGAACGCGCGAACGACGAAGACCACGTCGACGTCTGGGATCGCGATCACGGCCGGCCCCACGCCCCTGACCGGATGGCGCGAGTTGCGCGCGTGGCCGGGCAATCTGACGGCCCTGTGGCGGCGTTCGCTGCGCTTCCGCACGATCCTCATCACCGTTGCGCTGACGGCCCTCGCGATCCTCATCGCGTGCATCTGGATGGCCCTGGCCATCCAGAACGACCTGTTCCAGTCGCGGCTGCTGCAGGTGCAGACCGACGCGCGGCGCGCCACGACGGCCGCACAGGAGACGCTGGACTCTTCGGTCGTGCAGGGGGATGTCTTGCAGATCCAGAATCTGATGACGAGCGTGCAGAACAACCTCGCGCAGCAGTCATCCAGCGATTCGATCACGGTGCGACGGATCGACCGCACGCCCTCGGTCCTGGCCCCGCAGGACTTCAGCTCGGGCCTGCTCAGCGACCAGAACCTGATCTCCGCTCAGCTGCGCTCGTCTGTGCAGGCCGAGCCGCAGAATCAGTGGTGGCAGTCGGTCGCCCTCCCCACCGAGAGCGGCGTGCTCCCCGGCATCATCGTCGGCCAGCAGCTGGTCGTGCCCGATGTCGGCGCGTATGAGCTGTATCTCGCGTACGACCTCGGGAGTGCCTCGCAGACCCTCGGATTCATCCAGGGCACACTGTGGATCGTCGGCATCGGGCTCATCCTCCTGATCGGGGCGATCTCGTGGTTCGTGCTCCGATCGGTCACGATCCCGATCGGCGAGGCCGCCGACACGAGTGCCCAGCTCGCCGCCGGTGAGCTGGGGGTGCGGCTGCCGGTGCGCGGTGAGGACGAGCTGGCGACCCTGGGCCGTTCGTTCAACGCGATGGCCGACAGCATCGAGTCGCAGATCAAAGAGCTCGCCGATCTGTCGCTCGTGCAGCAGCGATTCGTATCGGATGTCTCGCACGAACTGCGCACGCCGCTCACGACGATCCGGCTCGCCGCCGACATGATCAACGACCGGCGGGAAGACTTCGATCCGTCGACCGCGCGGGCGGCCGAGCTGCTCAACGCGCAGGTGCAGCGCTTCGAGACACTGCTCACCGACCTCCTCGAGATCAGCCGCTACGACGCCGGGTCGGTGCAGCTTGAGCTCGAGCCGACGAGCCTCGCGCATCTGGCCGAAGACGTCATCGAGTCGATGCAGCAGCTCGCCGACCAGCACGGCACCGACGTGCGTCTCGTGGCCCCCGGCGGATATTCCCCCGTCGACATGGACCCGCGGCGGGTGCGCCGGGTCGTCCGCAACCTGCTCGGCAACGCGATCGAGCACGGCGAGGGCCGGCCGATCGTCGTGACGGTCGACAGCGACCAACAGGCGGTCGCGATCGGAGTGCGCGACTTCGGGCTGGGCATGAAGGCCGACGACGTCGATCGCGTCTTCGACAGGTTCTGGCGCGCCGATCCGTCGCGCAAGCGCACGATCGGCGGGACGGGGCTCGGCCTCTCGATCGCCCTGGGCGATGCGCGCCTGCACGGCGGCGAGCTGGCGGTCTGGTCCGAGCTCGGCCGCGGCACGAACTTCGTGCTCACCCTGCCGCGCACGGCGGAGCGGATCGCCGGGGCATCGCCGATTCCCGTCGACGCGGGCGACGACGGCGCGGCCGGCATCGATGCGCTGGGGCTGACGCAGCCCATCGAGATCCCGCGGGATGCTGCGGCCACCACCCGCGGCGGAGGTGCCTCGTGAGCATCCACAGCGCCGCACGCCGCCGCCTCGCTGCCGTCGCCCTCGCGGTCGTCACGGCCACCCTCCTCACCGCATGCGCGGGTCTTCCGACATCGGGCCCGGTCGAACCGGGTCTCAACGCCGGCGATGACGGCGCCGCGCCCGCCTTCGTGTTCGAGCCCGACAGCCCGCAGCCGGGTGCCTCGCCGCAGCAGATCGTGGATGGCTTCATCCGCGCCGGTTCGGGCCCGGGGCCGGCGAACGGCTGGAGCGTCGCGCGCGAGTACCTGGCGCCCGGCATCCGCGACACCTGGAAACCGACGACCGGTGTCACGATCGACGTCGGCACCCGCAACTACGGCGAGGAGGCGGATGGCTCTGGCTCGACCGGCACTGGCTCGGGCGGCACTGGTTCGCCGGCTGCCTCCGACGCGGCGATCGCGCTCACCCTGACCTCGGTGGCGAGTGTGGATGCCACCGGCGTCTACACGGTCGATTCCGGCTCGACGCGGCTGCTGTTCCGCCTGGCCAAGCAACCCGACGGCGAATGGCGGATCAGCGAAGCGCCCGACGGCATCGTGCTGGATCAGAACGTCTTCCCGAGCGTCTACCACCGCTACTCGCTCATGTACTTCGATCTGGGCCGGCAGTTCCTCGTGCCCGACCTGCGCTGGTTCCCCACCACCAACTCCACCACGAGCATCGCGAGCGCGCTCCTGGGCGGAGCGTCACCGTGGCTGAAGGACTCGGTGTTCTCGGCATTCCCTGACAGCGTGCAACTCGACGCGCCCTCCGTCCGCATCGTCGACAGCGTCGCGCAGGTGCAGTTGAATCGCGCGGCCTTGACGGTCGACCCGCAGGCCCTCGATCGGATGCAGACGCAGCTCGAGGCGAGCCTGAAGACGGCCACGGTGACCGGTGTGCAGATGTCGGTGGGCGGCACGCCGCTGAACGCCACGACCGTACCGGTGCGCTCGACGCAGGTCGATGCGACCCCCCTGGTACTCACCGCGGCCGGGTTCGGCTACCTCAACGGCGACACGGTGCAGAGCGACAGCATCCGCGGTCTCTCCGATGCAATCGTCAAGGCCGCGCCCGTCGCGGTGCAGGTCGGTCCTGATCGCGATGTCGCGGCCGTGCGATTCGCGTCGGGCTCGGTCGGGCGGATTGCGGCGACCGGCGTCGTCACGGAGCTGGACGACCGCTCCGAGCTGATCGACCCCACGATCGACCCGCTCGGCTTCGTCTGGAGCGTCCCGCGCGATCAGCCGGGCGCCCTGGCCGCCTACGACGGCAACGGGCAGCGGATAGCGATCGCAGCGACGTGGAACGGCGCGACGCAGGTGTCGTCGATCGCACTGTCGCGCGACGGCACGCGCCTCGCCGCGCTGGTGACGAGCGGCGGGCGCTCGGCCGCGTGGATCTTCGGCGTCGTCCGCGATACGGCAGGCGTCCCGCGTCAGCTGGGCGGGCCGCTTGAACTCAGCCAGCCGCAGGGGTCGGGCATCGGCATCGCGTGGCTCGATGACACCACGGTTGGAATAGTGACGTCGTCGGGAGACACGGCGGTCGTCACGGAGCAGCCGATCGGCGGTCCGTCGACCACGGTCGCCGGTCCGAGTGCGATCACCGCGGTCGCCGGAGCAAACCAGACCACCACGGTCCGCATGCGCGATCAAGCCGGCGTGCTCTACGCCAAGCGCGGGTCGAACTGGCAGCAGATCGCCGCGGGCGTGCTCGTGCTGGCGACGCAGCAGGGGTTGCCGCAATAGGTCGTGCCCTCCCCAAGGGCATCGCGGAGGCGGTCGGTGCACGGATGCTGTCGCCCCGCGCGTGACGCCGGCGCAGCGCCTGCACGATCGGGGGATGCGTGATCGCGGATCGACCCGTCCCGCCGACGCCGCATGGCTCGAGGCGACCGTGCGGACGGCGCTCGCGCAGGCGCTGGCGCTCGCCCTCCCCGTCGACTGCGCGGGATGCGACGAGCCGGACGTCGGGTTGTGCCGCGCCTGCCGGGCGGCGCTGGCGCCCCGCGTGCAGCAGCGGCGGCTCGAATCGGGCCTCCCGGTGTGGAGCGGCGTGCGGTTCGAGGGGGTGAGCGCCGGCGTGCTGCGTGCGCTCAAGGAGGAGGGTCGCACCTCGCTCGCGCGGCCGCTCGCCGGCGCCCTGCGCGAGGCCGCAGGCGCAGCCGCCGGCAGTCGTGGGGCGGGGGCCGGTGCCCGGTCGATCGTCTTCGTGCCCGTACCGACGTCGCGGGCGGCGTACCGCCGCCGCGGGTTCCGCGTCGTCGACCTGGTTGCCCGTCGCGCCGGCCTTCCCCTCGCGCGGCTGCTGGTGATCCGGCGCGGCACGGCCGATCAGCGATCGCTCGGGCGGACCGCTCGCCGACGCAACGTCGCCGGCAGCCTGAGGGCGCGCAATGCCGCCGCCATGCGGGTGGTGATCATCGACGACGTTGTCACCACGGGTGCGACGCTCGACGAGGCCGCTCGAGCGCTGCGTGCGGCGGGAGCCGTCGTACTGGGCGCCGCGACCATCGCGGCGACGCCGCGTCTCGGCCGGAGTCCTCGATGAACGCCGGGTTACGGCATCCCAAACCCATAGGTGACATGCCGACCGCCCCGGGCTAGCGTGGGGGGCACCAAGGCGACTCGCGGTCCGCCCTTGACCCGGCGGACCCGGAACAAGGAGGTCAAGGATGGAAACCAGCATCGTCGGCGTGGGAGTGAGCATCACGGATCGATTCCGCTCAGTCGTCGAAGAGAAGGCCGTTCGCATCGACAACCTCGCGCCTCGCGCGCAGCGACTCGACATCAAAGTCACGCACAGCGCCTATCACAACGGTCACGTGGAAGACGACACCGTCGAGCTCACCCTGACGGGCAAGGGCCCGGTCGTGCGTGCCGAAGCGGTCGACGGCGACAAGTTCGCCGCCCTCGACCTCGCCGTCGACAAGATGACCGAGCAGCTGCGGCGTGCCAAGGACAAGCGGGTGGACGCGCGCAACCACCCGCGCGGCGCGAACTTCGACAAGGGCAGCGGCGAGCTGCAGGGCATCGACGTGCGTCCGGCATCCGCCGACGTGCTCCGCGCCGTCGCGACCGGTGAGATCCCGGTCGTCGCAGTCGACGACGAGGCCGACTACACGCCGGTGGTGATCCGCACCAAGAACTTCGATGCGGAGTGGATGACGGTGGAGGAGGCCGTCGACCGCATGGAGCTGGTCGGGCACGACTTCTTCCTCTTCATCGATGCCCGCAGCGATCACCCGAGCGTCGTCTACCGCCGCAAGGGCTGGGACTACGGTGTGATCTCGCTGACGGCCGCCGCGCCGCCGATCGAGCTGGCCTCGTAATTCTTCGCGCTCCCCGCGGCGCGGTGATCGAGTAGCGAGCGCCAGCGAGCGTATCGAGATCCCTCGGACCGACGTATTACGCAGGTCTTGATCTCGGTACGGCGCTGCGCGCCTACTCGATCACCGCCGCCGGCGGCGGCGCTGGCGACCGCCAAAAAGGGGGCAGGTCAGCCGTCGAACATGTCGCCGAGCAGGCTGCCGATCACGAGACCGCCGAGGATGCCGCCCATCCCGCCCATTCCGCCGCCGCGACCGCCTCCCTGCTGCGGCCCACCACCCCAGCCGCCGTTCTGCGGTCGCGATGAATCGATGTCGCGCTGCGCGAGCTGCAGCGCTTCGCTGGCCAGGAGCGCCGATCGCCGCGCCATCTGGAAGGCGGGCTCGAGCGAGTCTTCGCCGCCGGGCAGCGCCTCCATGTCGACACGGATCCGTTCGGCCTCCGCGAGCCGGGTGCGCGCATCCGCTCCGATCCAGCCACGATGCCCGGCGATGACGCTGCGGGCGACCGCGAGCTGCCGGTCGGCGTCGTCGACGGCGTGCCGGATCTGCTCCACGGTGGGCAGCGGATGCGCCGCACGTTGCTGAGCGACGGCGATCGCAGCATCCAGAGCCATGTTCGCCTCGCGCAGCTGGGTGAGCTCGGCGAACGGGTCGGTCTTCGCAGCGGCAGGCGGCAGCGCTGCGAGAGCCTGCTCGAGCGCCTTCGCGGCTGCCGTGACGGCGGGCACCTGCGGCGCGGAGCGCGCGACGATCAGGTCGTCGCGCGAATCCTCCACGACGGCGGCGAGAGTGGACTCGGCGCGCAGCGCCTCGATCTCGAAGGACTCGACGGCGTCCAGAAGCACGCCGGCGCGCCGCACCGCTTCAGTTGCGGTCTCCAGAGCCAGGTTCGCCTGCTCGCGCTGCCCGGCGTTGCGGCGGCGCTCCGACACGTCGGCGCTGTGCTCGGCGAATGCGAGCAGCTGCTCGGTCTCGTCGGGGTTTGCGGCCACCTGCTTGAGGGCGTCGGCGCTGTAGCGCTCCGCGACCCGTGCGACGGTCTCGCGCGCCTGGGGGAGCCGATCGCGGAAGCGGACAGCATCCGCCCGCACTCCCGCGATGATCTCGGGCGCGCGACGCGCGGTCGCGATCTTGTCGGCGAGTACCGAGGTCTTGGCCTCGATGAGATCCTCGGCCCATTCGCACAGCTGCACGATGCGGGCGTTGCGCGTGCGCAGCTCCTCGGCCGTATCGGGGATCTCGTCGTGGTTCAGCTGGTTGAGCTGGAAGGCCTCGCCCATATGGTGGCGCACCGATGCGAGCGAGGTGCGCAGCTCGGAGGTGGACCCGACGCCGAGTTCTGCCTCGGCGAAGTCGAGTTCGTCGGTGGTGAGCCGGATCTTCTCGTCAGCTGCGACCAGGGCGGATTCGGCGCGACGCGCGAGATCCGCATCCTGGGCGGCGAGCGCCTGCTGCTCTTCACGTTTGCGCTTGCCCCAGAATCCAGCCATGTCTCGATCCTAGGAGTGCCTGCTCGGAGCGGCCTGCATGCCGGGAAAGTGCACGACGGGACGTGAGGGTGCACTGCGGCGATCGAGGGTGCACTGCGGCGATCGAGGGTGCAATGCGGCGATCGAGGGTGCATTGCGTTGACGGGGTCAGTCCTTGTGGCGGGGCTTGCGGGCGGGGCGGTCGTCGCCCTGCCGGCGACCCGGGCCACCGGTGTCGAGGCGGAGCTGGATGAGCTGGCCCGAGATCCGTGTGCCCGACAGGCGGTCGAGGGTCTCGCGCGGCAGGTCTGCGGGCAGCTCGACGAGCGAGAAGTCGGGGCGGATCTGAATCACGCCGAAGTCTCCGCGGCCCAGACCCCCCTCATTGGCGAGCGCGCCGACGATCTGGCGCGGCTCGACGCGGTGACGCTTGCCGACCGCGATGCGGTAGATGGCCATCGGCCCGCTCGTCGGGCGCGGGCGGCGCTCGGGCCGCTCGCCGCGGTCGTCGCGGTCGAACCGGCCGGGTCGGTCGCCACGGTCGCCACGGTCGCCGCGGTCCTCGAACCCGCGCTGGGGCCGGACGGGCTCGGGCTCGAGCAGGAGCGGAGACTCGCCCTGTGCGACGACGGCAAGGGCGGCCGCGACATCCACTTCCGGCACGTCGTGGTTGCGCACGTAGTGGGCGATCACATCGCGGAAGCCCTCGATGCGCTCGGTCTGATCAAGTGCCGCGGTGATCCGGTCATCGAACCGTGCGAGGCGGGTGACGTTGACGTCGTCGGCGGTGGGCAGCTGCATGAGCGTGAGCGGCTGTCGCGTAGCCCGCTCGATCGCATTCACGAGCCCGCGCTCGCGCGGAGTGACGAAGCTGATCGCGTCACCCGAGCGCCCCGCGCGGCCGGTGCGGCCGATGCGGTGCACGTACGACTCTGGGTCGGTCGGGATGTCGAAGTTAACGACGTGCGAGATGCGCTCCACGTCGAGGCCCCGGGCCGCGACATCCGTCGCGACGAGGATGTCGAGCTTGCCCGACTTCAGCTGGTTCACGGTGCGCTCGCGCTGCACCTGCGCGATGTCGCCGTTGATCGCGGCGGCGGAGTACCCGCGGGCGCGGAGCTTCTCGGCGATCTCTTCGGTGGCGCTCTTCGTGCGGGCGAACACGATCATGCCCTCGAAGTTCTCGACCTCGAGGATGCGGGTCAGGGCGTCGATCTTCTGCTGGTACGACACGATCAGGTAGCGCTGGGCGATCGTGGCCGAGGTCGTGGTCTTGGTCTTGACCGTGATCTCTTCCGGGTCGTTCAGGTACTGCTTCGAGATGCGCCGGATCGCGGCGGGCATCGTGGCCGAGAAGAGCGCCACCTGCTTGGTGTCGGGGGTATCGGCCAGGATCGTCTCGACATCCTCGGCGAAGCCCATCTTGAGCATCTCGTCGGCCTCGTCGAGCACGAGGTACTTCAGCTCCGTCAGGTCGAGCGTGCCCTTGTCGAGGTGGTCCATGATGCGGCCCGGGGTCCCGACGACGATGTGCACGCCGCGGCGGAGCGCGGACAGCTGCACGCCATAGCCCTGCCCGCCGTAGACGGGCAGCACGTGGACGCCCTTGACGTGCGCGGCGTACTTCTCGAACGCCTCGCACACCTGCAGGGCGAGTTCGCGGGTGGGGGCGAGGACCAGCGCCTGCACGCTCTTCTGCGACACGTCCAGCCGATCGAGGATCGGCAGCGCGAACGCCGCCGTCTTGCCGGTGCCGGTCTGGGCGAGCCCGACCACGTCGCGGCCTGCGAGCAGCGTCGGGATCGTCGCCGCCTGGATCGCGGAGGGGGTCTCGTAGCCGACATCGCTGAGTGCCTTGAGCACCGCGTCGCCCAATCCCAGATCGGAGAAAGTCATCGCGGCGGGCTCAGCAGGAGCCTCGGCCTCGATCGAGACATCGTGAGTGGACACAATTCAGGGTAGTGGGTCGTGGCTGAGTCGAAACAGGACAGCGAACACAGGACGGTGAAAACAGGACAGGATGCTGCAGCCGCCGCCTCTCAGCCAGCTCGAGGGCGCCCGGGCGCGGGAGCACCCCGGGGCCGGCATCCCCAGCCCATTCCAAGGTCACAGGCAGGTAACATGGCCCCGTATGCCTGAGTGCTGAGCGCCGGCACTGGCGCTTCCGGCGCCACCACCAGACAGATGGAGTACCTTCGTGGCCAATCCTCTCGAGAAACTGCTCCGTGCCGGTGAGGGTCGAATCCTCCGCCGTCTGCAGCAGGTCGTGAAGGCCGTAAGCGCCCTCGAAGAGGACTACGCGCAGCTGACCGACGACGAGCTGCGCGGTGAGACCGCCGTGCTGCGTTCGCGTCTGGAAGCGGGCGAGACACTCGACCAGCTCATGCCCGAGGCGTTCGCCGCCGTCCGCGAGGCCGCCAAGCGCACGCTCGGCCAGCGCCCGTACGACGTCCAGCTGATGGGCGGCGCGGCCCTGCACTTCGGCAACATCGCCGAGATGAAGACCGGTGAGGGCAAGACGCTGACCGCCGTGTTCGCGGCCTACCTCAACGCGATCGCCGGCAAGGGCGTGCACATCGTCACCGTCAACGACTACCTGGCGAGCTACCAGTCCGAGCTCATGGGCCGCGTGTACCGCACGCTCGGCATGAGCACCGGCGTGATCGTCGCGGGCCAGACCCCCGACGTGCGCCGCGAGCAGTACCTCGCCGACATCACGTACGGCACGAACAACGAATTCGGCTTCGACTACCTCCGCGACAACATGGCATGGCAGTCGCAGGACCTCGTGCAGCGCGAGCACTTCTTCGCGATCGTGGACGAGGTCGACTCGATCCTGATCGACGAGGCCCGCACCCCGCTGATCATCTCCGGGCCGTCGTCGGGAGAGGCCAACCGCTGGTTCGTCGAGTTCGCCAAGATCGCCAAGACCCTCGAGGCAGGCGTCGACTACGAGGTCGACGAGAAGAAGCGCACGATCGGCGTCCTCGAGCCCGGCATCGAGAAGGTCGAGGATTACCTCGGCATCGAGAACCTCTACGAGTCGGCGAACACCCCGCTCATCTCGTTCCTGAACAACTCGATCAAGGCCCTGGCCCTCTTCAAGCGCGACACCGACTACGTCGTGATGAACGACGAGGTCATGATCGTGGATGAGCACACCGGCCGCATCCTCGTCGGGCGCCGCTACAACGAGGGCATCCACCAGGCGATCGAGGCCAAAGAGGCGGTGCCGGTCAAGGCCGAGAACCAGACCCTGGCCACCGTCACGCTCCAGAACTACTTCCGCCTGTACGACAAGCTCGCCGGCATGACCGGTACCGCCGAGACCGAGGCGGCCGAGTTCATGTCGACCTACCAGCTCGGCGTCGTCCCGATCCCGACCAACCGCCCGATGGTGCGCAAGGATCAGTCCGACCTCGTCTACAAGAACGAGCAGGCCAAATTCGCCCAGGTCGTAGAAGACATCGTGGGGCGCCACGAATCGGGTCAGCCCGTGCTCGTCGGCACGGTGAGTGTCGAGAAGAGCGAGTACCTCTCGCGGCTGCTGGCCAAGAAGGGCATCAAGCACGAGGTCCTCAACGCGAAGAACCACGCGCGTGAGGCCGAGATCGTCGCCCGGGCCGGACGCCTGGGTGCCGTCACCGTCGCCACGAACATGGCCGGTCGAGGCACCGACATCATGCTCGGCGGTAACGCCGAGTTCCTCGCCGTGCAGGAGATGAAAGCCCGCGGGCTCGACCCGGTCGAGACGGCCGAGGAGTACGAGGCCGAGTGGGAGAGCGTCTACGAGCAGATGCGCGAACGTGTCGCCGGTGAGAGCACCGAGGTCGTCGCCGTCGGCGGTCTCTATGTCCTCGGCACCGAGCGCCACGAGTCGCGCCGCATCGACAACCAGCTGCGCGGTCGATCGGGCCGTCAGGGCGACCCCGGTGAGAGCCGCTTCTACCTGTCGCTGACCGACGACCTCATGCGGCTGTTCCAGTCCGGTGCGGCCGAAGCGATCCTGGCCCGTACGAACTTCCCCGACGACGTCGCGATCGAATCGACGATGGTCTCGCGGGCCATCCGCAGCGCGCAGACGCAGGTCGAGGCCCGCAACGCCGAGCTGCGCAAGAACGTCCTGAAGTACGACGACGTGCTGAATCGTCAGCGTGAGGCGATCTACTCGGATCGCCGTCACATGCTGCAGGGCGATGACATCGCCGACCGCGTGCAGCACTTCATCGAAGACGCGATCAACGCCGTCATCGACGATCACACCGGCAGCGGGCACACCGAGAGCTGGGACTTCGACGCGCTCTGGACCGAGCTGAAGACCCTCTACCCGGTCAGTGTGACGATCGATGAGGTCGTGGCCGAGGCCGGCACGAAGGGTCGCATCACGACGGATGGACTCAAGCGCGAGATCCTCTCCGACGCCAAGATCGCCTACGCCACCCGCGAGGCGGGGCTCGGCGAAGCCGCGACCCGTGAGCTCGAGCGGCGCGTGGTGCTGCAGGTCCTCGACCGGCGCTGGCGTGACCACCTGTACGAGATGGACTACCTCAAGGACGGCATCGGCCTGCGGGCGATGGCACAGCGCGACCCGCTCATCGAGTACCAGCGCGAGGGCTACCAGATGTTCCAGGCCATGATGGGCCAGATCAAGGAAGAGTCCGTCGGCTACCTGTACAACCTCGACGTCGAGGTCCGCCGCGCGGCGGACGGCGAAGAGGCGATCCCGCAGGTCGAGGCGAAGGGTCTGGGCGCGGTGCCCGTCGAGGGCCAGCGCCTGGAGTACTCGGCGGCCAACGACGCCGGCGAGGTGGAGGTGCGCAACGACCGCGGCCAGGTGCAGCAGGGGTCGACGAACCGCGTGCGCCAGGCCGCTGCGGCTGCCTCAGCCGCCCCGGCCCAGGCTCCGGAGCCGGCCCCGACGCGTGGAGCGTTCGGCCAGCGGACCGACGTGCCCGCCGGCGCTCCCGCTCCGCAGAACCGAGCGGACCGTCGCGCCGCCGACAAGCGCAAGTAGCCGTCCCGGCGGGCAGCACGCGGCGCGAGGAGCTGGCCCCCCGCCGGGAGAGAACGTACGGTGGGGGGATGCCCGGCGACGTCACGGAGTACCGTCTCCCGTCCGCACGGGCCGTCGCGATCGTGGCGGTGCTTGCCGTGATCGCCTCGGTGATCGCCGCCGTGTTCGTGCCTTCGCCCGACCTGCCGGCCCTGATTCCGGTCATGATGCTCGCCGGGTGGGTGGCATGGATGCTGTTCTCCGTCCCCCTGATCCGCTTGTCGCCGACCGAGGTCGTCGTGCGCAACTCGCTGCACTCGGTGACGATCCCGCTGACGGCGATCACCGAAGTGACCGGCGGCCGGCGCCTCACGATCCGCACGATCGACGGTCGGACCTACATCCCGGCCGCCGCGGCCGGGCCGGGTACGTCGTTCCTCGGGGGTGCGATGCGCCGCACCCAGGCATACGGCTCGTCGATCGTCCCGGTCCGAAACGTGGACGATCTGCGGCTGGACAGCGAACTGCTGCAGACGCCCGCCACCACGATCGCCCGGATGATCCGCAAGCGGGTCGACGACCTCGACGCCGACGCCAGGCGGGCTTCCCGCGGCCCGGACGGTGCGCCGCAGGGGGTCGCGCCGCCGGTGCTGAACATGAATGTCATCGTCGTCACGATCGGGGTGGTCGCGGCATCCGCGGCGCTCATCCTCGTGCTCCTGTGAGCGCGGGCTGTCGCCTGCGCACGGTCCACGCTCTGTCGATTGGCCGCATCGGGCCGGGGCTATCCTGAATCGATGAGCACCCTCCGCACGCTCGACCAGTCGTCGAAGCTGAAAGACGTCCTGTACGAGATCCGCGGGCAGGCGCTCGTGGAGGCCGGGCGTCTGGAGGCCGAAGGCCACCGCATCCTCAAACTCAACACCGGCAACCCGGCCGCGTTCGGATTCGACGCCCCGTTCCAGATCGTGCGCGACATGATCGCCGCCATCCCGCATGCCCACGGTTACAGCGAGAGCCGCGGCATCCTCTCCGCGCGCCGCGCGGTCGTCTACCGGTACGAGCAGATGCCCGGCTTCCCCGCGGTCGACCCCGACGACGTGTTCCTCGGCAACGGGGTGTCCGAGCTCATCACGATGACGATGCAGGCCCTCCTCGACGAAGGCGACGAGGTACTGATCCCCGCGCCCGATTATCCGCTCTGGACGGCGATGACCAGCCTCGGCGGCGGCACGCCCGTGCACTATCTGTGCGACGAGCAGAACGAATGGCAACCCGATCTGGACGACATCCGGTCGAAGATCACGCCGCGCACGAAGGCGATCGTCGTGATCAACCCCAACAACCCGACGGGCGCGGTGTACTCGCGCGCCGTGCTCGATGCCATCGCCGAGGTCGCTCGCGAGCACTCGCTGCTGGTGCTGGCCGACGAGATCTACGACCGCATCCTCTTCGACGACGCGCAGCACATCCCGATGGCGACGGTCGCGCCCGACCTGCTGTGCCTGACGTTCAACGGACTGTCCAAGACCTATCGCGTGGCCGGCTACCGGTCGGGGTGGCTCGTCATCACCGGGCCGAAGCAGCACGCCGCCGGCTTCCTCGAGGGCATCAACCTGCTGGCCTCGACCCGGCTGTGCCCCAACGTCCCCGCCCAGCACGCCGTGCAGGCCGCCCTCTCGGGCGTGCAGTCGATCGACGCGCTGATCGCGCCGATGGGGCGGCTGCACGAGCAGCGGGATGCCGCGTGGCAGGGTCTGGAGGCGATCCCGGGTGTGTCGTGCGTCAAGCCCGAGGGAGCGCTGTACGCATTCCCGCGCTTCGACCCCGAGGTCCACGAGATCCGCGACGACGCGAAGTTCGTCTACGACTTCCTGGTCGCCGAGCACGTCCTGCTGGTGCAGGGGACCGGATTCAATTTCCCGACCCCCGACCACGTGCGGATCGTGACGCTCCCGGAGGCCAGAGTGCTCACCGAGGCGATCGAGCGACTCGGAAACTTCCTGTCGTCGTACCGGCAGTAGCCGGCCCGTTCGCCTGCCGGAGGGTCTGAATCGGAGTCGGCGTCAGAGCAGCGCGAGCGAGGTGGCCCGCCAGCGCCGGTCCATGCCCTCGAGCCGGATCGCGACCGCACGGGTGCGCGCCGGCCCTGCGACGATCACCACCGCTTCCACGACGTGGTCGGCGGGCGATGAGTGGTGCACCGAGAGGATCGCGTGTGTGGGACGGGATGCCGGAGCCCCGCGTGCGCTGCGGGCACGGGTCGCGAGATTCGCGCGGGTGACGAGCTTGCGGTAGGCGTCCTCCGTCAGCCAGCGGGCCAGCTGATCGACCTCGCGGACACCGGCCAGCACTTCCAGCACGCCGCGCGTCAGATTGTGCAGAAACGGCTCGGGCTCGGGGAGCGCGTCGGAGCCGGTGCGCTGCGGTGCGAAGAACTCGGAGAGCTCGCGTGCGTCGCCGAAAGGGGACGGAACACGAGCAGGGCCTGCCGGCGTCGATGCCATGGATACCTGCCTGGGGGAGGAGATGTCCCAAGAGTAGAACACAGGGCGAACTCACAGGAAAGATCGATCTCCGGACTGTGGATAAGTTGTGATCCCGTCGTGATGAATCCCCTAGCCTCGCTTGCGTGCGCTGGGATCGATTATTCGAAGACCTCGAAGATCAGCTCTCCTCCGAGTGGGAGGCGGAGCGTGCCGCGCTCGACAGCGAAGCCGAACGGCTGCGGCTCTCCCGCGTCGTCCTCCGGGATCGGCTCCGCACCGCCGCAACCCGCGACCGGAGCACACCGCCCCCATCGTTCGAACTGGCGGACGGGACGGTCTTCACCGGCGAGGTGGCCGGCGTGGGTGCCGACTGGCTGGCGATCGAACCGGCGGGGCAGCGCGGAGGCATCCTCGCGCCGCTGAGCGCGATCTGCGCGATCGGGATGCCGCACGCCGACCTGCTGCGCTCAGCCCGCCCCGTCGAAGGGACTGCGCCGCTCGCCGACCGGATGACGTTCGGCTTCGTCCTGCGCGACCTCGTACGCAGACGTCTGGCTGTCACGATCCATCGCGTGAACGGCTCCCCGCTCGCCGGCACGATCGACCGCGCCGGCGCCGACCATCTCGACATCGCGCTGCACGATGCGGGCAGCGCACGCAGGGTGGACGCGGTGACGGGTCACCGGATCGTGCCGTTCATCGCTATCGCGTGGGTGCGGCCCGAGACGGCAGCACCTCTGATCTGAGCGAGGGCGGTGGCGACAGCATCCGCTCGACTCGGGCGATCAGTCGGGGTTGCGGATGATGCCGTGGCCCCACAGCTCGGGGAAGCTCGCCGCGTTGGACTGCTCCCACAGCGCCATGCGGCGCGCCTCTTCGGCCTGGTCGTCGAGGTAGCCGGCGATGCTCGTCTGCTCCACCCGCCATTGGGGCGGCGCACCCACGCGAACGCCGCGGAGACGCCCGTCCAGCACGAGCGCGATCACCTCGTCGACCGAGACGCTGAGCACCTCGGCCACCTGCGCGGGGGCGAGCAGGCGCGCGTCGGACGTCGGGCTTTCGGGCATGTCCCCATTATGGCCGCCACCCGTCGCGCAGCCTCCGTCGACACCGCCTTGTGGATAACGTGCGTCGCCTCCGCGGCGACTGCGCGACGATGGACCGCATGACAGCGCTCGAATCCGTTCGCCGCCGCCCACGCGCCTTCTGGAGCGACGCCCGATTCTTTCTCGGGGTTGTGCTCATCGCCGCCTCGGTCGCCGGCGTGTGGTTCGTCGTCGCCTCCGCCCGGCAGACCGTGCCGGTGTTCGCCGCCGCCCACACGATCGTCCCGGGAGAAGCCCTCTCCGGCGACGCGATGCGCGTGGTCGACGTCGCCCTGGGCCAGGTGGGCGACGCGTATCTCGCCCCCGAAGCGCTGGAGGAGGGGCAGGTCGCGACCCGCACGATCGAGGCAGGTGAGCTCGTTCCGCAGAGCGCCGTCGGGGCGGCCGGCGCCGCGACCGTGACCACCGTGGTCGTCCGCAGCACGGTCGACGTTCCCGCATCCGTCGACACCGGCACCGTCGTGGAGGTCTGGTCGGCGCCGCTGGTCGAGCGCGGCGTGTACGACACCCCGCGCATCCTCGTGGCGGATGCGACGGTGGCCGCTGTCACCCGCGACGACTCGATGATCGGCGGCGGGGCAGCGGCACTGGAACTCGTGATCCCCCGTGCGGATGTGGCGGCCGTGCTCGCCGCGATGTCGGCGGGGGCCGCCCTGTCGATCGTGCCGACGGCCGGAGCCGGCCGATGAGAGTGCTTGTCGCGGTCGACTCCCCTCACGGCGAGGCCATGGCGGCCGGGCTCGCGCGCGAGCGGATCGAAGTGATCGCGACGGTTCCGGCATCCGCGCTGCACCACGTCGCCACCGCCGTCGCGCGCGACGCCGACCGATTCGGCGAGCCGTCCACGGTCATCGAGCACCTGGCCGAGGCCGACGCGATCGTGCTGCACGCGACGCGCCGGACGCTGACCTCCGAGGTGGTCGCCCTGTGCGATCGGTTCGGCGTCCGCATCCTGCCGCTGTGCGCCACCGAGGCGGACGTCCGGCTCGCGGAGTCGTTCGGGGTGGGGCGCGCGATGCCGCTCGATTCCGAGCCGTGGCAGCTGGCCGAGGCGCTCGACGCCGCTCCGGCCCCGCTCGCGCCGCGCGCGACCGTCGTGCGCGCGGCGCCCGTGATCGCCGTGTGGGGGCCGGCGGGCGCCCCGGGCCGCTCGACGGTCGCGATCGAACTCGCGATGGAGCTGGCCAGGGGCGATCGGAGGGTGGGACTGGTGGATGCCGACACCCACGCCCCCTCGATCGCACTCGCGCTCGGGCTCGCCGACGAAGGCCCCGGCTTCGCCGCCGCGTGCCGCCAGGCGGAGCTCGGCGGCATCGACGCGCGCGAGCTCACCCGGATCAGCACGCCGCTCGAGGGCGGCGTGGAGGTGCTCACCGGCATCAACCGCCCGTCGCGGTGGCCCGAGCTCGGCGAGGCGCGGGTCACCGCCGCC
Organism: uncultured Microbacterium sp.; assembly: GCF_964244775.1. NCBI lineage: Bacteria > Bacillati > Actinomycetota > Actinomycetes > Micrococcales > Microbacteriaceae > Microbacterium > uncultured Microbacterium sp. The sequence goes on from NZ_CAXTJR010000002.1 coordinate 132,205, forward strand.
CTCACGGCCTGCCGGGAGTGGGTCGAGCACACTGTGATCGACACGGCGGCCTCGCTCGAGCGCGACGAGGAGATCGTGAGCGACCTCGACGGCCCGCGGCGCAACGCCGCCACCCTGGCATCGCTGCGGGCGGCCGATCTCGTGGTCGCGGTCGCCGGTGCCGACCCGGTCGGCATGGCCCGATTCATCCGCGGCTACGCCGACCTGCGGGCCACGATCGGCACCACGAGGGTGGTCGTGGTCGCCAATCGGCTCCGCCCCGGACCCCTGGGCATCGATGCGCGCGGTCAGATCCGCCGCGCGCTGGACCGGTTCGCCGGTATCGAGGATGTCTGGTTCCTGCCCGCCGATCCGCGGTCGGCGGATGCCGCGCTGCTGGCCGCACGTCCGATCGCGGCCGTCGCGCCCCGCTCCGCGTTCACACTCGCCCTCCGGCGCTTCGTCGGCGAGGCCGTCGCGCCTGTCCCCGAGCCGGATCCCGCACCACGGCGGGGCCTCCGCCGCCATGTGCGCCTCGTGCACGAGGTCAACGAGCCGGAGCGCCAGAGTGACGCCGTGCGCAGTGCGCGCTCGGCGGATCGGCTCAGACTCTAAGCTGGAACGCGTGTCGACCCTCAGCGATCTCGTCTACGCGCAGGGGTGCTCCAGCGAAGCCGACGTGGAGTGGCTCCACCGCCTCGCCGGCGACGGCCAGCTCTTGGCCGACCTGGCCTTCGCCGACATCGTGATCTGGGTCCCGACTCCCGATGACTCGTTCGTCGCGGTCGCGCACACCCGGCCGGGCGGCGCCGCGACGCTCTTCTACCGCGATATCGTGGGCGACCGCGTGCGTCCGCAGTGGCGCACGCAGGTGCGTGAGGCCTTCCAGACCGGCCGCATCATCGATTCGGCCTCGCCCGACTGGTTCGAAGAGACGCCGACCCGCGTGCGCGCGGTTCCGATCGTGCGCGAAAGGCCGCGCGCGGGTGAGCCGCTTGTGACGGTCGGCGTGCTGACCCGGCACACCAATCTCGGTGAGACACGCACGCCGTCGCGGCAGCAGATCACCTTCAACGACTGCGCCGACGACCTGTTCGGGATGGTCGCGTCGGGCGAGTTCCCCGATCTGTCCGCGCCGACCTCGCCTCGCCGCGGTGCCCCGCGTGCGTCGGACGGCCTGATCCGTCTCGACGTCGACGGCATCACGACGTTCGCGAGCCCGAACGCCCTGTCGGCGTTCAACCGGATGGGATTCGACGACGAGCTGGAGGGCGAGTCCCTCGTCGAGGTGACCACCCGCATCCTGCCGTCCAAGCGACAGTTCGACGAATCGCTGCCTCTCGTGGTGACCGGCCGTGCGCCGTGGCGCGCGGACATCGAGGCGCAGGGGGTCTCGGTCGCCCTGCGGACGATCCCGCTCCGCGACCGCGGCACACGCATCGGCGCGATCGTGCTGAGCCGCGACGTCACAGAGATCCGCCATCAGGAGCAGGAGCTCATCACCAAGGACGCGACGATCCGCGAGATCCACCACCGCGTCAAGAACAACCTGCAAACGGTGGCGTCGCTCCTGCGCATCCAGTCCCGCCGCTCGCACTCCGACGAGGCGCGCGAAGCCCTCACCCAGGCGATGCGCCGCGTGTCGGCGATCGCCGTCGTCCACGACACGCTTTCGGAAGGCCTCGCGCAGAACGTGAACTTCGACGACGTCTTCGACCGGGTGCTCAAGCTCGCCGCCGAGGTCGCCGCCGCACCGACGACGCGGGCCCACACCACGACGTCGGGCGAGTTCGGGACGCTGCCCAGCGAATACGCGACGCCGCTGGCGCTGGCGCTGACCGAACTGGTCACCAATGCCGTCGAGCATGGCCTCGCCGGTCAGCAGGGAGACGTCCGGATCATCGCGCAGCGCAGCGAGGAGCGCCTGGAGGTGCGCGTCCGCGACAACGGCGTCGGCATGCCCGAGGGGCACGTCGGCCAGGGGCTGGGCACGCAGATCGTGCGCACCCTGATCCAGGGCGAGCTGGGCGGGACGATCGACTGGCACACGATCACCGGAAGCGGCACCGAGGTCACGATCGACATCCCGCTGCGCTACATCGCCCGGGGCACCGAGAGCTCGAACTGACGATCACCGGATGCTGCGGCATCCGGTGATCGGTGAGTCAGAGCCCTGCGCGTCCGGCGGTCAGCTGGCGCGCCTGGCGCGAGCCGCGCGACGCTTGAGCGCACGACGCTCGTCTTCGGACAGACCGCCCCAGACGCCTGAATCCTGACCGGTCTCGAGCGCGTACTGCAGGCAGACCTCGGTGACGGTGCAGCGAGCGCAGACCGACTTCGCCTTCTCGATCTGATCGACGGCCGGACCGGTGTTCCCGACGGGGAAGAACAGCTCGGGGTCGACGGTGAGGCAGGCGGATTTGTCGCGCCAATCCATGGTGGTGCTCCTTGATGACGAAGTCGGTGAGAGTCCGGAAGCCCGATTCGGGTCCGGTACCCTGTGAGATGTGCGAGCGACGCTCGCCCCACTTCGCTGTGGGAGCACACGGCTTGTTCAATGCTTCCACAGCGCGACGGCCTAATCAAGGACCGTTTTGCGGTGAATGTGCGGGATCAGCTGAGCATTCGCCGGGTGCACTGGAGGATTCGCACAACGACGACACCAAGCGTCGGAAGGATCGTCGGGAATGGGAACAAATCCGGCCGCCCGCGCGGCAGCCGTCGTGGTCGGGCTCGAGGGCCTCGCGGTCATCGCCCTGGTGGTCGTCCAGGTGCTGGCGCTGTTCGGCGGAGACGCCGGAGACCCGACGAGCGGCATCGCCCTGATCGTGCTGACGGCGGTCTCAGCCGCGGCACTGTGCGCATTCGCCGTCGCGATCGCGCGCGGTCAGTCATGGGGCCGGTCGGGCGGGATCGTGTCGCAGCTGCTCATCCTCGCGGTGGCGCTCGGCGCGGTCACCGGCGCATATGCGCACCCGCTGGTTGCTCTCGCCCTCGCCGCACCGGCAGTGCTCGGGCTCGTGCTGCTCATCTTCGCGGCGCGCAGGGCCGCAGCCCTGAAGACCGGTCGTGGCGAAGCCGACGGCGACCGATAGCTCTCCGGGCCGACAGGACGACCGACGGAAAGCCGGGTGTGAGTCTCAGGCGCCGACGAGCGTGCGGAGCCGTGCGACGTGCCCGGTGGCCTTGACGTTGTAGAGCGCGTGCACGATGCGCCCCTCGGCGTCGATCACGAACGTCGAGCGGATCACTCCCTCGACGAGCTTGCCGTAGTTCATCTTCTCGCCCCACGCGCCGTACGCGTCGTGGACGGCGTGGTCGGGGTCGCTCAGGAGCGGGAAGGTGAGCCCGTCGCGCTCGCGGAATTCGCGCAGGGTCGACGGCTCGTCGCGCGAGACACCGAGCACGGTGTAGCCCGAACCGGCGAGCGAGCCCATGCTGTCGCGGAAGTCGCACGCCTCGGTGGTGCAGCCGGGTGTCATCGCGGCGGGGTAGAAGTACAGGATCACGTTCTGCCCGCGCAGATCCGCGAGCGAGACGGAATTCTCGTCCTGGTCGACGAGGGTGAACAGGGGAGCGGCATCGCCGGGAGTGAGCTGCACGGTCATGCCTTCAGCCTAGGACTGATCCTCGCGCGTCTTCCGCTCGGCGAACGTCGCGAGCAGGCGCTGCAGCGAGTCCAGGCGTGCCCGGCCGCCCGGGCCGAGCCGGCCATCGGCGACGGCTTCGATGATCGCGCAGTCGGGAGCATCCGGCAGATGGGTGCACCCGCGCGGGCACCGTTCGGCGATGAGTGCGAGCTCGGTGAACGCGTCGATGATGCGCGCCGGGTTCACGTGACCGAGTCCGAACGAGCGCACACCCGGAGTGTCGATCACCCAGCCCTTTCCGGTCGGCCCCTGATAGCGCAGCGAGACCGTCGACGACGAGGTGTGCCGCCCGCGACCGGTCACGACGTTGACGTGCCCGGTGGCGCGGTCGGCGCTCGGGACGAGCGCGTTCACGAGCGTCGATTTGCCGACCCCCGAGTGCCCGACGAACACCGTGGAGTGCCCGACGAGGCTCGCGCCGATGCGCTCCAGCGGCATCTCGGACTGAGCGCTCGTGAACACCTCGAGGTCGAGCCCCTCGAAGTGGGCGAGGAACGCGGTGGGGTCGGCGAGGTCGGTCTTGGTGACCACGAGGAGTGGCCGGATGCCGGCATCGAGCGCCGCGACGAGGTAGCGGTCGACGAGCCGCTCGCGTGGCTCGGGGTCGGCGGCGGCCACGACGACGAGCATCTGGTCGGCGTTGGCGACGATGATCCGCTCGACCTGGTCGGTGTCGTCGGCGGATCGGCGAAGGAGCGACGTGCGTTCCTGGATGCCGATGATCCGCGCGAGCGTGCCCTCGTCGCTGCTGAGATCGCCGACCACGCGCGCGCGATCGCCCGTGACGATCGCGATCTTGCGCAGTTCGCGCGCTCGCGTGGCGAGCACCCGCCTCTCGCCGGGGAGCTCCTCATCGACAAGCACCGAATACCGTCCGCGATCGACGCCGATCACCCGGGCGATCTGCGCGTCGGCGTGCGCGGGCCTGCGCTTGGTGCGGGGGCGGTTGGCCTTCGGGTTGGGACGTGACCGGATCTCGTTCTCGTCGAACTCGTCCTGGTCGTCGTCGTCATCGTCGGCGAGCCAGCTCACGCGAGGGCGCCCTCCGGCGAGCCGGCGAGCATCTGCTGCCACAGCTCGGGGAACTCGGGCATGGTCTTGGCCGTGGTGCCGATGTCGTCGACCTCGACGCCGGGGACCGCGAGGCCGATGAGGGCGCCGGTCGTGGCGAGGCGATGGTCGTGGTGGGCATGCCACGTGCCGCCGTGCAGGTCGCGCGGGACGATCCGGATGCCGTCGTCGAGTTCGTGCGCCTCGCCGCCGAGGGCGCGCAGCTCGCCGATGAGTGCGGCGATGCGGTCGGTCTCATGGCCGCGGATGTGGCCGATGCCGTAGAGGGTCGTCGGGCCGTCCGCGAATGCGGCCAGGGCGAAGACGGTGGGGGTGAGCTCGCCCGCCGCCGAGAGGTCGAGATCCACGCCCAGGATGCCGGAGCCGCCGGTGACCGTCAGCGCACCGCCGCGACGAGTGACGCGTGCGCCCATCAGAGCGAGGATCTCACCGAGCATCGCGCCGGGCTGCGTCGAGTGCGCCGGCCAGCCGGTGACGGTGACCGAGCCCCCGGCGATCATGGCTGCGGCCAGGAACGGCGCGGCGTTGGACAGGTCGGGCTCGATCGCGATGTCCTTGGCCCGGATGGGCCCGGCCGGCACGATCCACTCCGCGGGAGCGGGGCGTTCGACGTGCACGCCGCGGTGGGCCAGCGCCTCGATCGTCATGTCGATGTGCGGCTGGCTCGGCAGGCGCGCGCCGGAGTGGATCAGGTGCAGCCCGACGTCGTAGCGCGCGGCTGCCAGCAGCAGTCCGGACACGAACTGACTCGAGCCGCTCGCATCGATGGTGATCTCGCCACCGCGGGTGTGCCCGCGTCCGCGCACGTCGAAGGGAAGGGCCCAGTGGCCGCCGTCGTCGACGTCGACGCCGACGTCGCGCAGGGCCGTGATCATGGCGCCCATGGGGCGGTGCAGGGCGCTGGGGTGCGCGGTCATCGTGACGTCGCCCTGCGCCAAACCGGCCAGGGCCGCGACGAACCGCATGACGGTGCCGGCCTGTCCGCAGTCGATCACGGTGTCACCGCGCAGCGGCCACACCGGCGTGACCTCGAGATCGGGACCGAACGCGCCCGCCCCCTCCACCTCGTCGATGCCGACGCCGAGGGAGCGGAGGGCCTGGACCATGCGCGCGGAGTCGTCGGAATGCAGCGGCGCGGTCAGGCGGCTGGGCCCGTCGGCGAGGGCGGCGAGGATCAGCTCGCGGTTGGTCAGCGACTTCGAGCCGGGCACCGAGACGGTCGCGTGCATGACGCCGTTCGCGACGGGCGCGCTCCAACCGCCGCGGACAGCAGAAGTCCGCGTCGCTGGAAGGGAATACCCGTCGGCACTCATCGGGTTCTACCCTACTGAACCCCTGTGGGACCTGACGCCGGAAGGAGACCGATGCCTGCTGTGATGGAGCGTGTCACCCTGGATCGCCCCGTGCTTACGTGGGACGGCACCGACGGAGAAGCGAAGCGCCGCGACGTAGAATTGCGCGTGATGAACGACGAGGCCGATACCCGGGCGGACGCGCGCACCCAATTCGAGGTGCAGGCGCTTCCGTTCATGGACCAGCTGTATGCGGCCGCGATGCGGATGACCCGCAACCCGGCGGACGCCGCCGATCTCGTGCAGGAGACGTTCGTCAAGGCGTTCGCATCGTGGAAGACGTTCACGCAGGGCACCAACCTCAAGGCGTGGCTGTATCGGATCCTGACGAACACCTACATCAACACGTATCGCAAGAAGCAGCGCGAGCCCTATCAGGGCACGATCGACGAACTCGAAGACTGGCAGCTCGGCGGAGCCGAGTCGACCACGGCCACGAGCAGCCGATCGGCGGAGGCTGAGGCGATCGATCGGATGCCGGCATCCGTCGTCAAAGACGCACTGCAGGCCATCCCGGAGGATTTCCGACTGGCGGTGTACCTCGCAGACGTCGAGGGCTTCGCGTATCAGGAGATCGCCGACATCATGAAGACACCCATCGGCACGGTCATGAGCCGTCTGCATCGTGGCAGACGGATGCTTCGTGAACTGCTCGCCGACTACGCGAAGGAGCGCGGCATTCAGACTGCCGCGCCGAAGGAACGCGGCGTGAGCGCCGCCACAAGGAGCGCGAAATGACCGACTGCGGCTGCGAGAAGGCCAGACGCGACCTCGAAGAGTATCTGCGCCACGAGGTGTGCGAGACCTCGGCGATCGAGATCGCCGATCATCTGAAGACCTGCCGGCAATGCCAGGACGAGGCGCTAGTGGCGCGCACGCTCACCGACGTGGTGGCGCGCGCGTGCAAGGAGAGCGCTCCCGAGGAGCTGCGCGACCAGGTGCTCGCCCGGCTGCGTGACGTCCAGGCGACGCACTGACCCCTCAGGGTTCACTCATACTCCGCGCATAGCCGCGCGGCGCAACGTCTCAGCGCCGGGCCATAGGGTCTCCTCGGTGAAGAGACGGGGAGTGCATGGACGGACCCACCGTCGACGCGGTCGAGCGGCGCGATGACGCGCGCGCGACCCCGTCGTGGGCTCGTCGCCGGCTGAACGGTCTGCGCGTCTACGCGCGGCGCAATCCTCTCGCCGTCGGCTTCGCGCTCGTCATCGTCCTCGCCTCCGTCTGCACGGGGAGCCTGTGGGGAGCCCAGGTTCCCGGGGCGCTCGGTTGGGGCGCGGGCACGCTGCTGAATCCGGCCGGGTGGTGGGCCGTCGTGACGGCGCTGGTCATTCCCGACTCGCCGGTGGATGCCGTCCTGTCGATCCTGCTCGCACTGACCGCGCTGGCGGCGACGGAGCGCATCCTCGGCTCGGCACGTACGCTGATCGCGATGGGCGTGACCGGCGTGGTGGCGCTGCTGGTCGGTGCCGGCGTCCAGGTCCTGCTCTCCGATACGCCTGAGGTCAGTGCCGCCGCCACGCAGGCCACCGTGCTCGACCCGGCGATCGCGATCACCGGAGCGCTCCTGGCGGCCTCGGCGCTCGCCGGAGCGCTGTGGCGCCGGCGCATCCGCGTCGTCGCGTTCGCCGTCCTCGGGATGTTCGCGCTCTACGCCGGCGACGTCGACTCGTGGTACCGCCTGATCGCCGCGCTCACGGGGCTCGCGCTCGGGCTGCTGTTCGCGCGCGGTGTGCCGCGGCGCCCGTGGCATCGCAGCTCCACGCGTGAGACGCGCTCGCTCGTCGCGACGATCGTCGCCGTCACGGGGCTCGGTCCGATCGCCGCCCTGATCGCCGGCGGCGGGCGCGGCCCGCTCTCGCTGGTGGCGACCTCGTTCGCCCAGTTCGACCAGGAGATCGTCGACCGCTGCACGACCCGGTACGTGCGCGCGTGCGATCACCAGTTCGCGCTCCTGGTGACCCGAGGCGTGGGGCCGGCGCTGCTGGCGATCGTGCCGCTGGTACTGCTCCTCGTCGCGGCGTGGGGCCTGCGGTCGGGTCGCCGTGCGGCCTGGATGATCGCGGTGGGCGTGAACGCCGCGCTGGCGCTCCTGGCGATCGTCTCGGTGGTCTTCGGGCAAGTGTTCTTCGCCGACCCCGTTGACGGAGCCGCGTTCGAGTGGGTGCTGTGGGCGATCTCCACGGTGGGCGTTCCGGTCGGGATGCTCGTGACTCTCCTCGCGACGCGCCGCCGGTTCCAGGTGCACGCCCCGCGGGCGGCTCTGCGCGTCATGTGGATCACGATCGGCACGGCGTTCGTGCTGTGCATCGTCGTGTTCCTGCTCGTCGAGTCGCTGGTCCCGCGCGCGTTCGTCGTGCAGCCCGGCGCGGGCGACCTGCTCATCGAGGCGGTGCGCCGGTTCATCCCTCCGGCCTTCCTGCAGGGCATCGCCGAGCCCCCGTTTCCTCGGCACGGTGCCCCCCTCGTCGTGTACCAGTGGACGGGCGTGGCGTTCTGGCTCGTCGCGATCATCGCGATCCTGCGCCTCAACCGCGCGACCTCGCGGCCGGCCGACGCCGCGGCGGAGTCGGCGACGCAGTACCGCGCGCTCCTGCGGCGCGGCGGCGGCACACTGTCGTTCCTGGGCACCTGGCAGGGCAACGAGCACTGGTTCAGCGACGACGCGCAGGCGGCGGTGGCCTACCGCGTCGTCAACGGCGTCGCGCTCGCCGTCGCCGATCCGCTCTGCACCCCGTCGCGCGCATCGGACACGGTGCGCGGATTCGCCGAGTTCGCGATCGGCCGGGGGTGGACGCCGGTGTTCTACAGCATCCATGACGACTACCTCCCCGCGTTCGCAGAGATGGGATGGCACGTCGCCTCGGTGGGGCAGGAGACCGTGATGCACCTGCCCGAGCTCGAGATGGTCGGCAAGGAGTGGCAGAAAGTGCGTCACCCGCTGAACCGTGCCGAGCGCGAGGGCATGACCGCGGTGTGGACGAGCTGGCGCGCGCTGACGCCGGCGATGAGCTCGCAGATCGCGGCCATCAGCGAGCAGTGGGTCACCGACCGCGCGCTCCCCGAGATGGGTTTCACGCTGGGCGGCATCGAAGAGCTCGCCGATCCGGACGTCGCCCTGCTCCTGGCCGTCGACGCGGATGGCCGGCTGCGTGCGGTGACGAGCTGGCTGCCCTCGTGGCGCGACGGCGTGCGAGTGGGGTGGACCCTGGACTTCATGCGGCGCGAAGCCGGGGCCCCCAACGGCGTCATGGAATTCCTGATCGCGAAGGCCGCTCTGCTCATGAAGGAGGGGGGTCTGGAGCTCCTCAGCCTCTCCGGTGCGCCGCTGGCGGCCAAGCCGATCGCCGACGGCGAGGTCGCACCCGACCCGACGACGCTGTCGTCGTTCCTGGCCTGGCTGGGCGCGGCCCTCGAGCCGGTGTACGGGTTCGCCTCGCTGTTTCGTTTCAAGAGCAAGTTCCATCCCGCGTACCGCACGCTGTACATGGCCTACGCCGATCCGGTGTCGCTCCCGGCGATCGGTTCCGCCGTCGGTCGCGCCTACCTTCCCGACGCATCGCCCCGCGAATACGTCGCCCTCGTCCGGAGCCTCCTGTCGGGCCCCGCTCCCGCCCACCCCGGTGCGCAGCGGTGATCTACTGGCTCCTCGGACTCGAACTCATCGACGGAGGACTGCTGCCGGGATGCGGCATCCTCACCACCGTCCTCATCGTCGTGGTCGCCGCGTCAAGGCCCCGGCATCCTTTCCGGCTCCTGATCGGTGCGCTCGCGGGCGCTGCGCTCGCCGTGGGACTCGTAACGCTGTTCGATGTGCAGAAAACGTTCGGGGTGCAGATTCCGGCGTCCGCGCAACTGTGGACCGTCATCGGCCTCGGGTCGATGGGGGTCGGTGTCGCGGCGCTCTGGAGCGGGCCATGGTGGCGGCGAGCGCTCGCCGTCGTGCTGGTCCTCGCCTCGCTCGTCCTGGGCGCGCTCGGGGTGAATCGTGCGTTCAGCATCACTCACACCGTCGCCGCGATCATCGGGGTCCAGTCTGTCGGGCCCATCACGCTGCCGGCCAAGACGACGGCGGTGCCGACCGCGGAGCCGCTGTACACCACTTGGTCGGCGCCGGCGGGCATGCCGCAGAAGGGCGAGGTGGGCGCGCTCACCGGCGATGACGCCATCCCGGCGCCGGGGTTCGCCGCCCGCGACGCCTCGATCTACCTGCCGCCCGCGGCGCTCGTCGCCGATCCGCCCGCGCTGCCCCTGCTGGTCTTCATGATGGGGCAACCCGGCTCGCCCGAGCCGAATGCGATCGCGAAGGCCATGGATGCGTATGCCGCCCAGCACGACGGTCTCGCGCCGATCACGATCATCGCCGACCAGCTCACGAGCCCGACCGTCGATCCCGCCTGTCATGACTCCGCGACGTTCGGGGCGGTCTCGACCTACTTCAACACCGAGATACCCGCCTGGGCCCGGACGCACCTGAACATCGCCCGTTCCGCGGCGTCGTGGGTGATCGGCGGCTACTCCAACGGCGGCGCGTGCGCGACGCTCTGGGGCAGCCAGCATCCCGAGATCTGGGGAAATCTGGTCGACGTCTCGGGCAATGAGTTTCCCGGCTCCGAGACCGTCGACGGGACGATCGCCAAGGTCTTCGGGGGCGACAAAGCCGCGTTCGAGGCGGCCAAGCCCGCCGCGATCATGGCGGCCGCGCCCGCCGGCACGTACGACGGCCATACGGCGGTCTTCACCACGGGCGCCGACGACGCGCAGTTCGGCGCGGGAATCGTGGCCAACGCCGACGCCGCTCGCGCGGCCGGGTTCACCGTGTTCCTCGAGACGGTGCCGGGTGCAGGGCACGTGGGCCCCGCGCTGGACGGCGGGCTCGCGCTCGCGATCCCGCCGCTCGGCCAGGCGCTGGGTCTTGCGGCTCCCTAACGGGAGTCCGCGCCCCCGGGCGCGTACAGCGACAGCGCGCCGGGCACGACGTCGACCACGAGCGGCAGTGCGCCGATCGGGTCTCCGTCGGCATAGGCGGTGACGCCCGGCGAGGCGAGGCGGGCGCTGCGCACCCGGAACATCGACACCTGCTCCACCGACGCGTGCGTGCCCCTGTAGACACGCGGCAGCAACCTCAGAAGGCGCAGGCGGCCCGCGGGCCGCACGATCGTGACGTCGAGCACGCCGTCCGAGGGGTCGGCGGTCGGACAGATCGGGATGCCGCCGCCATACGTGTCGCCGTTGCCGATCGTCGCCATCACGAGGTCGCCCGAGATGCGCTCGATCGATCCGTCTTCCAGCGTGAGCTCGACGTCGTACGGGATGCCGCGGAGGGTCAGGAACTCGATGAGGAGCGCGATGTTGTAGCGCGACCCGCCGCGCGGCCACCGCATCGCGTTCGCGCGGTCATTGACGCGCGAGTCGAAGCCGCTCGCGAGCACACTGGCGAAGTACTCCGTCGTGCCGTCCACCCGCGTCACCCTGGCGAGGTCGATGCGGCGCGTGCGTCCGGCGGCGATCGTGTCGGCGGCTGCGGCGACGTCGAGTTCGCGCAGCCCGACGGCCGCGGCCATGTCGTTGCCCGTGCCGGCGGGGATGATGCCCAGCGGCACGCCGCTGCCTGCCAGCTCCTGGATCGCCAGATGCACGGTGCCGTCGCCGCCCGCGACGACCACGGCGTCGGTGCCGATCTCGATCGCTCTGCGCAGCAGATCGGTGGACTCGGCGGCACTGCCGCCGCTGATGATCGTGGTGCGGATGCCGTGTGCCCGCAGCCGCTCGGCCGCCTCCGGTGCCGCTCGGGTGTGGGCACCGGAACGCGCGGCCGGGTTGGCGAGGAGGGTGACGTTCATCGCTCTGGGGCGGCGTCGACGAGCGCGCCCGGATTCATGATCCCGCGCGGATCGAGCGCCGCCTTCACGGCGCGGAGCACGGCGATGCCGAGCGGGCCGATCTCGGTTTCCAGGTAGGGGCGGTGATCTCGGCCGACGGCGTGATGGTGGGTGATCGTCGCCCCCGCCTCGAGCATCGCGCGGGAGGCGGCATCCTTGGCTCGTGCCCACTGATCGCCCGGATCGGGGGTGAGGGCGGCGATCACGGTGAAGTAGAGCGACGCGCCCGCCGGATACACGTGCGAGATGTGGCACATGATGATCGGCTTCGTCCTATCGGCGGTCAGGCTCGCGATGAGCGCTTCGGTGACGGCCGATTTCACCGCATCCAGTCGCGCCCACGTCGCCGCAGTTTCGAGCGTCTCGGCCAGGACCCCGATGTCGAGCAGGGTGTCGCGCAGCGCGGGGGAGGCGAATCGACCGCGCTCCCACGAGCGGGCCGGATCCTCGCCCCGCGACTTCGCGCCGTGCGAGGCGAAGATGGACGCGGTCAACTCGGCCGGTATGTCTGCGTCGTCGCTGGTGAGGAGACTCGTTCCCTCGAACGTCGCCACCGCGAGGCATCCGCGCAGCCGCGTCAGGTGCCCGCCCATGAGCGCGTTCACCCGGGTCTCGGACTCGTCGCTCAGCCGGAGGACGGTGGGGCGGATGCCGCGCTGCGTCAGTTCTCGGAAGGCCGCGGCGCCGGCCGCGAAATCGGGGAACGTCCACGCGCCGTAGCGCGTGACCTCGGGGGTCGGGCGGATGCGGACCGTGACCTCGGTGATCACGCCGAACGCGCCCTCCGAGCCGAGGAACAGTTCGCGCAGATCCGGCCCCGCGGCGCTCGCCGGAGCGCGGCCTAGGTCGAGCGCACCCACGGGGGTGGCGACGCGCAGGGAATGCACGACATCGTCGAATCGGCCGTACCCGCGCGACGCCTGGCCGCTGGAGCGCGTGGCCGCGAAGCCGCCGATCGAGGCGAACTCATAGCTCTGCGGGAAGTGGCCGAGTGTGTAGCCGCGCGCGCCCAGCAGCTCCTCGGCCTGAGGGCCTGTGGTGCCTGCGCCGAAAGTGGCCAGGAACGAGACCTCGTCGAGATCCCAGAGCGCGGCGGTATGCACGAGATCCAGCGCGATCACCGCGGCGTGGCTGCCCGCTTCCGGATCCACCCCGCCCACGACGCTCGTTCCGCCGCCGAAGGGGACCACGGCGATGCCGCGCTCAGCGCACACGGCGAGCACGGCGAGGGTCTCATCGTGCGTCGCGGGGCAGGCGACAGCATCCGGCGCCTGCTGCACGGCCGCGAGGCGCCGACGCAGCAGATCGGGCGTGCTCTTCCCGCCGAGGTGCAGCCGCCGGGCCTCGTCGTCGCGAGTGGCGTTCGCGGGGCCAACGATCACGCTGAGCGCGTAGAGGTCGGCATCGGAGATCCGGGAGGCGCTGAGCGGAGCATCCCGTGCCGGACGGCGGGGGATCGGGTGCGCCTTGCCCGGCAGCACGGTGGCCACCAGAGCCTTGGCTCCGGGCGGGAGATGCGCGGGATGCGTGCCGTCGCCCCAGGCGTCCCACAGCATGCGAGGTCGGGGCGTCGGGAGAGCGAGAGGCTGTCGCTCCGCCCGGATCGCGCCGCGGTGCGAGTCGTCCGTCGTGGGGGAGTGCGGCACCGTCGCGTCCATGGCCAAAGTATGCCATGGCGGCGCATGCGAATGTGACAGTGAGACACCGTATGTATGGTTGTCACATGGCGGATGCTCGCTCCAAAACCGACGACGCCGGCTCGACCGATGCCGGCACGGGCACCGAGAGCGCCATCCTCGACGCTGCGCTCGCCGAAGTGCTCGCGCACGGCATCCGCCGCACCACGATCTCCGACATCGCCCGCCGGTGCGGCATCGCGCGTCAGACGCTCTACCGGTACTGGCCGGACGCCCAATCGGTGTTCGCCGCGCTCGTCACCCGCGAGCTCGTCGCGATCCTTCCCGTCGCGGGTGCGGCACCGGCGTCGCTCGATGAGCTCGTGCAGGTGCTGGTCGGTACGGCCGATCGCGTGCGCGGCATGGCGCTGATCGCGCGGTTGCGCGAGACCGATCCCGAACTTCTCTCGCGCTACATCCTCGACCGGCTCGGCACCAGCCAGTACGCGATCCACGCCGAGCTGCGCCGCCGGCTGGAGGCGGGGCAGAGTGCCGGATTCGTCCGCGACGGCGACCCGGTGCACATGGCCGCGATGGTGCTGCTGATCGCCCAGTCGGCGGTGCAGTCCGCTCCGCTCGTGCGGGAGTGGCTCGACGACCCGGCCTGGACGGCGGAGCTGGGTCGGGCCCTCGCGGGATACCTCGGCAAGGATGCCGGATGAGCGCGCGCATCATCGGTCGCACCCCGTTCTCCACGGCGCTCAACGCCGCTCGTCGCGTGCGCGAGCTCGCCGCGCTCGGTGACCGACCGGAGGTCGACCTGCTCGTGGTCGGCGGCGGGGCGACCGGTGCGGGGATCGCGCTGGATGCGGCATCCCGCGGTCTTCGCACCGTGCTGGTCGAGCGTCACGACCTCGCGTTCGGCACGAGTCGCTGGAGTTCGAAGCTCGCTCACGGAGGCCTTCGCTACCTCGCGTCCGGTCAGTTCGGCATCGCCCACGAGAGCGCCGTGGAACGCCATCTGCTGCTGACGCGCATCGCCCCGCACCTGACGCGACCGCTCGCGCAGGTCATGCCGCTGTATGCGCCCGGGCATATCGCCCGCGGGGCATACATCGGGCTGGGCTACGGTCTGGGCGACGGCCTGCGCCGTGTCGTCGGCACTCCGGATGCTGTGCTCCACGCCCCCGCCGCGATCGGCCGCGACGAGACGTTGCGTCTGGCGCCCGCAGTGCGCGCTGACGCACTGCGCGGCGGGCTGCGCGGGTGGGACGGACAGCTCATCGACGACGCCCGGCTGGTCATCGGCATCGCACGGACCGCGGCGGGGTACGGAGCATCCGTCCTCACCCGTGTCGAAGCGCGCGAACTGGACGGCGGCGGCGCACTGCTGCGCGACACGATCACCGGCGAGACTCTGCGGGTGCGCGCGCGTGCCGTGCTCAGCGCGACCGGCGTGTGGGCCGGCGACCTCGACCCGGACGTGCACCTGCGGCCGAGCCGCGGCACCCACCTCGTGGTGGAGTCGGCGCGACTCGGCGGCTCGGATGTGTCGCTCACCGTGCCCGTCGACGGCTCCGGCAGCAGGTTCGTCTTCACCGTGCCGTCGATGCACGGCCGCTCGTACATCGGGTTGACCGACGTCCCCGCCGACGGAGCGCTCCCGGATGTGCCGCTCGCGACCGATGCCGAGATCGACATGCTTCTCGGAACCGTCAACTCCGTGCTGGCCGAGCCCCTCACGCGCGCCGATGTGATCGCCACGTTCGCGGGGCTGCGGCCGCTGCTCACGGACGAGCGGGGGAGCGAGGATGCCACGAGCGACGTGTCGCGGCGGCACGCGATCATCGAGTCGTCGACCGGTGTGCTGAGCGTGGTCGGCGGGAAGCTGACGACCTACCGGCGGATGGCGCAGGACGGCGTGGATGCGGCCTACCGCCGCAGGCTCGGCGGTGAGATCGTGCCGAGTCTGACGCGCACCCTCCCGCTCGCGGGTGCATGGCCGCGCGAGCGCGCCGGCGAGATCTCGGCGCTGCCGAGGTACGTCCGGCGGTACGGCGCGGAAGCGCCGTTCGCAGCAGCTCTGCCCGAAGGACCGGTCGGGGCGCGCGGAGTCACCGCGCAGGAACTCCAATGGGGAGTCCAGGTCGAGGGTGCGCTCTCGGTGGACGACCTGCTCGACCGCCGGACGCGACTGGGGCTGGTCGCGGCCGATCGCTCCGCATCGGTCGAGGCCGCTCTTGACGCGTTCGCGCGGGCCGGAGTCGACCCGATCGGCTGAATCGCTCTGCACGACGTCGGAGATCTGCGTGGCTTCGGGCCGTGCGGCGCATGCGGCGCCGAAGAGCCGCAGATCTCCGAAGAACCGCAGATCGCCGCGGGCCGCAGCGCGCCGACGTGGCAGTCACCCTCGGGAGGTTGGCCGTACGGCAGCACGCGCGTGTCGCCGGGGCGCACCAGACTCGACTGGTGAGTATCGAAGCGGATGCTGTCGCAGAAAGCGCAGCGGAGCACCACGGCTCGTTGGGGGTGGTGCAGGGCACTGCCCTGTACATCGCCGCCGTGCTCGGCACGGGTCTGCTCGTCCTGCCCGGGGTCGCCGCCGCGGCGGCGGGTCCGGCATCCGTCATCTCGGTCATCGTCGTCCTCGTGCTGTCGATCCCGCTGGCCGGCACATTCGGCGCCCTCGCGGCCCGGTACCCCGACCCGGGCGGGGTCGCCAGCTACGTGCGCCGTGCACTCGGCCCCACCGCGTCGCGCATGACGGGGTACTGGTTCTACTTCGGAGTCTGCGCCGGCACGCCCGTCGTCGCTGTCCTCGGCGGCGAGTACATCGTCGCGGTCGCGGGCATCGATCCGGCCGGCATCCCGATCATCGCGCTCGCGCTCTTCGCCCTCGCGTTCACTGCGAACCTGTTCGGGGTGCGCGTGGCCGGCTGGGTGCAGTTCGTGCTCACCGGACTCCTCCTCGCCGTCGTGGTCGGAGTCGTAGCGCTCGCGCTGCCCGCGGTCGAACCCGCACGATTCAGCCCGTTCCTGCCGCACGGCTGGGGCGGGGTGGGGACGGCGGTGCTGCTGTTCGTCTGGGCTTTCGCCGGCTGGGAAGTGGGCACGCACATCTCGGCGGAGTTCCGCAGGCCCCGCCGTGTGATCCCGATCGCGACGGCCATCGCACTCGTGGTGACCGGGGCCTCGTACCTGCTGCTGCAGATCGCGACGGTGGGTGTGGTCGGCAGCCCGGCGAGCCACGACGCCGTTCCGCTCCTGACCCTCGCGTCGGCGGTCGCACCCGGCGTCGGTCCCCTCGCCGTGGGGGTGGTCGCCGCGATCGTCTCGCTCGGCGTGATGAACGCGTACCTGGCCGCCTTCGGCAAGCTCGGCGCCTCACTCGCGCGCAACGGCGACCTGCCGCGGTGGTTCGAGCGCGGCGCCGACCCCGGCACCGTCCCACGTCGCGCGCTCATCCTGACTCTGTGCGTCGGGCTGGTGTACTTCGGCTTCATGGTGTGGAGCGGCCTCGATCTTCAGCCGTTCATCCTGATCCACACGAGCAACATGGTCGCGATCTATGCGGCGGGGATGCTGTCGGCCGTGCTCATCCTTCCGCGGCGCACTGCGGGGTGGTGGATGGCCGTCGTCGCCACTGTCCTGTCCGCGGGCCTGCTCGTGCTCGCCGGTGGAAACCTGCTGCCGAGCATCCTGCTCGCCGTCATCGCGATCGCGGTGACAGTGTGGCGGCGCGTGCGGAGCCGCACGGAGGCGCCCGCTCCTTCGGAACGACTGCGGCCACCGATAGCCTGAATCAATGGCGACTCTCGACGCACGCACGCTGCCGCTCGATCCCACGACGACGCAGACCCTGGCCGGATCAGGGTTCGAATATCGCGAAGTGGATGTGCGCAGCGCCGAGTTCTCGCCGTTCACCCGCGCGATCGCGCGTGGTTTCCTGGGCGAGGATCTCACCGACGAGCAGGTCGAGTCTTCGCGCGAACGGGTCGGAGGCCGCCGGCTGACCGGCGTCTACGACCCGCACGCCGCAGACCCGGCGACTCCCGTCGCCACCGTCGACTCGTGGGTGACCGCCCTGAGCCTGCCGGGCCGCCGCACGGTGCCGATGTGGGCGATCAGCGGCGTCACCGTCTCACCCACGCGCCGCCGCCGCGGTATCGCCCGCGCGATGGTCGAGGGCGAGCTGCGGGCCGCGGCAGGGGGCGGCGTCGCGGTGGCCGGCCTCACCGTGTCCGAGGCGACGATCTACAGCCGATTCGGCTTCGCCCCCGCCGCCTTCAGCACAGACTGGACGATCGACACGCGCCGCGCACGATGGACGGGGCCGATGCCGGGCGGGCGCCTCGACGCCGTCGACCGAGAGCGCCTGCGCGCCGAGCTGGAGGCGCTGCACGATCGCACGCGTGCATCGCACCCCGGTGACATCGAAGGCTGGACGGGGCTCTGGCGCCGCATCGCGGGCCTCGCGCCGGGGTATGACGAGCGCAAGGTGCGCGGAGTCCTCCACACCGACGACGCCGGCGTCGTCCGGGGCGCTCTGGCGTATTCGATCACCCAGAACGATGACGACAACGCGGCCGCCACGCTCACCGTGCTGCACCTGGTCAGCGACGGAGGCGACGCGTATCGCGCGCTTTGGCGGTTCGCGCTCGAACACGATCTGGTCGCGACGGTCACCGCGCCCCTCCGATCCGTCGACGAGCCCCTGCGCTGGATGATCGCCGATCAGCGCGCGGCGCGCGTGACCACCCGCGAGCACCACTGGTTGCGCGTGCTCGATGTCCCGGCCGCGATCGCGGCCCGCACCTATTCGGCTCCGGCCGCGCTCGCGGTCGGGGTTTCGGACCACCTGGGCTTCGCGCACGGCGTCTGGCGCCTCGAACTCCACGACGAGGGCAACGGCACGGCCCAGCCGATCGATGCCGTGGCAGACCTGACCATGTCGGTCAACGAACTCGCCGCGATCCTCTTGGGTGGCGTGCGCGCGAGCACGCTGCACACGGCGGGCCGCATCGAGGGCAGTCGGGATGCTGTCGCCACCCTCGACCGCGCATTCGCGTCGCCCGATACCCCGTACCTGCGCATCTGGTATTGATGCAGCACAGCACTCGGCCGGACAGAGGAAGTCGGGACCGGCGACGAGCGCCGGCCCCGACCTGCAGATCTCTTCCCGGTTAGAGGGTCAGCGCCTTCTGCATGATCGCGGCGTGCTCGGCGGCATGCTTCTTGGGTGAACCGGTCGCGGGCGACGCGGCCGCTGCGCGCGACACCTGGCGGATCGTCCGGCCGTGCAGGTGCTTGACGACCTCGAGAGCGATGAAGGGCCACGCGCCCTGGTTCTCGGGCTCGTCCTGCACCCAGACGAGCTCCGCGTTCGGGTAGCTGTCGAGGACCGTGTTGAGCTCGGTGATCGGGGCCGGGTAGTACTGCTCCATGCGCACGAGCGCCACTTCGGGATTCGGCTTCTTCTCGAGCTCGGCCCGCAGGTCCCAGTGGATCTTGCCGGCATGCAGGAGAACCCGCTTGACCGCCGACTTGTCGAGCGAGCGGCTGTCGTCGAGCACGGGCTCGAACTTGCCCGTCGTGAAGTCCTCGACCGGGCTGGTCGCACCGCGCAGGCGCAGCATCGCCTTCGGCGTGAAGACGATGAGCGGCCGGCGCGGTCGCTGGTAGGCCTGACGACGCAAGAGATGGAAGTACGACGCGGGCGTGGACGGCCGGGCGACGGTCAGGTTGTCCTGCGCGCACATCTGCAGGTAGCGCTCGATGCGCGCCGACGAGTGGTCGGGGCCCTGTCCTTCGTAGCCGTGCGGGAGGAGCAGCACGACGCTCGACTGCTGGCCCCACTTCTGGTCGGCGGCCGAGATGTACTCGTCGATGACCGACTGCGCACCATTCGCGAAGTCTCCGAACTGCGCCTCCCACAGCACGAGGGCGTCGGGACGCTCGACCGAATAGCCGTACTCGAACGCCATCGCCGCGTACTCGCTCAGCAGCGAGTCGTAGACCCAGAACTTGCCCTGGTTCTCGCTGAGGTTGGTCAGCGGGATCCACTCCTGACCGTTAACCCGGTCGTGGAGCACCGAGTGGCGCTGCACGAACGTTCCGCGGCGGGAGTCCTGCCCGGCGAGGCGCACGTTGGTGCCTTCGAGCAGGAGCGATCCGAACGCGAGCAGCTCACCGAACGCCCAGTCGACGTTGCCGTTGCGACTCATGTCCAGGCGCTTCTCCAGCAGCTGCTGCAGCTTCGTGTGGACGGTGAAACCCTCGGGCTTGTTCGTGAAGGCGTCGCCGATCAGCTGGACGACCTCCCTGCCGACACCGGTGGTGTCGGGCTCGCCGGCAGCCGGCTCGACGAGATCCGCGTCGGCGGCCGACACGACCTGCGACGCGCCGGTCTCGGCGGCGTGCGTCTCGGCGAAGGCGATCTCGAGACGATCCTGGAAGTCGCGCTTGGCCTGCTCGTACTCCTCCTCAGTGATGTCACCGCGGCCGACGAGCGACTCGGTGTACAGCCGACGGACCGAGCGCTTGGCCTCGATCAGGTTTGTCATGAGCGGCTGCGTCATCGACGGGTCATCGCCCTCGTTGTGGCCGCGGCGGCGGTAGCACACAAGGTCGATCACGATGTCGCGGTGGAAGCGCTCGCGATACGCGAACGCCACCTGCGAGACGCGTACAACGGCCTCCGGGTCGTCGCCGTTCACGTGCAGGATCGGCGCCTGAATGGTCTTGGCGACATCCGTCGAGTACACGGAGGAGCGAGCATCCCCCGGCACCGTGGTGAACCCCACCTGGTTGTTGACGACGACGTGGATCGTGCCACCCGTGCGGTAGCCGCGCAGCTGCGACATCTGCAGCGTCTCGACGACGACGCCCTGGCCGGCGAAGGCCGCGTCGCCGTGGACGAGGATCGGCAGCCACGAGAAGCTGCCGACGGGGCGGCGGTCCTGCTTCGCGCGGACGATGCCCTCCAGCACGCCGTCGACGGTCTCGAGGTGCGAGGGGTTGGCCGCCAGGAGGATCGGCAGCTCTTCGCCGCGGTCGTCCACGAACGTGCCCTCGGTGCCGAGGTGGTATTTGACGTCGCCCGAGCCGCTCTTTGACCCGACGGCCACCGAGCCCTCGAACTCGCGGAACACCTGGCCGTAGGTCTTGCCGGCGATGTTGGTCAGCACGTTGAGGCGGCCGCGGTGGGCCATGCCGATCGCGGCGCCCTCGAGGCCTGCCTGCGCCGCGCCCTGGAGGATCTCGTCCAGGAGCGGGATCAGCGACTCGCCGCCCTCGAGGCTGAAGCGCTTCTGCCCGACGTACTTGGTCTGCAGGAACGTCTCGAAGGCCTCACCCTCGTTGAGCTTGCTCAGGATGCGCAGCTGCTCGTCGTGGCCGGGCTTCTGGTACTTCACCTCGATGTTGTCCTGGAACCAGCGGCGCTGCTCCGGGTCTTGGATGTGCATGTACTCGATGCCGATCGTGCGGCAGTACGAGTCGCGGAGCACGCCGATGACGTCGCGGAGCTTCATCTGGCGCTTGCCGCCGAAGCCGCCCGTCACGAACTCGCGATCGAGGTCCCAGAAGGTCAGCCCGTGCTCCTCGATCTCGAGGTCGGGGTGGGTGCGCTGCTGGTACTGCAGCGGATCGATGTCGGCCATCAGGTGGCCGCGCACGCGGAACGAGTTGATGAACTCCTGCACGCGAGCGGTCTTGTCCACGCGCTCGGCGAGGTCGACGTTGATGTCGGAGGCCCAGTGAATGGGCGCGTACGGGATGCGCAGCGCGGCGAAGATCGATTCATAGAAGCCGCGCTGCCCGATGAGCAGTTCGTGCACCTTCTTGAGGAATTCGCCGGAACCAGCACCCTGGATGACGCGGTGGTCGTAGGTGCTGGTGAGCGTGATCGTCTTGCCGATGGCCAGCTCGTTGAGCGTCTTCGCGCTCGCGCCCTGGAACTCGGCGGGGTACTCGAGGGCGCCTGCCCCGACGATGCAGCCCTGCCCCTTCATGAGGCGTGGAACGGAATGCACCGTGCCGATGCCGCCGGGGTTCGTGAGCGAGATCGTCGTGCCCTGGAAGTCGGCGGCGGTGAGCTTGTTGGTGCGCGCTCGGGTGACCAGATCTTCATACGAAACCAGGAACTCGCCGAACGTGAGGGTGTCGGCCCGCTTGATGCTCGGCACCATGAGCGCGCGCGTGCCGTCGGGCTTGGGCAGGTCGATCGCGATGCCGAGGTTGATGTGCGCGGGCGCGACGACTGACGGCTTGCCGTCGACCTCGGCGTAGAACACGTTCTGGCTCGGGAACTCCTTGAGCGCCTGGATGATCGCCCAGCCGATGAGGTGCGTGAAGCTGACCTTGCCGCCGCGCGTGCGCGACATGTGGTTGTTGATCACGATGCGGTTGTCGATCATGAGTTTCGCAGGCACCGTGCGAACGCTCGTGGCGGTCGGAACGGTCAGCGACTCGTCCATGTTGGCCGCGAGGGTCTTCGTCGTTCCGCGGAGCGGCGTGACGATGTCCTGTTCGCTGCTCGCTTCGCGGGCCGGCGCGTTCGCGGGCGCCTGAGCCGGGATCGGCGCGGGCGCGGCGGGCTTGGCTGTGGTCCGGGCGACCGGCTGCGACCCGATGACGGGGATCGGCGCGGTCACCGGGTGCGCGGGGGATGCCGGGGGCCTGGCCTGCGGCGGAGCGACCGGCGCTGGTGGGGCAGCGGGCGCGGGCGCTGCGACTGCCGCTGGCGCGGCGGGAGCGCCGGATGCCTCTTCCACGTCGACGGGGTGGTAAGCCTCGAGGATCGGCCACCAGGCCTTGTCCACGGAGTTCTTGTCGGACTTGAACTGTTCGTAGAGTTCATCGACGAGCCATTCATTGGCCCCGAACTCTCCCTCGCTCGAAGTCCCGATGCCCGTCAGCTGGCTCGACACGCCGGATCGCCTGCTTTCATCGATGATGATTCTGGAGAAGCACGCGGGGTGTGGGTGCGACCCACGCGCACAACTGTTAAGCCTAACCCCAGTGTGACAGGCCGTCCTCGCTCGCGCAGTCCGCCCCCGCCGTCGATGGCGAATGGTTACCTTAGAAATGTGGAGTTCTACGCAGACCAGCCGGCCCTCGACCTGACCTATTCCGACGTGTTCCTCGTGCCGAGGCGGTCGGCGGTCACGAGCAGGCTGGATGTCGACCTCTCGCCGAGCGACGGCACGACCGCCCGCATCCCGCTCGTCTCGGCCAACATGAACTCCGTCACCGGTCCTCGACTGGCGGCCACCCTGGCGCGCCGCGGCGGCCTCGGAGTGCTCCCGCAGGACATGCCGCTGCAGGAGCTGGACGCCGCGATCCGGTGGGTCAAGGACCAGCCCGTGCCGTGGGACACCCCCGTGATCCTTCCCCCCGAGGCGACCGTCGCCGAGGCGGCGCGCCTGCTGCCGGCCAGCGAAGGCCACGGCATCGTCATCGCGGAGGCCGGTGCCGGCCCGCTGTCGATCGACGACGTCCAGGGCATCGTGCCGGCCTCGCGCCTCGGCACCGCGCTGCCGGACGCGCGCCTGGGCGATCTGGCGCGAGGGCGCACGGCGTCGATCGACGCCGACGACGTCGAGAGCGCGCGGCACGCGTTCGACCTGATCGTGGGGGCAGAGGCCGACACGGTGTGCGTCCTGCACCACGGATTAGTGATCGGCACGCTCTCGCGACGCAGCGCCCTGCGCACCACGCTGTACCGCCCCGCGGTCGACGCGTCGGGTCGCCTGATCGTGGCCGCAGCGGTCGGCATCAACGGGGATGTGGAGGCCAAGGCCCGCGCGCTGGCCGCGGCGGGCGTCGACGTGCTGGTGCTCGACACCGCGCACGGACACCAGGAGGGGATGCTGCGCGCACTGCGCGCCGTCTCATCGCTGCAGCTCGGCATCCCCCTCGTGGCGGGCAACATCGTGACCGCCGAGGGTGTGCACGACCTCGTCTCGGCCGGAGCCGACATCCTCAAAGTCGGTGTCGGACCGGGCGCGATGTGCACCACCCGCATGATGACCGCCGTGGGGCGCCCGCAGTTCTCAGCGGTCCTGGAGACCGCTGAGGCTGCCAGGGTGATGGGGGCGCACGTCTGGGCGGACGGCGGTGTGCGCTATCCGCGCGACGTGGCGCTGGCGCTCGCGGCGGGCGCGGCATCCGTCATGATCGGATCCTGGTTCGCCGGCACGATCGAATCTCCCGGCGAACTGCAGGTCGATGCCGCCGGACGGCTCTACAAGGAGTCGTGGGGGATGGCCTCGACCAAGGCCGTTCACGCACGGTTCGGCCGGCTGGATCCCTACGAGCTCGCCCGCAAGGAGCTCTTCGCCGAGGGCATCTCGTCGTCGAAGATCTACCTCGACCCGCTCCGCCCCGGCCTGGAAGACCTCATCGACATGATCACGTCGGGTGTGCGCTCTTCGTTCACTTATGCCGGCGCGGCCACGGTCGCCGAGTTCCATGAACGGGCCCGCGTGGGGCTGCAGTCCGCCGCGGGCTACGAAGAGGGCAAGGCTCTGCCGGTCAGCTGGTGAGGTTCAGCGGCTGAGGTCGACGGCCGCCTCGAGCGCGAGCCACGCTGACAGCTGCACCGACAGGTCGCCCTCCGCGGTGGCCGATCCGCCCACCGCACCCGCGGTCTTCTCTCCGGGTCGAACGGCCACATCCGGCACGTGCGCCTCCAGCCGCCAGTCGGCCGCGAACACGGGGCGGCCGGCGCGCTCGGCACGTCCTGCCCACGCCGCTTCGGCGCCTCGGAGCACGAGCGAGCGGGCGGATGCTGCGGCCCGCCGCGCGTGCGCATCGGGGTGATCCTGCAACGCGCCGGCGGCCCACGCGAGGTAGCGGCAGGTGATGCCGGCGAACAGGCCGCCGTCGCCGCCGCCCGCCGCGGGGAGCACGCCGTCGCGGCCGGGCTCAGCGCACCAGGCGGCGATCGCGTCGATCAGCGCGACGCCGCGCGCGAGGAAGCGCTCTCCGTGGGGTGCGCGCAGGGCGACTTCCAGCTGTGCGGCCAGCGCCACCCCCTGGCAGTACGTGTACAGCTCGGTGCGCGTCGTCCACGACCCCGGCGCACCGATGATGCCGTCGCGGACGAGCCCGGTGACGGGATCGAGAAGTGTCTCGTCGATCCAGTCCGCGAGGGCGGCCGCGACGCCGACGCGGCCGGTGCGGGCCAGGAGGATCGCGGCAGGGCCGTTCGCGGGCGCATTGAACAGGTCGCTGCCCGTCCGCCAGGGGAGGGCGCCGACGGCAGGGTCGATCGCCGACTCCAGACGCCCGGCGATGCGCCGCACCCCGGCAGCGCCGCGGGTGAGCCGCTCGTCGCGCTGCAGCGCCAGCCCGAGCCACGCGATGTCGTCGTAGAACGGGTTGACCCAGCGTCCGAGGTTCCGCGCGCGCAGCCCTCTGGTCAGCACGGCGGGCCGGCGTCGCCGACCGGGGGTCGGGCGATGTTGGGCCGCATCGACGGCGGCGTCGATCAGGTGCGCCTGCCACCAGAAATGCCACCCGGATGCCTCGTCCCACGCTCCGCGGACACCCGGGCGTGCCGGGTGCGCGGCGCGCGACCACGCGAACGGCCCTGCCCGCCGCACGTACGCGCCGAGCACCGCGTACTCTGCGGCGGCCGCGCGAGCGTTCCAGGTCGCCCGATCCGCAGCATCCGTCATGCGATCATCTTCGCGCGCCCTCCGTTCGCGCGCTCGGTGCGTCCAGCATTCGGCGTAAACTCGTCGACACGATGGACGACCCTCCCAGTAGACGCTCGCCCCACTGCCGAACCTCCCGCGAAGGGAGCGATGCGTGATGGAGTACGTCATGCTCGCAGTGGGGCTCCTGCTCATCGTGGGTACCGGTCTGTTCGTGGCGAGCGAATTCGCGCTGGTCAACCTCGATCGCGCGGATCTGGAAGCGCGGCGCGACAAGGGTGAGACGCGTCTGGTGCTCACGATCGCCGCGCTGAAGATCACCTCGACGCACCTTTCCAGCGCCCAGCTCGGCATCACGCTGACGACGCTGCTCACCGGTTACACGATGGAGCCGGCGATCTCGAGTCTGCTTCGGCCGGTGTTCGTCGCCTGGTCGCTGCCGGAGGGGCTCGTTTCGCCCCTCGCGGTGTTCATCGGCATCACGATCGCGACAGTGCTCTCGATGATCCTCGGCGAGCTCGTGCCGAAGAACTTCGCGCTCGCGATGCCGCGGCAGGCGGCGAAAGTCGTCATGCCGTTCCAGGTCGGGTTCACCGCGGTGTTCCGCCCGGCGGTCACGGTCCTCAACGGCAGCGCGAACGGCATCCTCCGCCTCTTCGGCGTCGAGCCGAAGGAGGAGTTGTCCGGCGCCCGCACCGCCGAGGAGCTCTCGAGTCTGGTCCGGCGATCGGCCAGCGCCGGAGTGCTCGAAGAAGCCACCGCATCGCTGCTTGACCGCAGCCTCACCTTCTCGCGACTGAGCGCTGCCGACGTCATGACCCCGCGCCCGAGCGTGCACGCGCTCGCAGCCGACGACAACGCCGACGACGTGATCCAGCTCGCCCGGCGCACCGGCCACAGCAGGTTCCCGGTCTACGGCGACGACATGGACGACATCGTCGGCATCGTGCATCTGAAGGCCGCCGTGAGCGTCCCGCGTGAGCGTCGTGCCGAGGTCCCGGTGGCCGCGCTGGCGACCGAGCCGCTGCGCATGCCCGAAGCGGTGCACCTGGACACCCTGCTCGCAGAGCTGCGCGCCCGTGGCTACCAGATGGGCATCGTGGTCGACGAATACGGCGGCACCGCCGGTGTCGTGACGCTCGAAGACCTGGTCGAGGAGATCGTCGGCGAGGTGCTCGACGAGCACGACCGCCGCCGCGCCGGCATCGTCCGGGCCGGTGACTCGCTCACGATGCCTGGCGACCTCCGCCCCGACGAGATCCTCGACCGCACCGGCATCCGCGTGCCCGAGGGCGATGTCTACGACACCGTCGGCGGCTACCTGATGAGCGTGCTGGAGCGCATCCCGGCCGTGGGCGATGCCGTCGAGATCGCGGACGGCACCCTGACCGTGCAGCGGATGACGGGGCGCCGGGTCGAGCGCGTCATGTTCACGCCCGGCGTGCGCGATGCCGCGACCCTTGCGAGCAACCCCACCGCACCTGCGGCGGGCTCCTCCTCGACGCGGAAGGGAGCACGCGATGAATGACTGGGCGGGAATCGCCTGGCTGGTCGTGCTGCTGGCCTTCAACGCGTTCTTCGTCGGCGCCGAATTCGCCGTCATCTCCGCACGCCGATCGCAGATCGAGCCACTTGCCGAGAAGGGATCGCGGTCGGCCAAGACCGCGCTCTACGCGATGGAGCACGCGACCCGGATGCTCGCGACGAGCCAGCTCGGCATCACGATCTGCTCGCTGCTGATCCTGAATGTGTCCGAGCCGGCGATCCACCACCTTCTCGCAGGTCCGCTCGGCCTGACGGGGCTCGCCGAGACGACGGTCGATGTGATCGCGTTCGTCGTCGCGTTGCTGGTCGTCTCCTACCTCCACGTCGTGTTCGGCGAGATGGTGCCGAAGAACCTCGCGTTCTCGGTGCCCGATCGTGCCGTGCTGATGCTCGCGACGCCCCTCGTCTGGGTGTCGCGGGTGTTCCACCCGGTCATCGTCGCGTTGAACTGGACGGCCAACAGCATCCTGCGACTGTTCCGTGTCGAACCGAAGGATGAGGCGACGTCGACCTTCACGCTCGATGAGGTCGCGACGATCGTGAATCAGTCGCGTATGGAAGGCGTGCTCCACGACTCCGCCGGCACGGTGGTGGCCGCGGTCGAGTTCAGCGACAAGAAGGCGGGCGACATCGCGGTGCCGCTGGCCGAACTGGTCACACTGCCCGAGTCGACGACCCCCGACGAGATCGAGCGGGCGGTCGCGACACACGGGTTCTCGCGGTACGTGATCGTGGATGCCGCGGGTGACCCGGTCGGGTACGTCCACCTGAAGGACGTCCTCCGCTCTGCCGACAGCTCCCGTGCGCACGCGCATGTGGGGCGCCGGATCGCACCCAAGCGCATCCACCAGATGGTTCCCGTGCTCGACACCACCGATCTGGAGGATGCGCTGGCGCTCATGCGCCGCGCGGGTCGCCACCTCGCCCAGGTGCGCGACCACGAGGGCCAGACCATCGCCGTGCTGTTCCTCGAGGACATCATCGAGGAGCTCGTGGGCGAGGTGCAGGATGCGACCCGCCGGGGTCGCCGCTGAGTCCGGTGGCTTTCCTCAGGCGGTGCGGTGCCGGGCCCGCACGTACTGCTTCGGCCAGTACTCGATGTCGTCGCCGAGTTCGGCCGCCGCTCGGAGCGCGAAGTGAGGATCGCGGAGCCATTCGCGCCCAGCCATGATCGCATCGGCCTGGCCCGCCACGAGGATCTGCTCCGCCTGTGCGGCATTCGTGATCAGCCCGACCGCGCTCACCGGCATGCCCGCCTCGCGCACGTGCGCGGCCAGCGCCACCTGATAGCCGGGCCCCACCGTGACGCTCTGGTGGGCGACGAGTCCGCCGCTGGAGATGTCGAAGAAGTCCGCGCCCGCATCGCGTGCCCACCCTGCGACCGTCGCCACCTCTTCGACGGTCAGGCCGCCGTCGGCCCAGTCTGTGGCGGAGAACCGCACGAACAGCGCGGCGTCGGGCGCAGCATCCCGCACCGCCTCGACGATCCGGACGAGGAGCCGGGCGCGGCCACGGAGCGAACCGCCGTACTCGTCGGTGCGGAGATTGCTCAGGGGCGAGAGGAACTCGTGGAGGAGGTACCCGTGCGCGGCGTGGAGCTCGAGCACCTGGAAGCCTGCGGCGACCGCGCGCACGGAGGCGGCGGCGAAGTCGGCCACGACGGCGTCGATGCCGGCTGCATCCAGCGCGACCGGCTCGGCGTAGCCGTCGAACGCGATGGCCGACGGGGCCACCGCGCTCCATCCGCCGGCCTCGGCGGGCACCGAGCCGTGCGTGCCCGAGAACGGCGACCAGGTCGAGGCTTTTCGACCGGCGTGGGCGAGCTGCACGCCCGGCACCGCGCCGCGAGAGCGGATCGCCTCGACGATCGGCTGCCACGCGTCGCGTTGCTCGTCGTTCCAGATCCCGACGTCTTCGAGCGAGATCCGGCCTTCGGGAGACACCGCTGTCGCTTCGGCGATGACGATCCCCGCCCCGCCGGAGGCGAACTGCGCCAGATGCGTGTGGTGCCATTCCTGCGGCATTCCATCCACTGCGCTGTACTGGCACATCGGCGCCACCCACAGCCGGTTGCGCGCGGTGACCCCGCGCACGGTGAGGGGCGAGAAGAGGGTGCTCATGCAAGACTCCAGCGGGGGTTCGGGGTCACGGCCGCTATCGTGGGCCAGTGACCCGACGGTGGACAGCGCAGGACGCGGCTCGCGTCCTGCGTGAGCCAACGGCCGCCGACGACAAGTATTCCCGCGGCGTGGTCGGCATGCGCACCGGATCGCAGACCTACCCGGGGGCGGCGGTGCTCGGGGTCGAGGCCGCCTGGCGCGCGGGCGCCGGCATGGTGCGCTACATCGGCCCCGAGCGGCCGACCTCGCTCGTGCTGGCCCGTCGGCCCGAGACCGTCGCGGTCGATGGACGCGTGCAGGCCTGGGTGCTGGGCTCCGGCACTGATCCGACGGAGCGTACGGACGCCGAAACCGGGGCGCTGCGCGAAGTGCTGGCGGGCTCCGTCCCCGTGGTGGTGGACGCCGGCGCGCTCGAGCTCGCGGTGGGTGCGTCTGCGCCGCTCGTCGTCACACCGCACGGACGCGAGCACGACCGGCTGCGGGCCGCACTGGGGCTGGATGCGGTGCCTTCGGATGCGGACGACGCCGACCGCGAGGCATCCGCCCTCCAGAGCGCATCCGCACTCGGCGCGACCGTGCTCCTGAAGGGCGCCGTGACGATCGTCGCCGCCCCCGACGGCTGGTCGGCGCGCGTCGAGAACGGGACACCGTGGCTCTCGACCGCCGGGACCGGCGACGTGCTGGCCGGCGTGCTCGGAGCCGTGCTGGCCGCCGACGGGGGAGCGGGCGCGCCGCACCGGCTGGGCGAGATCGCCGCCACGGCCGCGTGGCTGCACGGCCGGGCGGGCACGCTCGCGGCGATCGCCGCCGGTCGCTCGGAGTACGAGACGGGCCCGATCACCGCCCTGGACGTCGCCGCTCATCTGCCGTTCGCCGTCGCGGAGGTGCTCGCGGCACGCTGATCCGCTGAGCGCCTTCACAGGCAACCGACACAGTAGCGGCATACGCCGCCCGGTAGAATCGGCGGGTGTCCAAGCGCGCCATCCTGTGGATCGCATTCCTCGTCGTTCATTTCGTCGTGGCAATGCTCGGCTGGTGGTGGCCGAACGCACCCATGGGCGACGTGTACCTCGTCTACGACCCCTGGTCGGCGGCGGCGGTCGCCGGCGGCATAGTAGACGGACACAACGTCGGCATCGTCGGTCTCACGGTGCCATGGGTGTATCCGCAGCTCGCACTGCTGCCCATGGTGCTCGCCAAGGCATTCGCGTGGATCAACGGATACATCGTCGGCTGGGCGATCCTCGTCGCGGTCGTCGATGCGCTCGCGTTCGCGATGCTCGTCGGCAAGGGGCGTTCGAACGGGCGCAACGTCGCCGCGGCGTTCTGGCTCGCGTTCATCCTGCTGCTGGGCCCCGTCCACCTCTACCGGCTCGACGGCTTCACGATGCCGATCGTGCTCGCGGGGTGCCTGTGGCTCGTCGGGCGCCCATGGCTGGGCGCGAGTCTCCTCGCGATCGCGACCTGGATCAAGGTGTGGCCTGCCGCGCTCATCGCCGCCGCGTTCATCGCCGTGCGCCGTCGCCTGGCCATCCTGGGCGGTGTCGTCGCCGTCTCGGCTGTCACCCTGGGCACGGTGATCATCGCCGGCGGCGGTGCCTACGCATTCGGCTTCATCAGCGACCAGACCGGTCGCGGCCTTCAGATCGAGGCGCCGATCAGCACGTTCTACATGTGGCGCGCGGCGCTCATGCTGCCCGACTCGGCCATCAACTACGACCCCGACATGCTCACCTTCCAGGTCACCGGCCCCGGTCTGAACGTCGTGATCGCAATCATGACGCCGCTGCTGGCGCTCGCCGTGCTGTCGGTCGCAGCGCTCGGCGCCTTCAAAGCCTGGCGTCGCGCATCGTTCGTATCGCTGTTCCCGGCCCTCGCCCTCGGCCTCGTGCTCGCGTTCATCGTCTTCAACAAGGTGGGTTCACCACAGTACATCTCGTGGATCGCCGCTCCGCTGGCCGTCGGTCTCGTGATCGACCGGAAGCGCTGGATGAAGCCGGCCTGGCTCGGACTGGGCATCGCGCTCATGACGCAGGCCATCTATCCCCTCGCGTACGGCGGTCTGATGTTGAAGTGGCCCGAGCCCTTCCCGGTGCTGCTGCTGACGATCCGCAACGGGCTGCTCGTCGTGCTCTTCGTCTGGGCCGTCATGCGACTGGTGCGGGTGCCCACACGCGTCCAGGCGATCGCGGCGGCGTCGACGGCGAGCACCGCGCCGGCGGGCATGCCCGTAGCGACGACCCCCGCTCCGGCGAGCGCGCTGGCCTCCGAGCGCGCGTTCGTGGAATCCTGATCGGGGCGCCGCTGTGCTGATCGCGTTCTCGGTCGCCCCGTCGGGCGCAGGTGAGGTCCCCCTCGGTCCGGATGGTTCGGTCCACGACGCCGTCGCGGCCGCCGTGCGCGTGGTCCGCGAATCCGGACTCCCCAATCGCACGACCTCGATGTTCACCGAGGTCGAGGGCGAATGGGACGAGGTCATGGATGTCGTGCGCCGCGCGACCGAGGCGGTCATGCCCTACGGCTCGCGGGTGTCGCTCGTACTCAAGGCCGACATCAGGCCGGGTTTCGCAGGAGAGATCGACGGCAAGATCGCGCGCCTCGAAGGTGCGCTCGGCGAGGCCGAGGAGAACACGCGAAACGGTTGATGCCGCACGCGCTCGCGATGACGGGGCGAACGTATTCAACTTACGTCGAATCGATTCGACAAGAGCGCTCGATCGGGCTATCGTGATCGCGTGACCTCCTCGACTCTCTCGAGGGGCGCGGCGACGTGGGCGCTCCTCTCTCTCGCGATCGGCAGCTTCGGCATCGGCATGACCGAGTTCGTGGTCATGGGTCTGCTGCCGAACATCGCGGGCGATCTGCTCCCCGCGACATTCGCCACGCGCCCCGAGGACGCGATCTCCCAGGCCGGATGGCTGATCAGCGCATACGCCCTCGGCGTGGTGGTCGGCGCGCCCACCATCGCGGCGCTCGTCGCACGGTATCCGCGCCACCGCGTCATGTTCATCCTGGCCCTCGCGCTCACGGTCTTCACCGCTCTCACGTTCCTCGCTCCGTCGTTCGGCTGGGTCGCCGCATCCCGATTCCTCGCGGGCCTTCCGCACGGCGCGTACTTCGGCATCGGCGCGCTCGTGGCCGCGGACGTGCTCGGGCCGGGCAATCGCGCCAAGGGCGTGGCGTTCGTACTCACCGGCCTCACCGTCGCCAACGTGATCGGAGTGCCGGTAGGCACCTTCCTCGGTCAGCAGTTCGGGTGGCGTGCAGCGTTCCTGGTGGTCACGGGCATCTTCGCGCTCGCCGCGGTGGCGATCGCATTCTTCGTTCCGCCGCATGCGGGCGATCCGCTGCGCACGCTCCGGGCGGAGCTCGGCGTCTTCCGGATCGGCCAGGTGTGGCTCACCCTCGGGATCGGGGCCATCGGCTTCGGCGGGTTCTTCGCCGTCTACAGCTACGTGGCGCCGTTGATCACCGAGGTGGCCGGTTCACCGGCGTGGGCTGTGCCGATCATCCTCGTCATCACGGGACTCGGGATGACGGTGGGCAACCTCGTCGGTGGGCATCTGGCCGATGTCGACCTGCGTCGCACCCTGACGTTCGGACTGTTCGTGCTCGCCGTGGTCCTCGCCGGCGTCGCCCTCACCGCGCAGTGGGTGTACGCCCTGGCCGTGCTCATCTTCGCGATCGGATTCGTCTCAGCCGGGATCAGCCCGGCGATCCAGACGCGGCTGATGGAGGTCGCCGGAGACAATCAGTCGATCGCCGCCGCGCTCAACCATTCGGCGTTGAACATGGGCAACAGCGCCGGCGCGTTCCTCGGCGGTGTCGTCATCGCGCTCGGCTGGGGCTTCGTCGCATCGCCGTGGGTCGGCGTCGTGCTCGCGCTGATCGGCGCAGCACTCGTCATCGTCAGCTACGCCGCGCAGGACCGCAGGCAGGCGGCGGCCCGGCTGAAGGTCTCGGTCTGATCCGGCCATGAGCCGGAGGCGCTCACGACTCGAGCAGCCGCCGCAGGTGCGCGCCGACCGCGTGCGTCTCGATGAGGAAGCCGTCGTGCCCGAAGTCGCTCGCGAGCACGACCGCACGGTCGCCGTCGAGGGTGTTCGGGATCGAACGGGCGATCCGGTGCTGCCCGTCGATCGGGAAGAGACGGTCGGTGTCGATCCCGAGCACCAGGGTCGTCGCCGTGACGCCGGCCAGAGCATCCTCCACGCCGCCCCTTCCGCGACCGACGTCGTGCGAGTTCATCGCCTCGACGAGCGTGATGTACGAATTGGCGTCGAAGCGGCGGGTGAACTTGTTGCCGTGGAAGTCGAGGTATGACGTCACGGCGAAGCGGCCGCCGTGCCCGAGGGGGCTGACCCCGGACTGCCAGGAGCGCTGGAAGCGCTGATTCAGCTCGGTGGGCGACCGGTAGTTCAGCAGCGCCATGCGCCGCGCGAGGGCGAGCCCGCGATGCGGGCCGCCGCCGTCGCCCGAATCGTAGTATTCGCCGCCGTGGAAGCGCGGGTCGATATGGATCGCCTCCAGCTGCACGGAATTCAGTGCGATCTGGTCGGCCGTGTTGACGGGAGGCGCCGAGAGCACGCCGACGCGCGCCACGCGATCAGGAGTGCCGATGGCCCACTCGAGGGCGTGCATGCCCCCCATCGAGCCGCCCACGACCGCAGCCCAGACGTCGATCCCGAGCGCGTCGGCCAGGCGGACCTGCGCGGCGACCTGATCGCGGATCGTCAGGTACGGAAAGCGCGAGGCCCACTCGTACCCGGTCGGACCGATGCTCGCCGGACCGGTCGAGCCCTGGCATCCGCCCAGCATGTTCGGCGCGACGACGAACCAGCGGTCGGTGTCGATCGGCGCGCCGGGCCCGACGATGTCGTCCCACCAGCCGGCGGTCGGATGCCCCGGCCCGGCCGGGCCGCGCACGTGACTGTCGCCGGTCAGGGCGTGCAGGATGAGCACCGCGTTGTCGCGCGCGGCGTTGAGCTCACCCCACGTCTCGTACGCGAGACGGTAGCCGGGTAGCTCGCGGCCGCCCTCGGTACGGAATGCGCCGAACCCCGCGAAGAACCGCTCGCCCACGGGATCGCCGTCGCGCCACGCGCCCGTGACGGGCGGCCGGCCCAACAGCAGACGGGCGTCGGCCTCGGTCACCGGTGCCGAGGGCACGGTGTCTTCGGAGGTCTGCCAGTCCATCCCCCCATTGTCGTGGGTCGGATGCTGTAGGCGGGGCGTGTTACGGGGTTCGGCCCGGGGCGCGGAACGGGAGCGTCTCGTAGAGGGCGCCGTGCTGGCCCGCGAAGGCGACCGCGCGTGCGTCGATCGTCTGCACGAAGCGGTGCGAAGCATCGGCATCGTGGGGCACCTGCGCGTCGATCTCGGGGAGGGTGCCCATCGTCTCGTTCGAAATCCAGACCACCCGCCGCCCGATCGCCGCGCCGAGACCGGTGACGAGGTCGGCGAAGCTTCTGCGCTGCCGATCGTCGAGGTAGAGCAGCACGGCGCTGTGGTACACGACGAGGGTCGCTCCGGCAGGAGCATCCGCTGCGACATCCGTCAGCCGTTCGAGCAGGTCGCCCGCGACGATCTCCGGCGGGTCGGCGGCGACGATCGCGGCTGCGCCCCGGAGCCGCGCGACGCGCGTCATGGTGGGGCCCCGGCCAGATGAGTGTCTCGAGCCACGCGATGACCTCGGGGTCGGCCGCGTCGAGCGGGTTCAGATCGATGCCTCGCCGCCACACGACCTCGGGCATTCGCGCAGGGGCCGATGCCGCAGCGTCGAGCGCGCACGCGAGGGTGAACGAGCTCGGGGCATCTTCGGGATCGGTGCGGTCGGGATCGATGCGGAAGGTGCCGGACGGCGTCGAGTACTCGACGCTGTAGCGGTCGGGATACAGGCACAGCCCCGCGGCGGTGCCGACTTCCAGCAGAGCGAGCGGCCCGTCGATCCGCGAGAGAGGGGGCAGCAGTGTCGCGCAGCGGTTCGGCTCGTTGGTCTGCGTCGTGCGACTCATCGCGGTCGCGAGCACCCGATCCCAGTGCGCGAGCAGCCAGTCGCGCCAGCGCGGGTACGGGGCGAGCGGACACCCCTCCCACCGAGCGGCGGCGAAGATCAGATTGGGCTGGTGCTTGGCTCGCGGAAGCGGGCGCAGCAGGTCGAGCACCTCGGCATCCGTGGCGATCCCGGTCGCCCACTCCTCGTAGAGGGGCGAGGTGTCATGCGCCCACCGGCGCCCGAAGTCGTCGTAGACGGCCGCGATCCGCTCTTCCACGGCACCACCCTAGGCCCGCTGGTCCCCGAGCCGGTGTCGGCGCCGAGTCGTACACTCCGGGAATGGACGTGATCGGCTATCTCCTCGACGGCGACCCGGCGATCGCCTGGCAGGTCATGCGCGACCTCACCGATGCCGAGCCCGACGAGATCGCTGCGGTGCGCGCCCGCGTGGCCACCGAAGGGTGGGGTGCGCAACTGCTGGACGCGCAGGCCGACGACGGCCTGTGGGACGGCGGCGTGTACCGCCCGGGGTGGGTGGATGAGGATCGTCCGTTCTACGACGCGTGGAGCGCGACGCATCCGACTCTCGAGATGCTCCGCATCTACGGCGTCGATCCCGCGAGCCCAGCGGTGAGCCGAGCCGTGGCGAGGGTGCGCGACAACGTGCGGTGGAGCAACGCCGGCGAGCCGTACTTCGAGGGCGAGGTCGAGCCGTGCATCAACGGCGGCGCGCTCGCGAACGCCGCGTACTTCGGGCAGGACGGGTCGAAGATCGTCGAGACCCTGCTGAAGACCCGCCTGTCGGACGGCGGGTGGA
Source organism: uncultured Microbacterium sp. (assembly GCF_964244775.1). NCBI lineage: Bacteria > Bacillati > Actinomycetota > Actinomycetes > Micrococcales > Microbacteriaceae > Microbacterium > uncultured Microbacterium sp. Next base: position 167,895 of record NZ_CAXTJR010000002.1, read on the forward strand.
ACTGCTGGGACGAAGACGGCACGAGCCCTTCCTCGTTCCATTCCACGCTCTGCGCCCTCGAAGGACTGTGGGCGTGGGAGAGCGCGACTGCCGAGGGAGCGGATGCTCTCGCCCAGGCACGCCACGCCGGTGAGGAGTACCTGCTCGCACGCCGCCTGATGTTCCGCGCGAGCGACGGCGGTCCCGTCGATCCGCGCTTCCTGCTCACCTCGTTCCCGTCGCGCTGGTACTACGACGTGCTGCGGGCGCTGGACTACTTCCGGCTCGCTCGTCCGGAGCGCGATCCCCGATGTGCGGATGCCGTCGAGCTCGTGCGCGGCAAGATGCTGCCGTTCGGGCTCTGGAAGCTCGAGAACACTCACCAGGGGTCGACCCTGTTCGAGATGGAGGCCGAGCACGAAGGCTTCCCGAGCCGGTGGATCACCCTCCGCGCGCTGCGCGTGCTCAGATGGTGGGACAACCCGAACAGTCTTCCCCCGGCCGGTTGACGGCAACCCTGCGGCGCTAGGGTCGGAGGATGACGACGCCGATCGATCCCACCACGACCCCCGCCTGGGCTGAGCTCGAGGCCCTGCACGCGACCTTCACCCCCGACCTGCGCGGGTGGTTCGACAAGGACTGGGGTCGCGTCGAGCAGCTCTCGTTCCCGCTCGCCGACCTCCACGTCGACCTCTCGAAGAATCTCGTCACCGCCGAGATCCTGAAGGCGCTGGTCGCACTCGCCGAGCAGACCGGGGTGGCCGAGCGCTACGCCGAGATGCTCTCCGGTGTGCATCTGAACACGACGGAGGATCGCGCGGTCCTCCACACCGCCCTGCGGCGGCCGCCCGGTGCCGCCCCCGAACTCGTCGTCGACGGCCAGCACATCGACACCGATGTGCAGGGGGTGCTCGATGCGCTCTCGGCCTTCGCCGACCGTGTCCGCTCCGGCGACTGGCTGGGGGTCACGGGCAAGAAGGTCACGCACGTCGTCGGCATCGGGATCGGGGGGTCCGATCTCGGCCCCGTGATGGTCTACGAGGCGCTCAAGCCGTACGCGAATGCCGGCATCCAGGCGCGCTTCGTCTCCAACATCGACCCGACCGACATCGCCGAGAAGACCGCCGACCTCGACCCCGAGACCACGCTGTTCATCGTCGCCTCCAAAACCTTCACGACCCTCGAGACCCTCACGAACGCGCGCTTGGCCCGCGATTGGCTGTGGGCGGGCTTGACCGCGGGCGGCGCGATCGACGGAACGGATGCCGCCAAGACCGACGCCGTCTCGCACCACTTCGTCGCGGTGTCCACGGCGCTCGACAAGGTCGAGGCATTCGGCATCGACCCCGCGAACGCATTCGGGTTCTGGGACTGGGTGGGCGGCCGATATTCGGTCGACTCGGCGATCGGGCTCTCGCTGGCGATCGCGTTCGGACCCGACGCCTTCCGCGACCTGCTCGCCGGTTTCCACGCTGTCGACGTCCATGTCGCCACGACCCCGCTCGCCCAGAACATGCCCGTGCTGATGGGGCTGCTGAACGTCTGGTACACGAACTTCCTCGGCGCGCAGACGCACGCCGTGCTGCCGTACGCGCAACAGCTCAGTCGCTTCCCGGCCTACCTGCAGCAGCTCACGATGGAATCCAACGGAAAGTCCGTGCGCTGGGACGGCTCGCCGGTCACGACCGACACGGGCGAGGTGTACTGGGGCGAACCGGGCACCAACGGTCAGCACGCGTTCTACCAGCTGATCCACCAGGGCACGCGCGTGATCCCGGCCGATTTCATCGCGTTCGCGAACCCCGCCTACCCGCTCGCCGACGACGGGCGTGACGTGCACGCGCTGTTCCTGGCGAACTTCCTCGCCCAGACCAAGGCGCTCGCGTTCGGCAAGACCGCGGAAGAGGTCGAGGCCGAGGGCACCACCGGAGCGCTGGTGGCTGCGCGCACCTTCTCGGGCAACCGCCCCACGACGTCGATCATCGCCCCGGCGCTGACCCCGTCTGTCCTCGGTCAGCTGATCGCGCTCTACGAGCACATCGTGTTCACGCAGGGCACGATCTGGGGCATCAACTCCTTCGACCAGTGGGGCGTCGAGCTCGGCAAGCAGCTCGCGCTGCAGATCGCGCCGGCGATCGAGGGCGACGGTGCCGGTGATGACGCTCGTGATGCTCTCGTGAAGCAGGATGCCTCGACCCAGGCGCTGATCCAGTACTACCGCGCACACCGCAACGTCTGACCCTTCGCGCGTCATCCACGCCCGCTCACCGGACGCGAGACGCCCTTCGTGTCGTGCACGAAGGGCGTCTCGGGTCAGGCGGGCAATGCGGGTTGCGTCAGGCGCGCGCGGCCTCCGCAACGCGACGGGCGGCGTCCAGCGCCTGCTCGAGGTCGGCCTCGAGGTCGTCGATGTTCTCGAGTCCGACCGAGAGACGCACGAGCCCGGGCGTGACCCCCGAGGTCAGCTGCTGCTCAGGGGTGAGCTGCGAGTGGGTCGTCGAGGCCGGGTGGATCACGAGCGAGCGCACGTCGCCGATGTTGGCGAGGTGGCTGAAGAGGGTCAGGCTGTTGACGAACTCGCGCCCGGCCTCCACTCCGCCCTTCAGCTCGAACGACAGGACGGCGCCGACGCCCTTGGGCGCGTACTGGTTGGCAGTCGCGTACCACGGCGAGGTCGGCAGGCCGGAGTAGTTCACCGACGCGACGTCATCGCGATTCTCGAGCCATTCGGCGATCTCCTGTGCATTCTGCACGTGCCGCTCGATGCGCAGCGACAGGGTCTCGATGCCCTGGATGAGCAGCCATGCGCTGATCGGGGCGATCGCGGCACCGAGGTCGCGCAGCAGCTGCACGCGCGCCTTGATGATGTACGCGAGACCATCGCCGACGGCTGCCGTGTAGCTGGCGCCGTGGTACGACGGGTCGGGGACGGTGAGGCCCGGGAACTTGTCGACGTTCTTCGACCACTCGAACGTGCCGCCGTCGACGATGATGCCGCCGATCGTCGTGCCGTGGCCGCCGAGGAACTTCGTGGCCGAGTGCACGACGATGTCGGCACCGAACTCGAACGGCTTGATCAGGTACGGGGTCGCGATCGTGTTGTCGACGATCAGCGGAACGCCGTTGGTGTGCGCCACGTCGGCGACCTTGCGGATGTCGAGGATGTTGATCTTGGGGTTGCCGATGGTCTCGGCGAAGAACAGCTTGGTGTTGGGGCGCACGGCGGCGGCCCACTCCTCGGCGTCGTCCTGATTCTCGACGAACGTCGTCTCGATGCCGAGCTTGGCGAGCGTGTACTTGAAGAGGTTGTACGTGCCGCCGTAGATCGACGACGACGACACGATGTGGTCGCCGGCCTCGGCGATGTTGAGGACGGCGTAGGTCTCGGCGGCCTGGCCGCTCGCGACCAGCAGGGCGCCGGTTCCGCCTTCGAGCGCCGCGAGGCGCTGCTCGACGACGTCCTGGGTGGGGTTCTGGATGCGCGTGTAGATATTGCCGAATTCAGCGAGCGCGAACAGGTTCGCGGCGTGATCGGCGCTGTCGAACACGTAGGAGGTCGTCTGGTAGATGGGAGTGGCGCGAGCCTTGGTGACCGGATCGGGCGCGGCGCCCGAGTGGATCTGCTTGGTCTCGAAACGCCAGTTCTCGGGGAGTGCCATGGCCGTGCTCCTGCTTCGCTCGGGTGGGACCACGGTTGCGCCGATGCGCCGGGTCTGATTGCGAGCGTAGGTGCGGCATCCTCCGTCGACAACGGACGGGCAATGTTACGTAACACAATCCGGTCGCTGCGCCTGGGTAGCCTTGAGCGGAGACAGCAGGGGGAACACATGGCACGACGAGCGGTGGTGACCGGGGCGAGCTCCGGGATCGGTGAGGCGACGGCGCGTGCGCTGCGGGCGAGCGGCTGGGATGTGGTGGGCGTCGCACGCCGCGCCGACCGGCTGGATGCGTTGCAGGCGGATGCCGGGATCACCGGGTTCGCGGCAGACCTGACCGCGCAGGCCGACGTCGATGCGCTCGCCGTGTGGCTCGCCGAGACCGGACCCGTCCACGCGCTCGTGCAGGTCGCGGGCGGCGCACGCGGCACCGAGCGGGTGGAGGACGGATACGCCGAAGACTGGGAGTGGATGTTCCAGATCAACGTGGTGGCCACCCAGCGGCTCGTCGCGGCTCTGCTTCCGCAGCTGCGCGCGGCCGCAGCATCCGATGGGCATGCCGACACCGTCTTCGTGACCTCCACCGCTGCGCAGACGGCGTATCCGGGCGGCGCGGGGTACAACGCCGCCAAGGCCGGCGAGTCGATGCTCGCCCACGCGCTCCGGCTCGAGCTCGCCGGTGAGCCGATCCGCGTCGTCGAGGTCGCGCCGGGGATGGTGCGGACCGAGGAGTTCACGGTGAACCGGCTCGGCGGAGACGCCGACGCGGCAGACGCGGTCTACAACGGCGTCGAGGCTCCGCTGGTCGCAGCCGACGTGGCCGACGTGATCGCCTACGCGCTGAACTCCCCGGCGCACGTCAACCTCGACCTGATCACGATGCGCCCGGTGGCCCAGTCCGCGCAGCACCTGCTCACCCGCGGACCGCTGCGCGTGCGCCCGCCGCACGTGTGACCGCTCTACGCTGAGGACAGCGAGAGGATGCTGATGACCGAGGTGCTCGAGGGCGCGACGCACGGCGCGCCGGTGCGCGAAACCCTGACCTGGGACGCATTCGGCGCGGCGACGCGCGACATCGCCCGGACTATCGTGGCCGACGGCTTCGAACCGGAGGTCGTCGTGGCGATCGCGCGCGGCGGGCTCCTCCCCGGCGGCGCGATCGCGTACGCGCTCGGTGCGAAGAACTGCGGCGCGCTCAACGTGGAGTTCTACACCGGCGTCGGCGAAGTGCTCGATGCCCCGGAGATTCTTCCGCCGGCCCTGGACATCACCTACCTCGAGGGCAGGCGCGTGCTGCTGGTCGACGATGTCGCCGACAGCGGCCGGACGCTCGCACTCGCCGTCGCGCTGCTGCGCGACGCCGGCGCGGAGGTGCGGTCGGCCACGGTGTACACCAAGCCCGGATCCGTCGCGATGCCCGACTACTCGTGGCGCGAGACGGCGCTGTGGATCGACTTCCCGTGGTCGTCGCGGGGATCGGTCATCGAAGAGGATGCCGCCTGAGGCGATGGCGATGAGTCTGGGCCAACTGGCCGACGCCGGATTGATCGACCCCGAGTGGGCCTTGTCGCTCGCGCCGGTCGGGCCAGACATCGCCGCCGTCGGTGATCGCCTGCGCGCCGAGGTGGCCGCCGGTCGCCACTACCTGCCCGCGGGCGACCTGGTCCTGCGCGCCTTCGCGCGCCCGCGCGACGCCGTCAAGGTGCTCATCGTCGGCCAGGATCCCTATCCGACGCCGGGCCACCCCATCGGGCTCTCGTTCGCCGTCGACCGGCACGTGCGACCGCTGCCGCGCAGCCTCGCGAACATCTACCGGGAGCGTGAGACCGATCTCGGCATCCCACCCGCCTCCCACGGGGACCTGTCGGGCTGGAGCGATCAGGGCGTCATGCTGCTGAACCGCGTGCTCACCGTCGCGCCCGGGGCACCGGCATCCCACCGCGGCTGGGGATGGGAGAAGGTGACCGAGCACGCGATCCGTGAGCTCGTGGCACGCGATCGCCCGCTCGTGGCGATCCTGTGGGGGAGGGATGCGGCGAACCTGCGCCCGCTCCTGGGTGCGACGCCGATCATCGAGTCCGCCCACCCGTCCCCGCTCTCGGCCAGCAGGGGATTCTTCGGCTCGCGGCCGTTCTCGCGCGCGAACGAGCTCCTCGCCGCGCAGGGTGCGGAGCCGGTCGACTGGCGACTGCCGGACTGAGGCTCGCGGAACGTCCCGGACGGCATAGGATTTCGGCATGCTCGAGGAGGAATACGACAAGCGGCGCGTGCTGCCGCGGCACCTCCGCCCTCAGGCCGTCGAAACCCCGTTCGCGTACGAGATCCGCTCGGCGGAGCCGCGTGACATTCCCGACATCCGCGAGATCTACAACTACTACGTCACCAACTCGGTGGTGACTTTCGACGAGAAGAAGTGGAGCCTCGCGCAGTGGCGCGAGAAGTTCGAGCACCTCGCGAAGCTCGGGATGCCGTTCCTGGTCGCCGAGTCTCCGAGCGGGCAGATCCTGGGCTACGCACTCGTCTCTCCGCTGTCCACCAAATCCGCGTACCGGTTCAGTGTGGAGAACTCGATCTACCTCGGGCACGCCGCCGCGGGAAAGGGTCTGGGGCGCGCGCTGCTGGTGGCTCTGATCGCCGCGAGCGAAGCCGCCGGGATCCGCGAGATGGTCGCGATCGTCAGCGACAAAGGCGCCGAGGCATCCATCGCCCTGCACGAGAAGCTCGGATTCGTCGAGGTGGGGAGGATGGGCCGGGTCGGTTACAAGTTCGGCCGCTGGCTCGGCACGATCTCACTGCAGAAGCACCTCAAGCCGGCCAAGAAGCGGGGCCTGTTCGGCCGGTGACCGCTACGACTTCGACGCGGTGCCGCGCACGACGTCGACGAGGTCGAGCCACGGCCCGCTGACATCATCGTCGGCGAGGTCTGCGGCCAGCTCGTCCGGCCCGCACTGCGCGCGGATGCGCCACACGAACCGGTCGGCGCCCCGCGGCTCGCCGGCTAGGGCCACAGCCACAGCCTCCCAGGGGCAGCTGCGGATCAGCGCGATCCACTGCAACGTCTGGTCGGCGGGCGGCGCGGCGCTCCACTCTCGCCGGAGCCCCGCGAATCCGCCGGTGCGGGTCACCGTGACCGTGACGTGCGCGGGCGACGCCGCAGCATCCGCGTCACCCGCGTGCGGTCCTCGAGCGGTCATCTTCGAGCACACCGACTCCGACCCATCCGGCGCGGACGGCGGCGGCCTCCTTCGAGGTCTCACCGTACTCCGCCCCCGCCGCCTTCAGGGTGGCGGCGGCGAACGTCGCGAAATCGGCCGAAGAGGGCAGGTCGCCGGTGAGGGCGCGGTACCAGATGAGCCCCGCCCGCTCCCATGCATGGCCGCCGAGCGCGGACGCGGTCAGGTAGAACGCATGATTCGGGATGCCGGAGTTGATGTGGACGCCGCCGTTGTCGTCGGTCGTCTTCACGTAATGGTCCATGTGCGCCGGCTGGGGGTCGCGCCCGAGCACGTCGTCGTCGTACGCCGTGCCGGGTGCCTTGAGCGAGCGGAGGGCTGTGCCCTGCACCGCCGGGGTGAAGATGCCCGCGCCGATGAGCCAGCTCGCGGCCTCGACGGTCTGCGTGAGTGCGTACTGCTCGACGAGCGCGCCGAACACGTCGGACAGCGACTCGTTCAGCGCGCCGGACTGACCGGAGTAGTCCAGGCCCCCCTCGTGCTCGGTGACCCCGTGGGTGAGCTCGTGCGCGATCACGGTGAGCGAGCCGGTGAAACCGGTGAAGACCTCGCCGTCACCGTCGCCGAACACCATGCGCTCGCCGTTCCAGAACGCGTTGTCGTAGTTGCGCCCGTAGTGGACGGTCGCCTCGAGGGCTCCTCCGGCAGCGTCGATGCCGTTGCGCCCATAGGCCTGGGAGTAGAAGTCGAAGGTGGCGCCCAGGCCGTCGAACGCCTCATCGACCGCTTCGTCGGCGGTCGGCGGATCGTCTTCGCCCCGCACACGGGTGCCCGGCAGGGTCTCGCGGCCCTTCGCGTCGAAGATCGTGCGGTCGGGCGCGGGGGCAGCTTCCGCGACCAGGGTGCCCGGAGCGTCGATCGACAGGCGCAGCCGGGTGCGCGGGGTGTGGTAGTCCCGCGAGGCCGCCAGGGTGGTGCGGGCGGCCTCCGCCGCGTGCGCCCACGTCGGCTCCTGCACGCTGGCGATGCGGGCGAGCAGGTAGGGCGGAACGATCGCGTGCGTCATGGTTCGAGGCTAGCCCGACCCTCCGACTGCGTCAGGGTGATCCGGGGTCGATTGCGGGGATCGACGCGAGCAGCCGGCGGGTGTAGTCGGCCTGCGGCTGCTGCAGCACCCTCGCGGTCGCACCCGCCTCGACAATGTGTCCGTCCTTCATCACGATGACCTCATCGCACAGGTTCTGCACGACGCCGATGTCGTGCGACACCATGACGAGCGTGAGGTTCTCGCGCACCCGGAGCTCGGCGAGCAGCTCGAGGATCTGCGCGCGAACCGTGACATCGAGCGCTGAGAGCGGCTCGTCGCCCACCAGGAGCCGAGGGCGGTGGGCGATCGCCCGCGCGAGCGCGATCCGCTGGCGCTGGCCGCCGGAGAACTCGTGCGGGAAGCGCGTGGCCATGTCGGCTTCCAGGCCCACTTCGTCGAGGACCTGGCGCACCCGCGTGCGCCGATCCCCTTCGATCCCGAGAGCCCAGAGCGGCTCGCCGACGATCCGGCCCACGCTCATCCGCGGGTCCAGCGACGCGTACGGATCCTGGAAGACGATCCCCGTCTGGCGGCGCAGCCAGTGCAGCTGCCGCGCGCCGGCCGCAGCATCCACGGGTCGTCCTTCGAACTCGACGGTTCCTGCCGTCGGTGCATCCAGAGCGAGCAGCAGCCGGATGAGGGTGGATTTGCCCGATCCGGATTCACCGATGATGCCGACAGCCGAACCGGCGCGGACGTCGATGTCGACGTCGTCGAGCGCGGTCGCCACGCGCGCGCGCTCGAACAGCGACTCTTTCGGGAGCGCGAATCTGCGCGTGAGTGCGCGCCCGCGCAGGAGGATCTCGGGCTGGGGGTCGATCATCCGATGCCTCCCGGTCGCCAGAGGGTGGCGGTGGCATCACGCAGCAGGCCTTGCGTGACCGGTGAGACGGGCGTGCTCAGCAGCTGCGCGACGGGTCCGGCTTCGACCACGCGACCATCCTCGAGCACGACGCCGTAGGTGGCGATCTGCGAGAGCACGGCCAGGTCGTGCGTGATGAACACGAGTCCCATGCCGTCGTCCTCCACGAGCGTGCGCAGAAGCTCGAGCACCTCGGCCTGGATCGTGACATCCAGCGCGGTGGTCGGCTCGTCCGCGATCAGCAGCCGCGGCCGGCACGCCAGCGCCATCGCGATCGCAACGCGCTGGCGCTGCCCACCGGAGAGCTGATGCGGGTAGCGGTCGACGATGCGCTGCGGATCGGGAAGGGCGACGCGGGATGCCTCGGCGACGGCGCGGGCGAGCGCTTCGCGTTTGGGCACCTTCTCGTGGATCCTGATCGACTCGGCGATCTGGCGTCCCACGGTGCGGATCGGGTTCAGCGCCGTGCGCGGCTCCTGGAAGACGATGCCGATCTCATCGCCGCGCAGCTCGGCGAGCTCGCGATCGGCGAGGCCGATCAGCTCGCGACCGTCCCACCGCACGCTTCCTCCGGCGCTCGCGCCGTCGGGCAGCAGGCCCAGGATCGCGAGCGCGGTGAGCGACTTGCCCGATCCTGACTCGCCGATCAGCCCGACGCGTGCACCATCGGGCACGTCGAACGACACGCCGTCGACAACCCGGCGCCCGGCGATGTCGACGGTGAGGCCCTGCACTTCGAGGCTCACGAGATGACCCCTGGAACGTGCCGGATCGAGCCGCGTGGGGGATGCAGGGGGTCGGTGCCGTGCGACAGGGTGGGATCGGTCGCTTCGCGCAGCGCGTCGCCCAGGAGGTTCAGCCCGAGTACCGTCACCGTGATGGTCAGGCCCGGCCAGACCACCGACAGTGGGTACACCGCGATGTAGCGCTGCAGATCGGCCAGCAGAAGGCCCCACGACGGTTCGGTCACAGAGGCGCCGAACCCGAGATACGACAGGCCCGCCTCGGCCAGCACCGCGACGGCCATGCCCCACGACAGCTGGACGATGAACACGGGCGCGACGTTGGGCATGAGGTGGCGCCAGAGGTTCTGCGCGGATGTGAGACCCGACGCGCGGCCCGCGAGGACGAAGTCGGTCTGCAGCACGCGGCGCAGCTCGGGGCGGGTGACGCGGGCGATGTTCACGCCGAATCCGATGCCCACCGCCCAGATGACGACCCACAGTGACCCGCCGAACAGGGCCGAGATCATCATCGCGATGATCAGCACGGGGAAGGCGATCAGGATGTCGACGAACACGGCGACCGATTCCCGCACCCACCGCGTGCTCAGCGCTCCGAGCGCCGCGAGCGCGACGCCGATCACCGTGGCGATGGTTCCCGCGCCGACCGCGACGATGATCGTCGTGCGCGAACCGGCCATCAGGAGGCTCAACAGATCGCGCCCCGAACCGTCGGTCCCGAGCAGGTGCGGCCAGCCCGGGAGGGCCCAACGGCCGGGGATGTCGGTCTTCTGCGGGTCGAACGGCGTCCACACGAGCGACACGATCGCGGTGACGATCACCGCGGCCACCACGATGAGGCCGAAACGTCCGGTCGACAGCGACCAGAGGCGCGCGAGCCAAGAGGAGCGCCGGAGGGAGCGGGCTGCACCTGTCTCGATGGCCGGATCTGTCACGACGTCTCCCTCTGACGGGGGTCAAGGGCACGATGCAGGAGGTCGACGGCGAACCCGACCACGAGCACGAATCCGGTCAGCAGCAGCAGCTCGCCCTGCACTTTCGGCAGATCGCGTGCGCCGACGTCGGCGACCAGCATCCTCCCGATGCCCGGCAGTGTGAACAGTTGCTCGATCACCACGGCTCCCACGACGATGCCGGCGACCTGCAGGCCCAGCACCGTGATGACCGAGAGGGCGACGTTGGGCAGGCCGTGGCGGATCAAGGCCGTGTTGCGGGTGAGACCCTTGGCTGCGGCTGTGCGGACGTAGTCCTGGCCGATCGCCTGCAGCGTTGCGCTGCGCACGAACCGCATGAGCATCGCGCCCTCCACGATCCCGATCGTGAGGGCGGGAAGCACAAGGGAGCGGAAAGCCGCGGCGGGGTCGGCCCATCCGTCACGCGGGAAGCCCTGCGCCGGCAGCCAGCCGAGCCATACCGCGAAGACGACGACGAGCATCATGCCGGCCCAGACGACCGGCACGGCCGCCAGCGCCTGCGAGCCGACGCTCAGGGCCGTTCCGTCGCCGCGCCCGCGGCGCACCGCCGACAGCACGCCCAACGGAACGCTGAACACCACCGCGATGATCAGCGCCATGATCCCGAGCGGGATGCTGACCTGCGCCTTCTGCGCCAGCTCGGCGCCGACCGACGAACCGGTCACGAGCGACGTGCCCAGGTCGCCGCGGAGCACTCCGCCCATCCATTCCAGGTACTGGAGCGGAAGGGGGCGGTCGAGCCCCAGACTCTCCCGGATCGCCGCGACCTGTGCGGGCGTGCCCTGAGTGCCGGCGATCAGCTGCGCGACATCGCCGGGCAGCACCCGCAGCGAGAGGAAGATGAGCACGCTGGCCACGATCAGCCCCACCAGCAGCAGGGCAGCCCGTGTCAACGTGTAGCGGAGCACTCCGGCGACGTTCCTAGTCGGTCGATGCGGTCACGCCGGCGAGATTGATCCGCGAGTTGATCGAATCCACCGGGAATCCGTTCACCGTCGAGTTCACGGCCGTGATGGTCGCGCCGTTGTAGAGCCAGTCCGCGGCGGCATCCTCCGATACGATGCGGGCAGCCTGCGCGAGCAGGTCGGCCGACTTGGCCGGGTCGACCTCCGCGAGTGCCTGCGCGTAGAGGGACTGGACCTGGGGGTTGTCGTAGCCGAAGTAGTAGTCCGGGTTCGCGAAGTTGCCGAAGTCGCGCGGCTCGACGTGCAGCACGAAGCTCAGGTCGTAGTCGTGGTTGGTGTAGACGTCCTGCAGCCAGGTGCTGAATTCGACCGAGTCGACGGTGAGGTCGACACCGATGGCGTTGAAGTCCGAGACGAGCACCTGCGGAACGGTCGTGCCGTAGAAGGAGGGGATGGTGAGGGTCAGCGCGAGATTGCTCACGCCGGCCTTGGCCAGCAGGGCTTTCGCCTGATCGGGATCGTACGAGACGACGTCCGAGAGATCCTCGTAGCCCGGGTCGAGCTCGGGAATCGGCCCGTAGAGCGTTTGGCCGGCTCCGATCGCCGTCACCAGGTCGTCGTGATTGATCGCGAGGCGCAGGGCCTGGCGCACGCGCACGTCGTTCAGCGGCGCGCGCTGGTTGTTGAACGCGAGCGTTCCCTTGTCGGTCGTCTTCCCGGTGGTCAGCGCGAAGCCCTGCTGGCCGTCCAGCTGCGAGGCGAGGTTGGGGTCGACCGCGGTCAGGACGTCGAGACTGCCGTCGAGGGCGGCGTTGACGCCGGCGGTGAAGTCGGGGATGTAGTCGAACACGACGCCTGCCACTCCGGCCTTCTTCCCCCAGTACGCGTCGTTGCGCGCGAACTCGATGCTGTCGCCCTGGGTCCACTTCACGAGTGTGAAGGGTCCGGTGCCGTTCTCGGCGACCTTCAGGTCGGTGGTGTCTCCGGTCTTGAACACGAGCCCCGCCGGGCCCGTGAGGGTGAAGAGGAAGTTCTGGTCGGGAGCGGCGAGTGTGACGACGACCTTGTCGGTGCCGTCGGCGGCGATCGAGGTGACGCCGGCGAAGGCGTCGTGCCCGATCACTGTCTTGTCGTCCTTGACCTGGGCGAGCGAGTGCACGACGTCATCGACGGTGAGGTCGGTGCCGTCGTGGAACTTCACGCCCTGCGCGAGCGTGAACGTGTACGTCAGGCCGTCATCCGAGACCGTGTCGTCGGTGGCCAGCGCGGGCGCGATCTCGTTGTCCTGCGTGCGGGTGACCAGGCCCTGGTAGATGTTGTCGATCAGCACCTGCTCGAGCGCGGCACCGCTCGTGTGGCGGATGTCGAGGTTCGTCGGCTCCAGCACGAGCCCCACGGTGATCTTGGCGTCCGGATCGGCTGCGCCGGTGCCGCTGGCGGAAGGCGCCGCGCCGCCGGAGCAGGCCGAGAGGAGCAGCGCGCCGGCGGCGAGCATCGCTGCGGCGGTGAGGGCGGTACGGCGGAACATGGGGAATCCTTTCGCAGGGCCGCGGTGTCGCGGTTCGGGCCGCGATGCCGCACCGTAGTGCTGAACCACGATGCCGGGGAATCGACGAGTCGGGTGCGAGAGACAAGCCTAGGGTCGCGGCGAGGGTGAAGCGCCGTGCGTTACCGCGAACGACGCCGAAGTGTTAGGCGTTCGCGAGCGCCTCGCGAAGGCGGCGGCCGAGCTGCACGGGCTGCTCCTCCTGTACGTTGTGCCCCGACGACATCAGTTCGACGGATGCTGCGGGCATCCGTCGCGCGAACTCTTCGGCGTCCGCCTCCGTGACGTAACCGCGGTCGCCGCGGATGAGGGTCGTGGGCGCGGTGGCGCCGGCGAGGTCGTCCCACCCGGACTCGCCGAGGACTGCCGATACGGCATCCGCCGGCGCGGCGCCCTCCGGTGCCGTCGCCGCGGCCGCGGCCATCGCGGCCGCGAGATGGGCGAAATGATGCTTCCACTCCACGCGCCCGTCCGGCCGCACGCGGGAGTTGAGGTACACGCCGCGCTCCGCTGCCGCGCGGGATCCCCCGAGCCCGAAGGCGAGGGCGCGGTCGACGAGCTCATCGCGCGAGGCCCAGTCCGTCGGCCCGGCGAAGAAGTCGCGGATCTGCGTCGGCCCCGCCGAGGGGTCGACCCCCGGCGTGATGTCGATGACGACCAGCTCGCGCACGAGGTCGGGCCGGGCGGCCGCGACCGCCGCGGCGGTCAGCCCGCCCAGCGACTGTCCGACCAGCAGCTGCGGAGCATCCGTCCACTCCTGCATCGCCGCCACGACATCGGGGGCGAGCACCCGTGCGACATACGCATAGTCGTCGCGCCACGACGAGTCGCCGTGGCCGGCCAGATCGATCGCGAGGGCGGGCAGGCCGAGCGCGAGGATCGTCGTGTCCCACGTGTGGGCGTTCAGCCCTGCGCCGTGGAGGAATGTGACGACCGGGAGCGCGCCTGGGGCACTGTCTTGCGGGGTGTAGCGCAGCGCGCTGAGCGTGCGGCCGTCGGGGAGGCTGAGGTTCAGGCGCTCCGTGCGGGGGAGGGGCCCTGCGATGCCCGCGTCCGCGGCCTGGCCCCCGAGGAACGAGAACTCGTCGAAATCGGTGTCTGTCACGCATCCATTCTGGCGCTCCGGTAAACCCCCGGGCACAGCCGCGGCCCGGCTGGCTAGGCTGGAGGCATGACGGAAGAACGCCGCGTGCACCTCTCCCGCTCCGCACCGGAGTCGTACAAGGCCCTCGAAGCGTTCTCCAAGACGGTCGGTGCGCTCGCCACCGCACACGGCATCGACGATCGGCTCAAGGAGCTCATCCAGATCCATGCGTCGCAGCTGAACGGCTGTGCGTACTGCGTGCGCATCCACGTCGATCGGGCGGTTGCGGCGGGTGTCGGCGTCGATGACATCACGCAGCTGCCCACGTGGCGCGAGTCGGGTGTGTTCACCGATCGCGAGCGCGCGGCCCTCGAACTGACCGAGTCGTTCACCTTCATCCACGACGACGGCATCCCCGACGAGGTGTACGACCATGTCGGCGGCATCCTGAGCGAGGAGGAGTACGTGGCCCTGAGCTGGATCCTCGTGTCGATCAACGCGTTCAACCGGGTCGCGATCGCGGGGCGGTATCCGGTACCGCCGCGACCGTGAGCTGCGGGTGAGGCGGAATGCACAGGTTAGGCAATCCTTTGTGAGGGTATACTGACTTCGTCATGACCACATCCCTCGAGCTCACGTCCACCGAGCACAACGCCAGCGCCTGCCGCGCATCGCGCCACACCCGGGTGCAGCATCTGATCACCGCAGACGAGACCTCGCTGTCCGACCTCGAGGTGCTGCTGGCGACGCTGCCGATGTGTTCGACCGGACGGGTCTTCATCGAGATCCCGGATGCCTCGTGGCAGACCCAGCTCGACATTCCGGCGCGCATGACCGTCACGTGGCTGGATCGCGCGGTCCGCTCGGGTGCCCCCGGCACCAGCCGGGGCTGCGTGCCCGGTGAGGCGCTGTCGCGTGCGGTGACCGCATGGGCGGACGAGATGCTCTGCGGCGACCCCGACCACACCGATGGCCACTCCGCCGGCACGGGCACAGGCACGCGCATCTTCCTCCTGGGGGGCTACCTCGGCACCGCCGACATCGTCGATCACCTGACCGACCGACTCGGGATCGCGGCAGAGGGCATCCACACGCCCGAGCGATTCGGCCTGTCGACCGCGCGGTGAGCTGCGCTTCGCACTAATCTCGGGGCCATGAGCGCCCCTACGACCTCCGTCGAAACCCCCCGGCTCGTCGATCCGCGCGATCTGCGGCTTCCGACGTGGATCATCGTCTGGCTGACCATCTCGGCCATCATCCAGACCTACGACGCCTGCTACGTGCTGCTGGGCCCGCTCTCCCACGCGGGCGGACCGCTCGCCGGGATGTGGCCGGGTCACGTCTTCTACTCGAGCTTCGACCACCGCTATGCCGGCTTCGACGCGTTCGGCAGTGCGCAGAGCTGGGCGAACCTGCTCGAGGTGATCGTCATCGTCTGGGCGCTGACGAAGGCCAAGCGCTTCTCCGGCGTCGTGCTCGCGCTGATCGTGACGACCGCGACCTTCTGGAAGACCGTGATCTACTTCCTGGTCGAAGCATCCAGCGGACTGGAGATGACGCGTCAGTCGCTGGAGAGCGGCAACCTCGTCGGGTTCCTGATGGTCGCGATCCTGCCCAACCTGTTCTGGATCGTCATCCCGCTCGCGGTCGTGATCGTGCTCGGCCGCCAGGTGCACCGGGTGGGGACGGCTCAGGCTCCGCGCGGGACGTAATTGCCGTCGGCCAAGCCCGCCTCGATCTCGAAGCGGTTGCGCAGAGCGTCGCGGCCGGCGAGCCGGTACAGCACCGGCATCAGGAAGCCGTAGCGGCGCCACTGCCGCATGTGGGTGGCCTCGTGGCGCAGGAGTGCGTCGGTCACCGGAGCATCGCCGGTCAGGAAGCATCCTCCCGCGCATACGCCGCCGCGCGGGAACGCCCAGCTCGGCATCCCGCGGAACACCCACATGCCCGCGCGCCGCTCGACGCGACCCGTGCTCCAGATCGACCCCCACACCCAGCCGACCGCGGTGCCGTACCAGTACCCGACGAGACTGATCTGCGAGTCGAGCAGGAAGGCGGGGATGAAGCGGTCGAGTCTTCGGCCGCGGTCGACGGCGCGCTCGGCCGCCTCGCGCCAGTCGGCGGGCGGGGTCGGGATCGGGCTCATGCGAGCGCCCCGACGATGCGCAGGATCGTACCGAGGTCTTCGACCGCCGCCTCCGACGACGACGGCGAGAACTCCGCCAGCGACGCGCCGGCGAGGGGCAGGCGAGCCCGGACCGCGCGGATCGCCGCGACGACCTGGGCGGGCGTGGCGCCGAACGGCACGGGGTGAGTGAGGCCGCTCACTTCGCCTGGGTCGAGCACGTCGAGGTCGACGTGGATGTAGACGCGGGCGGCGCCGGTGCGGGCGACCGCGTCGGCGAGGATTTCGGGATCGGCCAGCTCGGCGACGGAGATGACGCGGATGCCGGTCGCATCGACGTACAACTCCTCTTCGAGTTCCATCTCGCGAGTCCCCGTCAGGATCACGCGATCGGGCGTGATCGTGCCGGGCGCCAGCCTCATGCCGTCCACTCCGTCGCCGAGGATCGAACGCAGCACCATGCCGTGGAAGGCTCCCGATGACGAGGTGTCGGGAGTGTTCAGGTCGACGTGGGCGCCCATCCAGATGACCGCGAGGTCGGGCCCCGCGACCGCGGCCACGCCGGCCAGCGCCACGCCGCAGTCTCCGCCGACCACGAGCGCGGGGCCCTCACCCGAGGCGATCGACTGCTCGATGGCGGCGCGCACCCGCGTGAGCGAGCTCAGGCGCCGGACGCCCGTCCCCAGGCTCTCGCCCGCCTCGGCGGGGACCTCCAGGACCGTGGTCGTGGAGCGCGGCAGGTCTTCGGCGATCGCGAGTGCACCGTCGATCAGCTGCATCGCGCGCGCCGACGATGATCCCTGCCACTGCGGGGCGACGACGAAACGGGTCATGCGCTCATCCTGCCGCACTCGGGTCTACGGGCGATGTGTCCGGTGTGCGCGCACGGCGAACACGACGCCGCCCGTACGACGACGAAGCGGGCGCCCTCGACTTGGAGGACGCCCGCTGTCGCATCGCTGTTACGGCGTGTAAGGCGCCGTCGGGGCGTTGATCGCGGCCTGCGAAGTGGTCGATCCGACCTTGAGGGCGGCCAGCCGCGCCTCGACCTCGGTCAGCTCGCCGAGGTCGTCGAGGCTGTTGAACTGCGCATCCAGGCTCGACGCGGCCAGTTCCTGCTTTCCGGCGGCGAGGGCCTCCTGGCGGCGGATCTTGTCTTCGAACCGGCCGAGTTCGCTCGTCGGGTCCATGACGTCGATCGACTTGACCGCATCGACGACCTTGTTCTGCGCCTCGGCGGTCTTGGCGCGTGCAAGCAGCTCGGCCCGCTTCGACTTCAGCTGCTCGAGCTTGGCCTTCATGCCGTTCAGGCCGTCTTTGAGCTGATCGACGACCTGGGTCTGCGCGGCGATCTGCGGAGCGGTGGCCTTGGCCTGGTTCTCCTCGCTGATCTGGCGCTGCAGCGCGATCTTGGCGAGGTTGTCGAACTTGTCGGCGTCGGCGGTGCTGCCGCTCGCGCGCAGCTCGTCGGCCTTGCGGCTGGCGGCGATGGCCTTGTTGCCCCACTCCGCCGCCGCCTGGACGTCTTCGGCGTTGTCGCGCTCGAGCAGCCGCAGGTTGCCGATCGTCTCGGCGATCGCCGACTCAGCGTCGACGATGTTGTTGGTGAAGTCGCGGACGAGCTGGTCGAGCATCTTCTCCGGGTCTTCCGCGGAGTCGAGCATCGAGTTGATGTTCGCCTTCATGAGGGTCGAGATGCGGCCGAAGATGGATTGCTTTGCCATCGGGGTTCCTTCCTATCGAGAGGTATGGGGCGTCGTGAAAGTCGTGAAAGATGTGGTGGTCGCGTGCGCAGTCGCGGGCGTCAGAATCTGCCTCCTCCGCGGCGGCCGCGCGTGCCGCCGCCACCGAAGCTGCCGGGGCTCAAGCGAGGGCCGCCGCTCGAGCGGGATCCGCCGCCGAGCATGCCGCCCGCCGAGCCCGCGGATGAGCGACCGCCGCCCCCGCCGAGCATCGAGTTGATGACGATCCCGCCGAGCACCGCGCCGAGCATCCCGCCGCCACCCCCGCCGCCACCGTTGGACGCGCCGCCGAGCATGCCGCCCGCGCCGGGACTCTGGAACGACCCGACGTCGGTCTGCGCGTACTGGATGGCCTGGCCGGCCAGCTGGTTCGCCCGCTGCGCCTCCTGCAGGGCCTGCGCGGGGTCGGTCGCCTGCAGCTGCTGGGCCTGCACGAGCGAAGCGCCGGCTTCGGCCAGGCGCGTCCGGGCCTGCGCGCCGACCGCGCCACGGCGGGCAGTGATGTAATCCTCGGCGGCCGATACCTGCGCCTGCGCCTGCATGATCGTCTGGCCGAGCATCTGCTGGGTGCGCTGGGCCTGGGCCGCAGCATCCCGCACTCCCTGCACGACGCCGTCGATCTGCGCATTGGCGGCCTCGAGCGACTGCAGGATCGCGAGCGGCCGGGTGGCGGTGCCGGCGAGGCCCGCCTTGGCGGCGTCGACCTGCGCGCGGGTCGCGGCGATGGTCGCCGCCACCCGGCCGTCGGGATCGGGCAGCGCGGCTGCTGCGGCCATGTCGCCCTCGAGCTCGGTCACGAGGGCGGCGGCGTTTCGTTCGCCCTCCTCGAGGTCGCTCCCGAGCTTGTCGATCGCCTGCTCCAGGAGCCCTGCCTGGGCGACGGACTCCTCTGCGGCACGGATGCTGACGGCCGCAGCCCCGCCGTCGCCGGCCGTGATCGCGGTCTGCGCCTGAGCGAGCTGAGCGTCGGCGAAGGCGATGCGCTCACGCGCCTGCGAGGGGTTGTCGGCCACCGTGGAGAGCGCCTCGGGCGCGTAGCGTGCCGAGAGTTCGGCGAGGTGCGCCGCGGCCACCTCGAGTGCGGTGAAGGCGGCCGTGCGCTGCTGCTGGACGCGTGCGAGAGCCTCAGGAGCGTTCTTCTCGAGTTGGCGGAGCTCATCGAATGCCGCAGCCTTCTCATCGAGTGAGGCGTTCGCCTGCTCGCAGAGCTGCAGTATCTGGATGTTCCACGCGCGCGTCTGCTGATCGGTGTCCTTCTCGGAGTCGTCGAGCTGCTGCTTGAGCGTGAACGCCTGGTTCAGGTTGCCCTTGGCGGCGGCGAGCGCCTTCTCGAAGTCGGCTGCCGCGGCATCCCCGAATTGGGCGCTCGCGAAGCCCAGCTCCTGCTCGCTCGTCTTGATCGCATCGTCGGTGTCGACGAGCGCCGATGACGCGCGTCGGGCCAGCTCCTGCGTGTCGAGCTGGTCGAGCGATGACGCGGGACCGCCAGCACCCCGGGCGACCGCGGGGGTCTTGCGGCGCCTGCGCACGATCAGCCAGACGACGATGCCGACGACGACGAGGATCACCAGGATCACGACGATCGCGACCGGGAAGCCGCCGGCGCCTGCGGAACCGCCTAACGCGGATTGGAAGCCGTCGGCGGCTGTCGTGGCCGCACCGGCGTAGTCGCCGGCACGCAGCGGCGCCACGATGGTGGCCTCGACGGCATCCAGCTGATCCGCCGACATCGGCCCGCTCGTGTCGGCGGAGATGTAGTACTGCCGCCCGTCTGTCGACACGGCCAGGACGTACTGCTTGGTGCCGAGACCGTTGCTCTGGGCGACCTCATCCGCCCATTGCTGGCTGCTGGAGGGGTTGGTGAATTGGTCGACGTACACGACGTACAGGTCGACGCCCGTCGAGGAGTACAACTCCGACATGCGCGCGTCGACCGATGCCTCCTGCGACGCGTCGAGCACGCCGGCCTGATCGAGGACGTGTCCCGACCCCAGCGTGACCGGGTCGGTCGCCCACGCGGCACCGGGCGCGGCCACCAGCCCGATCGCGAGGGCCGCCGCGGCCGCCACTGCCCAACCCGCGCGCATGGATCCCCTCCTCGACGCAGAGAATCCTGCCTCGCTCCGAGTCTATTCACGCGGTCGCCCGCGGGCATAGGCCGAGTCGCTTCGGCGCGCCCGGCGGCGGGTCGTCCGGGGGCGCCGACACACGCCGCCTACGCTGGCCGTCCGGGAGGACACATGGACGATCGCTATGGCACTGATGTGCTCGCGGCCGGGTGGCGCGAATCGCGGCGGCGCGAGATGCCGAAAATCGAGGCGAGCCGTGGCACGGTCGTGGAGGTCGCCGACGACGGCTTCTGCGGCGCGGTGACCGAGCTGTCGTCGGGACTCGTGGAGCTCGAAGACCGGGTCGGGCGCCGCAGGCTCTTCCCGCTGGGGCCCGGCTTCCTCGTCGATGGGGTCGACGTCGTCTTGGTCGCACCCCCCGCACCCGCTCTTGCGACGACCCCCGCGCGGACCGCTTCGGGGTCGTTCGCCCCCGTGGACGAGCGAGCGCGAGTCGCCCGCGCGAGCAGGATCTGGGTCGAGGGCAAGCACGACGCCGAACTCATCGAGAAGGTGTGGGGCGACGACCTGCGCGCCGAGGGCGTGGTCGTGGAGTTCCTGCAGGGCGTCGACGTGCTGGACGCGGCGCTCGCCGGCGACCCGCCGTCGGCGGAGCGCCGCTACGGGGTGCTCGTGGACCACCTCGTGCCCGGCTCGAAGGAGACCCGGATCGCGCAGGCCGTGGCCGCCGGACCCCACGGCCGATTCGTGCGCATCGTCGGGCACCCCTACATCGATGTGTGGCAGTGCGTCACGCCGAAGGCGGTGGGGATCGCGCGATGGCCCGAGGTTCCGCGCGGCATCGAGTTCAAGGTCGGGGTGTGCCGCGCCCTCGGCTGGCCCTCTGAGACACCGGCCGACCTCGGCAGGGCGTGGCAGCGCATCCTCGCGTCGGTGTCGTCGTATCGCGATCTCGAGCCTGCGCTGCTGGGCAGGGTCGAGGAGCTCATCGACTTCGTGACGTGAGCAGCACCCTCACCCCCTCAGCTCGCTGGGTAGCCTGGGGAGGTGTCCACGCCCCGTCCCTTCCGCGATCGTCCCGTGTCGTTCGTCCGCCGGAGCGGGCGGATGACCGACGGCCAGGAGCGGGCGTGGGAAGACCTCTCCGCCCGCTACGTGCTGAAAGTGCCGAGGGATGCTGCGGTCACGAGCATCGCGCCGGGGGCCGTGATCGACCCGGCGCACGTATGGGGCCGCAGCGCTCGGCTCATCGCCGAGATCGGCTCGGGCCAGGGCCACGCGATCGTGCATGCGGCGTCCACGCGCCCGGATGACGACTTCCTCGCGATCGAGGTGTTCACAGCCGGGCTCGCCCGGACGATGCTCGAGGCCGACCGCGCGGAGGCGCGCAATCTCCGTCTCGTCGAGGCCAATGCGCCCGAGGTGCTCCAGCACCTGCTGCCCCCGGCATCGCTTCACGAACTGTGGGTCTTCTTCCCCGACCCGTGGCACAAGAACAAGCACAACAAGCGCCGCCTGGTGACCGCGGAGTTCGCCGCGCTCGCCGCCCGGAGTCTCACCGACGGGGGAGTGCTGCGGCTCGCGACAGACTGGGAGGACTACGCCAGGCAGATGCGCGATGTCCTCGATGAGGCTGCCGGGTTCATGCGCGACTTCGAGGGCGAGTGGGCGCCGCGCTTCGACGGTCGGGTGCTGACGGCATTCGAGCGCAAGGGAGCGCACGCGGGTCGCAGCATCCGCGACCTCTCCTACCGTCGTGATCCCTCGGCGGTGCGCGGCATCTGACGCCCACGACACCGTCGCGGGGCCGGAGGGCGGTTATGCTGGAGCGTCGCCGACACGGAGGGTGCCAGTGACCACGCAACCACAGCACGACCTCGACACCGCTCCGCGCCCGCGCAGCGGTGACGCGGCCGTCTCTGGAATGCTCTCGCGCGTGCGCCGTGCCGCGCACGGGGTCCACACCATGCTCGTCGCCCTCCCGACGCCGCATCGCGATGTCGAGCCGATCGCCCGCGGCGCCATTTCGAAGGTGCTGCTGCTGTGGGCCGGCGGCCGCGCGATCAACCTGGCGCTGCTCGGGATCTTCTACCAGATCGCTCGCGTGAGCGGGTGGGGATTCGGGCCCGACCAGAACCCCGTCACGACCTTCCTCAACTTCCTCTCCGACTGGGACGGCGCCCGCTACGGGCGCATCGCGCAGATCGGCTACCCGCCGTCGCTGCCGATGAATGTCGCCGGTGTCATCCAGCCCAACGACTGGGCGTTCCTGCCGGTCTTCCCGGCGCTCGAGCGCCTGCTGTCCGACCTGCTCGGGATCCCGTGGCAAGTCGCGGGCGTCGCGATCAGCATCGCGGCGAGCGCGGGCGCCACCGTGCTGCTGTACATCCTGTTGCGGAAGGTCACCAGCGCTCACGCGTCGTGGTGGGCCGTGGTGCTCTTCACCCTCAGCCCGCTGTCGTTCATCTTCGTCCTCGCCTACGCGGAGACGCTCTACCTCTTCATGCTGTTCGGGATGCTGATCCTCGCCGTCGATCGCAGATACTGGTGGATCGCCCCGATCGGGCTGGTTGCGGCGTTCACCAGACCCGGGGTGCTCGCCGTCTCGCTCGGGCTCGGCATCCTGTTCGTAGTCCGGTACGTCCGCAGGCACATCGATCCGTTCCCCCGCCGCCAGATGACGGGCTTGATCGTCTCGGGCCTCGTGATGGCGATCGCAGGCCTGGCCTGGCAGTACATCGCCGAAGCGGTCACCGGAACAGCGCACGCGTACGTGCGCACCGAGACGGCGTGGTGGATCCCGTTCATCGGCCCCGGCGACTTCATTCCGATGACTCCGTGGTTCCGGCTGTTCGGCACCTATCTCGGGTTCCTGGGCGTCCTGTTCGTACTCGCGCTCATGATCGGTTTCGTGCTGTGGATGCGCTCGCCCCAGATCCGCCGCCTCGGGCTCGAGATCGTCGCGTACGCGGCGAGCTACGGGCTGTACCTGTTCGCTGTCTTCCTGCCGCAGCAGAGCGTTTTCCGGCTCCTGCTCCCGCTCGCGCCGCTGCTCGCCGACGAACGGCTCTCGAGCACTCCCATCAGGCGCCGTCTGGGCGTCGCGATCTGCCTCGTGGGTCAGGTCGTCGGCATCCTGCTGCTGTGGACCATCGGCTGGCCGTAACGGGTCCCATCCCCTCCGGCCGTCTCGGGACGGGGCATCCGCGATGATATCCTCGGTCGGTACGCCTCCGTAGCTCAGGGGATAGAGCGTTGGTTTCCGGTACCAAAGGTCGCTGGTTCGATTCCAGTCGGGGGCACCAGTCGGGACAAGGGATCGCGGGTCTTCAGGACTCGCGATCCTTTCCATATCGATCGAGCGGCATGTCGGTCTGCGACTGCATTGCGTAGTAGCGGGACCTTTATTTCGGTTTAGCATTGCAAGAGTGAATTAACTCGACCACATCTCCTCAGCCGAGCTCGCACTCGTGGCGATCGCCCAGGCCGACACGGACGCTGAGGGCAACTCCGTCGCCCTCAGCAGGTTCATGATCCGGTCGGAGTCGGTCGCCTCGTCGAAGACCGGGTGTGGATGGCGTCGGACCTGCTCGGAGAGCTGGATGAGCTCGACCGACGCATCCAAGAATCGATGCGCTGACAGGTGCATGAGCTGCGTGGCCGGGCACCAGTCGGGGGAAGGGATCGCGGGTCTTCAGGACTCGTGATCCTTTGTCACTCCAAGAGGGTGATGTTGAACTGGCGTTCTTGCCGCCCTCCCCGCTACGTACAACACTGAGCCTGTCACGGGCACGCTTGCCGAGCCTGCGAGCGAAGACGCCGGATCACTGCAGTCCACGAGGGGTGGGAGTTCACCAATGACCGTTTCGCAGGAGAAGACGAAGGCGATCAAGCCGGGGGAATCGCCGAATGCGTTCACCGGTCTGAGCGACCGCAATCAGCTCAACCCCATGTTCGCTCGCGCCGGAGAGGCCACCGATTTCGCGACCGATCGGTTGCCGGCGGGCGAGTCGCTCGGCGAGACCGCGTACCAGATCGTCCACGACGAGGCGATGCTCGACGGAAACTCGCGACTCAACCTCGCGACCTTCGTCGGCACCTGGATGGACCCGCACGCCGACAAGCTGTACTCCGAAACTGCCGACAAGAACATGGTCGACAAGGATGAGTACCCGCAGACCGCGGCCATCGAGACCCGTTGCTGGACGATGCTGGCGAACCTCTGGAACGCGCCCGACGCCTCGAAGTCGATCGGCACTTCGACCATCGGCTCGTCCGAGGCCTGCATGCTCGGCGGCCTCGCCCTCAAGCGTCGATGGCAACTCGCACGCAAGGCCGCCGGCCTCTCGACCGAGAAGCCCAACCTCATCCTCTCCAGCGCTGTGCAGGTGTGCTGGGAGAAGTTCTGCAACTACTTCGACGTGGAGGCGCGCTACGTTCCGATCACCGACGAGCACCGGGTGCTGGACGGATTCGAGCTGGACACCTACGTCGACGAGAACACGATCGGCGTCGTCGCGATCATGGGCGTCACCTACACCGGCATGTACGAGCCCGTCACCGAGATCGCCGCCGCGCTGGACAAGATTCAGGCCGATACGGGCCTCGACGTCAAGATCCACATCGACGGTGCATCCGGCGGCATGATCGCACCGTTCCTGCAGCCCGACCTGGAGTGGGACTTCCGTGTCGATCGCGTCGTATCGATCAGTACGTCCGCGCACAAGTACGGCCTGGTCTACCCCGGACTCGGCTGGGTGGTCTGGAAGACCGTCGATGATCTCCCCAAGGAGCTCGTCTTCGACGTGACCTACCTCGGCGGTCACATGCCCTCGTTCGCCCTGAACTTCTCGCGGCCCGGCGCGCAGGTGCTGCTGCAGTACTACCTGTTCATCCGCCTCGGCTGGGACGGGTACTACAAGGTGCAGAAGGCTTCGCAGGACGTCGCTCTGTATCTCTCCGGCGAGATCGGGAAGATGGATGCCTTCGACCTGTGGAACGACGGCAGCGACATCCCCGTGTTCGCCTGGCAGCTGACCAAAGGCCACACCGACAAATGGAATCTGTACCATCTGTCGGAGCGACTCCGCCTCAAGGGCTGGCTCATCCCGGCTTACCCGATGCCGGACAACATCTCCGACCTGACCGTGCAGCGCATCGTCGTGCGCAACGGCCTGAGCCGCAACCTCGCAGAGTCGTTGATCTCGGACATCCGGGAGGCCGTCGACTACCTCGACCTCCTCGAGTCTGCCATGCCGATCGAGGGCCTGAAGACCTCGTTCACCCACTGAGCGGGTACAGACGTCAGAGCCAGTGCCGCCGACGGAAGACGACGTAAAGGGTGATGCTCGTGGCCGCCATCAGCGCGAGTGCGAACGGATACCCGAGAACCCAGTCCAGCTCGGGCATATACGTGAAGTTCATTCCGTAGATGGTGCCGACCAGCGTGGGTCCGAAGAGGATCGCGGCCCATCCCGAGATCTTCTTGACCTGTTCGTTCTGAATCAGAGCGGTCTCGGTATGGCGCTGGCTGACCAGGGTCGCGTTGACGGTGAGGGCGTTCTCCAGGATGGACCGGAACGCGGTGATCCGGTCGGTGATCCGAAGAGCGTGATCGTGAACGTCGCGCAATGACCGCTGCAACTCGATCTCGACCTTGTACTTGTCGGCGCCTCGGCGCAGTCCCTCGAGCATCGCAGCGAGAGGGTACGTCGCACGCTGCAGCGCGATGACTTCCCTGGACAGTTCGTAGATCCGCTGCGAGAGGGATGCATCTCCTCCGCCGAAGAGGACATCCTCGATCTCATCGATGTCGTTCTCGACTCCGAGGCACACCGGCTGATACTCATCGACGACCTCATCGAGGATCGCGTAGAGCACCGCCTCCGGGCCGAGGGCGAGGAGGTCGGGCTGAGATTCGAGCCGCCGGCGGACGCGCCCCAGGTCAGGAGACTCGGCGTGCCTGATGGTCACGACGAAATTCGGGCCGACGAAGACGTGCAGTTCCCCGAACTCGACCGTCTCGGTGTCATCGATGTAACGTGCCGGTCTGAGCACGGTGAACAGGATGTTGCCGTAGCGCTCCAGTTTCGACCGCTGATGCCCGGAGAGCGCATCCTCGACGGCGAGGGGGTGCAGGGCGAACTCCGCCGCGACCTGCCGGATCTCCTCGGGTGTGGGACGAAAGAGGCCGATCCAGGCCATCCCGTCCCGTTCACTCATGTATTCGAAGGTCTCCTCCAAGCTGGAGGGGTTCTGGATCCGGTGCCCGCACACATACACGGCGTTGTCGACGATCGGCATCTATTTTCCGCAGACTCCGTAGAAACCGGGGTCCTCGGTGGGAACCTCCGTCGTGCTCACCCCGCTATCGGATCGAGTGTGGTGCGGAGCGATCTGGCTGCGGGGTACGGTCCCGACGCACGGAATCGCGAGCAGATCACCCGCACGGATGTCAGCGGGAAGCTTGAGGTCGGTGTGGGTTCCCGGCTCGCTCTCCGCGAGCATCCGCACCTTCTTCCGGCGCTCGGTGGTGGTTCTGCCGATGATCCTTGCGGCACTGACGATCGGCTGGCAGAGGCTCAGGGCTGCATCGATCCAGATGTCGGGCTTCTGCAGGACGCCGAGATGATCGATGAACTCCACACGGGCGACCACGACACTCACGAATTCCTGACGGCTCGCTTCCTCGCGGTGTGCCGTGCCGGCCTCGCCGATGCGCACCAGCGGTGTGCGCCCGCCGCGAGCGGCGGCGGCGAGCGACACACCGTGGAAGAGGATGTCGTCAAGGGTGTGCTGGGTACCGGCCGGCCAGAACGAGCTTTCGAGCAGGTGAGGATCGGAGAGGCGGCTGCTGGCGATGGTGTGAAGGACGGTCATGATTTCGAGCTCCTGGTGACGGAAAGTGACGGAGGGGACTGGGCACGCGCGCACGCTCGTGCGCGCGTGCGCAGTCACGCGTTTTCGGTGGGTTCTCCTCGGCGCAGGTCGACCGAGTGCGGACGGATCTCGTGGAGACTGACCATCCCGGCGCAAGGGATGGCCAGGAGGTCTCCTTCGGCCAGGTCGGCGGGAACCCACGCCGGACCCCGTCCGCGTGGCATACCGCTGCCCGCTCCGGCGAGGATCACCACGGGGTTCGGGGCCGCGGTCGAGATCCTGCCCAGCAGCCTGGTTTCGTCCCAGAACGCGGAGACCGAAGCCATGTCGGCATCGATCAGGACGACCCGCTCACCGTCGTCGCTGTCGAACACGCCGCTGACTCTCGCCACCACGACCGATGCATCGCGTCGGAGGGCGGACTTGATGTGCGAACCGGGCACCAGCGCATCAGCCGTGTGCACGCAGGGTGTCTCGCACAACTCGACCAGGCGCCGTAGGGAGACTCCCGCGATGATGACATCGCTCGTGGTCACCTGGGTGTATTCCGGCCACACGCTGGGGCGGAACGGATCGGGGATGCTGCGTCGCAGCGTCGGGAGGATCGCGGTCAAGGTCATGTCAGGACCTGCGACTTTTCGAGCGGTCGGACGATAAAGGGGGCTCCGGTCTAAGGGAGGATGTTCGTGTCATGGATCCAGTTCTAATCCCGCCGGGCGCCGCTGTCTCCGCACCTAACGGAACCCATGCAGGCAGGTGTCATACTCGTTCCGTCGAGCAAGTCGCCCCTTGTTCCGCCGCCAGTGAGAGTGTGAGGCCGGATGTCTGAGTCGTCTTTAGAGCGGTATGCGACCGAAGATCCGCTCAGTCGCAGACAACGCGCGCGCCGGTGGCTGCTGGAAGGGCTCGTCGACAGCAAGGGCACGCACCAGGGTCCGCACGCGCGGACGACCGAGCGAACCCACTCCTGGTGGCAGGTCATGTGTCTGACGGGTGTGGACTACTTCTCCACCCTCGGTTACCAGCCGGCGATCGCAGCCCTGGCCGCCGGACTCCTCTCGCCATTGGCCACGATCGTCCTGGTACTCCTCACGCTTTTCGGCGCTCTGCCCGTGTACCGGCGAGTGGCGCGCGAGAGTTTCAAAGGGTCGGGCTCGATCGCGATGCTCGAGCACCTGCTGCCCTGGTGGGCGGGCAAGGTGTTCGTGCTGGTCCTGCTCGGATTCGCCGCAACCGACTTCATGATCACGATCACTCTGTCGGCAGCGGATGCGACTGCCCACGCGGTCGAGAACCCGTTCGCTCCGGAGTGGTTCAGCGGCAGCGAGGTGCCCCTCACGCTGATGCTCATCACTCTGCTGGCGCTGGTCTTCCTCCGCGGGTTCCGCGAAGCAATCGGGATCGCGGTCGTCTTGGTCGCTGTCTTCCTCACGCTGAATCTCGTGGTCATCCTCGTCTCCTTCGCGCACTTGGGAGACAACCCGATGGTCGTGACCGACTGGTGGACCGCGCTGAATACGCAGTACTCGAGCCCGTGGATGATGATCGCCGTCGCGCTGATCGTCTTCCCCAAACTGGCGCTCGGGCTCTCCGGATTCGAAACGGGTGTCGCAGTGATGCCCCAGATCACCGGTGCCCCGACGGATCGAGCAGACGAGCCCGTGGGAAGGATTCGCCGCGCAGGCCGCCTGCTGACGACCGCCGCGATCATCATGAGCGTTTTCCTGATCACCTCGAGCATCGTCACGACCCTTCTGATCCCGCAGCAGGAGTTTCAGCCGGGCGGAAGCGCCAACGGCCGAGCCCTGGCGTACCTCGCGCATGAATATCTCGGCGACGGGTTCGGCACCGTTTACGACATCAGCACGATCTGCATCCTCTGGTTCGCAGGGGCCTCGGCAATGGCCGGGCTGCTGAACCTGGTCCCGCGATATCTGCCTCGCTACGGGATGGCTCCGCAATGGGCGGCTGCTGTCCGGCCGCTCGTCCTGGTCTTCACGGCGATCGCCTTCCTGATCACGATCATCTTCAATGCGGACGTGGATGCTCAGGGCGGCGCCTACGCGACCGGTGTGCTGGTGTTGATCACCTCCGCATCTGTCGCGGTCACGATGTCCGCGCTGCGCAAGAAGCAGCGCAAGCGCACCTTCGGTTTCGGGTTCATCGCTCTGGTGTTCCTGTACACGACTGTGCTCAACGTGATCGAGCGACCCGACGGCATCCGCATCGCCCTGCTCTTCATCATCGGCATCCTCGTCATCTCCGCGATCTCTCGTGTCGTCCGGTCGTTCCAGATCCGGGCCACCACTGTCACGTTCGATCAGACGGCGCTCGGGTTCATCAACGACGACGCCGAACTCGGTGAGATCCGCATCGTCGCCAACGAACCCGACGATGGAAGTCCCGAGGAATACAAGGCGAAGAACGATGCCGAACGCCTGTACTCCCACATCCCGGGCACCGCGAAGATCACCTTCCTCGAAGTGCACCCCACCGACTCGTCCGAGTTCGAAGAAGAACTTCTCGTCACCGGAGTGGAGAAGTTCGGGTACCGAGTCCTGGTCGTCAACAGTGCCAATATCCCGAACACCCTTGCGGCTGTTCTGCTGGAGATCCGCGACCTGACCGGAGTGATCCCCAGCGCCTATTTCGAGTGGACGGAAGGCAACCCCATCTCCAACATGGCCAAGTACCTGTTCTTCGGCTCGGGTGAGGTCGCACCCGTGACCAGAGAGGTCCTTCGCGAGGCCGAACGAAATGCGAAGCGGCGGCCGACCATCCACGTCAGCTGACCCGAGCGTGTGGCTTGCGTTAGCTTCGGCGGCTTCGCCGTATGCATTTCGTTAGGACGTAGTTCTCGCCGTGCGCGGGAGTGTTTGATCGGGAGTTGCGCCTAGCTGGTGCGCGGGTCCGTGTGGAACCGCAGTCCGCCCGATCGGAGTTTCCTGTGCTTGACATCGTCTACGTGCTGGGCGTCATCGTCCTGTTCGTGATCGTTGGCGTCGTGGCGAAGGCGGTGGAGAAGCTGTGATCGTCTTTGAAGCGATTTCTGCCGTCCTTGCGCTCGCGGCCATCGTCTATCTCGTGTTCGCTCTCGTGAAGCCTGAGAAGTTCTGATGGAGTGGGTTATCGGAATCGCCGCCCTGCTCACGGTCGCTGTCGTCCTCGGGCTCCTCTACCGGCCCTTCGGCGATTACATGGCGTGGGTTTACACCTCACGCAAAGACTGGAAGGTCGAACGGGGCCTGTACCGAGTGATCGGGGTCGACCCGAAGTCGGAGCAGACGTGGCAGGCATATCTGCGCGGCGTCCTGATGTTCTCGGTCGTCGGTGTCGTCCTCGTCTACCTCCTGCAGCGCACCCAGCAGTGGCTGCCCTACTCCCTGGGCCTTTCCGCCCCGAGCGAGCACTTGTCGTTCAACACCGCCGTCTCGTTCGTGACCAACACCAACTGGCAGTCGTACTCGCCGGAGCAGACGCTCGGCTACACGGTGCAGTTCGCTGGTCTGGCCGTGCAGAACTTCGTTTCCGCTGCCGTCGGCATCGCTGTCGCGATCGCGCTCGTTCGCGGATTCGCCTACCGGCGGTCCGGCACGATCGGAAACTTCTGGGTCGACCTGGTTCGCGGCTCGCTGCGTATCCTGCTCCCGATCTCGGTGATCAGCGCCATCGTGCTGATCATCGGCGGCGTGATCCAGAACTTCAACGGATTCACCGACATCACCACGCTCTCCGGCGCCGCCCAGTCGATCCCCGGTGGTCCGGTCGCGTCCCAGGAGGCGATCAAGCTCTTCGGAACGAACGGTGGCGGATTCTTCAACGCCAACTCGGCCCACCCGTTCGAGAACCCGACAGGCTGGACGAACCTGTTGGAGATCATCCTCATGCTCCTCATCCCCTTCACGCTGCCGCGCACGTTCGGCAAGATCGTGGGAGACAACCGCCAGGGCTACGCGATCCTCGCGGCGATGAGCATCCTCTTCCTGGTGTCTTTCGCCGCCATCACCGCCTTCGAGCTCGCGGGCAATGGCACCGCGCCGATGCTCGCCGGCGGGGCCATGGAAGGCAAGGAGACCCGTTACGGAATCGCCGGCTCCACCCTGTTCGGCACCACGAGCACACTGACCTCCACGGGTGCGGTGAACTCGATGTTCGATTCGTACACCGCGCTGGGTGGGATGATGCCGATGCTGAACATGATGCTCGGCGAGCTCGCACCGGGTGGCGTGGGCAGCGGCCTCTACGGGATCCTGGTGATCGCGGTCATCGCCGTCTTCATCGCCGGACTGCTCGTCGGCCGCACGCCGGAGTACTTGGGAAAGAAGATCGGTCCGCGGGAGATCAAGCTCGCCAGCCTCTACATCCTGGTCACGCCGTCACTCGCGCTGATCGGTGTCGCGCTCAGCTTCGCGATTCCCGGGGTGCGTGAGGACGTCTCGACGACATCCATCTGGAACCCGGGCGTGCACGGCTTCTCCGAGGTCCTCTACGCGTTCACCTCCGCGGCGAACAACAACGGTTCGGCGTTCGCAGGGATCACGGCCAACACTCCGTGGCTGAACACCGCGTTGGGTGTCGTGATGCTCTTCGGCCGGTTCATCCCGATCGTGCTGGTCGTGGCTCTGGCCGGGTCGCTGGCCCAGCAGGACAAGGTCCCGACCACGGTCGGAACCCTGCCCACCCACCGTCCGATGTTCATCGGACTGCTGATCGGCGTGATCCTCATCGTCGCCGCGCTCACCTATTTCCCTGTTCTCGCGCTGGGTCCCCTGGCGGAAGGTCTGATGTAACCCATGTCCACTCTCACTCACACTCCTGCACCGGCAGCGTCACCCGCTCCCGCCCGTCGCGGAGGATTCACCTGGGCGCAGGTCTGGGCATCCCTTCCGGGCGCGTTCAGAAAGCTGAACCCGCGCGATCAGTGGCACAACCCGGTCATGTTCCTGGTATGGGTCGGCGCGGTCCTCACGACGGCTCTGGCCATCGCCGAGCCGTTCATGGGCGGACCGACTGAATCCGGCGGTGCCGCGGTGCCCGCCTCGTTCACGTGGATCATCGCGGCGTGGCTCTGGCTGACGGTGCTGTTCGCGAACATCGCCGAATCCGTGGCCGAGGGCCGCGGCAAGGCGCAGGCAGACACGCTGCGCAAGACCCGCACCTCGACGACGGCGCACCGGCTCGCCGGATATGACCCCGCCACCGATCAGGGTGCGCAAACGGCGCCGGTGGAGGACGTCGCTTCGTCGGAGCTGCGCCTCGGCGACATGGTCGTCGTGACGGCGGGGGAGCTGGTTCCCGGTGACGGTGACATCGTCTGGGGCATCGCCTCGGTCGATGAATCGGCGATCACCGGAGAGTCCGCGCCCGTGATCCGGGAATCCGGGGGCGACCGTTCGGCGGTCACCGGCGGTACTCGGGTGCTGTCGGACCGGATCATCGTGCAGATCACGTCCAAGCCGGGTGAGACGTTCGTCGACCGGATGATCGCTCTGGTCGAGGGTGCAAGCCGACAGAAGACACCCAACGAGATCGCGCTGAACATCCTGCTCGCGTCGCTGTCGATCATCTTCGTCGTCGTCGCGCTGATCCTGAACCCCGCAGCCTCGTACGCCGCCAGCCCGGTGAGCATCACCGTCCTGGTGGCTCTGCTGGTCTGCCTCATCCCGACCACCATCGGCGCTCTGCTCAGCGCGATCGGTATCGCCGGCATGGACCGACTCGTGCAGCGCAACGTGCTCGCCATGTCGGGCCGGGCGGTCGAGGCGGCTGGTGACGTGACGACGCTGCTGCTGGACAAGACGGGCACGATCACCTACGGCAACCGTCGTGCGTCGGCGTTCGTGCGTCTCACAGGCGTTACCGAGCAGGATCTCGTTCGCGCGGCCGCGTTGTCGTCGCTGGCCGATCCCACTCCGGAGGGCAAGTCGATCGTCGAACTCGCCGCCGAAGAGGGAGTGGACGTCGGTACCACGGCGGCGGGCGAGATCGTGCCGTTCACCGCGCAGACCCGCATGTCGGGCCTGGACCTCCCGGATGGCAGCCAGATCCGCAAGGGCGCCGGTACCGCGGTCATCGGCTGGCTCGAAGCAGACGGGAAGCGCCTTGCCAGCAGCCTGCTCGCCGAGCTCGAAGAGCACACCGAGAGCGTCTCGCAATCCGGCGGCACCCCCCTCGTCGTCGCCACCAAGGCGCCGAATGGAGAGGGTCGGATCCTCGGTATCGTCCACCTGAAGGACATCGTCAAGGACGGTCTCACCGAGCGGTTCGCGGAACTCCGGTCGATGGGCATCCGCACGGTGATGATCACCGGCGACAACCCCCTGACTGCGGCGGCGATCGCGAAAGAGGCCGGCGTCGATGACTTCCTCGCCGAAGCCACCCCGGAGGACAAGCTCGCCTACATCCGCAAGGAGCAGGAGGGCGGCAACCTGGTCGCGATGACCGGTGACGGCACCAACGACGCACCTGCGCTCGCTCAGGCCGACGTCGGGGTCGCGATGAACTCGGGCACCTCGGCCGCGAAAGAGGCCGGCAACATGGTCGACCTCGACTCCGACCCGACGAAGCTGATCGACATCGTTCGGATCGGCAAGCAGCTGCTGATCACCCGTGGAGCACTCACCACCTTCTCCATCGCCAACGACATCGCGAAGTACTTCGCGATCATCCCGGCGATGTTCATGGGAGTGTTCCCGGGCCTGGGCGTACTGAACGTCATGGGGCTGCACTCGCCCGCCTCGGCCGTGCTGTCCGCGGTGATCTTCAACGCGATCATCATCGTCATCCTCATTCCGCTCGCGCTGCGCGGTGTCAGATACCGGCCCGCGAATGCGTCGCAGATCCTCGGCCGCAACCTGACGGTCTACGGCCTCGGCGGGCTCGTCGCGCCCTTCATCGGGATATGGCTGATCGACCTTCTCGTACGCCTCATCCCCGGCTTCTGACGCAGAACCGGCAAAGGAGTCATTGACATGAACACATCCACTCGCTCGACCGGTCGCACCCTCTGGGTCGCGATCCGCGCCATCGCCGTCTTCACCGTCCTGATCGGCGGGGTCTACACGTTCGCCATCACCGGCATCGGCCAGCTGATCATGCCCGCCCAGGCGAACGGGTCGCTGGTCACCAACGCGGACGGCGAGGTCGTCGGCTCCGCGCTGATCGGCCAGGCCTTCTCCGACGCGGACGGCAACCCGCTTCCGCAGTACTTCCAACCGCGGCCTTCCGCCGCCGGTGACGGGTACGACGGCGCGAACTCCTACGGCTCGAACTACGGCCCGGAGAACGAAGACCTGATCGCCGCGATCACCGAGCGCAAGACGCAGATCGCCGAGTTCGACGGGGTGGCGGAGGATGAGATCCCGGCCGACGCGGTCACCGCCTCAGGGTCGGGCCTGGATCCGCACATCAGCCCCGAGTACGCAGCCATCCAGGTGGCACGCGTCGCGGAAGCCCGTGGTCTTTCCGCCGACGAGGTCCGCGATCTCGTCGCGGCGCACACCCAGGGTCGCGATGTCGGATACCTCGGCGAACCCACCGTCAACGTCCTGCAACTGAACCTCGCTCTGGACGAGCTGGACGGCTGACGTGCACGCACGGGGACGGCTGCGGGTGCTTCTCGGGGCCGCCCCCGGCGTAGGCAAGACCTACACGATGCTCGAGGAGGGCAAGCGCCTCCTCAGCGAAGGCAAAGACGTGGTGGTCGCGGTCGTGGAGACCCACGGCCGCGCCGCCACGTCGGCGATGACCGCGGGGCTCGAGATCGTTCCGCGCAGCACCGTCGGGCATCGCGGCGTCGAACTGACCGAGATGGACCTCCATGCGGTCCTCGCCCGCAGACCCGACATCGCACTCGTGGACGAACTCGCCCACACGAACGCCCCCGGCTCGCGCAACGAAAAGCGCTGGCAAGACGTCGAGGAGCTGCTGGATGCCGGCATCCACGTCATCTCCACCGTCAACATCCAGCACATCGAGTCGCTCAACGACGTCGTCGAGCAGATCACCGGCGTCCCCCAGCGAGAGACCATCCCCGACCAGATCCTCCGTGGCGCCGACCAGGTCGAGGTCATCGACCTCGCCCCCCAAGCACTCCGCGACCGGCTCGCCGGTGGCGTGGTCTACCCCGCCGAGCGGATCGACGCCGCCCTGTCGAACTACTTCCGACTCGGAAACCTCACGGCTCTGCGCGAACTCGCGCTGCTCTGGCTCGCCGACGAGGTCGACTCCGCGCTCAAGAACTATCGCGCTGAACACGGCATCGACAGCAAATGGGAAGCCCGAGAACGAGTCGTCGTCACCCT
Organism: uncultured Microbacterium sp.; assembly: GCF_964244775.1. Lineage (NCBI taxonomy): Bacteria > Bacillati > Actinomycetota > Actinomycetes > Micrococcales > Microbacteriaceae > Microbacterium > uncultured Microbacterium sp. The sequence goes on from NZ_CAXTJR010000002.1 coordinate 203,022, forward strand.
CACCGGCGGCGCCGAAGGAGAGACGCTGCTGCGGCGTGGCGCGCGGATCGCCGCGCGCTCCTCCGGAGGTCAACTGCTCGCCGTGCACGTCACGAGTCAAGACGGACTCCGCTCGACCAACCCCGCCGCCCTCGCACAGCAGCGGGCCCTCGTGGAGAAGCTCGGCGGCAGCTACCACCAGATCGTGGGCGACGACATCCCCACCGCGCTGGTGGAATTCGCTCGGTCCGTGAATGCCACCCAATTGGTCCTCGGCGTCAGCCGCCGCAGCCGCCTGTCGGCCCTGGTGACCGGACCCGGGATCGGGGCGACGATCATCCGCGAGTCGGGTGACATCGACGTCCACATCGTCACACACGCCGCGGCAGGAGGCCGGTTCGCGCTCCCCACCGTCGGGGGCGCCCTCACGCTTCGCCGGCGGATCGCGGGGTTCGTGCTCGCCCTGGCCGGCGGACCGCTGCTGACGTGGATGCTGGTGAGTCTCCGCAGCGACGAGTCGATCACCAGCGACGTACTCGCCTACCAGCTGCTGGTCGTCGTGGTGTCTCTCGTCGGCGGTATCTGGCCGGCGCTGTTCGCCGCCGTGCTCTCCGGGCTCACCCTGGACTATCTCTTCATCGAGCCGTACTACACGGTCACCATCAGCGACCCCCTGCACCTGCTCGCCCTCGCCCTGTATGTCGTCATCGCCATCCTCGTCAGCGTCATCGTCGACCGCGCGGCGCGAAAGACCCGCGCAGCCCGCCGTGCGGTCGCTGAGTCGGAGATGCTGCAGACCATCGCGGGCAGCGTTCTGCGCGGGGAGGGCGCGGTGCAGGCCCTCCTCGACCGCACTCGCGAGGCCTTCGGACTCGCCGGGGTCCGCCTCGTCGGGCGCGGCGGCGAGGTGCTGGCGCACAGCGGAGAGCCCCTGCCCGACGACAGGCACACCGCATTCCCCATCAGCGACAAAGCGCAGCTCGAGCTGCACGGCAACGATCTGAAAGCATCCGAACGGAAGCTGCTCGCAGTGGTCGTCGCTCAACTGGGGGCCGCTTTGGACCACAGCGATCTCCAATTGGCCGCCAGCGAGGTCGAGCCGCTCGCCGCCTCGGAGCGGGTGCGCAGCGCGCTGCTGTCCGCGCTCAGCCACGATCTGCGGCGACCGCTGGCCGCGGCGACGGCTGCGGTCAGCGGCCTGCGCGCGGCGCGAGGATCACTGAGCGAACACGACAGCGAAGAACTTCTCGCCACCGCCGATGAGAGCCTCGACGTTCTCGCCAGCCTGGTGAACGATCTGCTGGATGTCAGCCGGCTCCAGGCCGGCGTGCTGGCGATCACGACATCGCCCGTCGACCCTGCCGACACGATCGTCCCGGCCCTGGACGAACTCCACCTCGGACCCGACCAGGTCGAGATCGACTTCCCCTCGACCCTTCCGCTGGCCTCGGCCGATCCCGTCCTGCTGCAGCGCGTGATCGTCAATCTCCTCGCGAACGCGGTACGTCACTCACCCGACCAGAGCCGGGTCCGCATCACGACCAGCGCGTTCGGGAACGCCGTGGAGATCCGCGTGATCGATCGTGGTCCCGGCATCCCTGCCGAAAGACGAGACGATGTGTTCGTGCCCTTCCAACGCCTCGGCGACACCGACAACACCACCGGACTGGGGCTCGGCCTCGCTCTGTCGAAGGGCTTCGTCGAGGGGATGGGAGGCACTCTCACCCCGGAGGACACTCCCGGTGGGGGGCTCACCATGGTCGTCTCCCTGCCCGTCGCAGAGGTCGACCGCACGTGGGGGAGCAGTGCGGAAAACGGACGGCCATGAAGATACTGATCGCCGATGACGACCCGCAGATCCTGAGGGCACTGCGAATCACCCTGACCGCGAAAGGGTACGAGATCCTCACTGCGGTTGACGGGGCTCAGGCCATCGCGGCGGCGATCGATCACCACCCAGACGTGTTCCTTCTCGATCTCGGGATGCCGGAACTCGACGGCATCGAAGTCATCCACGCCGTTCGAGGCTGGTCGGAAGCGCCGATCCTCGTGGTCTCAGGCCGCACGGGCGCGGCAGACAAGGTGGAAGCGCTGGATGCCGGTGCCGACGACTACGTCACCAAACCGTTCTCCGTCGAAGAGCTGCTCGCCCGCATCCGCGCCCTCACCCGGCGGCTTCCCCAACAGGACGCCGACCCGATCATCTCGTTCGGGGACGTCTCGGTCGACCTCGCAGCCCGCAGCGTCGTCAAGAAGGTGGATGGCGAGACCACCCACGTCCGATTGACACCGACCGAGTGGCAGGTGCTGGAGCTGCTCATCCGCAATCCCGGGCGACTCGTCACGCGCCAAACGCTGCTCACCAGCATCTGGGGATCCGAACACGTCACCGACACCGGATACCTGCGCCTGTACATGTCTCAGCTGCGCAAGAAGCTCGAACCCGATCCCGGCAACCCTCGTTTCCTGGTCACCGAAGCGGGCATGGGCTACCGGATGCAGCTGGGGAGCTAGTGGTGGAACGCCGGGATGATCAGGTAGATCCCGTAGACGGTCGCGGAGATCCCCACGGCGTAGAACACCCATGCGCCGATCGTCGCGGGCACCGGCCGAGCTGAGGTGCGCGGTGCGGCGACGGCGTCCGGACCGTCGGGGTCGGCCCCGTCCGGCATCCGGATGTCGGGTGCTCCCACGGCCAGGAGCCGTGTGGCGAGCGCGAACGAGGCGACGATCACCACCGTGGCGATGAGGCTCGCGACGAAGACGAGGCCGATCGAGGCCCAGTCGACGCCGAGCCACTGTCCGCTGCCGGATGCTGTGTGTACGTGCATCGTGATCACCGTGCCTTTCCGGCCGAAGCCGCGGGGGTGGGAGCGGGCTCGTCTTCGGGATCGTCATTGACGTTCGACGAGGTCACGGGCTTGCGCCGCGCCAGGTAGAAGAACAGGAGGCTGACGGCCACACCGACGACCGCGACGATGATCAGACCCAGCGTGCTCGAGCCGCCGATCCAGGCCGCGAGCCCCCCGACCACGGCGGCAGCGGGCATCGTGAACACCCATCCGGTCGCGATGCGCCCCACCATGGGCCACCGCACCGACGCGAGGCGCTTGCCGAGCCCGGCGCCCACCACGGCGCCCGAGGTGACCTGCGTGGTCGAGAGCGGGAAGCCGAGGCTCGAGGAGGTGAGGATGGTCGCGGCCGAACTCGTCTCGGCCGCGAAGCCCTGCGGAGCCTTGATGTCGGTGATGCGCTTGCCGACGGTGCGCATGATCCGCCACCCCCCGAGATAGGTGCCGAGCGCGATGGCCAGCCCCGAGGCCACGATCACCCAGACCTGCGGGCCGGTGCCCGCCTCCTGGTAGCCGGCGACGATCAGGGTGAGCGTGATGACGCCCATCGTCTTCTGCGCGTCGTTGGTGCCGTGGGCGAGCGAGACGAGCGAGGCCGACACCGTCTGGCCGCGCCGGAACGCCGTGGTGGAACCGGCGACGGTGGCCATCTTGGTGATGCGATACACGAGGAAGGTCGCGACCAGCGCGATGAAGGCGGCGATGAACGGGGAGAGGAGTGCCGGGAGGATGATCTTCGAGACCACGCCGCCCCAGTTCACGACGTCGAATCCGGCACCGATGATCGCGGCGCCGACGAGTCCGCCGAACAGCGCGTGGGTCGAGCTCGACGGAAGACCCAGCCACCAGGTGCCGAGATTCCAGATGATCGCCCCGACGACGCCGGCGAAGATCATCGACACCGATATCTCGGGAAGACCGGCGCTGTCGTTATTGAGGATGCCGTCCGAGACGGTCTTGGCGACCGCGGTGGACAGGAACGCCCCCACGAGGTTGAGCACTGCGGAGATCAGGACCGCGACCTTGGGCTTGAGGGCTCCCGTCGCCACGGACGTCGCCATCGCGTTGGCGGTGTCGTGGAAGCCGTTGGTGAAGTCGAAGAAGATGGATGCCGCGATCACGAGCACCACGGGGAAGAGCATTTCCACAGGCTTGCCTCCGTCAGATCGATTGACCCGGACCGGCGAGAGTCCCGCTGAAACGCTAGATCGACCGACGGCGGTGACGGCAGGGGTTCAGGCGAAAGTTCACTCAACGGCTACCTTCTGGGTCGGTGTCGAGGCCGCGCGAGGAACGGCTGCGGGCGATCATGGCTCGCCAATGGTGCGCCATTGGCAGGCATGACCGTCCGCCCTGCGTAGGCTCGGCCCATGACCACTCCGGTATCCGGGCGTGCGCGTGCGAGGTGGCTCCTTCCCACGCTGAGCGGATACCAGCGGGGCTGGATCGGCCCCGATCTGCTCGCGGGACTGTCGGCGGGGGCCGTCGTCATCCCGCAGGCGATGGCCTACGCCACGATCGCGGACCTCCCGCCCGAGCTCGGGCTGTACACGTGCATCGTGCCCATGCTGGTGTACGCGTTCCTAGGCGGCTCGCGGGCCATGAGCGTGTCGACCACCTCGACGATAGCCACTCTGACCGCCACGACGATGGTGACCGCCGGCATCGCCGCGGGGTCCGACGACGTGCTCGGCTCGGTCGTCACCCTGACGCTGCTCGTCGGTACCATCCTGCTGGGGTTGCGCCTGCTCAGGCTCGGCGCACTCGTCGAGAACATCAGCTCACCGACGATCCTCGGCATCCAGATCGGGGTGGGCGCGACGGTCGCGGTCGGCCAGTTGCCCAAGCTCCTCGGCGTGGACTCGGAATACTCCGGGCACGGCTTCATCCGATCCTTCGTCGCGGTCGGGGAGGCGCTCCCGAGCCTCAACCCGACCACGGTCGCGCTGTCGGTCGCGTCGATCCTCGTGCTCTACGGGCTCACACGATTCGCGCCGCGGTGGCCGTCCGCACTCATCGTCGTCGTGGGCGGCATCCTGCTCGCGGCATTCACCGGCATCCAGGCGGCGGGGGTCGCGCTCATCGCCCCGATCCCGCAAGGACTGCCGGCGATCCATCTTCCCGACCTCTCGCACATCGCGGTGCTGTTCCCCGGCGCCCTGGGCATCGCGGTGATGGCGTTCCTGGAGAGCATCGGCGTCTCGCGCGCACTTCGCCGTCTCGACGAACCGCAGATCGACAGCAATCAGGAGCTGCTCGCGATATCGGCCGCGAGCATCGTCGGCTCGTTCTTCGCGACGCTCCCCGCAGCCGGAGGGTTCTCGCAGAGCGCGGTGAACCAGAACTCCGGTGCCCGCAGCCAGGTCTCGGCGTTCACGACCGTCGCGCTGGCGGTGCTGGTGGCGCTCTTCCTCGGCCCGGTGCTGTCGCTCCTGCCGCAGGCGACCCTCGCGGCGCTCGTCTTCGTCGCCGTGGTGGGCCTGATCAAGATCGGCGACCTCGTGCGCCTCGCCCGGATCAGTCCCCGCGACTTCTGGATTGCCACGGTGACCGCGCTGATCGGCCTGACCGCGGGACTCCTCCCCGCTGTCGCGGCCGGCGTGGTCATCACCCTGGTGCTCGTGCTGCGCGAGCTCAACGTCCCGAAGCTCGACGTGCCCGCGCGCACCGACCACGCGATCGTCGTGCACATCGGACGAGGGCTCTACACGGCCAACGCACTCGAGAACGAGCGCGCAATCCTCGATCTCGCCGAGTCGCAGCAGCCGCCGATCCACGCGGTGGTGCTCGATCTCGAGCGTATGGAATCGGTGGGCATCACCGTCCTGGACGTGCTCGCCGACCTCGATCGCGAACTCGCCGGGCGATCGATCACGCTGCACATCGCTCGGCTTCCGGAGGGCGCTCTGCGCATCGCGGAAAGATACCCGTGGTACCGGAAGATTCAGGCGCAGGGCCGCACGCATCCGACCGGCGAAGATGGCTTGGCGGCAGCATCCGAGCCCCCGATCTGACCCGCCCACAGCCCGTGCCGCAAGATGGTCATCGGGTGCGGTCCGACACGCCGATCCGGCGTGCGAGGATACTTCGGTGCAACGCGTCGTGACCGCCGAACTCGACCTCGAACTGGGGTCGTCCGTCGACCTCATCTTCTCGATCACGGCGGCGCAGCCGGTGCCCCTCTCTAGCGAGACCCTGACCTTCACGCAAGGCGACCGTGAGTACACCCCGACCGAGATCGTCGACCAGTCCGGAAGCCGCCTGCACCGCCTGACGGGCGAGGCAGGGCTGCTCGAGGTCAGGTACGAGGCGACCGTCGAGGGCGTCGCGACCACCACCCGCACGAGCGATCTCGAGGCGATCACCTACCTTCGCCCGAGCCGCTACTGCCAGTCCGACGAGGTGTTCTCGCAGGCGCGGCGTCAGTTCCGCGGCCTTCACGGCGACGATCTCATCTCGGCGGTCACCGAGTTCGTCTCGACGAGCGTCACCTATACGCCCGGGTTGAGCCTCGGCACCGACAGCGCGGTCACCACTCTGATGACCGGACAGGGCGTCTGCCGCGATTACGCACACGTCGTCATCGCGCTCCTGCGAGCCATGGATATGCCGGCCCGCTACGCCGCGTGCTTCGCGCCGGGGCTGCAGCCCATGGACTTCCACGCCGTCGCCGAGGCCTACCACGACGGCGCCTGGTACGTCATCGACGCGACCCGGCTGGCCGACCGCCGCTCGCTCGTGCGGATCGCGACGGGGCGGGATGCCTCGGACTGCGCGTTCCTGACCTACCACGGCGGGCACGTCGGGCTCTCGCGCATGCGCGTGGACGCCTGGACCATGCCCGAATCGGCATCGGCTGACGGCATGGCCGGCGAGCAGGCGAGCGCGGAGGACGACCACCTCGCGCTGGTGCAGATCGCGTGACCCGCGGGCGGTCGGATGCGCCGAACTAGACTGGTGCGGCTATGGATCCCGAAGACCTCGCCGCCGCCCTGCTCGCCGTCGTCACCCCGCTCGTCGAGGCTCGACGCGAGGGATCGAGCGCGGGGCTGACAGCATCCGACCTGCCCCTCGACCGCCCCAAAAACCGCGACCACGGCGACTGGGCATCCAACGCCGCGCTCAAGCTCGCGAAGATCGCCGGAGCGAACCCGCGTGAACTGGCCGCCGAGATCGCCGAGGGTCTGCGCGCCGTCGACGGTGTGGCGAGCGTAGAGGTCGCCGGACCGGGGTTCATCAACATCCGACTGGATGCTGCGGCCGCCGGTGCTCTGGCCAAGACCATCGTCGAGTCAGGCGCCGCCTTCGGATCCAACGAGAGCCAGCGCGGAAACACGATCAACGTCGAGTTCGTCAGCGCCAACCCGACCGGTCCGCTCCACATCGGCCACACCCGCTGGGCCGCCCTGGGCGACTCGATCGCGCGTCTGCTGCTGGCCAGTGGCGCGACCGTCGCGCGCGAGTTCTACATCAATGACGCCGGGGTGCAGATGGAGCGGTTCGGCCGTTCGGTCCTGGCCGCTGCGAAGGGCGAGCCGGGGCCGGAGGACGGCTACGCCGGTGCCTACATCGACGAGCTCGGCCGTCGTGTGCTCGAGGCCGACCCCGCGCTGCTCGACCTCGACCTCGACGCACAGGTCGAGACCGCGCGCGAGCTCGCCTACCGGTTCCAGCTCGGCGAGATCCAGGCATCCCTCGCCGCGTTCAACGTCGCCTTCGACGTGTGGTTCTCGGAGCGGGTGCTGCACGCCGCGGGTGCAGACGGCGCACCCAGCCTCGTCGACGAGGCCGTCGAGCGGCTGCGCGCGCAGGGGCATGTCTTCCAGGACGAGGGCGCGGTGTGGGTGCGCACGACTGACTTCGGAGATGACAAGGATCGGGTCATCCGTCGCTCCAACGGCGAGTACACGTACTTCGCCGCCGACGCGGCGTACTACCTCAACAAGGGCGACCGCGGGTTCGCGCACAAGATCTATCTCCTCGGCGCCGATCACCACGGCTACGTCCATCGGTTGAAGGCACTCGCCGGAGCCGCGGGCGAAGACCCCGAGAAGGACATCGAAGTGCTGATCGGCCAGCTCGTGTCGATCAACGGCGCGCGGCTGAGCAAGCGCGCAGGCAACATCATCGAGATGGACGACCTGCGCGAGTGGCTCGGCACCGATGCGCTCCGCTACTCCCTCGGTCGCTATCCGGCGGACTCGCCCCTCACGCTCGACCCCGAGCTGTTGCGCAAGCGCACGAACGACAACCCGGTCTTCTACGTCCAGTACGCGCACGCGCGCACCCACAACGTCGCGCGCAATGCCGCGGCATCCGGAGTCGACCGCTCGGAATTCGCTCCTCAGCTGCTCGATCACGAAACGGAATCAGCGCTGCTCGGTGCGCTGCAGGAGTTCCCGCGCACCGTCGCGTTCGCCGCTGAGGTGCGCGAGCCGCACCGGATCGCGCGCTACCTGGAAGAGCTCGCCGGGCTGTACCACCGCTGGTACGACAACTGCCGCGTGATCCCGCTCGGCGACGACCCCATCGAGTCGGTGCACCGCACCCGGCTGTGGCTCAACGACGCCACCGGCCAGGTTCTGCGCAACGGCCTCGACCTGCTCGGCGTGAGCGCTCCCGAACGGATGTGACATGACCGACATGCAACCCACGCAGCCGCTGCCCGATGCGGGAGCGCAGTGGGTGCTGTCGAGCGCCGTGGCGCCCGAGCGCCGCCGCCGTCGCGCGTGGCCGTGGATCGTCGCGATCGTTCTGGTCGTCGTCCTCGCGGCCGCCGCGTGGTTCGCCGGCGAGTGGATCGCACGCGACCTCGTGACCAAGACCATCCGCCAGCAGGTGATCACGAGCCTCGCGCTTCCGGCGGATCAGCCGATCGACGTGGCGATCGCGGGCGCCGTGCTGCCCCAGCTGATCGGCGGCCACCTCGATGACGTCACCGTCGCATCGGACGACGTCCCGCTCGGGCAGCTCACCGGCGACGTCACGGTCCACGCGGAGGGCATCGGCCTGAGCGAGCCGCCCACGGCGAAGACGGCGACGGCGACCGTCTCGCTCGACTCGGCGCAGCTGCAGTCCCTGCTCGCGAACACGGGGACGATCTCGATCGACTCGTTCGAGCTGGCAGAGCCGAATGTCACGGCCGGCACCACCCTCAGCGTGCTCGGGCTCCAGCTGCCGGTCGCCGTGGCCCTGACACCGAGCGCCGCGAACGGCGAGCTCGTACTCACCCCGGCATCCGTCCAGGTCGCCGGAGCCGAGCTGAGTGCGGCCGATGTGCGCAGCCGCTTCGGCGGCGTGGCCGACTCGGTGCTGCGCGGCTGGAACATCTGCGTCGCGCAGTATCTGCCGGTCGGCTTGACCCTGACCAGCGTTGCAGTGCAGGGCGACCTGCTCGTGGCCGGCCTCGATGTCGACCCGGCGACCGCGACCGACGCCGCGCTGAGCGAGAAGGGCACGTGCGCCTGAGTCCGGCGAAGCACCCACGGGGTTCGCGTGCGCGCGCGGATCGGGGCCCGGCAGCAGGGTGCCCTAGACTGGAATGACTGCCCGGCGCGTGAGCACACCGGCCCTGTCACCCCGCAGATCCCGGGCGAACCCCGGAAGACGCCGCGCCGAAGCATCCACCGATTGGTCCTACCGTGTCTGCCGCTACGCCCGCCTCTGGCTCGATCCCTTCGTGGCTCGTCGAGCCGGCCGACGCGAACGGCCTCGTCGAGAGCGTCTGGCCGGCATCCGCTGAGCGCGACGACGACGGGGTGATCCGCATCGCCGGCGTCGCGGTGACCGCACTCCGCGAACGCTTCGGCACCCCCCTCTACGTCCTGGACGAAGAAGAAGTGCGCGCGCACGCCCGCGCGGCGCTGGCCGCATTCCGCTCGGCGACCGCGGCGCACGGCGTCGGAGCGCGTGTCTACTACGCGGGCAAGGCGTTCCTGTCCACGGAGGTCGTGCGCTGGGTGACGGAGGAGGGCCTCGCGGTCGACGTGTGCTCCGAGGGCGAACTCGCCGTCGCGCTCGCCGCGGGCGCCGAGCCCGGGTACATCGGCTTCCACGGCAACAACAAGAGCGTCCGCGAGCTCGAGCGCGCCGTCGATGTGGGCATCGGCTCGATCGTCATCGACAGCCACGACGAGATCGACCGACTCGAGGCGATCATGCGCAGGCGACGTGCCGACGATCCGCAGGCATCGCAGTCGGTGCTCGTGCGCGTCGTCAGCGGCGTGCACGCCGAGACCCACGACTTCCTCGCGACCGCGCACGAAGACCAGAAATTCGGTTTCGCACTGCGGGATGCCGGGGCCGCCGTCGCCCGGATCCGCACGATCCCGGGCCTCGTCTTCCTGGGCCTGCACTGCCACATCGGTTCGCAGATCTTCGGCACGTCGGGTTTCGCGGAGTCCGCCGCCCGGGTCGTCGAGCTTCATGCCGCTCTTCTGGCGGGCGGGGCCGTGCCGGTGATGAACCTCGGCGGTGGATTCGGCATCGCGTACACCGCCGCCGATGACCCGACCCCGATCGAAGAGCTCGCCGCCGGCATCGTCGACGCCGTCGCCCGCGAGTGCGCTGAGCGCAGCATCCCGATCCCGAACCTCGCCTTCGAGCCGGGGCGTGCGATCGTCGGCCGGGCCGGCGTGACGCTGTACGAGGTGGGCACCGTCAAGCCGGTCCAGGTCTCGGAGGCTCTCACCCGCACGTACGTGAGCGTCGACGGGGGTATGAGCGACAACGTGCGGCCGGCGCTGTACGGAGCGCAGTACTCCGCGCGCATCGCGTCGCGCGTGAGCGATGCCTCACCCGCGCTGGCGCGCGTCGTGGGGCGGCACTGCGAATCGGGCGACATCGTCGTGGACGCCGAGTACCTGCCCGGCGACGTCGCGGCCGGAGACCTGCTCGCGGTGCCCGCGACCGGCGCCTACTGCTTCTCGCTCGCGAGCAACTACAACTACGTGCCCCGCCCGGCGGTCGTCGCCGTGCGCGGGGGAGCGGCGCGCGTCATCGTGCGCGCCGAGTCGATCTCGGATCTGCTGGCCCGCGACGCGGGCGCATCCGGGGAGGAGAGCAATGTGCCTGTACTGAGCGAGCGGAGCGAGTCGAAGTGACGGATTATCGCCGCCTCCGAGTGGCTCTGCTGGGCGCGGGAGCTGTCGGCTCCCAGGTCGCCGCGCTGCTGCTGCGCCACGGATCCGAGCTGGCCGACCGTGCCGGAGCAGCGCTGGAACTGGTCGGCATCGCCGTGCGCGACCTCGACGCGCCCCGCGAGACGGATCTGCCGCGCGAGCTGTTCACGACCGACGCCGAGTCGCTCATCATGGGCGCCGATATCGTGATCGAGCTGATGGGCGGCATCGAGCCGGCCCGCACGTACCTGCTGCAGGCGATCAACTCCGGCGCGGACGTCGTCACGGCCAACAAGGCCCTGCTCGCCACCCATGGCACCGAGATCTTCGACGCCGCCGACCAGGTCGGTGCGCAGGTCTACTACGAGGCCGCCGCCGCGGGGGCGATCCCGATCATCCGCCCGCTGCGCGACTCGCTCGCCGGCGACCGAGTGCAGCGGATCATGGGCATCGTCAACGGCACGACGAACTACATCCTCGATCGGATGGACACCGAAGGCGCCGATCTGGCCGACGTCCTGGCGGAAGCTCAGACGCTCGGGTACGCCGAGTCCGACCCGACTGCCGACATCGAAGGCTACGACGCCGCGCAGAAGGCGGCGATCCTCGCGAGCCTCGCCTTCCACACCACCGTCCCGCTGTCCGCGGTGCACCGCGAGGGCATCACGGCCATCGACGCTTCGATGATCGAGGCCGCGCGGCGCGCCGGTTACGTCATCAAGCTGCTGGCGGTGTGCGAGCGGCTGTCGGACGAACCGGATGCCGGGCCATCCGGTGAAGCGATCTCGGTGCGCGTGTATCCCGCGCTCATCAGCCGCAGCCACCCGCTCGCGAGCGTCCACGGCGCGAACAACGCCGTGTTCGTGCAGGCCGAGGCGGCAGGCAACCTCATGTTCTACGGCGCGGGTGCGGGCGGGGTCCAGACGGCATCGGCCGTCCTGGGCGACATCGTCTCGGCCGCCCGCCGCCACATCGCCGGCGGCGTCGGAGTGGGCGAATCCACTCGCGCCAACCTGCCGATCGCGCCGGTCGGACGCGTCACCACGCGCTACCAGATCACCCTCGAGGTCGATGACCGGCCCGGCGTGCTCGCCACGGTGGCAGGCACCCTCAGCGAGGGTCGCGTCTCGATCGCGACCGTCGAGCAGACCATCGTCGACGATGCGGTCGACGGCAGCGTCGGTGTCGCGCGACTGGTGATCGGAACCCACAGAGCCCGTGAGCAGGACCTCAGCGAGACCGTCGACCGGCTCGCCGCAAGCGGCGTCGTCGAGCGCGTCGTCTCGGTCCTGCGCGTAGAAGGAGACTGACATGGCACACGTCTGGCGCGGAGTCCTCCGCGAGTACGCGGATCGACTGGGAGTGACGGATGCTTCGACCGTCGTGACCCTCGGCGAGGGCGGCACGCCGCTCGTGCCGGCACCGGCACTGTCGCGCATGACCGGCGCCGACGTGTGGGTCAAGTTCGAGGGCATGAACCCGACCGGCTCGTTCAAGGACCGTGGCATGACCGTCGCGCTCTCACGCGCTGTCGAGCACGGCGCGAAGGCCGTCATCTGCGCGTCGACGGGCAACACGTCCGCCTCGGCGGCGGCCTACGCGGCGCACGCGGGCATCACGGCGGCCGTACTCGTCCCCGAGGGCAAGATCGCGATGGGCAAGCTCAGCCAGGCCGTGATCCACAACGGTCAGCTCATCCAGATCCGCGGCAACTTCGACGACTGCCTCGAGATCGCCCGAGAGCTTGCCGCGCACTACCCGGTCCACCTGGTCAACTCGGTCAACCCCGACCGCATCGAGGGCCAGAAGACGGCCGCCTACGAGGTCGTCGAGGTGCTCGGAGACGCTCCGGACTTCCACTTCATCCCAGTGGGCAACGCGGGCAACTACACCGCGTACTCGCGCGGCTACCGCGAGGAGGCCGCCCGCGGTGCCGCCACGCGCGTGCCGCGGATGTTCGGGTTCCAGGCCGAGGGCAGCGCACCGCTCGTGCGCGGCGAGGTCGTGCGCCACCCCGAGACGGTGGCCAGCGCCATCCGGATCGGCAACCCCGCTTCATGGGAGCAGGCCATCGAGGCCCGTGACGCAACCGACGGCTGGTTCGGTGCGATCGACGACGCGCGCATCCTCGCCGCCCAGAAGCTGCTCGCCGGAGAGGTGGGCATCTTCGTCGAGCCCGCGTCGGCGATCAGCGTCGCCGGGCTCCTCGACCGCGCCGAGGCCGGCATCGTGCCCGCCGGCGCCCGGGTGGTGCTCACCGTCACCGGTCACGGACTCAAGGATCCGCAGTGGGCGCTCCGCAACGCCGACGGCAGCGAGATCACCCCCACCGTGGTCGACGCCACGACCTCCGAGGTCGCTTCGGTGCTGGGGCTGGTACCCGCGGTGGAGCCCGCGTGAGCGCATCCGAGCCGACGCCCACGCCCATCGGGCGCACGGTCGCGGTTCGGGTCCCGGCGACCAGCGCCAACCTCGGCCCCGGCTTCGACACGCTGGGCCTCGCGCTGAGCGTGTACGACGAGCTGCTGGTCACCACCCTCGATGACGATCGCGTCGAGATCGAGGTGACGGGGCAGGGAGCGAATGCTGTTCCCCTCGATGCGTCGCACCTCGTGGTGCGGTCGATGGCGCACGCGTTCGCCTCGGTCGGGCGCCGCATGCCCGGCGTGCGGCTGCAGGCGCGCAACGTCATCCCGCACGGTCGCGGTCTCGGTTCGTCGGGAGCCGCGGTGGTCTCGGGTCTGCTCGCCGCGAAGGGGCTGCTCGAAATCGACGGGGCCGGTAGTGGGGACGGGGGCCTGGTGATCGGCGACGAGGCGCTGCTGCGGCTCGCGACCGAACTCGAGGGGCACCCCGACAACGTCGCGCCCGCCCTCTTCGGCGGGCTCACGATCGCGTGGATGGACGAGACCGGCCCCCAGCACAAGAAGCTGCTCGTGCACCGCGGTGTCTCGCCGGTCGTCTTCGTCCCCGAGTCCACGATGTCCACGAGCGTCGCGCGCAGCCTGCAACCCCTGCAGGTGCCCCGCGAGGATGCCGTCTTCAACGTCTCGCGCTCCGCGCTGCTGATCGCCGCGCTCATCCAGAGTCCGGAACTGCTGCTGGCCGCCACGGGCGACCGCCTGCACCAGGACTACCGCGCGCAGGCCATGCCCGAGACGGACCGGCTGGTGCGGACGCTCCGTGCAGCGGGCTTCGCCGCGGTGGTCTCCGGAGCCGGCCCCAGCGTGCTCGTTCTCGCGGACGGACCCGGTCGGCGCCTGCAGGCGGCCGAGGTCGCAGCATCCGTCACCGACACCCCGTGGGATGCGCTCATGCTGGCCGTCGACTTCAAGGGTGGTACAGTGAAGGAGTACGCGGAGGGTTCCACCTAACACGTGAATCTGGCCTCCGTCGCAAATCTGCGAAAGCACCGCATCACCTCCACCCGCTGACTCTCTTCGAGTGACCATCCGGTCCCTGAGCGCGTCGAATAGCGATGTGGGCTGGGTTCGTCCTGTACGGGCCGGATGCGGTCGTGCACATCCACACGTTTCACAAGGGAGAACTCGTGGAGTCCATCTCCGAGATCAACGCTGTCGACGCCCAGGCGGAAGGGCACGTTGACGCGCCCCAGTCCGCAGAGGGCGCCGCGCAGTCCGACGACACCAATGCCGTCACCACCGAAAGCACCGACACCGCTGCTGGTGAGCCCGAGGCCACCGCGGCCGAAGAGCCCGCTGCGGCTGAGGAGCCGGCTGCAGAGCCCGCTGCGGCTGAAGAGCCGGCTGCCGAACTGCCCGTCGAGGCGCAGCCCGAGGTCGCTGCCGAGGCTCCGGCCGACGCTCCGGTCGATGCGGCCCCCGCCGCCGTCGAGGCGCCGGTCGAACCTGCACCGGCCACCGCGCCGCGCAAGCGTGCCCCGCGCCGGGCCAAGAGCACGGATGCCGCCGCGAAGGCCGCACCCGAAGCCGTCGCCGAGGCGCCGGCCGCCGAAGCCGCATCTATCGAGGCGCCGGCCGCCGAAGCCGCACCCATAGAGGCCGCACCGGTCGAGGCAGCACCCACCGAGGCGCCAGCCGCCGAGGCACCTGAGGCCGAGGCATCCGCCGCGGTTGAGGTGCCCGTCGAGACAGCCTCACCCGAGGTCACCGCACCCGAGGTCATCGCGTCCGAGGTCGCGCCTGTGCCCGACGCGGAGACTTCCGACGCGCCGGCCACCGCCGACGACGCGTCCGAGGGCGACAGCGCCTCGGAGGGCGACGCTAACCCGGACGCCGCCGAAGGCGACACTGCCGAGGGCACGTCCGCTCGCAGCCGCAGCCGGAGCCGCAATCGCAACCGCCGCAACGGCCAGACCGCGCAGACCGGCCAGGGCGCGCAGCCCCAGAATGGCGCCCAGAACGGCAACCAGAACCAGCCGCAGCAGGCCGCCGACTCCGACGAAGACACTGCACCGGCCGCAGGCCGCGGTCGCCAGCCGCGCAACGCCCCCCGCGAGAACAACGCCCGCGAGAACGCAGCCAAGCGCCGCGGTCAGCAGAATGGCGACGAGTTCGAGACCGAGATCAACGAGGACGACGTCCTCATCCCGATCGCCGGCATCCTCGACGTGCTAGACAACTACGCGTTCGTCCGCACGAGCGGCTACCTGCCCGGCACGAGCGACGTCTACGTCTCGCTCGGTCAGGTGAAGAAGTACAACCTCCGCAAGGGCGACGCCGTCGTCGGTGCGATCAAGCAGCCCCGCGAGGGCGAGCAGTCCAGCCGTCAGAAGTACAACGCGCTGGTCAAGGTCGACTCGGTCAACGGCCTGTCCGTCGAGGATGCTGCGACCCGCGTCGAGTTCGGCAAGCTGACGCCGCTCTACCCGCAAGACCGCCTGCGTCTCGAGACCGCCCCCGAGAAGCTGACCCAGCGCATCATCGACCTGGTCGCACCGATCGGCAAGGGCCAGCGCGGCCTCATCGTCGCGCCCCCGAAGGCCGGCAAGACCATCGTGCTCCAGCAGATCGCCAACGCGATCGCGACGAACAACCCCGAGGTTCACCTCATGGTCGTCCTGGTCGACGAGCGGCCCGAAGAGGTCACCGACATGCAGCGCACCGTCAAGGGCGAGGTCATCGCCTCGACCTTCGACCGCCCGGCGGAAGACCACACCACGGTCGCCGAGCTGGCGATCGAGCGAGCCAAGCGCCTCGTCGAGCTCGGCCGCGACGTCGTCGTGCTGCTGGACTCGATCACCCGCCTCGGCCGTGCGTACAACATCACGGCACCCACCTCGGGCCGCGTGCTCACCGGCGGGGTCGACGCATCCGCGCTGTACCCGCCCAAGCGCTTCTTCGGCGCTGCGCGCAACATCGAGAACGGCGGATCGCTCACGATCCTGGCCACGGCGCTCGTGGAGACCGGGTCCAAGATGGACGAGGTCATCTTCGAGGAGTTCAAGGGCACCGGCAACAGCGAGCTGCGCCTGTCGCGCCAGCTCGCCGACAAGCGCATCTTCCCGGCCGTCGACGTGAACGCGTCGAGCACCCGCCGCGAAGAGATGCTGCTCTCGGCCGACGAGGTCAAGATCACCTGGAAGCTGCGTCGTGCCCTTGCGGGCCTCGACCCCCAGCAGGCGCTCGAGGTCGTGCTCGGCAAGCTCAAGGAGACCTCGTCCAACGTCGAGTTCCTCGTGCAGATGCAGAAGTCGATCCCGACGCCCGCCGCTGGAAGCAGCCACGGGCACGAGAACAACATCCGCTGATCCCCGGCGGGAGCCACCCATCGTGTCCGACTCCGGCATGTTCGAATCCGTCCGCGGGCTGATCGAAGAGCACAAAGCCGTCCAGGAGGAGCTCTCCGATCCTGCGGTGCACGCCGACGCGGCGCGCGCGAAGCGCGTGAACCGCCGGTATGCCGAGCTGTCGCGCATCGTGGCCGCGAACGACGCATGGGTGACAGCATCCGATGATCTCGAGGCAGCCCGCGAGCTCGCTCGCGAAGACGAGGCGTTCGCCGAAGAGATCCCCGGGCTCGAGGAGCGCGTGACGACGACGCAGGAGCGTCTGCGGCGCCTGCTGATTCCGCGCGACCCCGACGACGCCCGTGACGTGATCATGGAGATCAAGGGCGGCGAGGGGGGCGCCGAGAGCGCCCTGTTCGCGGCCGATCTGCTGCGGATGTACCTGCAGTACGCCGCCTCGAAGGGCTGGAAGACCGAGCTCCTGGAGCGCACCGAGTCGGATCTCGGCGGCTACAAGGACGTGCAGGTCGCGATCAAGGGTTCATCGACCGACCCCGCGCAGGGCGTGTGGGCCCACCTCAAGTACGAGGGCGGCGTGCACCGCGTACAGCGCGTGCCGGCGACCGAGTCGCAGGGGCGGATCCACACCTCGACGACCGGCGTGCTCGTCTTTCCGGAGGTAGACGAGCCCGACGAGGTCGAGATCAACCCGAACGACCTCAAGATCGACGTGTTCCGCTCGTCCGGTCCGGGTGGCCAGTCGGTCAACACGACCGACTCGGCGGTGCGTATCACGCACGTGCCGACCGGGATCGTGGTGTCGATGCAGAACGAGAAGTCGCAGCTGCAGAACCGCGAGGCGGGCATGCGAGTACTCCGTGCCCGACTGCTGGCCAAACAGCAGGAGGAGCGGGATGCGGTGGCCTCCGACGCCCGCAGATCGCAGATCCGCGGCATGGACCGCTCCGAGCGCATCCGCACCTACAACTTCCCCGAGAATCGCATCGCCGATCACCGCACCGGGTACAAGTCGTACAACCTCGACCAGGTGATGGACGGCGCTCTCGAGCCGATCATCGAGTCGTGCATCGCCGCCGATGAGGAAGCGCGCCTCGCGGCGCTCAGCGCCGACGCCTGACCCCGCGCTGCCTCGCCGCACCGCCGCGACCGCGACACATCACTTCGCCGCTGAGACACACGTCGCGGCGTGATGTCTCGACGCGCGAGTGGTTTCTCAGTGCCGCATGAGGCCGCGAGCGCCGCGCGGGCGGCCGCTAGGCTCCACACGTGATCACGTTCCTCATCCGCGCCGCCATCTTCGTCGTTTCGGCGGCGCTCGGTCTCATCGCCGCCGACCTGATCCTGCCGGGCTTCCACATCGACTGGAGCGACTGGTGGGGGTTCGTCCTGGCCGTCGTGATCTTCGCCGTCATCCAGAGCGTGCTCGCGCCGTGGGTCTTCAAGGTGACCCGTCGCCATGCCCCGGCGATGCTCGGCGGCATCGGCATCATCTCGACGTTCGTCGCGATCGTCATCGTCGTGCTGATCCCGGGCGCCGGCATCGGCATCTCGGACGCGCTCGCCTGGGTGCTGGCCCCTGTGGTCGTGTGGATCGTGACGGCCCTGGCGACGTGGCTGCTGCCGCCCCTGTTCATCAAGAAGAAGGTCGAGCAGGCGCGGGCCTGAGATCGGGCGTCAGATCGTGTACTCGGGCGCCGTGAGCAGCGCCCGAGTATCGAGACCCTCGCGCCGGTTGCGCGGCTTGGCCGGAACACCGACGAGGATGCTGTCGGCCGGCGCGTCCCGCGTCACCACCGCGTTGGCACCGATCAGGGTGTCCGACCCGATCCTGATCGGCCCCAGCACCTTGGCACCCGCCCCGACGGCCACGCGGTCGCCGAGCGTCGGGTGGCGCTTGCCGCCCTCGCGCTGGCGACCGCCGAGCGTGACGCCGTGGTACAGCATGACGTCATCACCCACCTCGGCGGTCTCGCCGATCACCACGCCCATACCGTGGTCGATGAAGAACCTCCGCCCGATCGTCGCACCGGGGTGGATCTCGATGCCGGTCAGCCAGCGCGTGATCTGCGACCCGGCGCGCGCGACAAAACGGAAGCCGCGCACCCACAGCGCGTGCCACACGCGGTGCGCCCAGATGGCGTGCAACCCCGGGTACAGCAGCGCCAGCTCGATCGACGAGCGCGCCGCGGGATCGCGCAGCTTCGCCGCCGCGATGTCTTCGCGGATGCCGGAGAAGGCGCGCGCGATGCCCACGACCGCTCAGTCCTCGCGCAGGTGCTCGTAGAGCGCGGTGCTGAGGTAGCGCTCGCCGGCCGACGGCACGATGACGACGATGTTCTTGCCCGCGTTCTCGGGGCGTGCGGCCACCTGCAGCGCAGCCCAGATCGCGGCGCCGCTGGACATGCCCACGAGGATGCCCTCGTCGGTGGCGACCTGGCGGGCGACGCGGATGGTGTCGTCGAACTCGACGGCGATGACCTCGTCGAGGATGCTGCGGTCGAGGATCGCGGGGACGAAGTTCGGTCCGATGCCCTGGATCTTGTGCGGGCCGGGGTGGCCTTCGCTCAGGACCGGGGAGTCCTTGGGCTCGACGGCGATGATCTGTACGTCCGGGTTGCGCTCCTTGAGCACCTGACCCACGCCGGTGATGGTGCCGCCGGTGCCGACGCCGGCGATGAAGATGTCGACCTTGCCGTCGGTGTCTCGCCAGATCTCCTCCGCCGTGGTCTTGCGGTGGATCGCGGGGTTGGCTTCGTTCTCGAACTGCCGCGCCCAGATCGCGCCCGGCGTATCGGCGACGATCTGCTTCGCGATGCTGACGGCTTCGGCCATCCCCTTGGTGGGGTCGGTCAGCACGAGCTCGGCGCCGAACGCCTTGAGCAGCAGGCGCCGCTCCTTCGACATGGAGGCGGGCATCGTCAGGATCACCTTGTAGCCGCGCGCGGCCCCGACCATCGCCAGCGCGATGCCCGTGTTGCCGCTCGTGGACTCGACGATCGTGCCGCCGGGCTTCAGCTCGCCCGAGGCCTCCGCCGCGTCGACGATGGCGATGCCGAGGCGGTCCTTCACGCTCGAGACCGGGTTGTAGAACTCGAGCTTGGCGAGCACGGTGGCGCCGAGCCCCTCGGTGACACGGTTGAGCCGGACGAGGGGAGTGTTGCCGAACGCGCTGGTGATGTCGGAGTGGATGCCGGACATGGGGCGGGCCTTTCGGGAGTCGGGCTGCAGGACGCCGGTCCAGCCTAGCGAGTGGGCGCCTGGCCGGGGCTGTATGACCGCCGGCCCACGGCCTCGCGGGTAGGCTGGACGCCGCCCACACGATTACGACGCGCCAGGGCCCCCGATAGCTCACACCGTGATCCCCGCCACCCCGACTCCTTCATCGTCTCGCGTTCCGCTACGCGATGCCCTCCGGCGCGCGACCGAGCGGTTGGCGACCGCCGGCGTGCAGGATCCTCAGGTCGACGCCGAACTGCTCGCCGCGCACGTGCTCGGCGTCCGTCGCGGCGCGGTGCGGGCCGGCGTCGTCCGCGGCGACCTCATCGACGCGGCGCAGGCCGCGCGCCTGGAGGCGCTGGTGGATCGCCGGGCGACGCGCGAGCCGCTCCAGCACCTCACCGGCATCGCACCGTTCCGCCACCTCGAGCTGCGGGTGGGGCCCGGGGTCTTCGTGCCGCGGCCCGAGACCGAGATCGTCGCGCAGTACGCCATCGATGCACTCGCGGTCGCCGCATCCCCCTCTCCTATCGCCGTCGATCTGGGTACGGGGAGCGGCGCGATCGCCCTCGCCCTGGCGACCGAGGTGCCGCACGCCCGTGTCTTCGCCGCCGAGAATTCGGTCGAGGCGTTCGTGTGGACCAAGGAGAACTTCGCCGAGGTCGCCGCAGACAACGCCCGTCTCGCCTTCATCGACATCGAGCGCGCCTTCCCCGAGCTGGACGGCACGGTATCGGTGGTCGTCTCGAATCCCCCGTATGTTCCGGATGCTGCCATCCCGCGTGATCCGGAAGTGCGGCTCTTCGACCCGCCCGCAGCGCTCTACGGGGGCGCTGACGGGCTGGATGTCGTGCGCGTGGTCAGCCGGGTGGGCCTGCGCCTCGCCCACCCCGGCGGTCTGCTCGTGATCGAGCACGGCGAATGGCAGGGCGCGCAGATCCGCGAGATCCTCGCCGCCGACGGCTGGCGTGCCGCCGCGACCCACCCCGATCTGACCATGCGCGACCGCGCGACCACTGCTCTGCATCCGTAGGCCCCTGCATCCGTGAAGGCCCCGGACGCCCCCGACGTAGACTGAGGCGGTTATGTCTCCCGTATTCGACTGCCGTGACGAGGCGCAGCTGCTGCCCGGAATGCGGCAGGCGCGTCAGGCGATCGGACGAGGCGATCTGGTGGTCCTCCCCACCGACACGGTCTACGGCATCGCTGCCGACGCGTTCAACCCGCGTGCGGTGCAGGCGCTCCTGGACGCGAAGGGCCGCGGTCGCCAGTCGCCGCCCCCCGTGCTCGTCGCGGGGATCACCACGCTGCGGGCGCTCGTGGCCGAGGTTCCCGAGCCGGTCGAACGGCTCATCGAGGCGTTCTGGCCGGGCGGCCTCACAATCGTGCTGCCCGCACAGCCCTCCCTTTCGTGGGACCTGGGTGACACTCACGGCACCGTGGCGGTGCGCATGCCCGACCACCGCATCACCCTCGAGCTTCTGGAAGACACCGGGCCCCTCGCGGTCTCCAGCGCCAATCTCACCGGCAAGGCGGCAGCGGTGCGGGTGAGTGACGCGCAGGACATGCTGGGCGAGTCGGTGGCGGTCTACCTCGACGGCGGTCCGTCCCGCAGCGGCGTGGCCTCGACCATCATCGACGCGACGGAGCTGGTCGGAGATGTCTCCGGTCCGATCGTGCGGGTGCTCCGCGAGGGCGGGATCAGCCGCGCCGCGCTCGGCGAGATCCTCGGCGACCTGCTCGAGCCCGATCCCCGAATCCGCGCCGCCGCCGACGACGACGAATCTCAGGCGAGCGCAGCCGCGGAGCAGACCGTCGAGGGTGCGCCCGAGTGAAGCAGTACGTCTTCACGATCCTGCTGACCGCGACGATCACCCTCGTCCTGTCGTGGGCCGTCTGGCAGCTGAGCCTGAAGTACAAGCTGTACCCGGGCATCCGCGAGCGCGACGTGCACAAGACGCCGACCCCGCGGCTCGGCGGGATCGCGATGTTCCTCGCCGTGGTGGCCGCGTTCGCTGTCTCGTCGCGCAACGAGTACTTCTCGATCTTCTGGGAAGAGCCGGCCGCGGTGCTCTCGATCCTGGTGGCGACCCTCATCATCGTCGCGATCGGCGTCGCCGACGACCTGTGGGACCTCGACTGGATGATCAAGCTCGCCGCGCAGTTCATCGCCGCCGGGATCGTCGCCTGGTTCGGCGGCCTGCAGATCTATTACCTCCCGATCGGCGGGTACACCGGGTTCTCCAGCGGAGTGGGCATCGCGATCACCGTGCTGTCGATCGTGGTCGTGATGAACGCCGTCAACTTCATCGACGGCCTGGACGGTCTCGTCGCCGGCGTGTGCCTGATCGCGAACGGCATCTTCTTCGCCTACTCGTACCTTCTCGTGCGCGACACGGGCTCGAGCACGTACTTCAACCTGTCGTCGTTCATCGCGGCCGTCCTCGTCGGCGCCTGCCTCGGCTTCCTGCCGTTGAACTGGAGTCCGGCCAAGCTCTTCATGGGCGACTCGGGTGCGCTGATGCTGGGCCTGCTCATGGCATGTTCGGCGATCGCCATCACGGGGCAGTTCCCGCCCGCGGTGCTCGACCCGAATCAGATCGGCCGGTCGCAGCTGGTGGGTGCCTTCATCCCGATCCTGCTGCCCATCGTCGTGGTGCTCCTCCCGCTGCTGGACTTCGGGCTCGCTGTGCTGCGCCGCGTGCGCGCCGGCAAGTCGCCGTTCTCACCCGATCGCAAGCACCTCCATCACCGGATGCTCGACATGGGCCACTCCGATCGCACCTCGGTGCTGATCTTCTACGCGTGGGCCGCGGTGATCGGTCTGTCCGTGCTGCTGATGTACCTGGGCACGCGGGAGGACTGGTTCGGACAGTATTGGATCGGCGTCGTCTTCGGCATCGTCGGCGCGGCGGCCTGTCTCGTCGTGACGCTGCTGCCTGCCAGATCCGCGCCCCACGCACCCGCCGACCCGGCTCTGAAGGAGTCCATATGAGCGCCACCCACTCGCCGGCTGACACGCCCCCCGGCAAGCCCTCGGGACCAGTGCGGATCTCGAGCACACCCATCCTCCGGACGACTCTCGTGTGGTCCGCGGTCGTCACCGGCGCGCTGGCGGTCGTCGGCGCGATCGTGGGCTTCCTCGTTGCCGGCCCGAACGGTCTGTGGAGCGCCCTGGCGGGCGTGGTGATGGCGGCGGTGTTCCTGGCGATCACCGGCGCGAGCATCCTGATCGCCAACCGCTGGTACGGAGATCCTCTCTATGTCCCGGTGTTCTTCGGGATCGTGCTGGGCGGGTGGATCCTCAAGTTCGTCGTGTTCATCGTCGTGCTGCTCGTGCTGCGCGGACAGCCGTGGGTCGCGCCCACCGTCTTCTTCGTCGCGGTCGTGGTGAGCATCCTCGCCTCCCTCGTCGTGGACGTGGTCGTGCTCACCCGGATGCGGGTTCCCCACGTCAGTGACATCTCGCTGCCGACCCAGGCCCCTGAGGATGAGGCCCCGATCTCTCGACGTCGAGACATCGAGGGGGCCTGAACGGATTTTCGGGAGCCGCGAGTTTGCTAGTGTAGTCATGCGCCCGTCTGCTCACCCTGAGCGATTGCGGATTGACTTTCATCGACCATCGTCGCATCGGTTAACGCCGGAGCCCCGAAGCTGGAGCCAGCGCTGTTTACTCAAGCCGCGAGCCTGATCGCCATTGCCGCCGAATCGGACGACAGCGGATTCCACGCGCCGTCCATCACGGAATTCTTCCCTGACGCCGTCTTCTTCGAGGGCACCTGGTTCGAGATGACCAGGATCAATCTGATCCAGGTCATCGCCACCATCGCTCTCGTGGTGATCTTCTGGCTCGGTACCCGCCGCATGCGGATCGTTCCCGGTAGGTTCCAGAGCCTCGTCGAGATGGGACTGGACTTCGTCCGCGTCAACATCGCGCACGACCTGCTCGGCAAGAAGGACGGCGACCGCTTCCTGCCGATCATCACCACGATGTTCTTCATGATCCTGTTCATGAACCTGACCGGCGTCATCCCGTTCATGAACATCGCCGGGACGAGCGTGATCGCCGTGCCGCTGCTGCTGGCGGTCGTGTCGTACGTGACGTTCATCTATGCCGGCATCAAGAAGAGCCCGGGCAATTTCTTCAAGAACTCGCTGATGCCGCCAGGGCTGCCGTGGTTCCTGTACATCTTGATCATCCCGCTCGAGTTCCTCTCGACGTTCATCATCCGGCCCGTCACGCTCACGCTGCGACTGCTGATGAACATGATCGTCGGGCACCTCATGCTCGTGCTGTTCTTCGCCGCGACGCAGTTCTTCATCTTCGGCCTGGGCGGCTTCTGGACGCTGCTGGGCATCGGATCGCTCGCCTTCGGCTTCGCCTTCACTCTGTTCGAAATCCTGGTGGCCGTCCTCCAGGCATATGTCTTTGCAATCCTGACAGCGGTCTACATCCAGCTCGCTGTCGCAGAAGAGCACTAGCGGGCCGGCGTCAGCCGCCCACAACGAAAGGAAAAATCCCGTGGATGCAACTACGGTTCTCGCTGAGGTCACCGGCAGCATTGCGACCGTCGGATACGGTCTCGCCGCCATCGGTCCGGCTATCGGCGTCGGCATCGTCGTCGGCAAGACGATCGAGGGCGTGGCCCGCCAGCCCGAGCTCGCCGGCCGCCTCCAGGTGCTGATGTTCATCGGTATCGCCTTCACCGAGGCGCTCGCGTTCATCGGCATCGCCACCGGCTTCATCTTCGGTTACGCCTGATCCGCCACCTTCGAGTTAAGGAGACGGGATGCTGAACGCTCTTGTCACATTCGCCGCCGAAGAAGGCGAGGCGGCGCCGAACCCGCTATTGCCTGCGATCTACGACATCGTCTGGTCGCTGGTGTGCTTCATCGTCATCCTCTTCATCTTCTGGCGGGTCGCCCTGCCGCGCATGAAGAAGCTGCTCGACGAGCGTTCGGCGGCCATCGAGGGCAACATCGCGAAGGCCGATGAGGCGCAGCGCAAGGCCGAGGCCGCGCTCGAGGAGTACACCGCCCAGCTCGCCGAGGCGCGCAAGGAGGCCGGCCAGATCCGCGAGGCCGCCCGTGAGGACGGCAAGAAGATCGTCGCCGAGGCGAAGGATGCCGCGACCGCCGAGGCTTCGCGCCTGACGGCGACCGCGCACACGCAGATCGAGGCCGAGCGCCAGACCGCTCTCGTCTCGCTCCGCAGCGAGGTCGGCACCCTGGCGCTCGACCTGGCAGGCGGCGTGATCGGCGAGACGCTCTCCGACGACAAGAAGGCTCAGGCCGTCGTCGACCGGTTCTTGGCTGAACTCGAGGCATCCGAGACAGCAGCGGCACAGAAGGCGTCGAACTGATGGGAAGCGCGACCACTCAGGCGCGAGCGGCAGCGGCGACGGTGCTCGACGCCGCCCCGGCCGTCGATCTCCAGGTCGCCGGCGAGCTGTTCGCCGCCGGACGCGCCATCGGAGATTCGACGCACCTGAGCGGCGCGCTCGCCGACTCGGCTGCACCGGCGGCCCTGCGCGTGCAGGTGGTGGCCGACATCTTCGGCGCCGCCGTGACGCCCACCGCCCTGTCGCTGCTGACGGTCATCGTCGAGCAGCGCTGGTCATCGGCATCCGATCTGGTCCAGGGGATCAACGAGGTCGCCATGCGCGCCGCGGCGATCGCCTCGCCCGACGCCGACGTCGAGGGCGAGCTGTTCCAATTCTCCCGCACCGTCGCGGGCAATGCCGAGCTCGAACTCGCGCTCGGCAGCCGCCGGGGCGACTCCGCCGCGAAGGGCGCTCTGGTCGAGACGCTCCTGAACGGCCGCGCGAGCGAGGCGACGATCCTCATCGTCAGCTCGATCGTGCGCCAGACCGGCGAGCGACGCGTGCGTCAGCTGCTCGCGTGGGCGATGCAGTCCGTCGCAGATCAGCGCGATCGCACCGTCGCCACGGTCGTCTCCGCCGCCCCGCTCAGCGCTGCGCAGGTCGAGCGCCTGAGCGCTGCCCTCGCGAAGAAGTACGGCACGCGGGTGTCGCTGAACTCCGTGATCGACCCCACCGTCGTCGGAGGCCTGCGCGTGCAGATCGCCGACGACGTGATCGACGCGAGCGTCTCATCGCGCCTCGCCGACCTCCGCCAGCGACTGGCGGGCTGACCCAGACTTCCCGCCCCGCAGGGGCGGAGTATTCGGGGCCTCGTCCCCACCGAACGAAGGAAGACAATGGCAGAACTATCGATCAGCCCCGACGTCATCCGTGACGCGCTGAAGGATTTCGTCGCCGCCTACGAGCCCACGGGGCCCGCGGCCACGGAGGTCGGCACGGTCATCGACGCGGCCGACGGCATCGCCCATGTCGAGGGACTCCCCGGAGTCATGGCGAACGAGCTCGTCAACTTCGCCGACGGCACCCAGGGCCTCGCCCTGAACCTCGACGAGCACGAGATCGGCGTCGTCGTCCTCGGCGAGTTCTCCGGGATCGAGGCAGGTCAGGAGGTCACCCGCACGGGTGAGGTCCTCTCCGTCGCCGTCGGCGACGGCTACCTCGGCCGCGTGGTCGACCCGCTCGGCAACCCCATCGACGGGCTCGGCCCGGTCGCGACCGAAGGCCGCCGCGCCCTCGAACTGCAGGCGCCCGGCGTCATGCAGCGCAAGTCCGTGCACGAGCCACTGCAGACCGGCATCAAGGCGATCGACGCCATGATCCCCGTCGGCCGCGGCCAGCGCCAGCTGATCATCGGCGACCGCCAGACCGGCAAGACCGCGATCGCGATCGACACGATCATCAACCAGAAGTCCAACTGGGAATCCGGCGACGTCCAGAAGCAGGTCCGCTGCATCTACGTCGCGATCGGCCAGAAGGGCTCGACGATCGCGGCCGTGAAGGGCGCACTCGAAGACGCAGGGGCGCTGGAGTACACGACGATCGTCGCGGCACCGGCATCCGATCCCGCGGGCTTCAAGTACCTCGCCCCCTACACCGGTTCGGCCATCGGGCAGCACTGGATGTATGACGGCAAGCACGTCCTGATCATCTTCGACGACCTGACCAAGCAGGCCGAGGCCTACCGCGCCGTATCTCTACTGCTGCGCCGCCCGCCGGGCCGCGAGGCGTACCCCGGCGACGTCTTCTACCTGCACTCCCGTCTGCTGGAGCGCTGCGCGAAGCTGTCCGACGAGCTCGGCGCCGGGTCCATGACGGGTCTGCCGATCATCGAGACCAAGGCCAACGACGTGTCGGCGTACATCCCGACCAACGTGATCTCGATCACCGACGGCCAGATCTTCCTGCAGTCCGACCTGTTCAACTCCAACCAGCGTCCCGCTGTCGACGTCGGCATCTCGGTGTCGCGCGTCGGTGGCGACGCGCAGGTGAAGTCGATCAAGAAGGTCTCGGGCACGTTGAAGCTCGAGCTGGCCCAGTACCGCTCGCTCGAGGCGTTCGCGATGTTCGCGAGCGACCTGGATGCCGCATCCCGCCGTCAGCTCTCGCGCGGCGCGCGCCTGACCGAGCTGCTCAAGCAGCCGCAGTACTCGCCGTACCCGGTCGAGGAGCAGGTCGTCTCGATCTGGGCCGGCACCAACGGCAAGCTCGACACGATCGAGGTCGAGGACGTGCTGCGCTTCGAGCGCGAGCTGCTGGACTACCTGCGCCGCAACACCACGATCCTCGACACGCTGCGCGACACGAACGTGCTCGACGACGACACCGCCGCCGAGCTCGCCAAGAAGACCGACGAGTTCGTCCTGGAGTTCCGCGCGGGCGAGGGTCAGCCGATCGACGCTCCCGGTCGCGAAGAGGTCGCTGCGGCCGATGCCGGCGACGTCAACCAGGAGAAGATCGTCAAGGGCCGCCGCTAGGCGCTCGGAGACCACACACCATGGGCGCACAACTGCGGGTCTACAAGCAGAAGATCAACACTGCTCAGACGACCAAGAAGATCACGAAGGCGATGGAGCTCATCGCCGCGTCGCGAATCCAGAAGGCGATGGCGCGCGTGCGCGCGTCGTCTCCGTTCGCGCGCGCCGTGACCCGCGCGGTCTCGGCGGTCGCCACCCACTCGAACGTCGAGCACCCGCTCACCCGCGAGCGCGAGGTCATCCACCGTTCGGCCGTCGTGATCTTCGCCTCCGACCGGGGCCTGGCCGGCGCGTTCAACTCGCAGATCATGCGCGAGGGCCTGGAGCTGTCCGAACTCCTGCGTTCGCAGGGCAAGGAGATCACGTTCTACCTGGTCGGCCGCAAGGCGGTGGGGTACTTCCAGTTCCGCCGCATGCCGAGCGCCGCCGAGTGGACGGGCGACACCGACACGCCGCACTTCCGCACCGCCGAGGAGATCGCCGACGTCCTGCTGGACGCGTACGACCGCGGTGGGCAGGACGGCGGCGTCGACGAGATCCACCTCGTGTACAACCGCTTCGTCAGCATGATGACGCAGTCGCCCGAGCAGGTGCGCCTCCTCCCGCTGGAGGTCGTCGAGGCTGCGGCCGACACGTCGGCGCAGGTGTACCCGCTGTACGAGTTCGAACCGGATGCCGAGACCGTCCTGGACGCGTTGCTCCCGGTGTACATCCAGAGCCGGGTGTTCAACGCGCTCCTGCAGTCGTCCGCCGCGAAGCACGCCGCGACGCAGAAGGCCATGAAGTCGGCCAGCGACAACGCCGACAAGCTCATCACCGACTACACGCGCCTGCGCAACAACGCGCGCCAGGCCGAGATCACACAGCAGATCGCCGAGATCGTCGGCGGCGCCGACGCGCTCTCGTCGGGCAAATAGACCTCAACCGAAAGACAGAACAATGACTCTCATCGCTCCCGCTGAGACGACCCAGACCCCTGGCGTCGTCGGCCGCGTGGCCCGCGTCACCGGTCCGGTCGTCGACATCGAGTTCCCGCACGACTCGATCCCCGACATCTACAACGCCCTGAAGACGACGATCACGATCGACGGCGAGTCGAACGAGATCACGCTCGAGGTCGCCCAGCACCTGGGTGACGACCTCGTCCGGGCCATCTCGCTCAAGCCGACCGACGGCATGGTCCGCGGCCAGGAGGTGCGCGACACCGGCGCGCAGATCACCGTGCCCGTCGGCGACGTCACCAAGGGCAAGGTGTTCAACGTCATCGGCGAGGTCCTCAACGCCGAGCCCGGCGAGAAGATCGAGATCACCGAGCGCTGGCCGATCCACCGCAAGGCGCCGAACTTCGACCAGCTCGAGTCGAAGACCCAGATGTTCGAGACCGGCATCAAGGTCATCGACCTGCTGACCCCCTACGTGCTCGGCGGAAAGATCGGCCTGTTCGGCGGCGCCGGTGTCGGCAAGACCGTGCTCATCCAGGAGATGATCCAGCGCGTCGCGCAGGACCACGGTGGAGTGTCGGTGTTCGCCGGTGTCGGCGAGCGCACCCGTGAGGGCAACGACCTCATCCACGAGATGGAGGAGGCGGGCGTCTTCGACAAGACCGCGCTCGTGTTCGGCCAGATGGACGAGCCGCCGGGAACGCGTCTGCGCGTGGCGCTTTCCGCCCTGACGATGGCGGAGTACTTCCGCGACGTGCAGAAGCAGGACGTGCTGCTGTTCATCGACAACATCTTCCGCTTCACGCAGGCCGGCTCCGAGGTCTCGACGCTGCTCGGCCGCATGCCCTCGGCCGTGGGTTACCAGCCGAACCTCGCCGACGAGATGGGTGTGCTCCAGGAGCGCATCACCTCGACGCGTGGTCACTCGATCACGTCGCTGCAGGCGATCTACGTCCCCGCCGACGACTACACCGACCCGGCTCCGGCGACCACGTTCGCTCACCTGGACGCGACGACCGAGCTCTCGCGAGAGATCGCGTCGAAGGGTCTGTACCCGGCCGTCGACCCGCTCACCTCCACGAGCCGCATCCTCGACCCGCGGTACATCGGCGCCGACCACTACCGGGTCGCGACGAACGTCAAGCAGATCCTGCAGAAGAACAAGGAACTCCAGGAGATCATCGCGATCCTGGGTGTCGACGAGCTGTCCGAAGAAGACAAGATCGTCGTCTCGCGCGCGCGCCGCATCCAGCAGTTCCTCTCGCAGAACACCTACATGGCCAAGAAGTTCACCGGTGTCGAGGGCTCCACGGTCCCGATCAAGGAGACGATCGAGTCGTTCGACGCGATCGTCAAGGGCGACTTCGACCACGTGGCCGAGCAGGCCTTCTTCAACGTCGGCGGCATCGGCGACGTTGAAGAGAAGTGGGCGCAGATCCAGAAGGAGAACGGCTGACATGCCGATCAACGTGAGCCTGGTCTCGGCCGACGCCGAGGTCTGGACGGGCGAGGCATCCCTCGTGGTCGCCAAGACCGTCGAGGGCGAGATCGGCCTCATGGCCGGTCACGAGCCGATCCTGGCGATCCTCGCCGAGGGACAGGTGCGCATCACACGCCCCGACGGCACGAAGATCCTCGCGAACGCCCAGGACGGCTTCCTGTCGATGGAGAACGACGATCTGACGATCGTCGCCGGCAACGCCGCACTCGTCGCCTGACCGCAATCGAGCGCGAGAAACCACATCCGGGTCGAGACATCACGCCGCGCGCGGTGTCTCGACGGTGATGTGGTTTCTCGCTTTCCCGCCATGCTGATCCTGCTCCCACCCTCCGAGACGAAGCGCGTCGGCGGAACGCGCGCTCCGCTCGCCCTCGCCGGTTTGGCGCTGCCCGCGCTGACGCCGCAGCGCGAAGCGGTCATCGATGCGCTCGTGGCCCTCTCTTCCGATGAAGACCACGCCGCGCGGGTGCTCAAGCTCGGTTCGACGCAGCGCCACGAGGTCGCCGCGAACGCGCGGCTGCGCGACTCGGCGACCATGCCGGCGGTCGATCGCTACACCGGGGTGCTGTACGACGCTCTGGATGCCGCATCCCTCGACGCCTCGGGTCGCCGCTGGCTCGCCCATCACGTCATGATCCACTCCGCCCCGTTCGGGCCGATCGGGGCGATGGACCGCATCCCGACCTATCGGCTCGGAGCGTCGGCGGCCGTCCCCGGCATCCCCGCCCTGCGGAAGGTGTGGGCGGATGCTGTCACCACCGCCTTCGCCGCCGCTTTCGCCACCGCGCAGGCGGACTTCGTGCTCGACCTGCGCTCAGAGGCGTATGTCGGGCTCGGCCCCCTTCCGCCGTCCGTGCGCTCCGCCTACGTGCGGGTGGTGTCGGAGTCGGCCGACGGAGTCGCCCGGGCCCTGAATCACTTCAACAAGCACGCCAAGGGAGCCCTCGTCCGCCGGTTGGCCGTGGAGCGCCCGCGCATCGGATCGCTCGCCGGGCTCCTGCGCTGGGCGGACGCCGCCGGTATCATCCTGCGGCCCGGCGTTCGGGGCGAGCTCGACCTCGTCGTCTGACGCTTCCGCGGGTCAGCGGCGGGTGTTCGCCGCGGTGCGCTCGGTGTTCTCGGCGATCGCGATCAGCGCGACGACCGCTTCGATGAGGAAGCGGAGCACCACGACCGCCAGGAAGGTCACGATCGGCACGATGATGATCGTCGCGACCAGGAGTGAGATTCCCGCGCCCGGGTTGTACCAGAGCGCGGCGATCCCGCCGATGATGCCCTGCACGAAGTACACGATGAACCCGATCGCGATCGCGATCAGGCCGATCAGGTAGAACACGCTCGCAAGGCGCCGGGTGATGAACGTGCGGAACGAGAGGTCGAACAGCGCAGTGAAGAACCCGCGACCGATGTCGGCCGCATCCGCGCCGCGCACCGTGGGAACGCCGGTGTCGTCGGGATGCGTCGCCGCATCGTAGGGAACGGATGCCGGCTCGCGGGCGGCATCTGCCGCAGGCTGGGCGGGAACAGGGGGAACGGGCGGGACGGGGGGAGTGGTGTCGCTCATCGGAGAGCCCTTCGATCGGAGTCGCGGTCTGTCGTCAGGCTAGCGAAACGTCGCGTATCGGCGCGTTACGACGCGTCGGCTGACAGCGAGGCTCCGGGCTCGCTAGCATGTGGTGTCGGCGCATGCGCGATCGATTCTCTGCCACTCGTCTCATGAAGGGGACGCATATGTATTCCGATAACCCCGCGGCGCTCGCCGCGCTCGCTATCTTCTACGTGTTCGCGTTCATCTTCGCGATCGCCGGTTACATCATCTTCTCGTGGTTCCTGATGCGGATCTTCGACAAGGCCGGCGTCCAGGGCAAGTGGCGTGCCTGGGTGCCGATCTACAACACCCTCATCTTCGTCAAACTCGGTGACCTGAGCCCGTGGTGGCTGCTGGTGCTGTGGGGCGGCGCGATCGTGCTCGGCTGGGTGCCGGTCATTGGCTCGCTCATCGGGGTCGCGGCGTTCGTCTACACGCTCCTTGCCGCATGGCGCGTGGGTCTGAAGCTGCAGAAGGAGGCCGTCTGGCTGATCCTGTACTTCTTCCTGTCGCTCGTCTGGTTCGGCATCAATGCGTTCGACAAGTCGCGTTGGAACACCGCCATCCCGGCATCGCCGTGGGCCACCAACTTCCTGGCCGACAAGACGGTGTGGCAGGGCGTTCCCGTTCAGACGCCCGCGGGAGGCTACCCGGCCAATCCCGTCACCCAGCCCGCCCCGGGCGCCTACCCGCCGCCGCCGGCCGGCTACACACCGCCGGCGCCCCCGGCAGGTGCTCCGGTTCCGCCGCCGGCAGCTCCTCCGGTGACGCCGCCCGCCGCGACGCCGCCGACCACCCCGCCCGCCGCGCCCGAGCCGCCCGCGGCTCCGCCGGTGGACCCGGACGCACCGCGCGTCTGACCTCGCAGCACAACGAGCCCCTCGCTTCGGCGGGGGGCTCGTTCGCGTCGGCGGCTGCGACACCTTGGGCAGCCCGCCACCGGTCCGGCGCCACGGGCGTGCGGCGGGCCGTCTACTAGGATGTGAGCACGCCGTGCGCTGCCGAGCGCGCGGAAACCAGGCGTGAGCGGGAGGATGAGGGCGTGCCCGAAGTGTCCACCCGATCCCGGATCGTAACGACCGGCAACGGCGAGATCGAACTGCGCTGGGCGGAGGCGACCGACACCGGTCGCCGTCGCGAGGCCAATCAGGATGCCGTGCTCGCCGAGTATCCCCTCTTCGTCGTCGCCGATGGCATGGGCGGTCACATCGGCGGCGAGATCGCGAGCGCCAGCACCGTCGATCGGCTCCGCCCCGTCGCGATCGCCGGGAACGTCACCGCCAAAGCGATCGAGAAGGCGCTCTCGCGCGCGGTGAAAGACATCGCCTCGCATCCCGAGACGACCGACGACGGCACCGGCACCACCGTGACCGGCGTGTACCTCGACGTCACCGGCACGGTGCCGAACTGGGTGACCCTGAACATCGGCGACTCGCGGGTGTATCTCTCGCGAGACGACTCGATCGTGCAGATCACCACCGACCACTCGGTCGTCCAAGAGCTCATGGCCGCCGGTCGCTTGAGTCCGGAAGAGGCGGAGAACCACCCGTACGGCAACGTCATCACGCGCGCGGTCGGGCCGAGCGACGGCGTCACGCCCGATTATGTGCGCCTCGACGTGTTCGACGGCGACCGGTTCGTGATCTGCTCGGACGGTCTGACCAAAGAGCTGACCGATTACGGCATCCAGCACTTCCTCGGCGAGCACGAAGATCCCGCCGAAGCGGTCGAGGCCATGCTCGATGCGGCGCTCGAGAACGGCGGTCGCGACAATGTCACGATCATCGTGCTGAACGCCCGGGTTCGCGGGGCGGCTGCCGCGGCATCCGAGTTCGATCAGGATGCCGCGATCACGGCGCCGATCGCGGTTCAGGCGCCCTCCCCAGCCTCCGACTGACGCGCGCCTGTCCACCGTGTGCGCGGAGGCCCGCGCGCGCGCCGTCACGGATCGCTTGACTGGACGGATGCTGTCGCATCGACCTCCTCCGCCGGTTCACCGCGCGTCGAGCCCCCGGCTCTCGACCGCGGATGCCGAGCCGCTCGTGCTCCCCGCGGCCTGGGTGCCGCCGAGCCGCGGCGGCATCCCGCTGCTCGCTTCGCTCGTTCCCGTGCTGGGCGCGGTCGCGCTGTGGCTGGTCACCGGATCGATCCTTTCGCTGTGGCTCGCACTCCTCGGCCCGCTCATCGCAGTGGCGACAATGCTGGACGCCGCGCGCGGCGCGCGCCGCGACAGACGCCGGGCCGCGCGCGACGCGGAGACCGCGCGCGATCGGATCGCCGCCGCCGTGCGGAAGCGACATATGGACGAGCGAGCGCGCCTGCAGGCGACGCATCCGGATGCCGCGACATTGGCGACGCGGGATGACGAGGTCTGGCGGGCCGTTCCGGCCAGGGCCGAGCTGTTGGTCGTCGGATCGGGCGCTCGGGTGAGCGAAGTGCGCGTGACCGGGGGCGACGGCGATGAGGCGTCGGCCGCGCTGCGCAGGCGAGCGGCGACCCTGGACGGCGCGCCGGTCACCGTACCGCTCATGGCAGGCGTCGCCGTGGTGGGGCGAGCGCCGCTCGGACCGGCGGTCGTGAGGGCGCTCGTCGTGCAGCTGTGCTCGGCGCTGCCGCCGGGGCGCCTGCGAATCGTCGGACCGCTCGTCGGCGAGAACGCCTGGGCCGAGGAGTTGCCGCACCGCCGCGGCAGCGAAGGCATCGCGCTCGCGCTGACAGGCCCGGACGAGACGGCGCCGCCGGACGCCGACATCGTGATCGCGCACGCGCGGGTCCCCGTTCCGGCCCGGTGCGAGGCGGTTTTGACCGTGACCTCGCCCGCGCAGGCGCGACTGGACTACGGCGGCGAGATGGTCGCGCTGGAGGTGGAGGCGATCGGAACGGTGCAGGCGGCGCAGATCGCGCGATCCCTCTCGCAGCGGGCGGTCGCCGTGCTCGGCGACGAGGGCGAGGCGTCCGGGGCCGTTCTCCTCGGTCCGCTGCTGGCGACAGCGTCCGACGACCGGCACGAGAAACGCGAGGGGTTGCCGGCCGTCGTCGCCACCCGCGCCGGCCGGCCCGTGACGGTCGACCTCGTTGCGGACGGTCCGCATGCGGTCGTCGCCGGAGTCACCGGGTCGGGCAAGAGCGAACTGCTCATCACCTGGATCCTCGCGCTGTGCGCGGCGCACTCCACCGCCGAAGTCAATTTCCTCCTCGCCGATTTCAAAGGCGGCACCGCGTTCGATGCTCTCGCGGCGATGCCGCATGTCACGGGAGTCATCACCGATCTCGACGGCTCCGGGGCACGCCGAGCCCTCGAGAGTCTGCGCGCCGAAGTGCGCTGGCGCGAGGGCGAGCTTGCTCGGGTGGGTGCCCGCGACATCCGCGATCCGCGGGTGCAGCTCCCACGGCTGGTGATCGTCGTCGACGAGTTCGCAGCCCTGCTGGGCGCGCATCCCGAGCTGCAGGCGGTGTTCACCGACGTCGCAGCCCGCGGTCGCGCGCTGGGTATGCACCTGATCCTCGGCACACAGCGCGTGGCGGGCGTGATCCGCGAGGCGCTGCTCACGAACTGCCCGTTGCGGCTGAGTCTGCGCGTGATCGACGAGGCGGACAGCAGGGCGGTCGTGGGCACCGCCGAGGCCGCGCGCCTGCCCGGTGGCCCGGACGGGCGCGGGCACGCGCTCGTGCGGCGCGGGGGCGACCCGGCACCGCAATCGGTGCGCGTCGCCCTGAGCACGCCGCACGACGTCGCAGCGGTGTGCGAGCGGAGCACCGGCCCTCGTCCCCGTCGCCCCTGGCTGCCCGATCTGCCGGCGACCCTGCCCCTCACCGAACTGCTCGGCCCGGGCGCGCCCGAGGGCATCGTGCTCGGGCTCGTCGACGAACCCGAGCGTCAGCGCCAGCACCCGGCGATCCTCGCCCCGCACGACCGCGGTCTGCTCGTGATCGGCGGTGCCGGGACGGGCAAGTCCTCGGTGCTGCGGGTGATCGGGGCACAGTCCACCGGCGTCGTCAGCGTCCGCAGCTTCGGCGAGGAGGCGTGGGACACCGTCGCACGGCTGGCCGAGCATCCCGCACCGTATGGAACCGTCGTCACCATCGACGATCTCGACGCGCTCGCCGCGCGGCTGCCCCAGGAGTACGCGCACGTCCTGCTGGAGCGCATCGAGCAGCTGATCCGCGGTGCGGGGGATGCGGGGGTGCTCGTCGCCGTCACGGCACGACGGCTCTCCGGAGCCGTGGGCCGCGTCGTCGAGCTTCTCCCGCGTCGCGCTCTGCTGGCCATGCCGTCGCGCGCCGACTACATCGGCGTGGGGGGAGACCCGACGCACTACCTGCAGGACGCCGCGCCCGGCCGCGGGCGTCTTGACGGGCAGGCGATCCAGTTCGCGTGGTGCCCGCCGCTCGAGGCGCCGGCAGACGTGCCGGAGGTCGCGGGCTGGATGCCGGCGGCCAGGCTGACCGGGTTCGTGGCGCGTCGATCGGCCGTCACCCGGTCGGTGCTGGCGCGGTGGGAGGCCGCCGGCGCCGCGATCGTCCGGGTGGACGAATCGCCGCAGCTGGAAGATACGGCGACCGCGGAGGGAAGGCGGGTCGTGGTGGGGGAGCCGGACGAATGGCAGCGCCACTGGGGACTTCTGGCGGGCATCAGGGGCGAGCACGACCTCGTGATCGACGCGGCATGCGCCCAGGAGTATCGCATCGTCGCAGGGGAGCGCGAGCTGCCGCCGTATTGCGAGCCGGGGAGGCGGCGCGCGTGGCTGCGGCACGAGGACGCCCCGGCGGAGCGCATCGTGCTTCCGACCTGACCGTGCTCCGACCTGACCGTGCTCCGTAGGCGACTGTGGCCGTCGACGCGGCTCCGTTCAGGCGAGGACTTCGACGAGGGATGCCGCGTCCAGGCCGTGCGCCGCAGCCACACCCGCGTTGACCACCGCGCCGCCCGACGTGTTGAGTCCGGCCGCCAGCGCAGCATCCGCCCGCAGCGCGTCTTTCCACCCGTGTCGCGCGATCTGGCGGATGTACGGCAGCGTCGCGTTCGTCAGCGCGGAGGTCGATGTGTTCGGCACGGCGCCGGGCATGTTCGCCACGCAGTAGAAAACGCTGCCGTGCACGGGAAACGTGGGATCGGCGTGCGTCGTCGGGTGGGTGTCTTCGAAGCATCCGCCCTGGTCCACGGCGATGTCGACCAGGACGCTGCCCGGCCGCATCCGCGCCACCATGTCGTTCGTGACGAGTTTCGGCGCCTTCGCCCCGGGGATGAGCACCGATCCGACGACGAGATCCGAGGTGACGACGGCACGATCCAGGTCGAGCGGATGGGAGGCGGCCGTCTTGATCCGGCCCTGGAAATGGTCGTCCAGATAGCGCAGGCGCTGGATGTTGGTGTCGAACACGGTCACGTCGGCCCCGAGGCCCACCGCGATGACTGCGGCGTTCGCACCCGCGACCCCTCCGCCGATCACGGTGACCTGTGCGGGACGGGTGCCGGGTACGCCGGACATCAGCAGGCCCAGCCCGCCGGCCGACCGCATCAGGGTGGCGGCTCCGACCGTGGGCGCCAGGCGCCCCGCAACTTCGCTCATGGGGGCGAGCAGCGGCAGGCCTCCGCCGGCGAGCTGGACGGTCTCGTAGGCGATAGCGGTCACGCCGTCAGCGACCAGTCGGTCGGTGAGCGGCTGATCGGCCGCCAGGTGCAGGTAGGTGAAGAGGACGAGGTCGTCGCGGAAGTATCCATACTCGCTCGCGATGGGCTCCTTCACTTTGAGCAGGAGCTCCGCGCGCGCCCACACGTCGGCCGGATCATCGAGGAGTACGGCGCCCGCCGCCTCGTATTCCGCATCCGACATGGATGAACCAGCGCCCGCGCCGCGCTGCACGAACACCTCGTGACCTGCGCGCGCGAGGTCGTGTACTCCGGAGGGGGTCAGGGCCACGCGGTACTCGTTGTTCTTGACCTCGGTGGGTACGCAGATCCTCATCGCCCGATCCTTTCCGCTCGTTGTGCGAGCGCCTTCAGAAAGCGGGGCGGATCGCCCCGACATCCGCGCCGCCGCCGGAAACCGACAGCGGAAGCAGCTTCATCGCGTCGGCGACGTCGGAGGCCGTGAGTGCGCCGGCTCGCTCGAGCAAACGCAGGGCAACTGCGGTCGTCGCCCGGCCGCTGCCGTCGAGCATCTTCAGGGCGAGCGTCGTGCCGTCGGGGGCCACCATCACCATGACACCCTCCGCGCCGCCCTTGGCGAAGACGCCGAGCCGCTCGATCACGATCGAGTCCGCGCGGCCAGGGCCGTCGATCGTCCACGGGTTCTCGCGGACGGCGCGCACGAGTGCACCGGCGCTGCGGTGCAGCGCGAACGGCGAGGTCTCCGACGCGGTGCCGATGCGGTGGATCGCGCGGGCGAGCCCCGCGAGGCTCGTGGTGTGCACGGGTGCGCCGCACCCGTCGATCGCCGTGGCGATCACCTTCTCGCCGGTGAGCCGTTCGACCAGTTCGCGGATCTGCACCTGCAGGGGATGCTCGGGTTCGAGGTAGGTCGCAGCATCCCACCCGTTCGTGACGCACGTCAGGAGCATCGCCGCGTGCTTGCCCGAACAGTTCATACGCACGCGTGCAGGCGCCAGGTGCTCTCGGACGAGCTCGTCACGGGTATCGGCGTCGCCCGGCCATGCCGGCGGGCACCGGAGCGCCTCCTCGGTGAGGCCGGCGGCATCGAGGATGTCGCGCACCACGCCGACGTGGCGGTCGGTGCCGGAGTGGCTCGCGGTCGCGAGTGCGAGTCGTTCGCCCTCGAGCGGAGCGCCGGAGATCAGGCACGCGAGGGCCTGGAGAGGCTTGAGACTCGATCGCGGCAGGATCGGAGAGGCGGTGTCGCCCAGCTGCGTGGCGACCGTGCCGTCCGGGTGGAGGACGATCGCGGAACCCGCATGACGGGATTCGACGAAGCCGCTGCGCTCCACGACGGCCAGCTCCACGGCATCGGCGACGGTGAAGGTCTGCGGCACGACGCCAGCCTAGCCCCGAGCCGCCCGAGCCCCGCGTTGCGCTCGCATGTCAGACTGGCGTCATGTTCGGCGAGCACAGCTATGCGCTGCACACCGCGTGGACCGGGGATCGCGGCACCGGAACGAGCGGCTACCGCGACTACGACCGCGCGGTGACGATCACGATCGACGGCAAGCCGCCGCTCGAGGCATCCGCCGACAAGCCGTTCCGCGGCGACGCGAGCCGCTGGAACCCCGAAGACCTCCTGCTCGCCGCGCTCAGCGAATGCCACCTGTTGTCATACCTCCACGCGTGCGTGCAGGCGGGCGTGGTCGTCGTCGGCTACGAGGACGACGCGACGGGGACGATGGTCGAAGACGGCAGGGGCGGCGGCGCGTTCCGCGAGGTCGTGCTGCGGCCGGTCGTCACCGTCGCCGAGGAGACGATGGTGGATGCAGCGACCGCCGCCCACGCGCAGGCGCGCGAGTGGTGCTTCATCGCGAACTCGGTGAACTTCCCCGTCCACCACGAGCCGGTCATCCGGGTCGTAGGCGAAGCCGTCTAACGCCGCTCGTGCGGGAGCACCTGCCTGATCCGCTCGATGGGGGTGCTGGCGGGGGCCTCGTTGTAGGTGCCGGCGAGCTCCTGGCCCGACAGGCCATGGATGGCATCCATGATGTCGTCGGTCGCGAGCCGTCGCGCTCGGCCCGAACCGGCCGAGCCGTGGTGCGAGAGGTGGAGCGGCTCTCCGAAGCGCACCGTGATCCGCGCGTTCAGCGACGGCATCCTGGCGCCCACCGGCATCGCCTCATCCGTCCCGATCAATCCGACCGGCACGACGGGCGCGCCCGTCTGCAGGGCGAGGAAGGCCACTCCGGTGCGCCCCTTGTAGAGACGTCCGTCGAGCGAGCGCGTTCCCTCGGGATAGAGCGCCACGGCGTTGCCCGCTTCGAGAAGCATGCGCTGCTGATCGAGGGCGTCCAGCGCGGCCTGGCCGGCACCGCGCTGCACGGGCACCGCGCCGATCGCGGTGAAGAATTCGCGGGATGCCCACCCTGACGCCCCGGTTCCGTCGAAGTAGCTCGACTTGGCCAGGAAGTGCACGGGACGAGGGGAGGCGATCGGGATGGCGATCGAATCGATGAACGACAGGTGGTTGCTCGCAAAGATGACCGCACCCGAGCGAGGGACGTTGGGCTTGCCCTCGACCTTCGGACGGTAGATCAGACGCGCCAGGGGAGCGAGCACGAAGCGGCCGAGAGCATACGTCGCACCCATCCGCTGGGCGGCGGGAGCAGCGGAGGCTTCGGCTTCTTCGGGATCGGGATTCTCCTCGGAAGTCACCCGTCGAGGGTACTCTGCTTCCCATTCCGCCCCGCGTATGGCCGGCTCCCAGCAAGGACAGAGGAAATGTACGCGAGTATGGAGCTTCCCCTTCGCAGCCCAGTGCTTATCTGATGAGGTCCGTCGTGCGCATTCGTCCCATCGTCACTCTCTCCGTCGTCGCTGCCGCAGCGGCGCTCGTGCTGTCCGGATGCACCGCATCCAGCACGCCCGCCGCGTCGGAGAGCCCCTCCGCCACCACGGCGACCGACCTGTGTTCGGCGGCCGCGCCGACCGGCGCCGCCTCCGAGGCAGTCAAGGTCGACGGCGCGTTCGGCACCGACTCGACGGCGAGCTTCACCTCGCCGCTGGACATCGCGTCCTTGCAGCGCACCGTGGTCACAGAGGGATCCGGTGACCCGATTCAGTCCGGTGACTACATCAGTTTTGCTCTGACCGGATACGACGCGTCGACCGGCGCCAAGCTCGGATCTCAGGGATACACGCCCGGCGAGCTCGCCCCCGCGGAGGTAACCACAGGCACCGTGCTGTCTCAGATCGTCGGTTGCGCCGCGCCCGGAACCCGCATAGTCGCCGTCGCCCCCGGCACCGACGCCTCCACACCCGGCACGGTGTACGTCGTCGATGTGCTCTCGGTCATGCCTTTGGCCGCGACCGGCGAGCCCCAGGCCCCCACCGCGGGCTTCCCGACCGTGACGCTAGATTCCACGGGCGCGCCCACCGTCGCTCTGCCGCAGGGGGATATCCCGACGTCCTTCGAGAAGGCGACACTCAAGAAGGGTGACGGTCCGGTCGTGGGTGTCGGAGACACCGTGATCGTGCAGTATTACGGCTATTCGTGGAACAACGACAAGATGTTCGACCAGTCCTGGGGCAAGCAGGTGTTCTCGTTCACCGTCGGCACGGGTGTGGTGCAGGGCTTCTCGGATGCCGTGACGGGCGAGACCGTGGGCTCACAGGTGATCGCGGTGCTGCCGCCTTCCGCCGCGTATGGCGACGGCGCCATCAACGACTCGGACCTCAAGGGTCAGACGCTCATCTTCGTCGTCGACATCCTCGGCGTGCAGCACGCTCCCGCGCAGTAGAGCCGGCCGCCGCGACGCGGCGCATGCAGTCACTAACATGACTGCATGCGCCGCGTCATAGTTCTGGGTTCCACGGGCTCCATCGGCACCCAGGCGCTCGACGTCATCCGCGCCAACCCCCGCCGCTTCGACATCGTCGGGCTCTCGGCGTTCACGAGCCGTGAGGTGATGGCGGCGCAGGCCGCCGAGTTCCAGGTCGAAGACACGGCGATCGGCGCCGTCGAAGCCGAGCAGCTCGTCCGGGATGTCGAGGCCGATGTGGTGCTCAACGGCATCACGGGCTCGGTCGGCCTCGGCCCGACCCTCGCGGCCCTCGAGTGCGGGCGGACGCTGGCACTCGCGAACAAGGAGTCGCTCATCGTCGGCGGCGAGCTCGTCACGGCGATCGCGTGGCCCGGGCAGATCGTGCCCGTCGACTCGGAGCATTCGGCGATCGCGCAGGCGCTGCGATCGGGCGAGAAGTCGGAGGTGCGCCGGCTCGTGCTGACCGCCTCGGGCGGCCCGTTCCGCGGGCGCTCGCGCGAATCGCTGAGTGCCGTCACACCCGCCGAAGCGCTCGCGCACCCCACGTGGGACATGGGCCGCGTCGTCACGACCAACTCCGCGACGCTCGTCAACAAGGGCCTCGAGGTGATCGAAGCGCACCTCCTGTTCGGCGTCGACTACGAAGACATCGACGTCGTCGTGCACCCCCAGTCGATCGTGCACTCGATGGTCGAGTTCATCGATGGCTCGACGATCGCCCAGGCCTCGCCGCCCGACATGCGGCTGCCGATCTCGCTGGGGCTGGACTGGCCCCACCGCATCGGCGGAGTGGGACGCCCGCTGGATTGGACGACGGCGACGTCGTGGACCTTCGAGCCCCTCGACCAGAAGGCCTTTCCCGCCGTCCGGCTCGCCAAGAGCGTCGGCCGCGCCGGCGCCACCTACCCGGCCGTCTTCAACGCGGCCAACGAGCAGGCTGTCGACGCGTTCCACGACGGTCGGCTCGCCTTCACCGGCATCGTCGAAACGATCGAGCGTGTCGTCGACGCGCACGAGCCGCCCGGAAAGCTCACGCGCGAATCGCTGTTCGCTGCGGAGGAATGGGCCCGCGCCGCCGCGGAGCGCGCGATCGCAGCATCCGATCGCTAGCGGCTCTCAGTAGATCGGCCGCAGGGGGTCGGACGCCGGCGTCTCGTTCTCGGGGTAGGGCACGGGCCAGTGCGGCTCGGGCACCGGCCACCCCGCGGCGCGGAGCGCTCGGCGCGACAGTTCACGCGCCGAGTACGGCGTGCGGATGCCGCGGATGTCGCGGTAGTCCTGGTGCCCAGGCCCCGCCCAGAGGATGGCGTCGCCTTCGCCGACGAGGGCGACGGCCTCGATGATGGCGC
This sequence comes from uncultured Microbacterium sp., assembly GCF_964244775.1. Lineage (NCBI taxonomy): Bacteria > Bacillati > Actinomycetota > Actinomycetes > Micrococcales > Microbacteriaceae > Microbacterium > uncultured Microbacterium sp. Next base: position 245,580 of record NZ_CAXTJR010000002.1, read on the forward strand.
GCTCGGGGGGCGAGTACTCGTGGATCTCGGCGTCGGGGCGAGCACGCCGCGCACCCTCGATGAGGGTCGCCCTGATCGAGTCGGGGTCCTCGAAGCGGGGGTGGTGATCGGTGATGACGAGGATGTCGCTGCCCTCGACGCCCGTACGCCCCATGTCGTGCCGCTTGGTCGCGTCGCGGTCGCCGTCGGCGCCGAACAGCATGACCACCCGCCCGGGAGTCACGCGCCGGACCGCGGCGAGCGTCTTCTCGAACGCGTCGGGGGAGTGTCCGAAGTCGACGTACACGGCGGGGCCGTGGTCACCGGACACGCGCTCGGTGCGGCCGGGTAGGTAGGCCTCGATCGCGCCGTCGCGCGCGAGCGTTGCGGCGATCACGTCCCACGCGTAACCCGCCTCGAGCATCATGACGATCGCGAGAGCCGCGTTGGCGGCCATGTGCTGACCGATCACGGGCACGATCGTCGTCAGGGAGCGACCGTCTGTGGAGGTGAGGGTGAACTCCGTGCCGGTCTGCCGCTCGGCGACGATCTCGACCGACCAATCCGCAGCGGCCGCCGCCGCCGGATCCACCGCGATCGCCGGCGCCCCCACCGTGACGTAGGGGATCTCGCACCGTGCGACCACATCGGCGCCGGAGGCGGAATCGAGCGAGATGACGGCGCGCTTTGCCCGGTCGGGGCGGAAGAGCGGAAGCTTCGCCTCGAAGTAGTCCTCCATGTCGGCATAGTCGTCGAGGTGGTCGTGGGTGAGGTTGGTGAAGGCCGCCACGTCGAACACGATCCCGTCGACGCGGCGCCGACTGAGCGCCTGGGCGCTCACCTCGATCGCGACCGCCTCGACGCCGCGCTCGCGCATGAGCGCCAGCAGGGCGTGCATCTCGGATGCCTCCGGCGTCGTCAGCCGCGACACGATGACCTGCCCGGCGATGTGCCGCTCGGCGGTCGAGGAGAGGCCGGAGGTCACGCCGATCTGCGTCAGGATGCCCTCCAGGAGATGCGAGACGCTCGTCTTGCCGTTGGTGCCGGTCGTGCCGAACAGGAGCGGGAGATCATCGCCCGGCCCGGTGCCGAAGATCCACGCGGAGAGCTCGCCGAGGACGCCGCGGGGGTCTTCCACGACGAGGATCGGGATGCCGGCATCGGCCGCGATGTCGGCTCCAGCCGCGTCCGTGACGATCGCGACGGCGCCTTTCTCGGCGGCGGCTGCGCCGAACTCCGCGCCGTGGCGATTGGCGCCGCGGATGGCGACGAACACCTCGCCCGCGCGGAGGTCGGCTGTCGCCAGGGTGACCCCGGTGACGGAGCGCCCGGCGGTGTCGCCGCGCACCTCACGCGCGAAGCGCGCGGCGAGCTCATCGAGCGCCCGGACGGGCGGAGCGTCGGGCCGCAGCACGGGCGGGAGGTTCGAGGGGGCATCGGTCGGCATGGCCCATCCATCCTCTCATCCGGCGGTCGCGGCGTCCGGCGCTCGCCGCGGAGCGCCGTCCCCGTCGAGGAGAAGCGGATGCTGCGCCGACGGTTCGGCGAACTCAAAGGCAACCCCGAGTACGGTGAGCCTGTGACCGTCGTCGCCTACATCATCGGCATCCTCCTCATGGTCGTGGGGCTGGCTGTGTCGATCGCGCTGCACGAGCTGGGTCACCTCTTCCCGGCCAAGAAGTTCGGCGTGCGTGTCGGCCAGTACATGATCGGCTTCGGCCCCACGCTGTGGTCGCGAAGGATCGGCTCGACGCAGTACGGGTTCAAGGCCATCCCGCTCGGCGGCTACATCTCGATGGCCGGCATGTACCCTCCGTCGCCCAAGGAGCTCGCCGCCGCAGGCGCGGGCGCCGCATCGGGGCGTGCGGGCGGTGGCTTCTTCGCGACCATGGTGCAGGACGCGCGTGTCGTCAACGACGAGACCCTCATCGCCGGCGAAGAGACGGGCGTGTTCTACAAGCTGCCGGTATGGAAGCGCGTCGTGATCATGCTCGGCGGGCCCTTCATGAACCTGCTGTTCGCGATCGTGCTGTTCGCGATCCTGTTCAGTGGCATCGGAGTGCAGACCGCGACGACGACCATCGCGAGCCTCAGCGCGTGCGTGATCCCCGCCGACGCGGGGCGCACCGATTGCATCGCCGGCGACCCCACGGCGCCGGCCGCCGCGGCGGGCATCCTCCCCGGCGACACCATCCTCTCGATCGACGGCACCGCGGTCTCGACGTTCGACGAGGCATCCGCGATCATCAAGGCTTCTCCGGGGCGCACGCTCAGCGTCCAACTCGAGCGCTCCGGGGCCGAGATGACGCTCTCCGTCACACCGCTCCTGGCCACCCGACCGATGACCGATTCGATGGGTCAGCCGGTGCTGGACGCCGACGGCACACCGCAGACCGTAGACGTCGGCTTCGTCGGCATCCTGCCGCAGTCCGCGCTGGTGCCGCAGCCGATCTGGGCAGGCCCGCAGGCCGCGTTCCAGAACGTCGGTGCGGTCGCGGGGGTCATCTGGCAGCTCCCCGTCAAGGTGTACGACACGGCGGCGACGCTCATCACCGGCGGCCAGCGCGACCCGAACGGACCGCTCAGCGTGGTCGGGGCAGGACTCATCGCGGGTGAGGTCGCAGCATCCGATGCCCCGATCCTGAATCGGGTGTCGGGATTCCTGGGCCTGCTCGCGTCGCTGAACATCGCGCTGTTCGTCTTCAACCTCATTCCGCTGCTGCCCCTGGACGGCGGGCACGTCGTCGTCGCCCTGTGGGACGGGATCAAGCGCACGTGGGCGAAGCTCTTCCGTCGCCCTCCGCCGAAGCCGGTCGATGCCACCAAGCTCGTCCCGGTGACGTTCGTCGTCGTGATCCTGCTGATCGGGATGGGCGCGATCCTGATCCTCGCCGACCTGATCAACCCGGTCTCACTCCTCAGCCCGTAGCCGCGGCATCCCGCCGTCGCGTGAGGGTGCATTGCGGGAACCGAGGGTGCATTGCGGGAACCGAGGGTGCATTGCGGGAATCGAGGGTCAGGCGTCGACCGGAGTCAGGGCGTGCGTGACGAGACGCTCGAGGGTGGTCATGCCATCGCGCGACAGGATCGACTCGAGGTGGCCCTGCACCGATGCGAACCCTGGGCCACGCAGGGCGTAGACGTCTCCGGACTCATCGGCCGCGACCTCCGCGACGCCGACCCGCGTCGTCCCCGCCGGGACCCGCGCGGTGAACGTGTTGTAGAACCCGATCGAGGCGGGCACATCGAACACGTCCACCGTGCGCTGCAGCCCCTGGTGGGGCGCGGCGAGGGGAGCGAGCTCGATGCCCAGCGAGTCGGCGAGGATCTGATGGCTCAGGCACACCGCGAGCAGGGGCCGGCCTGCCTCGCGGCGCTGCGACACGATCTGGCGCATCCGTCGCATCCGAGCGCTGCCGACCTCGCGAGGGTCGCCGGGGCCGGGGCCGCACACGACCAGTTCGGCGTCATCGATCTGCTCGTCGGCCACCTCGTTCCACGGCACGATCGCGACCTTCAGACCGAGGTGGCGCAGCTGATGCGCGAGCATCGTCGTGAAGCGGTCTTCGGCGTCGACCACGATGGCGCTGCGGCCCTCGAGCGGGCCGCCGGCCTCGGCATCCTGCGGATTCAGCCAGAACGCCGCCAGCCGCGCGTTGCGCGACTCGAGCAGGGCGGCGATCGCCGGATCGTCGGCGAGGCGACCCGAGGGTGCCGGCGCGTCGGGATCGGCCGCCGACGAGGCAGCACCTGCGGCATCGCGCGCGACCGCACCGATCGCGCCGAGCACACCGGCGGCCTTGCCGTGCGTCTCGCCGACCTCGCCGTACGGATCTGAGTGGCGCACGAGCGTGGCGCCCACCGGCACGCGCAGCCGGCCGTCCTGAAGGTAGGCCGTACGGATCAGGATGGGGGCGTCGAGGTCGTGCGTGGGACCATCCGAGCCGGCGGCGGGGGTGAACAGCGCCGCCACCCCGGAGTAGTAGCCGCGCGGGGTTTTCTCATGGCGCGCGATCACGGTGCAGGCGTTCTGCATGGGCGACCCGGTCACGGTCGGCGCGAACATCGTCTCGCGGAGGATGTCGCGCGGGTCGAGCCGGCTGCGCCCGCGCAGCACATACTCGGTGTGGGTCAGGCGCGACATCTCTTTCAGACGCGGCCCGGTGATGCGGCCGCCGTCGGAGCAGACGGCGCTCATCATCTTGAGCTCTTCGTCGACGACCATGAACAGCTCTTCGGTCTCCTTCGTCGACTCGAGGAACTCGGTGAGCGTCTCGACGGTTGCGCCCCCCGCGGGATGGCGGAAAGTGCCCGAGATCGGGTTCATGCTCACGACGCCCCCGCGCGCACTGACGTGCGCCTCGGGGCTCGCGCCGACCGCGACGTGGCCAGGCGTCACGACCGCGAACGTCCAGTAGGCACCGCGTTCGTGCTCGAGCAGAGCCCGGAACCAGGTCAGCGCCGTGACGCGCTCGTCGGCGTCGACCGCCGCCACGAAGTCGCGCCGGATGACGAAATTCGCCCCCTCGCCGCGGCCGATCTCGTCGGCGATGACGCGACGCACGATGTCGGCGTACTCGTCGTCCTCGATGTCGAAGGCGGCATCCCGCAGGGCGATCGGCGCGCTCGGCAGCTGCGCGAACGCCTCGCTGCGGCTGATCGCCTCGTGCCGGTCGACGACGAGGCACCGCAGCGGCGCGCCGTCGTCGTGGCAGACGAAGCCGCGCTCGCGCACCTGCCGATACGGCACGAGCGCGAACACCTCGCGGCGTTCACCCGCAGCATCCGTCAGCGGGATGTCGGCGAGCAGGTCGACGTCCACCACCTCGCCCGTGAGGATCTCGACGGTGTCGTGATCGCGGGCGATGAGGGCGAACGGCGCGTCGCCGGAGGCGAGTTCGCGGAGGGAGAGCGGGGCGGTCATCGTCGGTCTTTCGTCGTGGGGCGGTCGCCCACAAGCGAAGAAGACCGCCCGGAAGCGGTCTGTTGCGTACGAACACACACCGCGTTATGCGCAGTGCCACCAGGTGCGGTTCGCGGACATGGGGCCGAACCTACCACACGCCTCGTCCGGTTCGCCCGCCTCCTCGCTCGTCCGGCGGCGTAGGCTGGATGCTGTGCCAGCAGTGAATCTCGGGATGCCCAAGGTTGCCGAAGTCCTCGCCCCCCGACGCAAGTCCCGGCAGATCCGTGTGGGCAAGGTGCTGGTCGGCGGCGACGCTCCGGTGAGCGTGCAGTCGATGTGCACCACCCCCACGACCAACATCAACGCCACGCTTCAGCAGATCGCGGAGCTGACCGCATCCGGCTGCGAGATCGTCCGTGTCGCGGTGCCGTCGCAGGACGACGCCGATGTGCTGCACATCATCGCCAAGAAGAGCCAGATCCCGGTGATCGCCGACATCCACTTCCAGCCGAAGTACGTCTTCCAGGCGATCGACGCCGGCTGTGCGGCCGTGCGGGTCAACCCGGGGAACATCCGCAAGTTCGACGATCAAGTCGGCGCGATCGCGCGGGCTGCGAAGGATGCCGGTGTGTCGCTGCGGATCGGTGTGAACGCCGGATCGCTGGACCCCCGTCTGCTGCAGAAGTACGGCAAGGCGACGCCCGAGGCTCTCGCCGAGAGCGCGCGGTGGGAGGCCAGCCTCTTCGAGGAGCACGACTTCCACGATTTCAAGATCTCGGTCAAGCACAACGATCCCGTCATCATGGTGAAGGCCTACCGCCTGCTCGCCGAGATGGGCGACTGGCCGCTGCACCTCGGCGTGACCGAGGCCGGCCCCGCCTTCCAGGGCACGATCAAGAGCGCCACGGCGTTCGGCATCCTGCTCTCGGAGGGCATCGGCGACACGATCCGCGTGTCGCTGTCTGCGCCCCCGGCCGAAGAGGTCAAGGTCGGGCTGCAGATCCTGCAGTCGCTGAACCTGCGCGAGCGCAAGCTCGAGATCGTCTCGTGCCCGTCGTGCGGACGCGCGCAAGTGGACGTCTACTCGCTGGCCGACAACGTCACCGAGGGACTCAAGGACGTCACGGTGCCCCTGCGCGTGGCCGTCATGGGCTGTGTCGTGAACGGCCCGGGAGAGGCGCGCGAGGCCGATCTCGGCGTCGCGTCCGGCAACGGCAAGGGGCAGATCTTCGTGAAGGGCCAGGTCGTGAAGACCGTGCCCGAGTCCGAGATCGTCGCGACCCTCATCGAAGAGGCGCGTCGCATCGCCGACGAGATGGGTCCGGACGCCGCCATCGGCACGGCCCAGGTCGTCACGGCCTGACGCGAGTCGCTCCTTCGGAAAGCGCGGGCTCTTCGGCGGGCTCGAGCGTCACGGTGCCCGCGGCGATGTCGGCTGAGACGAGCCGCAGCCGCACGGTCGACCCCGCGGGTGCATCCAGTCCCGCGACCTTCGCCGAGACGGGCGGGTCGGTGAGTTCTACCCGTGCGGCGCCTGCGCGGTGTGCGATGACGACGCCGTCGAAGACCTCCCCCTCGTGGCCGGTCATGAGAGCGGCCTCGACGCGGTCGATGGTCCCTGCATCCAACCGGCCTGCCCGTGCGTCGCTGCGGCCCATGATGCGGGGCAGCTGAGCCAGGCTCTCGCGCGCCCACGCCGGAACAGGATGCTCGTTCGCAAGCGCCTCGCAGATCACGAGCGACCAGCGGTCGACGAGCCGGCGCAGCGGCGCCGTCGTGTGCGCGTAGGGTGCGGCGATCGCGCTCTGCACCGGATCGGCCGGCGATTCGCCGTCGAACGCGACGTAGCCGGCGCCGCGGAACAGGCTCGCAGCGGCCTCGAGGATCGCGAGCGTCGCCGGCGCGCCGCGATCAAGGCCCCGCAGGTAGTCGCCGTAGGACGTGTCGGCGCGCCAGGGGTCGCCGAGGGCGACCGTCTGCGCGCGGAACGCGACGACATCGTCGCGTGCGGCCACCGGCATGGTGCGCAGGATGCCGATCCCGCCCCGCAGCATGATCTCTGCGGCGGCCATGCCGGTCAGGAGTGAGACCTGCGAGTTCCAGTCCTCCACGGGCGACGATGCCTCGCGCTCGAGCCGATACCGGCCGGCAGCCTCGACGACGCGCGTCTCGGCGAGGTTCAGGCTCGCGCCGCCGCGCTCCGACTCGCGCTCGGCGCGGAGTGGGCCGAACCACGCGAGCCCCATGAGGGTGGGTGGCGCGGTGCCGGTGTCGACGGCAACCTGTGCGTCGACGTACGTCCACTGAGCGCGTGACCGGATCACCGCGCGGCGGATCGTCGTCTTCACCGGCCGGGCGCCGTCGTCGAGCACGAACCGCCACACGTACGCCCGGCGGTCGCGGCCGGGCAGGAGCGAGGCGGCGTCCTCGCTGATCGCGACCGGATGCAGGGGGATGCGGCCGTCGGCCGCGTACAGGGTCTGGCCGCGGACGCGTGCCTCGGCGTCGAGTCCGCCGCCCGGCCGGACGAAGGCGGGAACATCCGCGATCGCGTAATGCAGCACGGCACCGGTCGCGGTGCGCTCGAGGTGCATCGCCTGATCGAGATCGGTGGAACCGGCAGGGTCGATCGTCAGGAACTCGATGTCGCGCAGATCGTCGAGTCCGCTTACTGCGGGATCGACGCTCACCGTGCGCGCGGCCGCCTGCGCCTCTGTCTCGGCCTCCGGCGGGAAGTCGCCCGGAAGCTCGAGCTGTCGGCGGAGATCGGCCAGTGCGGCATCCAGCGCACCGTCGGTGTCCGCACGGACGATGCGGGGGCGGCGAGCAGGCACCCGCTCAGTGTAAGCAGGCGGCGTGCGGCGGGATGCGACCGATCAGTCGACGAGGTAGCTGAGCGAGAGCCAGTTCTCACGGCTCAGCGTGGCAGCCGATTCCGCGTCACCGGCGCGCGCGGCCGAGATGATCGCCGCGTGCTGTGCGACCGAGTCGCGCGCGCCGAACGACGCGAATCGCAGACGCTCGACGCGGCGGAGCAGCGGAGTAGTGATCTCGAGGACCTCGGCGACCATGGGGTTTCGGCCGGCACGCACGAACACGTCGTGGAACCGATCGTCTTCGCGGAGGGCCGCTTCGGTATCGCCGTCGGCGACGGCGCGCTCGAGCGCGCCGTTCGCGTGCGCCAGCTCGGCGAGGTCGCTGTCCGACAGCCGCGGGACGGCCAGGCGCGCGGCGAGCTCGTGCATGGATGCCGCGACCTGCTGTGCGCTGACGGTCGACGCGGCATCGAACGGCGCGACCGTCGTCGAGCGGCCCGGCCGGGAAACGACGAGCCCCGCCCGCTCGAGCCGGAGGAGCGCCTCGCGGATCGGCGTGCGGCTCACTCCGAGCCAGGATTCGATCTCGGCGTCGCGCAGGCGCTCGCCGGGAGCGAGGGTGCCGTCCACGATCGCGTCGCGCAGCGAGACGTAGACGTTGTCGCGCAGCAGCTCGCGGTGGGGGACGCGCGCAGCGGACGGGATGGGCATCGTGCTCCTCGAGGTTCTGCACCCAGACTATCCGTCATCCGTTTTCCGCATGCAATATCCGAAATATCACGATACGATTTCGCCGACGAGACCGCTCAATGAAAAGGACGAACATGGCCATCACCGACTTCGAGCGCTACCCCCTCACGTTCGGCCCGAGCCCGATCCAGCACCTGCCCCGGCTCACGCAGCACCTCGGCGGGGGGCAGGTGTGGGCCAAGCGCGAAGACGTCAACAGCGGTCTCGCCTTCGGCGGCAACAAGATGCGCAAGCTCGAATACCTCGTGCCGGATGCTCTGGCTCAGGGTGCCGACACGCTCGTGTCGATCGGCGGCTACCAGTCCAACCACACGCGCCAGGTGGCAGCCGTCGCCGCGAAGCTGGGTCTGAAGGCGCGCCTCGTGCAGGAGAACTGGGTCGACTGGCCGGATCCGCTGAGCGACCGCGTGGGCAACATCCAGCTCTCGCGGATCATGGGCGCGAAGGTCACCCTCGATTCGGCCGGTTTCGACATCGGCATCCGCTCCAGCTGGCAGCAGGCGATCGATGAGGTGATCGCGGAGGGCGGCAAGCCCTACCCGATCCCCGCGGGCGCGTCCGAGCACCCGCTCGGGGGGCTGGGCTTCGCGAACTGGGCGTACGAGGTGGCGGAGCAGGAGCGAGAGCTCGGGGTCTTCTTCGACACGATCATCGTGTGCACCGTGACCGGATCCACCCACGCGGGGATGATCGCCGGCTTCGCCGGCCAGGACCGCCCGCGCCGCGTGATCGGCATCGACGCGTCGGCGACGATCGAGAAGACCCGCGACCAGGTCGAGCGCATCGCCCGGCACACCGCCGAGCTGATCGGGCTCGGACGCGACCTGCGTGACGACGAGATCACGATCCTCGAGGGGTGGGCGGGCGATCTCTACGGCATCCCGGTCGAGAGCACGCTCGACGCGATCCGTCTCGGCGGCTCGCTCGAGGCGATGATCACCGACCCCGTCTACGAGGGCAAGTCGCTGGCGGGCCTCATCGATCTGGTGCGCTCGCGCGATATTCCGGCCACCAGCAACGTGCTGTACGCGCACCTCGGCGGCCAGCTCGCCCTGAACGCCTACAGCGGCCTGTTCCGCTGAACGCGACCAGGCCGAGCGGCCGGGACGGGGCGCCGATGCGCCGCGACTCTAGACTGAGTCCTCATGCCGAGCCGCACTCTGAGCAACGAGTTCACCCTTGCCGTGCCCGCCAGGACCGTGTTCGACCATGTGGCCGATCCGCACAGCTATGTCGGGCTCTCGCCGCTGGTCATCGGTGTCAGCGACGTAGTCGAGAGCCGCGAGGGATTCCGGTTCACGGCGGTGGAACGCGTACCGATCGTCGGAAGCTGGACCCTCGACAATCCGCTGCGCGTGACGCTGCTCGCCGAGCTCGGTGCGGGCGGCGCGTTCGCCCTCCACGGCGAGGTCGACAGTCCCGGCGCCATCCACGTGTGGTACCGGTACGACATCTTTCCGCAGGGCGACGGATGCCGGGTCCTCGATACGGTGACGCTTCGCACTCCGTTCGGCCTCACGCGGTTCGCGGCCTCGCGCACTCGCAACGTGCAGCTCGCCCGTCCGGGAGTGCTCGCCCAACGGCTGGTCGGTACCGGGTCGGGGAGCTGAACGGCGTTATATCACCGGTGGCATTGCGGTATCCCGGGTGCGGCTCGACGTGCGCGGGCGTCGTGGCGCGGCATCCGTAGACTTGACCCTCGTGGTCACCCGTCTCTCGCACTTCTTCCTCCGCACGCTCCGTGAGGACCCGGCCGACGCCGAGGTCGCCTCGCACCGCTGGCTCGTCCGCGCGGGATACATCCGCCGTCAGGCGCCGGGCATCTTCGCGTGGCTGCCGCTCGGCCTGCGCGTGAAGGGCAAGATCGAGACGATCATCCGCGAGGAGATGGCGAACGCCGGCGCGTATGAAGTGCATTTTCCCGCGCTCCTGCCCCGCGAACCCTACGAGGTCACGGGCCGCTGGGAGGAGTACGGCGACGGCATCTTCCGCCTGAAAGACCGCAAGGATGCCGACTACCTGCTGGCCCCGACGCACGAAGAGGTCTTCACGCTGCTCGTGAAAGACCTCTACAACTCGTACAAAGACCTGCCCCTGTCGATCTACCAGATCCAGGACAAGTACCGCGACGAGGCCCGGCCGCGCGCCGGTCTCCTGCGCGGTCGTGAGTTCACGATGAAGGACGCTTACTCGTTCGACTACACGGACGAGGGCCTGAATGCCTCGTACCTGCGTCAGCGCGACGCGTACGAGCGCATCTTCCAGCGCCTCGGTCTCGAGTACGTGATCGTGCAGGCCGATGCCGGCGCCATGGGCGGTTCGCGCTCGGAGGAGTTCCTGCACCCCACACCGATCGGCGAAGACACCTTCGTGCGATCCGACGGCGGCTACGCCGCCAACGTCGAGGCGTTCACGACCGTCGCCCCCGACGCGATCGGGTTCGACGGTCTGCCCGAGCCGGTGATCTTCGACTCGCCCAACACGCCGACCATCCAGACGCTCGTCGATCACTCGAATGCAGTGTTGGAGGGCGCCTACACTGCGGCAGACACGCTCAAGAACGTCGTGCTCGCCCTCACCCACCTCGACGGCACCCGTGAGCTCGTCATCGTGGGCCTGCCCGGCGACCGTGACGTCGATGACAAGCGTGTCGAGGTCGCCTTCGCCCCCGCCGAGGTGGAGCCCGCGACAGCCGAGGACTTCGAACGCCACCCTCTCCTCGTGAAGGGCTATATCGGGCCCTGGTCCGAGACCGGAGCGGTCCTCGGAGAAGAATCGGCCACCGGCATCCGCTACGTCCTGGACCCGCGCGTGGTCGACGGCAGCGCCTGGATCACCGGCGCGAACATCGACCAGAAGCACGTGCACTCGCTCGTCGCCGGGCGCGACTTCACCGCCGACGGGTACGTCGAGGTATCGACCGTGCGCGCGGGGGATCCCGCGCCCGATGGCTCGGGGCCGGTCGAGCTCGCGCGCGGCATGGAGATCGGGCATGTGTTCCAGCTCGGTCGGAAGTATGCCGAGGCGCTCGGGCTCAAGGTGCTCGACGAGAACGGCAAGCTCGTCACCGTCACGATGGGCTCGTACGGCATCGGGGTGACCCGCATCCTCGCGATCATCGCCGAGCTCAACAACGACGAGAAGGGCCTCATCTGGCCCGAGTCGGTCGCGCCGTTCGACGTGCACGTCGTGGCGGCGGGGCGGGATGCTGTCGTCTTCGACGTGGCCGAGACGCTGTCGGCCGACCTCGAGGCGGAGGGGCTCGACGTGCTCTTCGACGATCGCCCCAAAGTCTCGCCGGGCGTGAAATTCGGCGACGCCGAGATCGTCGGGGTGCCGAAGATCGTGATCGTGGGCCGTGCGGCCGCCGACGGGCAGGTCGAGCTCTGGGACCGCCGTACCGGCGACCGCGAGGTCGTGGCCGTCGCCGACGTCGTGGAGCGTCTGCGCGCCCGCTGACCTCGGGAACAGCATCCCTCCGACGCGGGAGATGCTGGCCTACCTCAGCAGCTGATCTTTCCGTGGTTCATGATGTCGTCATCGGGCGTGTCTTTGGTGACGAGCGCCTTGAGCATGCCCGCTGCCATGGCGACCTTGCCCTTGGACGGCTCCCAGAACTCGGTCTCGACGGGCGTCACTTTGAGCAGCGCGATGCCGGGGGTCTGAAGGCCCTCCTCGAACCAGATGTCGAGCGACGGCGAGTAGAGCTCCTTCATCTTGGCCTCGTCGTGCACGACGCTGGCGCGACCCGCGACGGAGACGTAGCGCATGCCTTTCGCGTCGCAGTACGACAGGCCGATGTCGCGATGAGCCTTCGCCTCCTCGACCTTGTCGGTGTCTTCGGAGGTGAAGAACCAGATGTCGCCGTTGTCGTCCATCTGGCGGGTGCTCATCGGACGGCTGACGAGATTTCCCTCGTCGTCCTGGGTGGTGAGCATCGTGAAGTCGATGTCTTCGACGAGCTCCTTCACGCGGGCGAGCGCGTCTGTTCCGGTCAGTTCAGTCATGACTCAAGCGTGTCTGCGCCACTTGGCGTTCGGCAGGGGATTGACAACCCCGCGCGATGTCTTTCGAACTCAGAGCCGGGCGAACCGGGCCCGGAAGAAGCAGAACACGCCGTATGCGATCAGTCCGACGCAGAGCGAGCCGGGTCAGAGCTCGCTGCGCTCCGATGCCCGCCGGTGGTGCAGGACGAAGGCCGCACCGATGCCCAGCAGCACTCCTGCGGCCACGAGATATCCGGGATCGAACCCGCCTCCGGTCGCCGGCAGGGTGCCGTTGTCGGGATTCGATGAGGAAGGCTCCGCGCTCGCCGGCGACGTGACGCTCGGGGCGGGGGAGATCTCCACCTCCATCACTATTGCCGATCCTCTATCCGGCACGGGGTCGGCGGCCTGGGCGGGGGAGGTGTCGGACAGCCCCCAGGCGGCCAGTGCGGTGGTACCAGCGATGACGGCGATCAGTACTCGTGCCGTCGTGCTCGCATCGCGCCGGAGCGAGAGTCGCGTCGGCGCCGCGGCAGCCGCCGCAAGGCTGGGTTCTGCGTCGACCTCGTCGCCCTCCGAATGGCGCGCCTCGGCCCGCGCCTCGGCGCGCGCCACTTCCACGAGGCGTGCGGTCTTGGCCTGTGTGCGGCGGCGCTGCCAGAGGTACCAGGCGAAGAGCCCGCCGGCCAGGGCGAGGGCGACCAGCTGTGGCCACGGCGGCGCGGCGACGACGGCGTGAGCCGACGCGGTCGGGGCCGCACCCGTGTCGAGATCGGCAGTGACGGCGACGGGTGCCGCATCGATCTGCACGTCGTACCAGAGCAATGGTGCCGCCGATGAGACGTGGACGGTTCCACTGCGCGTCTCGCCGGGGGCGATGTCGATGATCTCCTCGCCAGAGCGCTGGGCGGCGGCGATGCCGAAGGGTCCGGCGACGGAGATGACGGGCTGGGTGCACACGCGGGTGTTGCCGGTGTTGGTGAGGTCGTAGGCGATATCGACCTCGCCCGATTCGAAGGGGTTCACCGATCCGGTGTACGACCCCGATATCGCGGTGGACAGCTCTGCGCGAAGCTCGCCCGAGACGCGTGTCATGACGCGGAACCCGACCCTGGATTCCACGCCGACCGTACCCCCGCCGGGGGAGACGATGCTCGCGGCCACACCTGCGGGGTGATCGCCCGGTGTCGCGTCCTGGGGGATCGCGATGGTGAAGGGCACGTTCTGCGAATCACCCGCCGGCACGGTTACCGACGCAGGAAGCGAGATCCAGGTTCCGGCATCCGTCGAGGCACGGTCGGAGGGCAGCATGTTGAATCGGCCCTTGTCCGTGAAGTATCCGTCGGCCGCCGTGAGGCGGAACTCGATCTCCTCGTCTCCGTAGTTGGAGACCACGAGATGCTCCGAGCGCTCGACGCCCGGGTCGCCCGCCCACTCGATCCAAGCGCGTCCGTCGGCGCCGGTCGCGTCGGCGGGGCGCACCGCCCAGGTGACCCTCGCCGCACCACTCTCGGACGGGGATGGCGCGGGGGCGGCGGATGCCGGCACCAGGGGCTGCGCGTACACCGCCGGAGCGGGGGTGATCGATCCGAAGAGAACGGATGCGGCCAGTGCAGCGGCGGCCGCGTAAGACGTGAAGGAATTCATGAAAAGGCCAGACTTCGGGGCGTACGCCGAGACGAGGCGGTGGGGAGCGGGGAGTGCCCGCTCCCCACCGCGGAGAGGCTATTCGAACAACGAGAGCGTCAGAACCGAGGTGTACGAGCCGGGCTCGACATCCGCGGGGACCTTCAGCTTCAGGTCGGCGTTCGCGCTCCAGGTGCCGCCGACGGCTGCGGCAGAGTCGGCGAGGAACAACAGTTCCTGGTCCTTGAGACCGGGGCCGCCGTCGAGAGAACCGTCGACGTCGCCACCGACCGAGACGGCGGGGTCGCCATCACCGATGATCACCGCGGGGGCCCAGCCGAGGTGGTCGGCGCCGATCGAAGAAGCCGAACCCGTCTGGGTGAAGTCGCTCGCGGAGCCCATCAGAGACCATGAGGTCGCGGCCGCGGTGCGGGTGTCGGTCACGGTGACGGTCGGAAGGGTGCCGGTGAACTGGCGCACCAGGTCGGTGGAGCCGTTCTCGGTGAGCGAGGTGGACGTGGTGTCGACCGAGAGCGCGAGCACGCCGGGCTCGGCGATCTCCTGGATGTCGACCTTGACGTCGACTGCGGCGTCGCCCGGGTTCTCATCCGCGGCGACCGCGGCAGTTCCCGCCGAGACGAGAAGGGCTGCCCCGAATGCGATGACGCTGTAGCGCAGCGCGTGTGAGGTGTTCATGTCTGAGTTTCTCCTTTGATGGGTATCTCGCCCCGGGAGGGGGCGGGACGGAAGGGGGTGGTCGCCCGGGGCCCGCGACGATGCGCGGACCCCGGACGGGCTGTGCGTCAGGACGCGGGGTAGGCCGCGGTCTTGGTCATCGTGACGGCAGTGCCGCCGACGATTCCCGTGACGGCGACGGTCGCGGAGCCCGCGCCGATCGTGGCGGCACGTGAGTTGAACGAGACGCTCGCGGACTTACCAGGCTTGACCGCAGTGAACGTCTTGGATCCGTATTCGGTCTGAATGGTGATGTCCACCGGAATGGCCTCGTTGTTGGTCGCAACGACCGAGACGTACTTCTTTCCCGCGAGGGTGCGCGTAGTCGCGGACGAGGGGACGTTGAACTGCTCGACGGCGAACTCGATCGACACCGGCTCGCTTGCGCGGCTGCCCAAAGCCTGCACGAGCGCGAGCTCGTGAGCACCGGCGAGGCCGTCGGTCATCTCGAATTCCCACGTGCCGTCCGCGGCCACAACGGCCTCCGCGTCACCCAGGCCGTTGAGACGGACCTCGGCGCCCGGGAAGCCGGTGCCCGCGAATCGCACCGACGGGGTGCCGGCGGGGAGTGTCCCCTTCGGCGACTCGTCGACCGTGAAGCCGCTCAGGTCAGCGCGTTGAGTCAGCCACTCGTCCGGCGTCGTCGGGCGGTTGATGATGCGCGTCTCGCCGACGCAGCCGTTCCACCCGTTGCGGGCGGCGTTATCCACCCAGTCCGAACCGATGATCCACGGCATGTCGGCCATACCAGCCTGGCCGACGACGTCGTTCGCGTTGCGGAGCACGGGGGCGCCGTCCACGTACATCGTGGTGGTCGCCGTCGCGGGGTCATTCACGACGGCCACGTGCGACCAGGCGCCGACCATGATCTCGCCCGACCAGTTCACTCGGTCGCCCTTGGTGGTGTCGGCGGGAAGGCTGGTGAACTGGAACTCGCGGAGGTTCGAGATGCCCAGGGCCGTCGGCGAGGCGGTCCAGTCCCAGCGAGTCTCCGGCGCACCCATCAGCGAGCGGTTGCCGCTGCGAGTGAGGAATTTCGACCACTGGTTGCTGCTCGCCGACCAGTCCGCGCCCATCTTGACGAAGGTCTCGATGGTGTAGCCATTGGTGAGGTCGGCGTTGTTGACCGCTGCATCGGGCGCTGTCGTGAGGTAGCTGTAGCGCGAGCCCGACGAGTTGGCGAAGCACGCCGCAGCGCCGTCGGACGAGAAGCCATGGACGTTGGTCTTCTCGACGGTGACGTCATCCCACGTCGCGCCGACAGCGTTCGTCTGTGCGGGGTCGACGCGGGTCAGGTCGTTATCTCCCGCGATGTCCTCGACGACGGCGTCGGCGCCCAGGACGCCGTCGTTCTTGTTGAAGCGCCAATGGGCGAGCGTTCCCTCGGCCTCGACGAAGTCGAGCTCGTTGCCCGGCAGTTCCGTCGAGATCGCGTCCGGACCCTCGAAGCCATCCAGAAGGATGTCGCGCGCCGCCTGCGAGAGTGAGGGCTCATCGGCCGTGCCCGCGGTGAACGAGGGATCGAACGAAGCGAATCGCTCCTCGAAGTCCATCGGGATGGTGAATCGGCGGTTGGGCTGGTCCAGAAGCGGCTGGTCGTAGGACGTGAGCGACTCTCGCGGCTTGAAGGTGACCCACGGCGAGCCGGTCTCCATCGAGAGGGTGTTGTTGCTCAGGTCGAACTGGATCAGCCCCAAGTAGCCGTTGCCACCCTCGTACGCCATCTGGTAGTCGATGACGATCTGCGCGACGTCGTGGCCGAAGTCGTTCTTCTTGACCTGACGGCTGTGTCCGTGGAAGTGGCCGTTGAGGGTCAGGAACACCTGGTCGTTGCTCCGGATGAGCTTGTCCCACATCCGCTCGCTGTCGCCGGTCTCGATCGGCGTCACCTGGTCGGGGGCGATGTTGATGAGCGAGTGCGTCGTCAAGATGGTCGGAAGGTTCGGGTTCGCGTCGAGCACGCTCTGGGCCCACGCGAGCGTGGCGTCCGACGAGTTCCAGGTCAAAGCGAGCACCAGGTACTTCTGGCCCTCTGCCTCGAACACGTGGTACTGACTCATCCCGGTCGGGTCGCTCCCGCGGTAGGTCGGCTGTCCGTTGGCACGAGCCGGACCGAACCACCGGTTGAAGGGCTCGGTGGCCGGGTCCAGCGCGGTGTCCAGCACGTTGCTGTTGCTCACGTCGTGGTTGCCCGGAGCGGTGGAGTACGCCAGCGGCGCAGCCTCGAGCGTCTTCATCGCGTTGTCGGCCGCTACCCATTCACGCTCCACTCCGGCGCGATCGACGATGTCGCCGAGCTGCGTGACGAAGGGAATGCGCAGCTCATCCTTGTTCTCGGCCAGCCATTTGGTCTGCACGGCATAGGGGTCGGTGCCGTAGCGGGGCACGAACTGGTCGGATGAGTAGCGCGAGTAGAACTGCGTGTCAGGCAGGACGGCGAGCGTGAAACGCGACGCCAGGTCTTCCGCAGGCGCGGCCGTGGCCGTAGAGGCGGTTCCGGCGGCGAGCAGGCCTGCGGCGAGGCCGACCGTCGTTCCTACGGCAGCGCAACGACGTACAAGACGTCGCATCGGGTGTGATGTGGGGGTGGCCACAGTTCTCCTTCTCGGGATGGGTGAGGAGCCTCGCCGTGTGGGCGAAATGGTGAGGCTCGGGCCATCCGAGATTGGTTTGCCGGGTTAACAAAAGGGTGTCACATTGGGCTTGGAGAGGTAACGCACACGTCAATGATTGGAAAATCACGCAAAGTTCATAGCTTGGCGAACCGAGCCCGGAAAAAGCAGAACACGCCGTAGGCGATGAGGCCCACGCCGACCGCGCCCGTCAGCCAGGGGCCGTAGGGGAGTGCGAGCATCGCCTCGATGGCAGCATCCAGTCCCCCGGCCGCATTCGGGTCGACCGTGACCGCGGCGACGAGCAGCAGGATTCCGACGATGACCAGAGCGATGCCCTTGGCGATGAAACCGACGATCCCCAGTGCCTTGACGCTCGGCCCGACGCCGCGCGAAGGTATCGACATCTTCTTCTCGAAACTGCGCATCACGCCCATGACGATGAATGAGATGCCGCCGATGCCGACCCCGAGCCCGATGAGTCCGAGCACGATCGAGCCGCCCGGGATCGCGAGCACCCCGCGGCTGGCGTTGTCGGTGGCCTCTTCGCTGTCGACGCGCGCGCCGAGGGCGACGGATGCTGCGATCAGGCCGAGTGCGATGAACACCACCGCTTGACCCCACTCCGACACGCGCCGGCCCCATTTCGATCCCTCGCGCTTGGCGGTGTCCACCACATCGTCGGACCGGCCGCCGGACGCTTCGCGCACCAGGACCCCCTCGAGGAGGTGCCAGACCCCCAGCGCCCACAGCGCGATCGCGAGCACCCACAGCAGCAAGAATCCGAAGGGCGCGCCGGCGATGGCCTTCAGCGCCCCCGACTGGTCGCTTTCTCCCTGGCCGCCCAGCGCGACGACCAGCACGATCACCCCGATGAGGACGTGGACGACGCCGTTCGCGGCATACCCCGCCCGAGCCGCCATCTCGAATGCACGGCTGGACTCGGCCGAGTGGGCCGCGCCCTTGGCGGAACGTTTGGCGTCGTCGAGTCGTGACACGGCACAACAGTAGGTTGTCGATCGTCTGTGGGCGGGGGGCTTGACGCCATTGCGCACAGGCCCGACTCAGTGTCCATCGGGTAACGTAGGGGGGATGCCGGTGGGTAGGACGCACCGGCGAGAGCTGAATATGGAGGGCCACTGTGGACATCGATCTCGGATTGCTGAGGACGGTCGAGCGCGAGAAGGAGATCCCCTTCGACGAACTCGTCCGCATCATCGAGCAGGCCATTCTGACGGCGTACGGCCGGCACACCTCCTCCACGGGCGAACTCCCCGAGGGCGCTCGCGCGATGATCGACCAGAAGACCGGGCACGTCGCCGTTTTCGTGCCGCTTCTCGATGACGACGGCGCCATCATCGGCGAGGAGGAGACCACACCCGACGACTTCGGGCGCATCGCCGCCTTCGCGGCGAAGCAGGTCATCAGCCAGCGCCTGCGCGACATCGCCGACGACGCCGTGCTGGGCGAATTCAAGGGCAAAGAGGGCGACATCGTCGCCGGCATCGTGCAGCAGGGGCCGAACCCGCGCATGGTCCACGTCGACCTCGGCACGGTGGAGGCGATCCTTCCTCCCGAAGAGCAGGTCGCGGGTGAGCAATACCCGCACGGCTCGCGACTGCGCGTGTACGTGACATCGGTCTCGAAGGGCACGAAAGGCCCGCAGATCACCGTGTCGCGCACCCACCCGGGGCTCGTCCGCAAGCTCTTCGCCCTCGAGGTGCCCGAGATCGCCTCCGGTCTCGTCGAGATCGTCTCGCTCGCCCGCGAAGCCGGGCACCGCAGCAAGGTCGCCGTGCGCGCGACCGATCCGTCGATCAACGCGAAGGGCGCATGCATCGGCGAGCTCGGCCGCCGCGTCCGCGCGGTCACCGAAGAGCTGGGCGGCGAGAAGATCGACATCGTCGACTACAACCCCGAGCTCGCGAAGTTCGTCGCGAACGCGCTCTCGCCCGCGAAGGTCACCTCGAGCTTCATTCTGGATGCCTCGTCCAAGGCCGTTCGCGCGCTCGTCCCCGACTACCAGTTGTCGTTGGCGATCGGCAAGGAGGGCCAGAACGCCCGCCTCGCTGCCAAGCTCACCGGCGCCAAGATCGACATCCAGCCGGACTCCATCCTCGAAGAGGCGTGAGGCTCCAGCCCAGCTCCCTCCTCGCGAGGATGACACGGGGAGGGGTGTAATATGGAACCCGTACGAACGTGCGTCGGCTGTCGCACGCGTGCCCCCCGGTCCGCCCTGCTCAGGGTGGTGGCCATCGACTCCCACCTCATCCCCGATGAGAGTGCGACGATGCCCGGAAGGGGTGCGTGGGTGCATCCGACGGATGCGTGCGTGGATGCCGCCATCCGGCGCCGCGCTTTCGTACGAGCACTGCGCGTGTCGGGTCTTCTCGATTCGCAAACGTTAGAGAACAGGCTGAACGGCTATGGGAACAAAGTGAACGGCTCGAAATGAGTCCCTTCAACTAACGGTCTGCCCTGCCTGGGTGGACCCCAGACAGGAGAATTGTGGCAAACGCCAAACCCCGCGTTCATGAGATCGCCTCCGAACTCGGAGTCGACAGCAAGATCGCACTCGCAAAGCTGAAGGAGCTCGGCGAGTTCGTCAAGAGCCCCTCATCGACGATCGAGCCCCCCGTGGCTCGCAAGCTCCGTGCCGCCCTCGAGGCGGACGGCGCTGCCAAGCCGGTCGCCTCCGCGCCGGCTGCGGCCGCTGCGCCCTCGCGCCCCGCCGGCCGCCCGGGCCCCGTGCGCCCGGCAGCCCCCGCCGCTCCGGCAGCCCCGGCGGCATCCGCTCCGGCGGCGTCCGCTCCCGCGGCTCCTGCCCCCGCGGCCACGCCCACGCGCAGCGCCCCGAACACCCCCGCCCCGCACGCACCGGCTCCCTCGGCTCCCGCGCCCCGTGCCGAAGCGGCCGCTCCGGCTCCCGCCGCACCTGCGGCAGCTTCACCCGCGCAGGCAGCACCCACCGCTCCGGCGACGGACGCCGCATCGAACGCGGGCGTTCCGCGCCCCGGTGGCGCACCGCGTCCGGGCAACAACCCGTTCGCGAGCGCTCAGGGCATGGGCCAGCGTCCGGCAGGGCCGCGTCCGGGCAACAATCCGTTCGCGAGCGCTCAGGGCATGGGCCAGCGCCCGGCCCCGAGCCCCGGCAACATCCCTCGTCCGCAGGCTCCTCGCCCCGGCGCCCCGCGTCCGGGTGCTCCCGGCGCGCGTCCCGGCGGTCCCGGTCGTCCCGGCGGCGCGGGTCGTCCCGGCGCTCCGTTCCAGCAGCGTCCGGGCGGTCCTGGTCGACCCGGCGGCGCGGGCGGCGGCTTCCAGCGTCCCGGCGCGCCTGGTGCGGCTCCGGCCGGCGGCTTCGCAGGTCGTCCCGGTGGCGGCGGCGGTCGTGGTCGCGGACCCGGCGGTGGCACCGCAGGTGCCTTCGGCAAGGGCGGCGGCAAGTCCAAGCAGCGGAAGTCGCGCAGGGCGAAGCGCCAGGAATTCGAGATGAGGGATGCCCCGACGGTCGGTGGCGTCAACGTCTCGCGCGGAAACGGCGAGATCATCCGCATGCGCCGCGGCGCGTCGATCTCGGACTTCGCAGACAAGATCGAGAACATCACCGGCTACACGGTGCAGCCCGGCACGCTCGTGACGATCCTCTTCAACCTCGGTGAGATGGCCACGGCCACCGAATCGCTGGATGAGGCGACGTTCGAGGTGCTCGGCGTCGAGCTCGGCTACAAGATCCAGATGGTCTCGCCCGAGGACGAAGACAAGGAGCTCCTGGAGAGCTTCGGACTCGACCTCGACCGCGAGCTCGAGGATGAGAACGAGGAAGACCTCGAGATCCGTCCGCCGGTCGTCACGGTCATGGGTCACGTCGACCACGGTAAGACGCGCCTCCTCGACGCCATCCGTCAGACCAATGTGGTCGCGGGCGAGGCCGGTGGCATCACGCAGCACATCGGTGCGTACCAGGTCTGGACCGAGCACGAGGGCATCGAACGCGCCATCACCTTCATCGACACCCCGGGTCACGAGGCGTTCACCGCCATGCGTGCACGTGGTGCGCAGGTGACCGACCTCGCGATCCTCGTGGTCGCCGCCGACGACGGCATCATGCCGCAGACGGTGGAGGCGCTCAACCACGCCCAGGCGGCGAACGTGCCGATCGTGGTCGCGGTGAACAAGATCGACAAGCCCGACGCCAACCCGGCCAAGGTCCGTCAGCAGCTCACCGAGTACGGCCTCGTCGCCGAGGAGTACGGCGGAGACGTCATGTTCATCGACGTCTCGGCGCGCAACAACGTCGGCATCCAGGATCTCCTGGACGCCGTGCTGCTCACCGCCGACGCGGGCCTTGACCTCACGGCCAACCCGAACAAGGCCGCTCGCGGTGTCGCCATCGAGGCGAAGCTCGACAAGGGCCGCGGTTCGGTGGCGACCGTGCTCATCCAGTCTGGAACGCTCCGGGTCGGCGACGCGATCGTGGCGGGCACGGCCTATGGCCGCGTGCGTGCGATGGCCGACGAGAACGGCGACGCCGTGCTCGAGGCCTTTCCGTCGCGCCCCGTCCAGGTGCAGGGCCTGAACTCGGTGCCCCGCGCGGGCGACACGTTCATCGTCACCGACGAAGACCGTCTCGCGCGCCAGATCGCCGAGAAGCGCGAGGCCGCCGAGCGCAACGCCCAGCTGGCCAAGGCCCGCAAGCGCATCTCGCTCGAGGACTTCACCCGCGCTCTCCAGGAGGGCAAGGTCGAGTCGCTCAACCTCATCATCAAGGGCGACGTGTCCGGTGCCGTCGAGGCGCTGGAGGAATCGCTCCTCAAGATCGAGGTGGACGACTCGGTGCAGCTGCGCATCATCCACCGCGGTGTCGGTGCGGTGACCGAGTCCGACGTGAACCTGGCGACGATCGACAACGCGATCATCATCGGCTTCAACGTCCGCCCCGACGCCAAGGCTCGCGAGCGGGCGTCGCGCGAAGGCGTCGACATCCGCTTCTACTCGGTCATCTACAACGCGATCGACGACGTCGAGCAGTCCCTCAAGGGCATGCTCAAGCCGGAGTTCGAAGAGGTGCAGTCGGGTGTCGCCGAGATCCGCGAGGTGTTCCGCTCCTCGAAGTTCGGCAACATCGCCGGTGTCATCGTGCGGTCGGGAACGATCACGCGAAACGCCAAGGCGCGCGTCATCCGCGACGGCGTCGTGGTCGCCGATGGCCTGGCCATCGAGTCGCTGCGTCGCTTCAAGGACGACGTCACCGAGGTGCGCACGGACTTCGAAGCCGGTATCGGCCTCGGCAAGTTCAACGACATCCAGATCGGCGACGAGATCGAGACGACCGAACTGGTCGAAAAGCCCCGCGGCTAGACAGCCGCCGAGGTACAGGATGCCCCGCCCTCACCGGGGCGGGGCATCCTGCCATTCACCCGCTCATCGAGCGTGCACGAACAGGGAGAGAAGACATGGCAGGCGAACGACAGGCCCGAGTGGCCGACCGCATCCGCGTCGTCCTGGCGGAGCGACTCGAGAAGGGGCTGCGCGATCCGCGCCTCGGCTTCGTCACGATCACCGATGTGAAAGTGACCGGTGACCTGCAGCACGCGTCGGTGTTCTACACGGTCATGGGCGATGAGGCGCTGCGCAACGACACCGCGGCGGCGCTCAAGTCGGCGACCGGACTGCTGCGCACCGAGGTCGGCAAGCACCTCAACACACGGCTCACCCCGTCGCTGGAGTTCTTCCTCGACGCCATTCCCGAGAACGCCGACCACATCGCGGCGCTCCTGCGCGAAGCGCGCGAGCGCGACGAGGCCGTGGCGGCGCTCGCCGCATCCGGCTCGTACGCCGGCGACCCCGATCCCTACGTCAAGCCGCGCGACCTCGAAGAAGAGGACGACGACCTCGAAGAGGACGACGACCTCGACGACGACGACCTCGAGGACGAGTCCGAAGCGGACGAACTCGACGACGGCGTCGACTCGAAGTAGGCGCTCGCCGGCTGACCCTCAATGGGGCAGCCGAAGGAGATCCTCGGTTGCCTCCGCCAGCCCGTCTGCGATGAGCGAGTCGATCGCGCGGTCGCGCTGACGTGCGTCAGGCCAGTCCGCGACGACCTGGGCGAGGGGAATCGGGGCGGGCGCAGCATCCCGCAGCATCCTGAGCACTGCACCCCGCGCCTGACGGTCGCTGCCCTCGTAGCGGGCCTGGCGACGTCGGCGGTCGCCGGTGTCGGGGTAGCCGGCCGCCCGCCAGGCGCATGCACCGGAGATCGGGCATTCTTCGCAACGCGGGGTGCGCGCGGTGCACACTGTCGCGCCGAGCTCCATCGTGGCGGCGTTGACGATCGTCGAGGCGGCGACGTCGTGCGGAAGGATCGCGGTCATGGCGACGAGGTCGCGGCGTGACGGCGGGTCGGGCTGGGCCTTGGCGTCGATCGCGCGGGCGAGGACGCGCCTCGTGTTCGTGTCGACGACCGGGTGTCGCTGACCGTACGCGAAGACCGCCACAGCGCGGGCCGTGTAGTCGCCGATGCCGGTGAGCGCGAGCAGCGCGTCGACATCGGCGGGAACCCGGCCGCCGTGCCGTTGGACGATCTCGATGGCAGCCTTGTGCAGCCACAGGGCGCGGCGCGGGTAGCCGAGGTTGGCCCACTGGCGCACGGCTTCGGCGGGCGCATCCGCGGCCAGCGCTGCGGGGGTCGGCCATCTGGCGAGCCACGCCTCCAGATGCGGAACCACGCGGCTGACCGGCGTCTGCTGCAGCATGAACTCGCTGACCAGCACGCCCCAGGCGCCGAATCCCGGGCGCCGCCACGGCAGGTCGCGCGCGGCGGTGCGGTACCAGGCGATGAGGGGCGTCGCCAGGTCGGGCATGCGAGCCAGCCTATGCGTGCGGCGGCGGTGAGAATTCCGGTGGATTCCGTCGTGATGAATCGCGCAGGGCCGCAACGGCGCGGAACGCGCGTTCCTCCGGTCGAGTTCCACCGGAGTTGTCACCGCTCATCGGCTGTCACCGCAGTCTGCGGGGCCCGCCGCGGCTTTACGCTGGAGGCATGCGCCTTCCCACGACTCCTGTCACCACGCTGTGGCGGTCGCTGCGCGACGAGGCGCGCCTGAACTACCGCGGCGGCCGCGTGATCCTCGCCGTCGACGGAATCGACGGCGCGGGCAAGACGGTCTTCGCGAACGGTCTGGCCGAGGCGTTCGCCGAAGAGGGCGCCGCCGTGTACCGCGCGTCGATCGACGACTTCCACCGCCCGCGCGCGGAGCGATATGCCCGCGGTCGGAACTCGCCGGAAGGCTTCTACGCCGATTCGTATGACTACTCGACATTCCGTCGAGTGCTGATCGACCCCTTCCGCGATGGTGCGCAGACGGGGGCAACGACCGGCTTCCAGCTGACCGCATTCGATCTGGGGCGCGACACCCCCACGCAGTCGCAGTGGGTGACCGCCCCCGCCGACGCGATCCTGATCGTCGACGGGGTGTTCCTCCACCGCCCCGAGTTGAAGGGGATCTGGCACTGGTCGCTCTGGCTCGAAGTGCCGTTCGGGGTCGCGTACGCGCGCATGGCCCCGCGCGACGGCAGCTCACCCGACCCGGATGCGCGCTCGAACGCGCGCTACCGCCAGGGCCAGGAGCTGTATCTGCGCGAGGCGAAGCCGCGGGAAGCGGCCTCGGCGATCGTGGAGAACAGCGATCTCGAGCATCCGATCCGCATCTTCGGGGACTACTGCTGATGCCGGCACCCACCGGCATCCTGCTCGTGGACAAACCGGGCGGGATGACGAGCCACGACGTCGTCGCGCGCGCACGCAAGGCCCTGAACACCCGCAAGATCGGGCACGCCGGCACCCTCGACCCGATGGCCACGGGCCTGCTCGTGCTCGGGGTGGGGCCGGCCACGCGCCTGCTCACCTTCGTCGTCGGCCTCGACAAGACCTATGAAGCGACGATCCGGCTCGGGTCGGCGACCGACACCGACGATGCCGAAGGGGTCGAAAAGACGAGGGCGGATGCTGCGACCCTCGCCGCGGTCACCTCGGAGCAGATCCGGGGGGGCGTGGCGGCGCTGACCGGTGCGATCTCGCAGGTGCCCAGCACCGTGTCGGCGATCAGGGTCGCCGGGCGCCGCGCGTACGACCTGGTGCGGGCCGGTCAGGACGTCGAACTGGCGGCGCGGACGGTGACGGTGTCGCGGTTCGACGTGCGGGCCGAGCGGCGCTCCGACGGCGTCATCGACCTCGACGTCGTGGTCGACTGCACGAGCGGCACCTATATCCGCGCGCTGGCACGCGACCTCGGCGCCGCGCTGGGGGTCGGGGGGCACCTCACCGCGCTCCGTCGCACCCGGATCGGTCCGATCCCGGTGTCGGAAGCGGCATCCATCGACGCGATCGCCCTCGACGCGCTTCAGCCGTCCGCCGACATCGCCGCCCTCGTGCTCGGGCGCCTCGAGGTGAGCGCGGAGGAAGCGCGCGACCTCCGCCACGGCAAGCGGCTGCCGGGCGCGGCGAGCCGGATGGTCGGCTCGAGTGCCCAGGCTGCCGCGATCGATCCGCTCGGGTCGCTCGTCGGCGTCGTCGAGAAGCGGGGCGGCGACGTCAAGAGCGCCATGAATCTGCCGCCGGAGGAGACCGCGTGATCCTCTGGTTCACCTATCTCCAGGTCGCCGTGGCCACTCTGGGCGGGCTGTTGTGCGTCGTACTGGGCCTCGTCGGCCGGCGTCCGAGCGACCTGTCCGTCGGGGCGCTCGCGCTGCTCGAACTGCTTCTGATCGCCCAGGTCGTCATCGCGATCGTCTCGCCACTGGCGGGCAACCCGCCGACCGGAAGCCTGCTGGAGTTCTGGGTCTACCTCGTCTCGGCGGTGCTGCTGCCCGTGGCGGGTGTGGGGTGGGCGCTGCTGGAGCGGAGCAGATGGAGCACCGTGATCATGGGCATCGCCGCCCTCGCGGTCGCCATCATGGTGTGGCGGATGCAGGTCATCTGGACCGTGCAGATCGCCTGAGCCCTCACCTCCGGGACATCCGGAAGCCCGGCGTCGCAGCCGCCGTAGGATTGAGTGGTCATGTCTCCCGCCTCCCGCCCCTCGGAAAGACGCAGCCGCCGCATGTCCGGCGTCGGACGCGTCCTCGTCATCGTCTACGGCATCCTGGCGCTCGGCGCGTTCGGCCGATCGCTCGTGCAGATCATCGAGCGCTACGACCACGCGCCCCTCGCCTTCACTCTGTCGGCGGTCTCGGCGGTCGTCTACATCGTCGCCACCCTCGCGCTGGTGTTCGCGCGTTCCAGGGCCTGGTACCGCGTCGCGTGGGTGACCATCTCGTTCGAGCTCGTCGGGGTTCTCGTGATCGGCACGCTGAGCGTCATCCGACCCGATCTCTTTCCCGAATCGACCGTGTGGTCGTTCTACGGCATGGGCTACCTCTTCGTCCCGCTCGTGCTGCCGTTCCTGGGAATCTGGTGGCTCGTGAGGCATCCGCCGCTGCACGAGGGCGCTGCGGCAGAGGACGCCGCCATACGGGTGGCCTCATGATCGTCTTCCGCGATCCAGCCGAAGTCCCGGCCGGATTCGGCCCTTCGGTCGTCGCGATCGGCAAGTTCGACGGCGTGCACGCGGGGCATCGCGCGGTGATCGATCGCGCGCGGGTGGATGCTGCGGCCAGCGGCGCCCGCGTCGTCGCAGTGACCTTCGATCGCAACCCGCTCAGTGTCCTGCGCCCGGAGGCCCCGCCCGAGAACCTCATCGGCGTCACCCAGAAGCTGCAGATGCTCGCCGAGGCGGGCGTGGATGCGACTCTCATGCTGACCTTCGACCGCGCACTGGCCGACCTCTCGGCCACCGAATTCGTCGAGCACGTGCTCGTCGGGGCACTGGGCGTGCGCACGGTACTGGTCGGGGCCGATTTCCGATTCGGGCACGGGGGAGCGGGTACGCCGCAACTGCTGAGCGAGCTCGGCACGAAGTACGGGTACGCCGTGGACGTCGTCGATGATGTGCGTGCGATCGACGACGACCGTCGCGTCTCGTCGACGTGGATCCGCGAGCTGCTCGCGCGGGGCGACGTGGAGGCGGCGGGCAAGCTGCTGGGGCGGACGCCCTCGGTGTGGGGTGAGGTCGTCCACGGCGCCAAGCGCGGCCGCGAACTGGGCTTTCCCACCGCGAACCTGTCGGCGCAGCTGGAGGGTTTCGTGCCCGCCGACGGCGTGTATGCCGGCTGGCTCGTCGACGAGGGCCCGAAAGGTGCGCTGCGCTCCGGCATCCGCTACCCGACCGCCATCAGCGTCGGCCGCAACCCGACCTTCGACGATGTCGAGATGCGTCAGGTCGAGGCCTACGTGCTGGACGAGGTCGGACTGGATCTTTACGGTCACCTCGTGGAGGTGCAGTTCGTCGCGCGGATCAGGGGGATGGTCGCGTTCGAGGGGATCGAGCCGCTCATCGCACAGATCACCGACGACGTCGCCAAGGCGCGCAGCGCCCTCACCTGAGGCCGCGGACACCCGTAGATACCCCCAGGGTGCCACCGTACGATCGATTCCACCCCCGGGTTCATTCAGCCCGAACATCCAGTCCAGACACAGGAGCCCCGATGAGCCGCACGCAATTGCAGACGCTCCCCGAGCGCGCGGTCGAGCTGCTCGGCGGCAAACCCGACGACGCGACGCTGGGTCGCTACCTGCAAGGCCTTCCCGGCGTGGACGCCGTCGGCCTCGAGCAACGCGCGGCGGCACTGGGCACCCGCTCGATCAAGACCACCTCGAAGCGCTGGGCGATCGACAAGATCATCAAGCTGATCGACCTCACCACGCTCGAAGGTGCCGACACCCCGGGCAAGGTCCGCTCGCTCGTCGCCAAGGCGCTGCGACCGGACACCGCCGATCCGACGTGTCCGCGCGTCGCGGCCGTGTGCGTGTACGGCGACATGGTCCCTTACGCCGTCGCCGCCCTGGGCGCCGCACACGGCGATCCCGACGACGGTCTCGTGAGCATCGCCGCCGTCGCCACCGCGTTCCCCAGCGGCCGCGCGTCGCTCGCGATCAAGCTGCAGGACACTGCGGATGCTGTGGCCGCCGGTGCCGACGAGATCGACATGGTGATCGATCGCGGCGCCTTCCTCGCCGGTCGCTACGGGCTCGTGTTCGATCAGATCGCGCGCGTGAAGGAAGCCTGCCGTCGCCCCGACGGAACCTCCGCGTCGCTCAAAGTGATCCTCGAGACGGGCGAGCTCACCACGTACGACAACGTCAAGCGCGCGTCATGGCTCGCGATCCTCGCCGGCGGCGACTTCATCAAGACCTCGACCGGGAAGGTCCAGCCTGCCGCGACGCTACCCGTGACGCTGCTGATGCTCGAGGTCGTGCGCGACTGGCACCGGCTGACCGGCGAGAAGATCGGTGTGAAGCCGGCCGGCGGCATCCGCACCTCCAAGGACGCGATCAAGTACCTGGTGACCGTCGCCGAGACCGTCGGCGAGGAATGGCTGCAGCCGCACCTGTTCCGCTTCGGAGCGTCGAGCCTGCTCAACGACGTGCTGCTGCAACGCCAGAAGATGGTGTCGGGTCATTACTCCGGCGCCGACTACGTGACGATTGATTAACCACCAGGTGATTGACCAACAGGTGATTGACCCACAGGCGATCGACGGGATTGAACACACATGACCTTTCTGGAATACGCCCCCGCCCCCGAGTCGCGGTCGATCCTGCAGCTGCGCGACGCGTACGGCCTGTTCATCGACGGTGAGTTCGTCGAGGGGCACGGCACCCCGTTCGCCACGATCTCGCCGGCCGACGAGTCGCACATCGCGACGATCGCCTCGGCGGATGAGTCGGATGTCAGCGCCGCCGTTGCGGCCGCCCGACGCGCCTACGACAAGACCTGGTCGAAGCTGAGCGGACGGGATCGCGGCAAGTACCTCTTCCGCATCGCGCGCCTCGTGCAGGAGCGCGCCCGCGAGCTGGCCGTGGCCGAGAGCCTCGACAACGGCAAGCCCATCAAAGAGGCGCGCGACGTCGACGTGCCGCTGGTGGCCGCCTGGTTCTTCTACTACGCGGGGTGGGCCGACAAGCTCGACTACGCCGGGCTCGGGGCGAACCCGCGCGCGCTGGGCGTGGCAGGGCAGATCATCCCGTGGAACTTCCCGCTGCTGATGCTCGCGTGGAAGAT
The DNA here is from genome assembly GCF_964244775.1 of uncultured Microbacterium sp. NCBI lineage: Bacteria > Bacillati > Actinomycetota > Actinomycetes > Micrococcales > Microbacteriaceae > Microbacterium > uncultured Microbacterium sp. Next base: position 275,151 of record NZ_CAXTJR010000002.1, read on the forward strand.
CGCTCCCGCGCTCGCCGCGGGCAACACCGTCGTGCTCAAGCCCGCCGAGACTACGCCGCTGTCGGCGCTCATCTTCGCCGAGATCCTCCAGCAGGCAGACCTCCCGCGGGGCGTCGTCAACATCGTCACGGGCGCGGGCGACACGGGTGCCGCTCTGGTCGGAGCCGATGTCGACAAGATCGCGTTCACCGGATCGACCGGCGTCGGCCGGGCGATCGCCAAGCAGATCGCCGGTACCGGCAAGAAGGTCACGCTCGAGCTCGGCGGGAAGGCGGCGAACATCGTGTTCGACGACGCCCCGATCGACCAGGCCATCGAGGGCATCGTGAACGGCATCTTCTTCAACCAGGGTCACGTGTGCTGCGCGGGAAGCCGACTGCTCGTGCAGGAGTCGGTCCACGACGAGGTTGTCGACCGGCTCAAGGAGCGCCTGTCTACGCTGCGCCTGGGCGATCCGCTCGACAAGAACACCGACATCGGCGCGATCAACTCCCGCGAGCAGCTCGACCGGATCCGCGAGCTGTCCCACGCGGGCGAGGCCGAGGGCGCCGAGCGGTGGAGCGCCCCGTGCGTCATCCCCGACAACGGCTTCTGGTTCGTGCCCACGATCTTCACGAACGTGCAGACCAGTCACCGCATCGCGCGCGAGGAGATCTTCGGCCCCGTGCTGTCGGTGCTGTCGTTCCGCACCCCCGCCGAGGCGGTCGCCAAGGCCAACAACACCCCCTACGGGCTGTCGGCGGGCATCTGGAGCGACAAAGGCAGCCGCATCCTCGCCGTCGCCGACAAACTGCGTGCCGGGGTGATCTGGGCGAACACGTTCAACCGCTTCGACCCTGCTTCGCCTTTCGGCGGGTACAAGGAGTCCGGGTACGGACGCGAGGGGGGCAAGCAGGGGCTCGCGGCGTACCTGGCACCCGCAGCATCCGCGTCGCATCCCGTCGCCCCGCGAACGAAACCCGGCGATGCGCACCCCTCGAGCAGGGCGGTGGCGAAATGACACGGCTGGCTGTCCCCAAGACCTACAAGCTGTACATCGGCGGAGCGTTCCCGCGGAGCGAATCCGGACGCACGTACGAGGTCGTCACGGCCAAGGGCGACTTCATCGCGAACGCCGCCCAGGCGTCGCGCAAGGATGCGCGTGACGCGATCGTCGCCGCCCGCGGCGCCGTGAAGGGCTGGAGCGGCGCGACCGCGTACAACCGCGGTCAGGTGCTCTACCGCATCGCCGAGCTCCTCGAAGGGCGTCGCGCGCAGTTCATCGACGAGATCGTGCCGGTCGAGGGGGTCTCGGCGTCGCGCGCGGCCGCCCAGGTGGACGAGGCGATCGACCGGTGGGTCTGGTACGCCGGCTGGACCGACAAGCACGCCCAGGTCGCCGGCAACGCCAACCCCGTGGCCGGCCCGTACTTCAACATCTCGGTGCCCGAGCCGACCGGCGTCGTCGCGGTGATCGCGCCGCAGGATTCATCCCTCCTCGGTCTCGTCTCGACCATCGCCCCGCCGCTCGTGACCGGCAACACGGTCGTCGTCGTCGCCAGCGAGAGGTTCCCCCTGTCGGCGATCTCGCTCGCCGAGGTGCTGGCGACCTCGGATGTGCCCGGGGGAGTCGTGAACATCCTCACCGGTTCACCCGCCGAGATCGCACCCTGGCTCGCTTCCCACGCCGATGTCAACGCACTCGATCTGGTCGGAGCATCCGCTCTGGATTGGGTCGATCTTCAGATCGCGGCCGCCGACACCCTCAAGCGGGTGCTGCCGCCGGAAGAGGGCACGGATGCTGGGGCCCCGAGCCTCGAGCGGATCACCGGGTTCACCGAGACCAAGACCGTCTGGCACACCAAGAGCATGCTCTGAGGCCACCGCCGCCTCGCGCGGTGGTCGAGTAGGCGCGCCAGCGCCGTATCGAGACCCCCGAGCCGACGCACTACGTCTGTCCAAGGGATCTCGATACGCTCGCTGGCGCTCGCTACTCGATCACCGCGGCGGGCGCGGAACGGGGCGGGTTGCGGATGCCGGCGAACGACACGACGGCGCCGATGGCCAAGAAGATCGCCGTGACGATCGCTGCGCGGTGAAGTCCGGTCAGATCCAGCGCGCCGCCGACGATCGCGCCGAGCGTGGCGATGACGAGGAGGCCGGCAATGCGCGAGACCGCGTTGTTCACGGCTGAGGCGATGCCGGAGCGCGACGGATCCATCGAGCCGAGGATCGCGGAGGTGAGCGGCGAGACCGTGACGACCAGGCCGACGCCGAGCACGATGACGCTTGGCAGCACCTGCGTCCAGTACGAGAACTCCCTCGAGACGGTCAGGAGCAGCACGGCGCCGACCGCCATGATGAGGGGGCCGATCGTCATGAACAGTCGTGGCCCCCACCGGCCGGCCAGCGTGCCGACTCGGGAGCTGAACGCGATCATCAGCAAAGTGCCCGGAAGCGTCGCGAGGCCCGCCAGGGTCGCGGGTAGCCCCGCGCCCTGCTGAAGGTAGACGCCGACGACGAAGCCGTTCAGCGAGAGCGCGGCGTAGATGAACGCCGTGGCGACGTTGCCGGCCCAGAAGTTGCGGATGCGGAAGAGTCCAAGCGGCATCATGGGCTCGCGCGCGAACGCCTGACGGACCAGGAACCCGGCGAATGACAGCACGCCGACCGTGAGCGGGATCCAGATCTGCGGTGAGCTCCAGCCGAGCGTGGGCTGCTCGATCAGCGCGTAGACCGAGCCGCCCAGTCCGACCGTGCACAAGGCTGCGCCGACCCAGTCGATCTTCGCTCGGTGCTTCACACCGCTGCCGCGTGGGGAGTCGCGGTGTCCGAGAACTGCGAGCAGCCACATCGCGACCGCGATCGGCACCACATTGATCACGAACACGTACCGCCACGAGAGGAGGTCGACGAACAGCCCCCCGAGCAGGGGACCCGCGATCATGGCGCTCGTCGTGGCGGCCGTCCAGATGCCGATCGCCCTGGCCTGGGCGGGGCCGCGGAAGTTCGAGGTGATCAGCGCCAGCGAGCTGGGCACGAGCAGTGCTCCGGCGACGCCCTGCAACGCCCGCGCGATGATCAGGAACTCGGCCGACGGCGCCGCGGCGATCGCGATCGAAGTGATGCCGAAGAGGATCAGGCCGATCCGGATGATGAGGATCCGGCCGTATACGTCGCTCAGCGATCCGGCGACCAGGATCAGCGCACCGAGGGTGATCAGGTAGGCATCTACGACCCATTGCTGGGTGGTGAGCCCGCCGCCCAGGTCGTTCTGGATGGCTGGCAGTGCCACCGTCACGACGGTGCCGTCCAGGAACGAGACGAACGACGCCAGGATCGCGATGATCAGGGCCAGACGCTGTTCCCGGCTCATCGGCTGGCGTCGGTCGTTGTCCGTCTTCGCGTCGCTCATCGTCTGGCCAACCTACTCCGGCGCGGGGCCTTCGGCCCCGGGCCGGCCTGTCGATCCGGTAGCGGTACCGTGTCGCAGGCGGAAAGGGGGCGGGCATCGTCGGTATGGTCGGAAGACGACCGACAACGGAGGACGAATGCCCACGACCCGCCGTGCCGCGTGGCACAGCCCGGCCTGCGGCATCCTCGCTCTGGCCGCCATCGCGACTTTCGCCGGCTGCGTGCCCGAGCCGGCGCCATCGGTCTCATCGACATCGGCACCATCGTCGTCCGCATCGGGATGGCGCGCATCGGGATCGAGCGCACCGACCTCGGCCGCCCCGTCGGCATCGGCGACCGCCGGCTCGGCGGACATCGCCCTCCCGACTGCGTGCGAGCAGCTCTATTCGCCCGCCATGCTCGCCGAGCTGGACCAGCAGGTGCCGCCGCTGAACGACCCCGGCGTGACGATGTACTCGTCGCAGCAGGCCGAGACCCTCGAGGTGCTGAACTCCGGCGCACCGACGATCCGCTGCTCGTGGGGCGTGCCGTCGACATCTGGGCTGTCGACGAATGTGACGATCGTCGATGCGGCGACGTCGGCGAGCATCCTCGAGGCGCTCCGGGCGGCCGGCTTCGACTGCAGCGATCACCTGTCCGGCGTGCCGTGCACGTTCCAGCAGGACTCGGTCACCCAGGACGACACGATCGTGCACCGCGGGGAGACGCACTTCCTCCGTGGCAACGGCTGGGTGACGACCGCATGGATCACCGTCGACCCGCCCGGCTACACGGACGACATCATCGGTGTGCTCTGGGGCTGACCGGCCCGAATGCTCTAGACTGGATGCGGGGCAACGATCGGGTGACGGCGCATCTCGCTGAAGCGGGTTCATGCACATCACATCGGTGAAGCCCCGCCCCGCGCCCGGCATCATCGTCGCCCACGGGTCACTCAGATCTTCCCGGCCCGCCCGGCGATCGCCGGGCCATCCGGCACACACAGCTCAGGAGGAGCATGCCGACCACGGCACCCGCAGCCCAGAGGGCAGCGCAGCGGCGCAGGAAGCCGCAGACCTCTCGTCGTGACGACGAGGCCCCGATCATCCCGATCCTCGCCCGCAAGGTGCGCGAGGTCGAAGCCAAGGCGCAGCGGGGCAAGCTCGGCCCGACCAACCGCGTCAAGTTCCAGGTCATCGCCTTCCTCGTGCGCGAGGAGCGAGCTCGGGTCAAGGCCGACACCGAGATCACCGACGGCGCGCGCGTCGAGCTGCTCAAGCGGCTCGACGGGGTCGCGACGATCCTCGCCAAGACCGCGGCGCGCGACACGTCGCTGATCCAGCTGCTCGAGGTGGATCAGGCGGCCTCGCCGGTCGCCCGGCGCATGCGCCGCGACTGGCTCCTCGAGTCGGGGGCTGACCTCCCCGACGACGAGCTGATCATCACCGACGTCGCTCCGGCGCCCACCACCGTCGTTCCGCCCGCGCTCGCCGAGCGCCAGGTCGTCCCGCCGGCGATCGAGGCGCGTCAGACCGCCAACCCGTTCCTCGCGCCCGACCTCACCGCGCGCCCGCCGAAAGAGACCCCGCGTCGTCGCCTCGACGGCTGGGAGCTCATGGGTCCGCTCTACAAGGCCTTCGAGACGGGTGCCGGCGGGTCGGCAGCATCCATGGAACTCCCGCCCGTTCCCGAGTTCGACCGGCTCTCGCCGCGCGGGCTCGAGATCATGCCGCACCAGTCGCGTTTCCTCGAGGCGGTGCGCGAAGGGCACCGCACGTTCCTCCTCGCCGATGAGCCGGGCCTCGGCAAGACCGCGGAGTCGGTGATCGCGGCATCCGTCGCGGGTGCCTACCCGCTGCTGGCCGTCGTCCCCAACGTCGTCAAGATGAACTGGGCGCGCGAGGTCGAGCGTTGGACGCCGCAACGACGCGCCACCGTCATCCAGGGCGACGGTGAAGACATCGACGCCTTCGCCGACGTGTTCATCGTCAACTACGAGATCCTCGACAGGCACCTCGCGTGGCTGAGCTCGATCGGCCTGAAGGGCATGGTCGTCGACGAGGCCCACTTCATCAAGAACCTGACATCGCAGCGCTCGCGCAATGTGCTGGCGCTCGGCGCCCGCATCCGTGAGCAGGTCCGCGACCCGCTCCTGCTCGCCCTTACCGGAACGCCACTGATCAACGACGTCGAGGACTTCGACGCGATCTGGCGCTTCCTCGGGTGGACCACCGGCGAGAAGCCCGGTCCCGAGCTCATGGCACGCCTCGACCAGACCGGGCTCACCCCGGCAGACAAGGCGTTCTATCCTGAGGCGCGCGAAGCCGTGATCTCGATGGGCATCGTGCGGCGCAAGAAGAAGGATGTTGCGGCCGACCTGCCCGACAAGCTCATCGCCGACCTTCCGGTCGAGCTGGACGACGAGTTCGGCAAGTCCATCCGGCAGGCCGAGCACGAGCTGGGCGAACGGCTGGCGGCAAAGTACCGCCGGATCATTCAGGCGCGCGGCGAGCGCGTCCAGGTGTTCGACGGACCCGACGAGGACATCGTGCGCCTCGTCGCGAACGGCGAGCTCGAAGAGTCGAAGGCAGCGGGCACGGGGGGCGACAACGTCTTCACGATGGTGCGCAAGATCGGTCAGGCCAAGTCGCTGCTCGCGGCGGACTACACCGTCCAGCTGCAGCGCTCGGTGGGCAAGGTCGTGTTCTTCGCGAAGCACATCGACGTGATGGATGCCGCCGAGGCGCACTTCGCGGCGGCCGGTGTGCGCACCGTCTCGCTGCGCGGCGATCAGACGACCGCGGCCCGTCAGCAGGCCATCGACTCGTTCAACAACGATCCCGACGTCGGAGTGGCGGTCTGTTCGCTCACCGCTGCCGGAGTCGGCGTGAACATGCAGGCGGCGTCCAACGTCGTGCTCGCCGAACTGTCGTGGACGGCGGCCGAGCAGACCCAGGCGATCGACCGCGTGCACCGCATCGGCCAGGACGAGCCCGTGACCGCGTGGCGCATCGTCGCCGCGCACACGATCGACACCAAGATCGCCGAGCTCATCGACTCCAAGCAGGGGCTCGCGGCCCGGGCACTCGACGGCGATGCGGTCGACCCGCAGTCCAGCGACTCGGTGCAGCTGTCGGCGCTCATGCATCTGCTGCGGCAGGCTCTCGGGGCGGCCTAGCCCGGCCCGAGCCTGCGGCGTCGCGGGGAACAGCATCCGGCGATAGTGTCGGAGCAGGCAACGGCGCCGGCCTGTTCACCCGACAGCAAGGACCACAGCATGAAGATCGGCATCCTCACCAGCGGCGGCGACTGCCCCGGCCTGAACGCGGTCATCCGCGGTGTGGTCCTGAAGGGGACGACGGGCTACGACATCGAGTTCGTCGGCATCCGCGACGGCTGGCGAGGTGTGGTGGACGGCGACTTCTTCCCGCTCACGCGCCACGAGGTGAAGGGCCTGTCCAAGGTCGGAGGCACCATCCTCGGCACCAGCCGCACCAATCCCTACGAGGGTCCGCGCGGCGGTGCGGAGAACATCTCCAAGACGCTCTACGGGCACCATATCGACGGAATCATCGCGATCGGCGGCGAGGGCACCCTCGCGGCGGCAGACCGTCTGTCCAAGGACGGCATCAACGTGCTCGGCGTTCCGAAGACGATCGACAACGATCTGCGCGCGACCGACTACTCGTTCGGGTTCGACACGGCCGTCAACATCGCGACCGACGCCATGGACCGCCTCCGCACCACCGGCGACTCGCACCAGCGGTGCATGGTCGCCGAGGTCATGGGCCGCCACGTCGGCTGGATCGCCCTGCACGCGGGGATCGCGGCGGGCGCGCATGCCATCCTGATCCCCGAAGTGCCCCAGTCGATCGACGAGATCGTCGACCTCGTCACGAAGGCGCACGATCGCGGCCGTGCGCCGCTGGTCGTGGTGTCGGAGGGCTTCACCCTCACCGGCATGGAGGAGGCCTACAGCGATAAGGGGCTCGACGCGTTCAACCGGCCGCGCCTCGGCGGCATCAGCGAGGTGCTCGCCCCCGAGATCCAGCGCCGCACCGGCATCGAGACCCGGGCCACCGTGCTCGGTCACATCCAGCGCGGCGGCTCACCGTCCGGCTTCGACCGCGTGCTCGCGACGCGGCTCGGGCTGCACGCGGCGGATGCGGTCGTGGACGGCGCGTGGGGCCAGATGGTCGCGATGCGTGGCACGGACATCGTCCGGGTGCCGTTCGCCGAAGCGCTTGGCGAGTTGAAAACCGTGCCGCTGTACCGCTACGAAGAGGCCGCGGCGCTGTTCGGCTGAGTTCCCTTCAGCTCCGGCGCAGGAGAAATTGCCACCACAGGAAGATTTCCGGACGAAGCGCCTGTCGCGGTGTGTTCTCCGGCCTCGGCGTCGGCGTCGGCGTCGGCGTACCCGGGCACCGGCTCCATTCCTCCTCAGGGTGCGGCAGTCGCCGATTGTTCCACGGCTTCTTTCGGACGGGAGCATCGGATGCCGGAATCACCGCACTCTCGAGTGCATGCGCTCTTGCGAAGATCTCGTCGAATGGGTCACCACCAATGGTGGCATCGGCCACTCGTCGGCGGCAAAGGCAGCCGGCTTCACCCTGCACGCGATGCGTTCCGCCGTAGGTGATGGCGACCTCGAACGTGTGCGCCGATCATGGCTTGCTCTTCCGGGGTGCGATTCGCAGCTTCGTCGGGCCGCCGAGCTGAGCGGCCGATCCACCTGTCTCACCGAGGCGAAGAGACTGAAGCTCTGGACACCCCAGCATTCCGAGCTTCATTTCGCAGTAGCGCCGACCGCCTCGCGGTTGGATGCGGAGGGCGTTCGCGTGCATTGGTCGCGGGGCCCCTCACCGGTGGCCGCGACCGCGCTCCGTGATCCCCTCATCAATGTCTTGCATCATGTGGCACGTTGCGTGCCGCCCGCCGATGCGCTCGCGGTGTGGGAGTCCGCGATCAGGCAGAAGAAGATCGCGCCGGGCGTGCTCGCTCGGATCGAATGGCGGACCGCCGCGGCGCAACGGATGGCAGCGATCGCATCGCAACTGTCAGACTCGGGCATCGAAACACGGTTCCTGGTGCTGATGCGCGGGCTCGGGGTGAGGGTCGTGCAGCAGGTGCGGATCGACGGTCACCCTCTTGATGCGCTCATCGGCGAGCACCTCGCGGTGCAGCTCGACGGCTTCGCCCACCACCGAGCGAAAGAGCGCAGGCGCGACCTGCGCGCCGACGCCCGCTTGGCACTGCGCGGCTACACCGTGCTGCGATTCGACTACTACCAGGTGCTCTTTCAACCCGAGTACGTCACGGCGATGGTGTCAGCTGCGATCGCACAGGGCCTGCACCGCTGAGGGGGATGCGCCGTGGTCGCCCTCGGACACCGCCGCACCGAGGTAGGCGAGCTCGCCACAACAGGACGTATAGGTGCACATCGTCCTGTGGCGGCGCGTTCTCCTGTGCTGGTGCGAGCGACCGAGGCGGGCGGGACGGCGGGCGACGGGATGCCGGGGCTCACCCCTCCGCGAGACCGAGGACCCCCAGCAGCCAGGCGAGCTCGAAAGCCCGCTCCTTCCACGCGTTGTAGCGACCCGAGACGCCGCCGTGCCCGGCGGCCATCTCGCACTTGAGGAGCGCATCGGCGCCCACTTCACGCAAGCGCGCGACCCACTTCGCAGGCTCGACGTACAGCACACGGGTGTCGTTCAGCGACGTCACCGCGAGGATCTTCGGGTATTCGACGGCGCGCACGTTCTCGTACGGCGAGTACGACTTCATGTACGCGTAGACGTCGGGGTCGTGCAGGGGGTCGCCCCACTCGTCCCACTCGATCACGGTGAGCGGAAGATCCTCGTCGAGGATCGAGGTGAGGGCGTCGACGAACGGCACCTCGGCGAGGATCCCCGCGAAAAGCTCGGGGGCGAGGTTCGCGACGGCGCCCATCAGCAGGCCCCCGGCCGAGCCGCCTTCGGCGACGAGGCGGTCGGGCGTCGTGTAGCCCTCGGCGATGAGGTGGGACGCAGCATCCACGAAGTCAGTGAAGGTGTTGCGCTTGTGCAGCAGCTTGCCGTCTTCGTACCACTGGCGGCCCATCTCGCCGCCGCCGCGCACGTGCGCGACCGCGAAGACGACGCCGCGGTCGAGCTCGGAAAGGCGGGCGACCGAGAACCGGGGCTCGATCGAAGACTCGTACGAGCCGTAGCCGTACAGGTGCACCGGGCGCGGGGTGGCGCCCACTTCGCCGAACGAGCGCTTCCATACGAGCGAGATAGGCACCTGCGTGCCGTCTTGCGCCGTGGCCCACACGCGCGCCTGCGAATAGTCGCCGGGCTGGTATCCGCCCAGGACCGGCTGGCGTTTGCGCAGCAGCAGATGGCGGGTCGCCAGGTCGTAGTCGTAGACCGTATTGGGCGTGACGAACGAGTCGTACCCGAGCCGGAGCAGCTTCGGCGCCCACTCGCGGTTGCCGCCGAACCCCGCCGTGTACAGCGGCTCGTCGAACTCCAGCTCGTCAACGGCGCCCGTGCGGTAGTCGAGGAGCCCCGTGCGAGCGAGCCCCCCGCGGCGGTACTCGATCGTCGCGAAGTCGCGGAAGCAGTCGACGTCCAGCAGCCGTGTGCCGGGAGTGTGCGCCAGCAGCACGGTGCGCTCACCCTGAGGATCGGATGCGGCGACCCGCACCAGTTCGAAGTCCAGGGCATGCTCGTTGTGCAGGATGAGCAGGACGTCTTCGCCCTCGACGATCGCGTGATCGACCGAGTACTCCACGCCCTCCTTACGAGGCCAGACGACCTGCGGCTCAGCCGTCAGGTCGGCGGCGGGCACGAGCCACTCCTCCGACGTGATGGACGAGCCCATCCCGATCACGAGGTAGCGGTCGCTGCGTGTGAAGCCCGCCCCCAGCCAGAACCGTTCGTCGGGCTCGTGGAAGAGCTGCACGTCGGCCGCGGCATCCGTTCCCACCGTGTGGAGCCAGACGGTGTCGGGGCGCCACTTGTCGTCGACCGTCGAGTAGATGATCGTCGCCCCGTCGGGCGAGAACTGCGCACCCGCGAACACGTCGGCGATCACGTCGGGCAGCGTCTCACCGGTCTCGAGGTCGCGGACGCGCACGGTGTACCGTTCGTCGCCGGTGGTGTCGACGGCGAACAGCATGCGCCGGCCGTCGTCCGAGACGTCGAAGGCGCCGAGCGAGAAGAATTCGAACCCGTCGGCCTCGATGTTGCCGTCCAGCAGCACTTGCTCGCCCGGAACAGCGACCTCCGGCGAGAGCTCAGGGGGTGTCCAGTCGTTGGGGCCCGCGATCGGAGCGCGGCAGTGGATGCCGTACTGCTGCCGTTCGACGGTGCGACCGTAGTACCACCACTCGCCGCGCCGAGACGGCACCGACAGATCGGTCTCGAGCGTGCGGCCCTTGATCTCGTCGAAGATGCTCTGTCGCAGCGGCTGAAGGTGCGCGGTGCGGGCGTCGGTGTAGGCGTTCTCTGCGGCCAGATGCGCCAGGACTCCGGCATCTTCTTTGTCGCGCAGCCACTCGTACGGATCGTCGAACTCGTCACCGTGGTGTGTGCGGATCGAAGAGCCCCGAGCGGCGACGGGCATCGCGCCCGGCTGGGAAGGGGAGATGCTGTGCGACGGCGCGGAACCGTTGTCGGATGCTGCGCTGTCGGCGGCTGCGCCGTTGGATGACCGAGTGTCGTCGATGCTCACGCGTCAACGCTAGTCGAGCGCTGGATGACTCCGGCTCGGGCTCAGCTCACGGTGATCAGCTGGCGCTGCCACCCGCTCGAGCCGTTGGGCGCGATCGGTGCGCGCTCCTCGATCTGCAGGGTGCCGTTCTTGTCGGTGGCGCGCACCGCGACGTAGTGCACCCCCGGCGAGGCGTCCCAGTCCAGACGCCACTGCACCCAGGTGTCGGCGTTGATCGGGGCGGACAGCGTCGCGGGCTGCCACGGTGCGTCGTCGATCGAGACTTCCACCCGCTCGATCCCGACCGTCTGCGCCCACGCCACCCCGGCGATCGGCACCGTGCCGGCAGGCACCGGCACCCCCGAGCGCGGTGTGTCCACGCGCGACGACAGCTTGATCGGCGCACGATCGCTGTAACCGCGCGGCGTCCAGTACGCCTGGTCGGCGGCGAACGTGGTGACCTTCAACTCGGTGAGCCACTTGGTCGCCGACACGAAGCCGTACAGGCCCGGCACCACCATCCGGACGGGGAAGCCGTGCTCGAGCGGCAGTGGCTCGCCGTTCATGCCGACCGCGAGGATCGCGTCGAGGTCGGTGTCGGTGAGCGAGGCGAGCGGGGTGCTCGCAGTGAACCCGTCCACGCTGCGCGAGAGCACCATGTCGGCGCCCGCCTGCACGCCCGCCTTGGCGAGCACGTCCCGCACCGGCACGCCGAGCCAGATCGCGTTGCCCAGGAGCGGGCCGCCGACCTCGTTCGAGACGCACGTCATCGTGATCGCGTACTCGTCGACGCCCATGCCGACGAGGTCGTCGAACGACAGCTGCACCGGAGAATCCACCATCCCGGTGACCGACAGGCGCCACGTGCCGGGGTCGACCGCCGGCACGGTCAGGGCCGTGTCGACGCGGTAGAAGTCGGCGTTCGCGGTCACGAGGGGAGTGAGGCCCGGGATGCCGAGATCGGCGCCAGGCGGGATGGTCACCGTCGTGCGGGGCGATGGGAGGCGCAGCGCCGTGCGCGCGGCGTCGATGGAGGACGTCGCCGCGCTCACGAGGCGTGCTCCGACACCGACCAGGAGCGACGAGACGCCGGTGATGCCCGCCAGGAGGAGGAACCGGCGCCTGCCCAGTGCGGCGGGAACGGCGGCGGGTACGGCGGCGGGAACGACTTCGGGAACGACTTCGGCAGGGTCGGCGGGATGCTCGGTCTCACCTCGGGCGACGCCAGAGGCCGCGCGCCATGCGCGCAGGCGCCGCACCATGAGGTGCAGCATGATCGCGCCTGCGACCGCCCCCACGACGGGTACGACGAAAGCCAGCGGAGTGGCGCCGGCCCGGGTGACGATCGCCGCGAGCGACAGGGCTCCGGCGACAGCCAGCGCGATGACGCCGAGGGGCGGCCGAAGGTACTGCACGACTCCAGCGAGGGCCGCCGCGACGACCACCGCGAGCCCCAGGCTCCCCAGGAGCACGATCTTGTCGTACGCGCCGAACGTGGTGATCGCGTATTCCTTCAGGGGCCTCGGCACGATGTCGATCACGAACGAGCCCACGGCCAGCAGCGGGCTGCTCTCCCTGGCGATCACCAGGGCGGTCAGTTCGGCCGCGGCGAGGAAGACGAGACCGCTGATCACTCCGGCGGCCGCGCTCATGGTCAGGAAGCCGATCGCGCGCGTGCGTCTGGACATCGGGTTCTCCTCGCGGAGGCGTGGTCGAGTGCCGTCCACTGTCCATTCGCCGCGGGCGGGCATTCGGATTGCCGGCGCATCGAGTTGTCCGATGCGCCCGCGGGGGAGGGGATCCCTAGGCTGGAGTCATGAGCGCAGCAGGCGAACCCGTTCAGTTCGGCCAGTACCGGCCCGCCCGACGCACGATCGTGCACCTGAGCGACACGCATCTGCTCGACGGCAATGCTCCGCTGGGTGGTCGCTACGACACCGAGGCGAATCTGATCCGGACTCTGGAGGCGGTCGAGCGCCTGGGCGTGCAGCCAGACGCGATCGTCTTCACGGGCGATCTCACCGACCTCGGTGAACCCGACGCGTACCGGCGCCTGCGGGCCGCCGTCGAACCGGTCGCGGCACGGCTGGGGGCGCCGGTCGTCTGGGTCGCGGGCAACCACGACGAACGCCCGTCGCTGCGGCGCGATCTCCTCGACCTCGAGGCCACCGAAGAGCCGGTCACCGGCGTCTGGGATCTGGGCGGCCTTCGCCTCGTGGCCCTCGATTCGAGCGTCCCCGGGTGGCATCACGGAGATCTGGATGCCGGTCAGCTGGCGTGGCTCGGTGAGGTTCTGGCGAACCCCGCACCCCTGGGCACGCTCATCGCACTGCACCACCCACCGCTGCCGAGCCACCTACCGCTCTTCGACATCCTCGAGTTGCGCGAGCAGAGCCGGCTGGCCGATGCGATCGCAGGGTCGGATGTTCGAGGCATCCTCGCCGGCCACCTGCACTATTCCACGAGTGGAATGTTCGCAGGGGTTCCGGTGAGCGTCGCCGCCGCGACGTGCTACACGATGAATCTGCAGCGCCCGCCGGCGCAGGTGAACGGGATGGACGCGGGCCAGTCCTTCCACCTGGTGCACGTGTACGACCAGACCATCACGCATGCCGTCGTGCCGGTCATCGAGGCACCCACCGGCGACTTCTTCACCGAGGAGTGGGTCGCGCAGATGGCTGCGCTGAGCCCCGACGAGCGGCTCGAGGCGTTCTCGCGCAAGCGCGGCTGAAAAGCCGCGGCGATCTCAGAGCCCTACCCGCCCGGGTGTACAGCCACATCCGGGCGGGTGTCCGCGCTGTACAGGCCAGTTCGCAGACGCCGCGAGTAGGGTCGAAGCATCCCCCTCCACTCACGAAGATGTGACCCAGAAGGACGTTTTGATGGCCCTCGACCTCGAATCCGACACGATGCCTCGCACCGCCACCCGCACCGAAAGCGACTCGCTCGGCTCGCTCGAGATCCCTGCGGACGCCTACTGGGGCATCCATACCGCGAGGGCGCTCGAGAACTTCCCGATCGCGAAGCGGCCGATCTCGGTGTACCCGGATCTCGTCGTCGCGCTCGCGATGGTCAAGCAGGCCTCCGCGCGGGCGAACCTCGAGATCGGGGTGCTGGACGCCGAGAAGGCCGACCTCATCGACCGCGCCGCACAGCGGGTGATCGACGGTGACTTCCACGACCAGTTCGTCGTCGGCGTGATCCAGGGCGGGGCGGGCACCTCGACCAACATGAACGCGAACGAGGTCATCACCAACATCGCGCTGGAACTGGCCGGGCGCGCGAAGGGCGACTACGCGTTCCTCTCGCCGATCGATCACACCAACCGCAGCCAGTCCACGAACGACGTCTACCCGACCGCCGTCAAGGTGGGCCTCTCGCTCACGCTGCGGAGCCTGCTCGACGAACTGGCCCTGCTGCGCAAGGCGTTCCTCGCCAAGGCGGTCGAGTTCCACGACATCCTGAAGGTGGGGCGCACGCAGCTGCAGGATGCTGTCCCCATGACGCTGGGGCAGGAGTTCCACGGTTTCGCGACCACCCTCGGCGAGGACTACAGCCGCCTGACCGAGAACGCCTACCTCATGTTCGAGATCAACATGGGCGCGACGGCGATCGGCACCGGCATCACCGCGCATTCCGGATATGCCGCAGCGGTGCTGCGGCATCTGCGCGAGATCACGGCGCTGGATCTGGCGACCGCGACCGACCTCGTCGAGTCCACGAGCGACACCGGCGCGTTCATGTCGTTCTCCGCGTCGCTCAAGCGCAACGCGATCAAGCTGTCCAAGATCTGCAACGACCTCCGGTTGCTTTCCAGCGGCCCGCAGGCAGGATTCGGCGAGATCAACCTCCCGGCGCGGCAGGCAGGCTCCAGCATCATGCCCGGCAAGGTCAATCCGGTCATTCCCGAGGTCGTCAACCAGGTCGCCTTCTCCGTCGTCGGCGCCGATATGACCGTGACGATGGCCGTCGAGGGCGGGCAGCTCCAGCTCAACGCATTCGAGCCGGTGATCGCGCATTCGATCTTCCAGTCGATCACCTGGATGCGCCAGGCCATGTGGACCTTGCGTGTCAACTGCGTCGAGGGCATCACCGCCAATCGCGAGAGGCTCGGGGCGATGGTGGGCGCCTCGGTGGGCGTCGTGACGGCACTCACCCCGTTCATCGGCTACGCCGCGTCGGCGGCCCTCGCGAAGACCGCGCTGCTGACCGGTCGTAACGTCGGCGACCTCGTCGTCGAGGCCGGGCTGATGTCGCGCGATGAGGTTGCCAAGCAGCTCTCGCCCGCCCGGCTCTCCGGACTCCAAGCCATCACGGCCGCCATTCCGATCGTGCAGCCGGCCGAGAACATCGTCTCCGATCCGGCTGCTCCCCACTAGCCCCGCTCGGGCGCGGCTATGTTGCTCGGGCGCTTCGAACCGCTACGGTCGAGAGACACCAGATTCTGGAGGAGCCCCTATGACCAATCCATCCGGCCCCGAAGTCCCACAGCCGCCCGCCTACCAGCCGCCGCCTGCTGAGCCTGCGCCGCCGGCGTACGCGTCGCCGTTGGCACCCGCCTACGCGCCGCCCATCGCACCGGCGTATGCCGCTCCCGGGCCTGCCGCTCCGATCCCCGGCAGGACGCTCGGGATCGTGGCGATCTTCGTC
The DNA here is from genome assembly GCF_964244775.1 of uncultured Microbacterium sp. Lineage (NCBI taxonomy): Bacteria > Bacillati > Actinomycetota > Actinomycetes > Micrococcales > Microbacteriaceae > Microbacterium > uncultured Microbacterium sp. The sequence goes on from NZ_CAXTJR010000002.1 coordinate 290,868, forward strand.
GCCATCTTCTTCAACTTCATCGGCCTGATCCTCGGCATCGTCGCGCTCGTCCAGAGCCGCAAGGCTGGTGCGAAGAATGGCCCGGCGGTCGCGGCGATCATCATCGGCGCGGTGCTCCTCGTTCTCGGGATCGTCATCGCGATCGCCGTCATCGTCCCGCTCGTCACGTTCGCCAGCGACACGGTTCAGGCCTGCGCAGCGGTCGACTTCACGGGAACGGTCGTCGTCCGCGGCGTCGAGGTCACCTGCACGTCGAGCATGCGCTGATCATCTCTGCCGCCTCAGCGGCCGACGGCGCCGATCCCCTCGGGGGTCGGCGCCGTTTCGCGTTGCGAGCGCCCTCAGTCCAGGATGCGGCAGTGCGTTGTGAGCGATCCGATGCCGTCGATGCCCACCGTGACGGTCGAGCGATCACGCAGGAAGATCTGCGGGTCGCGTGAATATCCCGCGCCCCCCGGGCTCCCGGTCGAGATCAACGTGCCGGGCAGCAGCGTCGCCGCGCGCGACAGATGCGAGATGAGCGTGGCGACCGGGCGGACCATCTGGCCGGTCGAGGCATCCTGCACCGTCTGTCCGTCCACGACGGTCCAGATGTGCAGATCCTGCGGGTCGGGGATCTCATCGGCGGTGACCACGAACGGGCCGGTCGGGGTGAAGCCGTCGAACGACTTGCAGCGCGACCACTGCGCCTCGGAGTACTGGATGTCGCGCGCCGTGATGTCGTTGACCACGGTGTAGCCCCACACGTGGTCGAGGGCGTCGGCGACCGCCACGTCCTTGGCAGGCGTTCCGATGATCACGCCCAGCTCGGCCTCGTAGTCGACCGACTCGCTGAGCGCGCGCGGCCAGCTCGTGGTCGCGTCATGGCTGCTGAGCGAGTTCGGCCACAGCACGAACACGGTGGGCGTCGAGTCGGTCTTCAGCCCCAGCTCGGAGGAGTGCGCGGCGTAGTTCAGCCCGATCGCGAGGATCACAGGCGGATTGAGCACCGCCGAGGCGAACCCGAGGTCATCGAGCGCGAGCGCGGTCTCGGCCGCCGCTGAGGCGGTTCGGACGCGGTCCAGGAGCGCGTCGCCCCCGGCGATGAGCTCCTCCAGCCGGTTCGGCGCGCCGTCGAAGAGAGTGTCGACGAGGATCGCCCTGCTCTCGCGGATGGCGGCGAGCCGCGGAACGTCGGTGCCCGGAAGGGTGACATGGGCGAAGCGCATCCTCCCACGCTACCGGGGCGCGCACCGCCCGTGCGCGCAGCGCGGCGCGCTTCTATGCTGAGCCCCATGACGTTCCCCTCGCCGCTCTCGCAGCCGCGACCGGGCGCGGGGGCGCCGATCATCGCAGCCGCTCCCTCGCCCGCACCGCTTCCGGTGCCGTCACGTCGGGGTCGCAGTGCCTCGGTCTGGGTGATCGCGCTCATCGTGCTGGTGCTGATCGGGCTCGTCGGGTACTTCCTTACGGCACTCGGACCGGTCGCCTCGCTGGTCGGCATGATCCTCGCGCTGATCCCGCTGGCCGGAGCGGTCGTGGCCGTGCGGATCATCGACCGATGGGAACCCGAGCCCCGGAGCCTCCTGGTGCTCGCCGTCGCATGGGGCGCGATCGTCGCGGTCGGCATCGCGCTCGCCGTCGACCTCGCGATCGCCGTCGTCTTCGGGCCCGTCGACACCGCCGCCCGCGATGTCTTCTCGTCGGTGATCCAGGCGCCGCTGGTCGAGGAGTTCGCGAAGGGACTCGGTGTCTTCGTCATCTTCGCCACAGCGCGCCGCGCGTTCGACGGCCCCGTGGACGGCATCGTGTACGGAGCACTCGTGGGCGCCGGCTTCGCCTTCACCGAGAACATCCAGTACTTCGCGATCAGCCTGATCGAGGGCGGCGTGGCCGATGTGTCGGCGACGTTCTTCGTGCGGGGGATCATGTCTCCTTTCGCCCACGTCATGTTCACGAGCGTGACGGGTTTCGCCCTGGGGCTGGCCGCCCGGCGGGGCGCATCCGTGCGGGGCGCGATCGGTCCGTGGATCGCGGGGATGCTGGGAGCCGCCGTCCTGCACGCGCTGTGGAACGGCTCGGCTGTACTCGGCGAGTTCTTCGTGCTCTACCTGTCGCTGCAGGTGCCTCTATTCGCCGTCTTCGTGATCGGAGTCGTGGCGCTGCGCCGTGAGGAGGCCAGGCTGACCAAAGCCAGGCTCGGCGAATACGCGGATGCGGGCTGGTTCACGGCGCAGGAGGTCGACATGCTCGCCACCGGCCCTGGGCGCCGCGCCGCCCTCGCCTGGGCGCGCACCCTCCCGGGCGGCCGGACCGACGCGATGGCCGGCTTCATCGCCGACGCGACGGCGCTCGCCTCGGCACGCCAGCGGGGCCGCACAGGTCGCGACCCGCGGTCTGGAGAAGACGAAGCGGTCCTCCTTGCGCGCACGGTGGCCGCGCGCAAGGCGCTGTTCTCCGCGCCGCGGTGATCGAGTAGCGAGCCTGCGAGCGTATCGAGATCCCTCAGACCGAGGCAGTACGCGGGTCGTGATCTCGATACGGCGCTGGCGCGCCTACTCGATCTCCGCGGGGGGCGCTGGCGCGCGCCGCGGTGATCGAGTAGCGAGCTTGCGAGCGTATCGAGATCCCTCGGGCCGACGGAGTACGCGGGTCGTGATCTCGGTGCCCGCGCCGCTCTGCACAACTTCGGCGATCTGCACGGTTTCGGAGCGTTCCGGCGTGGGAAGCCCGATGACCTCCAGATCTCCGATGTTGTGCCTTGCCAGGTCGGACCCCCGCTCCGCCTGCACGGCCCCGCGCCGCGGTGATCGAGTAGCGAGCTTGCGAGCGTATCGAGATCCGCCGGACCGACGGAGTACGCGGGTCGTGTTCTCGGTACGGCGCTGGCGCGCCTACTCGATCTCCGCCGCGGGGGACGCTGGCGCGCCTACTCGATCTCCGCCGCGGGGGACGCTGGCGCGCCTACTCGATCTCCGCCGTGGGCGGCGCGGCCCGGCGCCGCGGTGATCGAGTAGCGAGCTTGCGAGCGTATCGAGATCAGCACCCGCACACACTCAGCGCCCGGTGCCGCGGCAATGCCTGCGTGACGACCGGGCGCTGAGTTGACCTGACCTCAGCATGCCTACGGCACGGATGCACTGTCAAGACCCCCTCACGTTGACCCGCACCGCCCAGCCGGGGTTGGATGGACTCATGACAGATGACCGCACGAAGCCCGAATTCGACGCCCCCCAGGGTCCTGCTCCCACCGAACTGGTCATCCGCGACCTGATCGTCGGAGACGGACCCGAGGCTAAGCCCGGCGATACCGTCACCGTCCACTACGCCGGTGTCGAGTACGACTCCGGGGAGGAGTTCGACTCGTCGTGGGGGCGTGGCGAGAGCATCCAGTTCCCCTTGCGCGGGCTCATCCAGGGCTGGCAGGACGGCATCCCGGGCATGAAGGTCGGCGGACGCCGCGAACTCGTTATTCCGCCCGCGCTCGCCTACGGACCGGCCGGTGGCCACTTCCTGGGCGGAAAGACCCTGATCTTCATCATCGATCTCATCGCCGTCGGCTGAGCCCGTCGAATCCTGAAGATGTACACCCGGAGGGCGGGGGCCACGCGGCGCCCGCCCTCCGTTTCTCGTTAATTCGGAGTTTCTTCTGCATTCATGGGAATAGAAGCGTCCCAGGGCAGAGTTGCACCCACCAAGCGGCCGGACCGCCGGCCTCCGACACGAGAGAAGCAAAATGACTGAGACCACCCTTGACATCCCCGGGTACAAGACCGGCACCTGGGTCCTGGACCCCGCGCACAGCGACGTGAGCTTCGTGGTTCGCCACATGATGATCTCGAAGGTGCGCGGCACTTTCAACGTCAAGGAGGCGACACTGATCGCCCCGGAGAATCCCCTCGAGGCAACGCTGACCGCGCACGTCGACGCGACGTCGCTCTCGACGAAGGACGAGGGTCGCGACCAGCACCTCCGTTCGGCCGACTTCTTCGACGTGGAGAACTTCCCGACGATCGACTTCGTCTCGACAGGAGTGCGCGTCGAGAAGGGCGAGTTCCTCGTCGACGGCGACCTGACCATCCGCGACACGACCAAGCCCGTCACGTTCGACGTCGATTTCGGCGGCTTCGGCCAGGACCCGTGGGGCAACTACAAGGCGGGCGCGACGGCCAAGACCGTCATCAACCGCGAAGACTTCGGTCTGACCTGGAACGCGGCGCTCGAGACCGGCGGAGTGCTCGTCGGCAAGGACGTCACGATCGAGCTCGACCTGCAGGGCGCGCACCAGGCCTGATCGACTCGCGCTCTTTCGAGAGGGACGGATGCTGCGGCATCCGTCCCTCTCTCGTTCACGCACTGCGGTCAGAGTCGCTGACCCACGGCCCGCAGCGTGACCGCGGCCCACGTCCGGAACGGACGCCACGCCTCGGCGCGCGTCACGAGCTCTGCGTCGCTCGGCACGTGGTCGAGGCCGTACAGGTCGCGGATCGCCTCGCGGGAGTGCGTCTCCTGCGTGGACAGCACGTCGGTGAGCCCGCACGACCGCACGACGATCAGCGCGCTGTAGAAGGGGCCGATTCCCGGGAGGGTCTGCAGCTGGGCCATGGCCTCGGAGGGGTCGAGCGCCACGAGTCGGTCGATGTCGAGGAAGCCGCCCATCGCAGCCTCGGCGATCGCGTGGAGGCGGGGGATGCGGTCGGCGGGGAGTCCGGCGAAGTCGTCGATGCCGATGAGCTGCGACGGGGTGGGCAGCGCGGCCTCCGCGCGACCGGCGAGTTCGAACACGGTGCCGTGCGCCTCGGAGAGGCTCCGGCGCAGCCCGATGCCCTGTGCTCGGGCGCGCCGTGCCGAGATGATCGACCACACGGCCGCCTCGTACGGTGAGTAGAAGTTCGCCGGGCGGAAACCGGGCGCCAGGGCGTGCAGCCTCCTCAGCACCGGGTCGGCCGCGCATACGGCGCCCCAGGCGACGCCGTCGTGGTCGGCGGAGACGACGCGCGCGACCTGGCGAGCGACCGCGTCGAGATCGAGCTCTCCCTCGTCGCCGGCGGTGCGATGGACGTGGAGATCGAGCCGGTCGCCTTCCTGGCGCACCTCCACACCGACGTGCCGGTCGAGGGAGTCGACGCAGAACGCGAGGCGCATCACCCCGTCCCACGTTCGTTCGTCGCGGTGACCGAACCCCATCATCGCGACCTCGCGCAGGTCATAGGGCCCGCGCAGCGGGATGGTGATGTTCAGCGGTTCGACGACGGCCATGAACGCATCATGACGCGCCCCGCCGACATCCCCCTATCAGGGAGCCGGGCGGAAGCGGTGGTCGGCGCCGTTCCGCACGCGCTTGCGTGACTGGTAGACTCTGGAGGTTGCCGTTCGATCGGCCGCGGATAAAGAGAGCCCACGCATCAGGCGATGGGCGCCGCGCAATGACCAGGAAGGGGATCCCATCTATGCCACTCGAATTCGAAGCCAAGAAGGCGATCATCGAAGAATACGCGACGCACCCGGGTGACACCGGATCCCCCGAGGTGCAGGTCGCGATGCTGACGCAGCGCATCAAAGACCTCACTGAGCACCTGAAGGAGCACAAGCACGACCACCACTCGCGTCGTGGCCTGTTCCTGATGGTCGGTCAGCGCCGCCGTCTGCTCGGCTACCTCCAGGACATCGACATCGCGCGTTACCGCTCGCTGATCGAGCGTCTCGGACTCCGCCGCTAGCGCGACTCAGCGTATATCGCACTTCTGAAGGCCGTCCCACGGTGTGGGGCGGCCTTCGACGTTTGCGTCGACCACACGACTGCAGGACTAGACACTGAGACAGGAGTATTCTCCGGCATCCTTCCTGATCCCGGTATTCGTCCTGCGTCGGTGCGGCGCTTCGTCTCGCGTCGCTCGCTCGACGACCGGTCAGCTCGAGCGTCGGATGTAACGCAACAGCCCGGCGATGATCGCCACGACGATGATGACGATGCCGATCCAGAGCAGGAACTTCGCCGCTTCGACGAGAAGTCCGAACACCAGAAGGACGGCTCCGATGATGAGCAGAATGATTGCGAGTGCGGCCATGGTTACACCGTGGCCCGTCCCGCCGCGACGCGCGACCGCTTGACAGCGGCAGCGTCATCCGCCTAGACGCTCGCTCAGGCGGATGACGCTGCGCGCTGCGCCACCAGATCGGCGTGGTGCAGCGCAGCAACGTCCGGGTGTGCCCGCAGGCGCGACTTCAGCGCGTTCTCGCCGTAGAGCGCGTGGATGGGGTTGTTCGGATCCTGCGTGACGCCGTGTGCCTCGGCGGCGAGCTCGGGCGGCAGTTCCAGCAGCGGCAGCCGCTGGTCGAGCGCGGGGTTGAAGAAGAAGGGCACCGAGATGCGGTCGTCGGGGGAGCGCGGCGACACGACCCGGTGGTTGGTGGCGGTCAGGTAACCCTGCGTCGCGTACTCGAGCAGTTCGCCGATGTTGACGACGAACGCGCCGGGCACAGAAGGAGCATCTACCCACTCTTCACCGCGCTGCACCTGCAGGCCGCCCTTGCCGGGCTCGACCCAGAGCAGGGTCAGGACTCCCGAATCCTTGTGGGCGCCGACACCCTGCCGCGGTTCGGGGTCGGTCGTGCCGGGGTAGCGCACGATCTTGATCAGGGTGGACGGTTCGCCGAAGTGCTCGTCGAAGTAGGGCTCCGGAGCGCCGAGCGACAGCGCCCATGCTCGCAGCAGCTTCCGCGAGATGCCCGACAGGTGCTCGTGCCACTCCGCGACGACCTCGCGCAGCTCGGGCTGCGCCTCCGGCCACAGGTTGGGGCCGATCAACCGCAGGTACTCGCGACCGGAGGTGTCGGCGACCGGTTCGCGCTCGGGACCGATGTCGATCTGTTCGCGCCAGTCGATGCGTCCCTGCGTTCGCTCGCCGCCGACCCGGGTGTAGCCGCGGAAATGCGGGCTCTTGACGTTCTCGATCGCGAGCTTGTCGGCCTCGGGGAGCTCGAAGAAGTCGCGGGCGGCACGGTGCAGCCGAGCCTCGAGCTCGGGTGGGATGCCGGTGCCGGTCAGGTAGAAGAAGCCGACGTCGTGCGTCGCGGCGCGCAGTTCACCGCGGAAGCGTTCCGCGTCGTCCTGTCCGCCGTCGAGCAGTGAGAGGTCAAGAACGGGGAGGGGCGACTCAGCCATGGTCCGAGGGTAGGCAGGGCACCCCGCATCCGCTCGTTTTTTGCCCTCGATGACGTGCTCGTCGTCCTTCCCGCTCTCAGCCGATGGACACCATCCTGCAGTAGCGTCTATCGCGATATGTCCGACGAGATCGACCCGCCTGCGACCGGGCTCCCCGAGCCCGAGGAGTCCGCGCCGACGGGTGTCTCGCGCAGGGGCCTGCTGGGGCTGGTCGGTGCCGGTGCCGCAGGGCTGGTGGTCGGCGGAGCCGCCGGAGCCGGTATCGCGGTCGCGGCGAAAGCGACCGCCGCCCCGCCCTCGAGCGCGACCTACCCGTTCTACGGCGAGCATCAGTCCGGCATCACGACGCCGGTGCAGGAGCACCTGCACTTCGCGTCGTACGACATGATGTCGCGGACGACACGGGAAGACCTGATCTCACTGCTGCAGGACTGGTCGTACGCGGCCTCGCGGATGACCCAGGGCCTGGATGTGAGCGCGACGGGCGCCGTCAGCGGCCCGGTGGAATCGCCGCCCGACGACACCGGTGAAGCGATGGGGCTCGCGGCGGCCGGGCTGACGATCACGTTCGGATTCGGCCCGACGCTGTTCGAGAACGCCGGCGAGGACCGGTTCGGGCTCGCCGCTCAGCGCCCGGCCGAGCTTCAGGCGCTTCCGGCATTTCTCGGCGACGCCCTCGACCCTGCCCAGAGCGGCGGCGATCTGTGCATCCAGGCGTGCGCCGACGATCCTCAGGTCGCCGTGCACGCGATCCGCAACCTCAGCCGTATCGCGTTCGGCCGCGCGAAGATCCGCTGGTCGCAGCTCGGGTTCGGCCGCACATCCAGGACCACGGCGGCGCAGACCACGCCGCGCAACCTCTTCGGCTTCAAGGACGGCACCGCCAACATCCTCGCGGACGACTCCGCCGCCCTCGCCGCCGACGTCTGGATCGCCTCGGATCAGCCGGCCTGGATGGCGGGTGGTTCGTACCTGGTGGCCCGCAAGATCGCGATGATCATCGAGTCGTGGGATCGCGTGCGCCTGGCCGAGCAGCACCGCATCATCGGCCGTGACAAGGGACAAGGCGCACCCCTCTCCGGGGGCGACGAATTCACCGCGCCGGACTTCGCAGCGACGGGCGCCACGGGCAAGCCGCTGATCGATGAGCGCAGTCATGTGCGGCTCGCCCATCCGGACCACAACAACGGCGTGCGGATCCTCCGCCGCGGGTACAACTTCGTCGACGGCAACAATGACCTCGGCCGCCTCGCCGCCGGCCTGTTCTTCCTGTCGTTCCAGCGCTCGCCCGCCCAGTTCGTCACCCTGCAGCGCGCACTGTCGACCGACGCGATGAACGAGTACATCCGCCACGTCGGTTCGGGGATCTGGATCGTTCCCCCCGGAGCCACCGCAGGATCGTACGTCGGCGCCGCGCTCCTGGCCTGACGCCCGGAGATCGCAACGCCTCGCCCGCCGCGAGCTGCTCCCGACCGATGGACGGGTATTGTCGTCCAGCGAGGAACGGGTGTGAGGCACGATTTATGACGACGTTGGATGAGGCGCGCGAGCGCGACCGGACGATTCCGGACCTGGACTGGCACGTATTCCCCGAGGGCACCGTGCGCGACCGGTTCACCGCTCCGAGCGGTGAACTCGCGCGTGTGCGGCTCGGGCCCGACGACGGACCGAGGGTCGTGCTGGTGTCGGGGGTCGCTGGATCGAAGGAGGACTTCATCCGCCTGTTCCCGCTGTTCGCCGCCGTGGGATACCGCGTGGAATCCTTCGACATCGCCGGCCACTACGAGTCGGTCGACGCGGGCCCGGATAACCTCGTGCCGCCGCGCGCGCATTACGATTACCGGCTCTACATCGACGATCTGGTCGCCATCCTCGAAGACGGCCGCACTCCCGCGCACGTGCTCGGGTTCAGCTTCGCCGGGCTGGTGGCCGAGCTCGCCCTCATCGAGCGCCCCGATCTGTTCGCGAGCCTCACGCTGATGGCCGCGCCGCCCGCGACCGGGCAGGTGTTCCGTGGCGTCAAGCACATCGGGCCGATCTCCGACATGCCGCCGCACCGCGCGGCGGGCCTCATCCTGTGGGGGATCCGCTACAACCTCAATCGCACCCCTCCGCTGCGGATCGCCTTCGTCCGCGAGCGGATGGCGATCACCAAGCGGGCCGCGATCGACGACATCGTCGGCGAGATGATGGCGATGCCCGACGTCGCCGACGAGGTCGCGGCCACCGGCATCCCGAAGCTCATCGCCGTCGGCGAAGAAGACCTGTGGCCGACCGCTCAGCATGCCGCGTACGCGGAGCGCATCGGGGCACGCCTCGCGCTCTACGCGACCGGTCACGCGCCGTGCGAGACGGCGCCGCACCAGCTCGTGCGCGACATGCTCCGCCTCTTCGAAGGCGAGTGACTCGAGCAGGATGCCGCGCCACGCGGCGTCCGCCGCTTCGGCGCGCCTCGGGAATAACCTGGCAGGAGACGTGTTGCACGAGATACATTCAAATGCATAGATCGGATGCCACGGCATCCGGGAAGCGGGAAAGATCGTGAACGACACCACCGAGTGGCCGGCAATGCAGTTCGGACTCTTCAGCGTGAGCGACATCACGCAGGATCCGACGGACGGCACGACGCCGAGCGAGGCCGAGAAGATCCGCAACACGATCACGATCGCCCGGCACGCCGAAGAGGTCGGTCTCGATGTCTTCGCGCTCGGCGAGCATCACAACCCGCCGTTCTGGTCGTCGTCGCCGACGACCACCCTCGCCTACATCGCCGCGCAGACCGAGCGTCTCGTGCTCTCGACCGCGACCACCCTGATCACCACGAACGACCCGGTCAAGATCGCCGAAGACTTCGCGATGCTGCAGCACGTCTCCGGCGGCCGCACCGACCTCATGCTGGGCCGCGGCAACACCGGCCCGGTGTACCCCTGGTTCGGGAAGGACATCCGTCAGGGCCTGCCGCTCGCGATCGAGAACTACGCGCTGCTGCACAAGCTGTGGCGCGAAGACGTCGTGGACTGGGAGGGCACGTTCCGCACTCCGCTGCAGGGCTTCACCTCGACGCCGCGCCCGCTGGATGACGTGCCGCCGTTCGTCTGGCACGGTTCGATCCGCACGCCCGAGATCGCCGAGCAGGCCGCGTACTACGGTGACGGATTCTTCGCGAACAACATCTTCTGGCCCTCTGAGCACTACCAGCGCCTGATCACGCTGTACCGGGAGCGCTACGCCCACTACGGTCATGGCACCCCCGAGCAGGCGATCGTGGGTCTCGGCGGTCAGGCTTTCATGGCCAAGAACTCGCAGGACGCGGTGCGTGCTTTCCGCCCCTACTTCGACAACGCACCGGTCTACGGCCACGGCCCGTCGCTGGAGGACTTCACCGAGATGACCCCGCTCACCGTGGGCTCGCCGCAGCAGGTCATCGACCGCTACGCCGGCATGCGCGACCTCTTCGGCGATTACCAGCGCCAGCTGTTCCTCATCGATCACGCAGGTCTCGCGCTCAAGACCGTGCTCGAGCAGCTCGACATCCTCGGCGGCGAGGTGGTTCCCGTCCTCCGCAAGGAGCTCGCGAAGAACCGTCCCGCTGACGTTCCGGATGCTCCGACCCACGCCGCGCTCGTCGCCGCCAAGTACGGCGACGGCGACGTGCGCCAGGCGCGACCGAACGCCAACCGTGGCGACAACGTGACCGGCGGCTCGCCCTACCAGGACACTCCGTCTTCACAGGATGCGGCGCCCGCAGGCGCGGCGTTCGGCATCGGCCGCTGACCCGGCGATGCGAGACGAGAAGATGAGCACTCAGACCTCACGACGCATCGCCGTCATCTCCGCCGGCCTCTCCAACCCCTCCTCGACCCGGATGCTGGCAGACCGGCTCGCTGCGGCGACCGTGCGCGATCTGGCCGAGCACGGGGAGGAGGCCGAGGTCGACGTATTCGAGATGCGCGACTATGCGCACGACATCATGAACAACCTGCTGACCGGCTTCGCACCGCTCGCCCTGGAGTCAGTGATCAACACCGTCGTGTCGGCCGACGCGATCATCGCGGTGACGCCGATCTTCTCGACGAGCTACTCGGGACTGTTCAAGTCGTTCATCGACGTCCTCGATCCCGACGCCCTCACCGGCACGCCGGTGCTCATCGGCGCGAACGCGGGCACGGCACGGCACTCGCTCGCGCTCGATTACACGATCCGCCCGCTGTTCACCTACCTCCACGCCGAGCCCGTGCCGACGGCCGTGTTCGCGGCGTCGAGCGACTGGGGCACGACCGCCGACCAGGTCGCTCCGCTCGGCAACCGCATCGACCGCGGGGCCCGCGAATTGGCCGACGCCATCGCGCGGCGCCCGGCGACAGCATCCGTGGATCCGTTCGATCCGGCGCACTACCTCGGGGAGGGTCGCTCGTTCGGCCACCTGCTCGGCGGTCTCGCGGGGGAGTAGCCCTCAGCGCGGCCCGAGACGGGAGCCACGCCTCCGCCGCAATCGGTCAGATATCGACCCCGTCGAGGGCGGCCCGCACTACCGCGCGCACACCCTCAGGCGTGACCGGTCGCGCGTTGGCGTAGGGCTGGCTCGTGACCAGTTCGACGATGCGCTCGACCGCATCATCGCCGAGCCCCAATTCACGCAGCGATCGCGGTGCGCCGAGCGCGATGCTCAGCTTCTGCAGCCCGCTGGCAGGTCGCGGCATTCCCGTCGCCCGCGCGAGGGCGGCCATGGCGACCGGCGCGTAGTCGGCGTTGAAGTGCAGAACGTGGGGGAGTACGACCGTGTGGGTCTCGGCATGCGGCAAATCGAACGTGCCGCCCAGCACATGACAGAGCTTGTGGTGGAGCGACATGGTGGTGGCCCCGAGCACCGCCCCGCACAGCCACGCCCCGTAGAGCGCGTCCGCCCTCGCCCCGCGGTTCGTCGGATCACCCGCTATCACCGGTAGCGCGCCCACGATCGAGCGCACACCTTCCTCGGCCATGAGCGATACGACCGGCGAGCGGTCCGGCGCGTAGAGGCCCTCCGCGGCATGTGCGATGGCGTTGAACGCGCTTGAGACCGTGATTCCCACCGGCAGCGCGAGGGTCAGTTCCGGGTCGTAGATCACGCTCGCCGGCAGCACCTTGGGGTCGCGGCCCGTCTTCTTCTCGCCATCCGCGGTGATCCCCCAGATCGGTGTCATCTCCGACCCGGCGTAGGTGGTCGGAACGGCTATGATCGGCAGGCCGGACTCGAGGGCGATGGCTTTGCCGAGCCCGGTCGTCGAGCCTCCGCCGATCGCGATGCAACCGTCCGCACCGGCGGCTTCGGCGGCACTCCTGGCGGCGCGCGCGGAGGCGATCGGCACGTGCATCTTGGCCTCGGTATAGACGCCCGCACTCAGGTCACCCAGGAGGCCCGAGACCTTCTCCGCAAGCCCGCTCTGCGACGGCGTCGAGAGCACGAGCACGCGTGAGAGCCCGAGGTGCCGCACTTCGTCGGCGAGGGACGCGAGCGATCCCGCACCGAACACCACCCGCATGGGCAGCGATCGGTACCGGAAGTCTTCGGCGGTCATGGGCGCGGCGACGGGTGCAGCACGATGTCGATGCTCGTCTCCAGGAAGGGGCACGGGAGCCCCAGTCGCCCCGCCAGCGCGGCATCCGCGTTCTCGGCGAAATGAGTGATCAGGCTTCTCTTGACCGCGAACACGGCGTCGGAGTCGATGTATGGGCTGCCCTCCACGAAGATATGCGTTGTGAGCGTGTCGTAGTCGACGGCACTCACGATGAAGTGGATGTGGGCTGGACGGTAGGGATGACGCTTCGCCGCGTCGAGCAGCACCCCCACCGGCCCGTCGGTGGGGATGGGGTAGTAGCTCGGCACCACGCTGCGGAACCAGAACTCGCCATTCTGATCGGCCGTGATGAGTCCGCGCCCATTGCCGATCGTTTGGATGCCGGGCTGCTGCACGTCGTAGAAGCCGTGGGTATTGGCCTGCCAGAGGTCGAGGCGGGCGTGGGGGATGGGGTCACCGGAGATGGAGAGCACGCGCCCCCGCACGAGGCAGACCGGGCCATCGCTTTCCGGCGAGATGTTCGCGCCGAGTTCGCGCACCGGAGAGGCGACCATGTGGAAGGGGCCGAGCACGGTCGAGTCGGTGGCATCCGGAGTCTCCGCGTCGTTGATCGTCTCGACGAGCATGGAGATGCCGAGCACGTCGGAGAGCAGGATGAACTCCTGCCTCGTGTCGTCGCTCTTGTGGCCGGTCGCCGTCAGGAAGTCGATGCCGTACTCCCACTCCTGGATCGTCGGCTCGACCTCGCGCACGAAAGCGTGCAGGTGACGGGTGAGGCTCTCCAGCACCTGCCTGGTGCGCGCGTTCGCCGTGTTCGCGAAGCTCGCGACAACCGCGTCGGTGAGCGTATCGGCGTTGTAGTCGGTGGTCTGCGCGGTCATGGGGTGACTCACGCCGGTACGATCTCGGACAGACGCAGCAGCGTTTCGGCGTTGCGGAACGAGATCTTCTCGCGGTCCGCTTCGCTGATGGGCGCGACGTCGAGGAACTGGCAGGCCTCGCTGATCGACTCGAACGGGTAGTCGGTGCCGAACAGGATGTGGTCGGCGCCGAGCGCGAGGAGCGCGCACAGGAGGGGCGCTGACGAGTCCACACCGCTGGTCGTGATGTAGAGGTTCTCGCGCAGGTAGTCGGAGGGTCGCTCGCGGGCGAGCTCGACGCCGTGATGGTTGTGGAAGTTCCAGCGCGAATCCATGCGCCAGAGGACGAAAGGCAGGCCCTCACCCATGTGGCCCAGCAGCAGCTTCGCCTGGGGGAAATCGTCGAACACGCCGCCGAAGATGAGGCGCAGCGCGTGCGTCGAGGTGTCGATGCCCCAGCTCCACATCGGGCCGATCAGTTCGGGATGCCCGGATAGGACGTGCGCGGTATCGACTCCGTTCGCCGGGTGCAGGTACAGCGGAACGTCGAGGCCTTCCGCGCGCTCCCACACCACGCGGAAGGTGGGGTCGTCGAGGTAGGTGCCGTTGGTGTGGGCGTTGATCAGCCCGCCCTTGAGGCCGAGTTGGGTGACGGCGCGCTCGAGTTCGTCGGCGGCGGCCCGTGGGTCCTGCAACGGAAGGGCGGCGAAGCCGGAGAAGCGGGTGGGGTGTTCGGCGATCAGGCCGGCGAGGAAGTCGTTGACCGTGCTGGCCTTGGCCACCGCGGTCGCGGCATCCTTCTCGGCCTGGATGCCGGGGGAGTTCAGCGACAGCACCTCCATGTCGAGGCCGTACGCGTCCATCTCCGGAATGCGCTCCTCGGTGAAGTCCAGGAGGCGGCGGGACGCGTCCGCCCAGGCCTTCGGCTGCGCGATCGCGCTCGTGCCCGCGCCATAGCCGACGAGGTCGGGGGTGACGAAATGCTCCTCGAGCGCGATCTTCTTCATAGCTCCTCCTTGAGTCTGTCATTCCGTGGCCGTCGATGGGCTCCGGTGGCATTCACCTATATGCATTGACTTCACTCATAATGAATCATAGAGTCTGCTCAGTCAAGAGACTGACTCACGCGGACGTGAGCGCGATCGAGGGAGAACTGTGACCGAGAACTTCGACATCGCGGTCGTGGGGTACGGGCCGGTGGGCATGACCACCGCAGCGTTGCTCGGCCGAGCCGGCTATAAAGTCGTCGTGCTCGAGCGCTACGCGGGCCTCTACAACCTGCCCCGCGCCGCCATCTTCGACGATGAAACGATGCGCACTTTCGCCAAACTCGGGATCTCCGACGAGTTGCTGCCGAAGCTGCACGTGCAGGAGAGCTACGACTGGCAGAACGGCTCGGGCGAAACCCTCATCCAGCACGCGTTCGACCGCGTCGGGCGCAGCGGATGGGCGGAGTGGTACATGATGTACCAGCCCGACCTCGAGGATGCCCTCGACCGCACGTGCCGACGGAGCGGCACCGTCGAGGTGCGTTTCGACCACCCCGTGACCGGATACGAGCAGGATGCCGACGGCGTGACGGTGCAGACCGAACTCGGATCGATCCGCGCCGACTATGTCGTCGCCTGTGATGGCGGCAACAGCTTCACCAGGAAGGCGCTGGGCATCGGGACGACCGATCTCGGCTTCTCGGAGCCGTGGATGGTCTGCGACTTCACGCTCACGGGGCAGCCCGACCTCCCCATGGCCCGCCAGGTCTGCGACCCCGCGCAACCCATCTCGATCATTTCGCTGGGCCCCACGCATCATCGCTTCAGCTTCATGCTCGACTCCGAGGCCGATTTCGCCGCAGAGAGCGCGCCCGATCAGGTCTGGAGGCGGGTGGCGAAGTACCTGCATCCGGCCGACGCCGAACTCATCAGGGTGGCCACCTACACCTTCCGCTCGATCCTCTCCGACACCTGGCGCCACGGCCGGATCCTGCTCGCCGGGGATGCCGCCCACCAGATGCCGCCCTTCCTCGGTCAGGGCATGTGCTCGGGGATCCGGGATGCGCAGAATCTGGCGTTCAAGCTCGACCTCGTGCTCTCCGGTCGGGCGGGAAATGAACTGCTCGACAGCTATCAGCCCGAACGCGAACCGCACGTGGAGGCCGTGATCCGCAAGGGCATGGAACTCGGCCGGGTGCAGACGACCAGGGACGTCGAGGCGGCCACGGAGCGCGACCGCCTGTACCTCGAGAACCGCCGACTGCGAAAGACGCCCGAGAAGATCCGCTTTCCCGGAATCGGACCTGGGCTTCACACTGATTCCCCGGCGAGCGGGGCGCTCTTCCCGCAGGGAGTCATCGAGGTGGGTGGCCGTCGCGGCCTGTTCGACGAGGTGCTGGGCTACGGCTGGGCGATACTCGAGCGCGACGAGCGCGGCGAGATCCGAGCCGGCGTCGGACGCTTCCCCGAGGCTTTGGGGCCCCGGGACCTGCTTGTCGATGCCGACGGCGTGTACACGGCCTGGTTCTCACAGAACGACGTGAAGGCCGTCGTCGTGCGTCCGGACTTCTACGTCTACGCCACCGCGACAGTTTCGTCGAGCGCCGCCATCGTGCTCGACGAATTGCACACCGACCTGGCGAAGAAGGGCGATTCGGCCGTCCTAGACTCTGCACAGCGGTGAATCGAGCCGGGCAGGGAGATGGGTGCGGGTGGAGGAGAACGATGCGGTGAGCCCTCAGGCCGGCATGCGGCAGGGCATCCAGTCGGTCGAGATCGCTATGACGGTGCTGGAAGCTCTCGAGCATGGCGGCGGTCCGATGTCGCTCAGCGATATCGCAGCGCGCAGCGCGCTGCAGCCGAGCAAGGTGCACCGCTATCTGGTGAGTCTCACCCGAATCGGTCTGGCCTCGCAGGCCCCCGGCTCCGGCCTCTACGACCTCGGTCCGTCGATGCGCCGGCTCGGAGCCGAAGCGCTGCGGCGCACCAATGAGGTGGCGACAGCATCCGAGTACGCTCCGCTCCTTCGCGACGCCACGGGTCATTCCGTCAACCTGACCGTGTGGTCCGATGAAGGGCCTGTCGTCGTTCGCTGGGATTACGGGTCGCACGCCCTCTCGCTGAGCGTCCGGGTCGGGGCGACACTGCCGCTGTTCACCTCATCGGCGGGCCGCGTGTTTCTCGCGTACCTTCCCGAACGAATGACGGCCGCTGCCGTTCAGGCCAATCTCGGCGCCGCGGCAAGCCTCCCACTCGGCACCGCCGACATCGCAGAGATCGTGCGGGACGTGCGCGCCCGCGGCCTCGCGCTCACCACCGGAGGCGTCATCCCGGGCATCTCTTCGATCTCGGCACCGATCTTCGCCGCCTCAGATGCATTGCCACTCGCGATGACCGTGGTCTTCCCTCGCGAAGAGATGGACGAGAGCGAGGTCGCGAGCGTGCAGCAGAAGATGCTGGAGACGACGGAATCGATCTCGCGTGAACTCGGCGACGTGGCTCGGTCGGCGACGCCCACTATCCGATCGTCAGGATGACGCGGCCGACGTTCTCTGACGACGCAACGTAGCGGTGGGCGTGCGCTGCGTCTTCAAGTGGGAAGGTGCGGTCGATCTGGGCACGAAACCCTGCGCTCAGTTCCGCCCAGGCCAGGTCCACCGATGCCAGGTTGCCGGTGCGCACGCCGACCACCCGCTGGGATAGCAGGTAGAGGCGCCGCACGTTGATCGGCACCTCCAGCCCGAGGAACGCGCCGGATGTCACCACCGTTCCCCCGGGCGCGAGGGCGTCGAAGCAGCGCCGCCAGGTCTCCTCCAAACCGAGGTTGTCGACGATGAGCTGTGCGCCGAGACCGCCGAATGCGGTGCGCACCTGGTCGGCGAAGTCCTCGTCGTGGGTGCTGAGCACGTGCTCGAAGCCGAGTTCGCGCAGCCGCGCGCGTTTGGCCTCGTCACGCGAGGTGACGACCACCGTCGCCCCGAGATGCTTCGCGAGCAGCGCGGTGGTGGAGCCCAGGGCGCTCGTTGCGCCCGGTACGACCACGCGCGAGCCCTCATGGATGCCGCCCACCCGCACGAACTGGTTCATCGCCACCGCTCCGGCGAGTATCACCGCGACGGCCTCCGCTGGATCGACGTCGGCCGGCACGATGCGCACATTGCTCGCGGGCACGGCGACGTACTGCGCGTATGCTCCGGGCCGGTGGGTGCCGATCATGCGCACACCCGGCGAGACCTCCGAGTGGCCGCTGCGGGTGTATTCGTCTTCGAAAGCGTTGTAGACCGGGAACGTCGCCACGTGGTCGCCCAGCGCCAATCCCGTTACCCCCTCGCCGACGGCCGCGACGGTTCCCGCATGCTCGGCGCCCAGGATGTGCGGCAAGGTCACGGCCGAGGCGAACGGCTCGAGACCGGCACGGGCCGCGAGATCCAGGGTGCGGCCCACGGCGACGGCAGCCACCCTGACGAGCACTTCTCCGGCCTGGGGCTCGGGTGTTTCGACCTCGCCGAGGGTGAGCACCTCGGGCCCCCCGAACTCGCTGAAGGTCACCGCCCGCATGGAGGGCGGCACGGGGCCGGCCTCCGGCCAGGAAATCGCCGATGAGTCGGTCATGCCGCTACCATCCTGTTCTCGATACGCCCGATGCCCTCGATCTGCACCGCGACGACGTCCCCGGCGCTGAGGAACGTGCCCTTGGGCATTCCGACCCCGGCGGGTGTGCCGGTGAGGATGAGGTCGCCCGGTTCGAGGGTGATGAGCTCGCTCGCCCCCGAGATCAGACCGTCGATACCGACGACCAGGTTGGAGGTGTTCGAGTCCTGCGTGGTCACGCCGTTCACCGTGAGCGTCAATCGCAGGTGGTCGGCGTCTTCGAGGAACCACCATGGCACGATCCCCGGACCCACCGGACAGAAGCCGTCGAGGCCCTTGTGCGCGAGCCAGTCCCAGGCGAACGGGGGGAAGACCGCGCCGGGCCGCGAGAACAGACCGCGCGCAGACAGGTCGTTCGCGACCAGATAGCCCGCCACGTGAGAGCGTGCCTCCTCGAGCGGCACGCTCTTGCAGCGGTCGGCGATGACGACTCCGAGCTCGGCTTCCCAATCGACGTTGGCGCCGGACCGCGCGGGCAGTTCCACGTCCGCCGAGGGCCCGACGATGGTCGTCGTGGGGGGCTTGAGGAAGAAGAATGGTGCCGCCGTCGGATCCGGTGTCTCAGTCCCCATCTCCTCGGCGTGGTCGTAGTAGTTGGCTCCCGCGCAGAGCACCTTGCGCGGATAGGTGATCGGCGCGACCAGCCGGGCGTCGTGCACGGCGCTGAGCGATTCCGGGTCGAGGGCGCGCAGCCGGCTCTGCCAGACCGACCAGTCATCCAGCAGCTCGAGCACCGTCTGCGGCCAGCCGGAAGGGAGGGCGTGGATGGCGTCGTGGACTCGGATGCCGGCGATAGGGCGATCGTCGCCGACCGTGACGAATTGCACGAGAAGCCAAGGAGCCGTGCGCATGGTGGACCTTTCCCAGCTACGTTGCGAGGGGCAGCCGGTCAGCTCCCCGGTCATCAGCCTGCGAGTTGTTCAGTGGACGAGCTTGTCCGGGTTGATCGGACCCCAGCTGTTGACCGCGATGAGGTCGACCTCCCAGGTCTTCGGATACTGCGGGAAGTCCTCGTGCCACGGACGCGGCTCGAAGTAGCCCTTGGACTCGTCGTGGATCATGTCGATCTGAGTGAACAGCTCGATGTCGTTGCCGTCGGGGTCTTGGTGGTAGGTGAAGATATTGTGTCCCGCACCGTGGCGTCCTGGCCCCCATTCCAGACGGTAGTTGTTCTTCGCGAGATGATCGAGCATGGTCTGCAGATGGTTCAGGTCGCGCATCTCGTACGCGATGTGATGCATCCCCTCGCGCGTTTTGGAGGCCATGAAGTTGGCGGCGTGGTGATCGGCGTTGCAGCGCAGGAAGACGAAGAAGTCTCCGATGGTGTCAGACCACTTGAATCCGAGCAGGTCCTGGTAGAAGTCCTGTGACGGTTTCAGGTCGGGAGTGAACGCCGCGACGTGGCCGAGCTTGGTGGGCCGGAGCGGGGTGTACCCCTCGACGCCGCTCGACGCCTGCGCGTCATAGAGGTGGATCGGCACGCCGGTGCCCGGCTCCTCGAGCACCAGCACGGCGGGGATCGATGGAGCGAGATCGCTGCGACGCTCGACCGCGTAGCCTGCGTCCCTGAGACGGCGTTGCGCATCGGCAAGGTCTCCCCAGACCTCGTAGCCGACGAAACTGCGGGCTTTGGTCTGCCCCTGCTGGATGACCACGGCGTGGTGGTCGAAGCCGGTTGTCAGGAAAGCCTCGCCGTTGGTGCGCTCGACGAGCACGAAATCCAGCACCTTCGTGTAGTAGTCGACCATCCGATCTACGTCGAGGGTCTCGAAGCCCACGTAGCCGATCTTCGACACCGTCACCGGCGTCGAGGCGGGGGGTGTCGTGGAATCGCTCATCGTCGGGCTCCTTCTGTTGCGGGGGTTTCTTCGCTCCCGTGCGGTCGGAGTTCGAACTCGCCCGAGGGTTGGGATGCGATCCAGTGATCTTTCACCACTCCGTCCGCCACGCCCGAGTAGCCGTTGACGATGCACTCGAATATCGACGGGTGACCCTTGACTCCCGGGATGCTGTACTCGCCCGGCACGTACTCCGCGTGTGAGTCCTTCCAGTGCTGTCCGCTCTCCCACCGAGCGATGTTCACGTAGCTGAACGTGTCGTTGCCGATGTCGGTGTTGCGGTGCAGGTGCGTCTCGATCAGACCCGATCCGCTGGTGCGGTAGTGCTCCGCCGTGATCTTCCACTCGGCGAGGAACTCTTCGTGCTTGTCCTTCGGGACGATGAACACGTTGATGAGGGTGGCAGCCATGAGATCTCCATTGATCATTCACTAATGGTGAAGTCGTTCACTGAAGATGCTAGCCAAGACTTGCGCCGCGCGCTAGGGGGGTGTGCGCGGTGCCGACCGCCCATTGTGCTGCGCCGAGAGTCTATGTACTATGACGCAACGGATTCACAATAATGCAACGCATTCACAATGCTGTGAAGGGTCGACATGTCAGACGGGTCGGGAGACATCCTCGCGGTGAGCCACCTCACGCGTCGATTCGGCGGGGTCACCGCGCTGAGCGACGTGAGTTTCGAGGTCCGTGCGGGCGAGAAGCTCGCGGTCATCGGCCCCAATGGGGCCGGGAAGAGCACCCTTCTGCGACTGATCGCGGGGCAGGATGCTCCCACTCGCGGAGCCATCGCGCTCGACGGCAGCGGTCGGGTAGACGGCAAGACGGCTCACTCCCTCGCGCGGCGCGGTGTGGCGCTGGCCCGCCAGGTTCCGAAGCCTCTCCGTTCGCTGAGCGTTGCCGACAACATCCGGGTCGGCCTCGCCGCCGGTAACGCGCGCCGCACCGTCTCACATGCCGAGCGCCTGAATGAGATCCTCGATCTGACGGGGCTCGCCAGCAAACGCGATCGCCCTGCGAGCAAGCTGCCCCTCCTGGACCTGAAGCGGCTAGAGGTGGCGCGGGCGCTGGGAACCGAGCCGAAGCTGCTTCTCCTGGACGAGGTGAGCGCGGGCTTGAATGCCAGCGACCTCGACGAAGCGATCGCGCTGATCGCCGAGATCCACCGGCATGGCACCTCGCTGATGATCGTGGAGCATGTCCAGAAGGTCGTGCACGACCTGGCCGACAGGGTCATCGTGCTGAACTGGGGTTCTCTGATCGCTGAGGGCACGCCGGCCGAGGTCACCGCAAATGAGGAGGTGGGGCGCATCTACCTCGGCTCGGGCCGGGTCGCCAGCACAACGGCGGCCGTGGACCGCGAGGCGCGCGAGACCGGCGCGGTGCCCGGGCAGTCGCGCGATGGCCTCACGCTCGAGTCGGTATCGGCGCGGCGTGGCGCGATCGTGGCGCTGACCGACATCTCGATAAGCGTCCGTCCCGGCGAAATCGTCACCGTCCTCGGAGCCAATGGCGCGGGCAAGACCTCGCTCACCCAGGTGATCAGCGGGCTGCTTCCCGCCTCCAGCGGACGGGTGCTCTGGCAGGGAGAGGACATCACGAGCGTGCCGGCCTTCCACCGGGCGACAGCGCGGATCGCGCACTGCCAAGAGGGCCGTCGGCTCTTCGTCGGCTTGACCGTGACCGAGAATCTGGAACTCGGCGGATTTCGCGTGCCCCGCGCCGAACGCGACGACCTCAAGGCGATGGTCTTCGACATCTTTCCCGTCCTGAAAGATCGCGCGAAGCAGGTGGCGACCACCATGTCGGGTGGGCAGCAGCAGATGGTCGCGATCGGCCGTGCCCTCATGGCCAAGCCGCTGCTCCTGCTCTGCGACGAGGTGACGCTGGGGCTGTCTCCGAAGGTCGCCGACGAGATCTACCTCGCCCTGGAGCAGGTGGCCAAAACCCACACGAGCATGCTCCTGGTCGAGCAGGACACCGACCGCAGCCTCGCTGTGGCTTCCCACGCCTATCTCCTCTCGCGCGGGCGCGTCGTCTACGACGGCCCTCCGCGTGCGCTCGGCAAGGAACAGCTCCTCGAGGCATATCTGGGCACCTGATCCAGCATCCACCCGCATCGTCGCCCTGCGCGACACAACAGAGAAGAAAGAAGTGACCCATGAAACGATCCGCTATGGCGATCGTGGCCGCGTCAGCACTGGTGCTGGTCGGCTGCAGCGCCAACACGTCCGCTGGCTCGTCCGAACCGGCAAAGCAAGGCGACCCCATCGTGATCGGGGCATCCATTCCGATGTCCGGCGCGTTGGCCGGCTTCGGCCCACTGATCCAGGATGGCTACGAGGATGCCGTGAAGCAGGTCAATGACGCCGGCGGCATCCTGATCGATGGCGAACTCCACCAGGTGAAGCTCGTCGTCCAGGACGGTAAGTCGGATTCCACCGCCTCGGGTGACAACGCCCGCAGCCTGATTCTCGATGAGGGTGCGATCGCGTTGCTGGGCTCGGTCAGCCCGCCCAACACCGTGCCCGTCTCCAACGTGGCCGATGTCGAGCGCATCCCGATGATCACCGGCCTCACGCCGGTGCGGGCGTGGCTGGCAGGCAACACGGATGGCTGGAAATACGCCTGGGACGTGTTCTTCACCGAAGACCAGATGACCCAGACCCAGTTCACCACCTCTGATCTCACCGAGACCAACAAGAAGGTCGCGCTGTTCACCGACAGCGGCCAGGACGGCATCGTCATGGGCCAGCTGTGGGAGGCCAACGCGCCGAAGCTCGGCTACGAGGTCGTGACACACGCGGAGTTCCCGGTCGGAACGACGGAGTACACCTCGTTCATCAACGACGCGAAGGCTGCCGGCGCCGAGATCGTGATCACGCAGATGAACCCGCCCGACGCATTTGCACTCTGGAAGCAGATGAAGGCGCTGGCGTTCGTGCCCAAGCTCGCCTACTGCGAGAAGTGCGGCGCCACCTCCGCCTGGCAGAAGGCGCTCGGGCCGGTTGCCGAGGGCACGCTGTCGACGAACTACTGGGACGCCTCCGAGCACACTGATAACGCAGACGCCCAGCGCCTCATCAAGGAGTTCGGCGACACGATCGGCGAGAACGGCGACATGTCGGCTCTGGTAGCGGCGCAGAGCGTCGCCAAGGTGCTCCTGGATGCGATCGCGACGGCCGGATCGACCGATCCGGATGCGATCAACGAGGCGATCGGCAAGACCGACGCCGACTATGCCTGGGGTCACATCAAATTCAACGATCAGCACTACTCGACGATCGAGGCGTTCCACGGGCAGTGGCAGGGCGACAAGATGGTGCCCGTCGACCCGAAGTTCGCCGATCACGGCACGCTCGCAGTTCCGGTCCAGGGCCTGCAGTAACGCCGGCTCTGGAATCGCCCCGAGGACTGAGGAGGAACGATCATGATCGACGGCAGTGTGATCCTGTCAGGCGTGCTGGTCGGTGGCCTGTACGCGATAGTCGCACTCGGCCTCACGCTGGTATTCGGTGTGATGCGCCTGGTGAACATCGCCCATGGCGACATCATCGTGCTGGGGGCATATGCGTCGATGCTCGTGGTGACGGTGCTGGGATGGGACCCGCTCGTCTCGCTCGTCGCGGTCGTTCCCCTCATGTTCTTGATCGCCTATCCGGTGCAGCGCTACGTGCTCACCGGCCTGCTCCGCAAGGGTGAAGAACCGCCCATCGTCGCGACGTTCGGCATCTCGCTGCTGATCAGCGCGGCGCTCGTGCTCGCCTTCACCGGCAACGCGCAATCGCTCGCGGCGCCGTATGCCCTGCAGGGTATGAACCTCTTCGGCGTGACGGTACGCGTATCGGATGTCATCGCCTTCGTGATCGGAGTCGTGCTGGTGGTCGCAGTGAATCTGTGGATGAAGCGGAGCAGGTACGGAGCGGCGCTGCGCGCGGCATCCAGCGACCCGCAGACGGCGGCGACGATGGGCATCAACGTCAACCGCCTGTATGCAGTGACCTTCGCCGCCGCCGCCGCATTCGCTGCTGTCGCCGGCGTGCTCATCGGTATCGGCTACGGCTTCACTCCCACCACTACCGGGTTCTCCTTCGTGCTGATCGGCTTCACCGTCGTCGTCCTGGGCGGCATCGGCAACGTGATGGGCGCCCTGTGGGGCGGCCTGGCGCTCGGCCTGATCCAGAGCGTGGGCAGCGCCATCGTCGGCTCGGAGTATCGCGACTTCCTCATCTACGCGGCGTTCCTCGTGGTGCTCCTGGTCAAGCCCACACTCCATCGCGTCGTCAGCGGCATCCAGGGGATGCGCGCGGAACGCCTCGTACTGAAGGAAGCGAAATGAATCCGGGTACCGTTCTGCGGACGATCGTCGGCCCGCGGCCGCGCAAAATGAATGTGATCGGCTCGTCGTCGGCGCTGGTCGTGCTCGGCGTGTCGGCCTTCCTCCTCCTCCCCACGCTCAGCCGGTTCCAGGTCGACCTCTTCACGACATTGCTGCTGTACGTCGCCGCCGCAACCGCGTGGAACATCATCGGCGGGTTCGCCGGGCAGTTCTCGCTGGCCAACTCCGCCTTCATCGGCGCGGGCGGTTTCGTGACGGTGATGATCCTGCGCAACCTGCACTGGGGCGTCATCCCCACATTGCTCGTCGCCGCGGCCGGGGGCGGAATCCTCGCGGTGATCATGGGCGGCATCCTGTTCCGGCTGCGCGAGGCGTACTTCGTCATCGGCTCGATGGCGGTGGCCCTCGCGGCGTTCACGTGGATGATCAACTGGGACTTCACCGAAGCGGCGACGGGGATCAGCGCCCCGATCGCGGTGATTCCGCGTCGCGAAGAGCTCTACGTCATGGCTCTGATCATCGCCGTGATCGCGCTGGGCTCCGCGATCGCCACCTTCCACAGTGTCTTCGGGCTTCGCCTGATGGCGGTGCGGGATGACGAGGATGTCGCCGACGGCCTCGGCCTCTCGCCGTTCCGTCTGAAGCTCGCCGCGGTCACCATCTCGGGCGTGCTTACCGCGGCCGTCGGGGCGGTGATCTCCCTCCAGCAGATCACCATCGAGCCCTACTCGAGCTTCAGCCTCAACTGGTCGATCCTCTTCATCATCATGGCGATCGTCGGCGGGCTCGGGAGCGTCTGGGGGCCGCCGATCGGCGCGGTGGTGATCTACTACGGCTTCACTGTGCAGCTCAAGGAGTTCCCGACGCTGAGCCTGCTCATCGAGGGCATTCTTCTCGTTGTGCTGATGAAGCTGCTGCCCGGCGGAATCGTCGGCGGACTCACCGCCCTACGGGGTCGGTTCCTCGAATACAGACGCGCGCCTTCCGGCCCTCAGGGCGCGCGCGTACCGCTCGGCCGGCTCTCGCCGGTGGTCCCGCGACCAACGAATCCCGACTAGAGGCGGATGTCGGAGGCTGTGCGCAGCTCGACCCACTCGAGGGCGCGTGCCGCGTGGACTCCGAGGACATCGGCCTCGGCCAGCACGCCGACCTCCACACCGGCTTCGGCCTCGATGTCGGCGATCGGCACCTGGAACGTGCGGAACCCCCCGAGCGGGGCGACCGCGACGCCCTTCCGCACGGTCGCGTCGATCAGGTCCGACTGGTCGAGCACGAACCCCGCGGCGGCCAGCGGCGCCGACGGCACGCCGGTCGCCCACGCCGCGATCTTCCAGAACCTGCGCGGGACGAGGATGCCGCGATAGGGCGGGTCGTCGACGGCGAGCACTGGCGCGGTGAAGACGCTGATCCGCGCGCCCTGGGCCTGCGCATACCCGAGCACGTGGTCTTCGAGCCCGAGCCAGAGCTCTGCGGACTGATTGAATCCGGATGCCTGGGGCGCCGCGTTCGTGAAGACGAACGTCGCATCGGTCGCACGCTTGGCCGTCGCGGGGTCGCCCCACCCCGGGTCGCGCCGGCGCACGAGATGGCCGCGGTCGAGGTCGTTGTCGGCGTACACCGTCGGTCCGGTCTGCTGATCGGCGGGAATGCGCGGGTCGAAATCCCACCTGCCGGTGCGCGCGAGATCGCGGACCGTCGCGCCGTCGATGTTCACTCCCGTCGCCACCGCGAGCCGGCGAGCCGGGTCGAGCGTCACGGAGAAATGCGGGTACGCGAGCACGGTCGTGGGGCGATCGTCGCTCGGGCGGGGGAGCGGCAGCGCGGTGCCCAGGAATTCGGCGTCGTAGCCGCCGGGATCGGTCATGGGCTTCTCGCTCAGCCGAGCTTCTCGGACAGGAACAGCAGTACGCGCGCCCACGCGTCCGCTGCCGCGTCTGGCTCGTACCTCTGCGCGTTCGAGTCGTTGAAGAACGCGTGGCCGGCGTCGGGATACACGACGGGGGTGAAGTCGACCCCCGCCGCCGCCATCGTCGCGCGCACCTCGGGCAGGGCGTCGATCAGGGCGGGGTCGTGCTGGCCGTAGAGGGCCAGCACCGGACTCTCGATCTGTGCGATGGTGTCGGCGTCGGGAGCCTGCCCGTAGAACGGGATCGCCGCGCGGACCCTGTCGTCGGCCGCGGCCAGCGCGAACGCGTAGCTGCCGCCGAAGCAGAACCCGATGACCGCGATGCGGCCGTCCACACCCGGCTCCTGGGTGACCGCATCGACGGCCGTGCGGAGCTTCGCGACGGCGCTGTGGGCGAAGTCGGGGACCCGGGTCGGGGCGAGGGCTGCCCGCAGCAGTGGCTGGGCGGCCGAGCGGCGCTCCTCGTCGGGATCGGCGAGCATCGCCTGGATCTCTTCGCCGAACTCGGGCGTGACGCCGACATCGCTGAGCAGATCGGGCGCGAGCACCACATAGCCTTCTGCGGCGAGGCGGTCGGCGACATCGCGGATGTGCGGGACCAGCCCCCAGATCTCGTGGATCAGCACGATGCCACCGCGCGGGGAGTCGGCGGGTGCGGCACGGTAGGCGCCGACGCCGTCGAGTTCGATGAGATCTTCCATGGATCAACCCTCCCACTCCCCGGGAGATCCGGGCTTCGGTTTCGGTCGCCAGCGGCGGGTGAGCACCGCGTCGAGGATGAGGCCGAACACCAGGGCGACCACGATCGAGATCACCACGGCTAGGAGCGTCGAGCCGGGCAGCAGCCGGGCCACCAGCGCGCCGATGAACGCCTGGTAGAGGGCCCACACCAGCGCCGCACCTGACGCGAAGAGAACGTAGCGGGGGGCGGGCACCCGGCTGGCGCCGGCGGTCAGATTGACCGCCAGGCGCCCGAACGGGATGAAGCGGGCGCTGAACAGCACCGCCGCGGTGCTGCGGTCAAGGCGCCGCCGCGCCCACGCGAATGCCGCGACGACGCGGGGTCGCCGCATCCATCCCCACCGATCGAGTCCGACGCGCCGCCCGATCGAGTAGCAGATGATGTCGCCGAGGAGCGCCGCGGCGGCAGCGACGACGATCACCGCGACGAGCGGCGGTTGACCCTGCGACACCGCGAGTGCGGCGTACGCGGTCACGGCCGTCTCGCCCGGGATCACCACGAGGAAGGCGTCGCCGAGGACGAGCAGGAACAATATGGGGAGGGCGGCGGCGCTCGCGGCGAGAGCCGACAGGGCGTCATCGATCATCGTTGAGGCCAGCATCCCGCCGCTTGCCCGACATCCGGGAAGACGCACGGTGGCCTGCCGACGTGCATTCGGTGAACACTCGATCCGGCGTGTCGTTTCGCGGCCTCGCACGGTGCGCCGGGCTTCACCCTGGACATGTGAGAGTCGCGCTGATGGCCGAGTCCTTCCTTCCCCACATGAACGGTGTCACCGGATCGGTGCTCCAGGTGCTCAGGCATCTCGAGCGCGAAGGCCACGAAGCCCTAGTGATCGCCCCGGGCGTCGGTGACGGTGCGATCGTCCACGGCGCGCGCACCTCGATGCTGCGCTCCGTACCCCTTCCGTCCTACCCCGAGGTGCGCGTCGCGTTCGCGCGCACCGCCTACCTCGGCCGGGTGCTGCGCGAGTTCCGGCCGGATGTCATCCACCTCGCCTCGCCCTTCGTGCTCGGCTGGCAGGGCGTCGCCACCGCCGATGCTCTGGGGGTGCCCTCGGTGGCCGTCTACCAGACCGATGTCGCCGCCTACGCCGAGCGGTACGGCCTGCCAGGGATGGCGCCGCTCGTCTCGCGCCACGTCGCGCGCCTCCACCGTCGCGCCACCCTGACGCTCGCGCCGTCGAGCCCCGCCACGGCGCAACTCGAAGCCCTCGGCATCGACAGGGTGCGCCGCTGGGGTCGAGGGGTCGACTCGGAGCGTTTCGCTCCCGAGCGCCGCAGCGAGCGTTGGCGCGACGAGGTCGCTCCGGGCGAGATCCTGGTCGGGTACGTCGGGCGTCTCGCCCCCGAGAAGCAGGTCGAAGACCTCGCCGCGCTCGCCGACCTGCCGGGGGTGCGCCTCGTCATCGTCGGCGACGGACCTTCGCGCGCACGACTCGAGACCCTCCTGCCGCGCGCGATCTTCACCGGGTTCCTCGGCGGTGACGAACTGGCGACGACCCTCGCCAGCTTCGACGTGTTCGTGCACCCGGGCGAGAGCGAGACGTTCTGCCAGACGGTGCAGGAGGCGCTCTCCAGCGGCGTTCCCGTCGTCGCGACCGGCCGCGGCGGCCCGGTCGACCTCGTTCGCAGCAGCATCGACGGGTGGCTCTACCGCCCGGGCGATCTCGCCGACCTGCGCGCGCGCGTCGCCGACCTCGCCGGCGACGAGGCCAAGCGCCGATCGTTCCGGCTCGCGGCGCGCGAATCGGTCCGGGATCGCACCTGGGAGGCGCTGGGGCGCCAGCTCGTCGGCCACTACGAAGAGGCGCGGATGCTGCGTCCCATCGACGATGCCCTCCTCGCGCGGGCCGCGACCCGGCCTGTCATGCCGTCGCGGCCGGCGGCAGCATCCGTCGCACACTCACCGCGTTGGGCGCGCTACGTCGCCCTCGGCGATTCGGTCACCGAGGGTCTGTGCGACGCATCGCGCGTTCCCACCGGCGACTACCGCGGATGGGCCGACCGGCTCGCTCTGCTGCTGGCGTATGCACGGCAGGGAGGCGAACGCTTCCGCTTCGCGAACCTCGCGGTGCGCAGCCGCAAGATCGCCGATGTGCTGCGCGAGCAGATCCCGGCGGCGATCACCCTGGGCCCCGACCTCGTATCGGTCCTGATCGGCGCGAACGACCTGGTCCGCGTCGGGGCCGACCCGATCGCGCTGGCGCGGCAACTGGAGGGCGGCGTCCGCACGCTCCGCGCGGCAGGCTGCGACGTTCTCCTGGTCACCCCGTTCCTCCCGCGCCGGATGGCGGCGAGGGTGATCCTCGCGCGGAAGTTCTCCGCCTTCGCCTCCGAACTGCGGCGCGTCGCCGCCGACACCGGGGCGATCCTCCTCGACGTCGAGGCGCTGCCCGCTCTCGGAGGCCTCGACATGTGGGCGCAGGACCGCGTGCACCTGCAGACCGTCGGCCACCGCTTCCTCGCCTACCGTGCCGCTGAGGTGCTGGGTGTGCCGGACGCCGAGGCGCTGGGAAGTCTGGATGCTGCGCTGCACGCCGATGTCGAACCACCGGTGGCCGGACTCTCGTGGGGCGTCTGGCTGAGCCACCACGCGCTGCCCTGGATGATGCGCCGCCTCGCCGGACGTACGGCCGGCGACGGGCTCAGCGCGAAGCACGCCGGCTGGGTGGAGCTGCGACCCAAGGCCACGAAGCGCCGCACCGACGCCTGACGCCGACCGCATTCGGCTCAGCGCAGCCAGGAGTACTCGGTCTGCGGTCGCCCAGGGGTGCCGTACCGCGGCGTGCGATCCACCCGACCGGTTGCGGCGAGATGCTCGAGGTAACGACGGGCGGCGACCCGTGACATCCCGAGCCGCTCCGCCGTCTCCGCGGCCGACAGTGCCGCGCCGTCGTGCGCAGCGCTGCGGAGGGCGCCGATCACGAGTTCGAGGGTGGTGCTCGACAGTCCTTTGGGCAGGGCTGCGGGCGTCGGCGGCCGAAACGATCCGAGCAGGACGTCGATCTCGGACTGCGTCGCCGGGCCCGCCGCGTCGCTGATCCGCCGACGGTATTGCGCGTACTGCTCGAGCCGTTCGCGGAAGGTCGCGAACGGGAACGGCTTGACGAGATACTGCACGACGCCCAGGCCCACCGCGGCCCGCACGACCTCCGCATCCCGCACACCGGTGATCGCGATGATGTCGACGGCGGCCGCGTGGGCGCGGATGTGCCGCGCCACGTCGAGGCCGTGCCCATCGGGCATCGTCATGTCCAGCAGCACCAGATCGATCCCGTCCGCCGGGGGCGTCTCGAGCGCGGCAGTCAGGGCCGCGCGCGCGCTCGCGCATTCCGCCACGACCCGGAACCCGGGCATCCGACCGACGTACTCGCCGTGGAGCTCGCGAGTGAGGCGTTCATCGTCGACGATGAGGACGTTGATCACTGTGCCCCCATTCATTGAGCCCCCCGCGCCGGCAGCTGCACTCGGAAGGTGGTGGGGTCGGCGGTCAGCTCGAGGGTGCCGCCCGCCGCATCGGTGATCGCGCGGACGAGGGCGAGTCCCACACCGCGGCCATCGGCGCCGGCGGGTTTCGTGCTGAAGCCGTGCTCGAAGATGCGCTCCCTGATCTCTACCGCGACGCCCTGGCCGCTGTCACTGAAGGTCAGGACGATCCGGCCGTCGGATGCCTGGGCCATGCCCACGCGCACCCACCGCGGCTCCGGACCGGTGGCGGCGGCGTCGATCGCGTTGTCGACCAGGTTGCCGACGAGAGACACGGCGTCCACGGCGCCGAGGGCTGTGCGGGGGATCGCGGGCTGCATGTCGACCGTCCATTCCACGCCGCGCTCCGTCGCCTGCGCGGCTTTGCCGAGGAGCAGCGCCGCCACGGTCGGATCGCCGTCGCGCGCCACCACTCGGTCGACGAGGTACTGGCTCGACCGGGCGGTCTCGGTCAGCAGCTCGATCGCCTCGTCGGTGCGCCCGAGCTCCATCAGAGCAACGGCGGTGTGCATCCTGTTGCCGTGTTCATGGGTCTGTGCACGTAGGGCCTCGCCGAGCGTGCGCACAGACTCGTACGACGAGACGGCGTCCCGCACGGTGCTCGCCGGGAGGTCTCCGGCGATTCGCCGGGTGAACCGCCCGGCGAACCATGCCGCCAGCAGGCCGATCGCGGCGAGGGCGGCGGCCACGGCGATCACGAACGGGACCTGGCGCACAACGCCGCTCCCGACGCTGCCCAGAGTGATCCCGGCCGACACGAGCGCCACCACCTTGCCGTCGGCCTCGATCGGCACGACCGAGCGCAGCGACGGCCCGAGGGTGCCGACCGCCTCCTCCGTCAGCTCGCGGCCCTGAACCCCCGGTTCGATCGTGCCGAGGTACGGCTTGCCGATTTCGGCCGGGTCGGCATGCGTCAGACGGATCCCGCCGGTGGTCATGATCGTGACGAAGTCGATGGGGGTCTCATCCATGACCCGCGCGGCGATGGGCTGAAGCTCGGTCGTAGCCGAGGCATCCGACCCCCTCGTCACGGCCTGTGCGACCTCGGGCATCTCGGCGATCGTGCGGGCGACGGCGAGGGTGACGGCCTCGGCTTCGGCCCGCTCGGTCGCCTGCGCCTGGAACGTGAGCAGTACCACCAGCAGCGCGGTGATGACCACGACCGCCCCGAGGAAGGCGATGAAGACCCGGGATGCTGCGCTCGCGTGTCGCTTCGCTGTCGCCATCCGCGTCCTCGCGTGGGTCATGACCAATACGACCGCAACCCGGTGGGTGCCGCCGTCGTGCCCCACAGTCTAGGCAGACCGGGCGCCGAGACGGCGGACCGGAGGACAGCGAATTTTCGACTCTTTCGGAGGCAACGATGGCTCTTCAGATTCCGCGAACCCAGAGCTTCAAGCTCCCGGGCTACCACTGGCGCCGGGGCAAGACGGCGTGGGACAAGCACACCTGGCTGTACGTCGCGGTGATCATCGCCGTCGTGCTCGGAGCCTCGATCGGGCTGATCTGGCCCTCGGTCGGTGTGGCGCTCGAGCCCGTCGGCAAGGGGTTCGTCGCCCTCATAAAGATGATGATCGCGCCGATCATCTTCTGCACGATCGTGGTGGGGGTCGGGTCGATCGCCAAGGCGGCGACCGTCGGCAAGATCGGCGGTCTCGCGCTGCTCTACTTCATGGTCATGACGACGTTCGCGCTGGCGATCGGCCTCGTGGTCGGCAACCTCATCCACCCGGGTGAGGGGCTCAACATGACGAGCTCCACCTACGACGCCGGCTCGGCGACCGAGGCCAAGACCACGCAGGAGTTCATCCTCGGGATCATCCCGACCACGTTCTTCTCCGCCTTTACCGGCGAGAGCGTGCTCCAGGTGCTGTTCATCGCTCTCCTGGTGGGCTTCGCGCTGCAGCAGATGGGGGCCAAGGGCGAGCCGATCATGAACGCGGTGAAGAACCTGCAGGCGCTGGTCTTCCGCATCCTCGGCATGATCCTGTGGCTCGCACCCCTCGGCGCCTTCGGAGCGATCGCGGCGGTCGTCGGCAAGACGGGCTTCGCGGCCATCGTGAGCCTCGGGGTGCTGATGATCGCGTTCTACATCACGTGTGCGGTGTTCATCTTCGGGATCCTCGGCACGCTGCTCTACGCGGTCGCACGCATCAACATCTTCGGCCTCATGAAATACCTCGCTCGCGAGTACCTGCTGATCGTCGGCACCTCGTCGTCCGAGTCGGCGCTGCCGCGACTCATCGCCAAGATGGAGCACTTCGGCGTCGCAAAGCCGGTCGTGGGCATCACCGTGCCCACCGGCTATTCGTTCAACCTCGACGGCACGGCGATCTACCTCACGATGGCGTCGCTGTTCATCGCCGCCGGGATGGGCACGCCGATGTCGATCCCGGAGCAGATCGGGCTCCTGGTCTTCATGGTGATCGCCTCCAAGGGTGCCGCCGGTGTCACCGGTGCCGGGTTCGCTACCCTCGCCGGTGGTCTGCAGGCTTACCGGCCCGACCTGGTGAACGGCGTCGGCGTCATCGTCGGCATCGATCGGTTCATGTCCGAAGGCCGGGCGATCACGAACTTCACGGGCAACGCGGTCGCCACCGTGCTGATCGGCACCTGGACGCGGCAGTTCGACGCCGAACAGGCCCGCGCCGTGATGCGCGGCGAGCGACCGTTCGACGAGACGACGCTCTCGGGCGACGATCACGACGGGATGTCGAGCGCGAAGGATGCTGTCGGCACGCAGGGTCTCGAAGAGGCGGCGATCGCCGAGGCCGAGGCGAAGGAGCGTCGAGCTCAGGCCCGGGTGCTGCAGAGCTGAAGATCCACGAAACGCCCGTCGCATCTCATGCGGCGCGCGTTTCGTCGTCGGTGGCGCGGTGCTCAGCCGCTCTTGCGGCGGAATTCGCGCTTGGTGCCGGCGGGGCCGTGCGACTGGTGGACGACCGAATCGCCGTCCAGGTGCGCTTCGCCGTCGCGGTGCTTGGCGTTCTTCTTGTCGAGCGCCTCTTTGAATTTGCGCTTCATCTCTTCGGATGCGGCGTCTGTGGCCTTGTCTTCGGTGCTCATGTCACCAGCTTAAGCGCGGGACGGTGCCCGAGCACAGGTACGAAGGCGATCGGACCCTCAGTACCAGTGCGGGTCTTCGCTCATCTCGTGGTCCCACGCCCCGCACGGGCTGCCGTAGCGATCGCTGATGTACGCGAGTCCCCAGTCGATCTGAGTGTCGGCATTCGTCCGCCAGTCCGCGCCCACCGCGGCGAGCTTGCTGGCGGGGAGCGCCTGCGGGATGCCGTACGCGCCGCTCGAGTCGTTCAAGGCGTCTGCGCGCCATCCCGACTCCATGTTCCACAGCGACACCAGACACGAGAACTGGCCGGAGTCCCAGCCGTAGCCGCCGATCGCACCCCGCGCGTACGCCTGCGCCGCCTGCGGATCGGCGGTGACGCCGTCGGTCGACGGGTAGCTCGAGCCGTCGGACCAGCCGTCGGACGAGTCGGCCGCGGCGGCAGCGGCGGCGGCGGCCGCCTGCCGGGCCTGTTCCTGGGCGGCGGCCTGCGCCGCGACCTGGACGCCCACCTCGTGCTGTCGCTCCACGTCGGCCGTCGAGTCTTTCAGCATCGCCAGCTGCGCATACAGCGTCCCCACGTTCCGCTGCGTGGTGGCCACGGCGGCCTGAGCGCTCGCGGCGGTCTCCCGCGCGGCGGCGGCGGTGGTGTCAGCCGCCTGACTGAGCTGCACCCGCGCCTTCTCCGCCGCCACCGACTGGTCGTGCAGCGATGTGGCGAGGTTCGCGGTGGTGACGGCATCCCGAGCGACCGCGTCCCACGTCGATGACACGCGCTCGAGCAGGCCGAGGCGATCGAGCAGTCCGTCCGGGTCGGTCGTCGTCAGCAGCCGCAGAGTCAGCGGGCCACCCGATTCGTTTCGGTACCGCGTGGCTGCGAGGCGCGCGAGGGTCGTCTCGGCATCGGCGGAGGTCGTACCGGCCTGCGCCGCCTGCGCGGCGAGACTCTGCTCGGTGACCGTCGCGGCATCCAGGGCTCTGCGGGCCTGGTCGGCGACGCTCGCGGCATCGAGGGCGGCCTGCGACTTGGCGGCAGCATCGGCCTGGGCCGTCTGCAGCGCGGCCTCCACCGTCGCGACTTCGGCGGCCTTGGCCTCTTCACTCTCCATCGCCGTCGCGACATCCGCCCAGGTGGGATACGCCGGGGCCGTGGGGGAGTCATCGGCGAAGACCGACGGGCAGGTGACGAGGGCCACCACCACGATAACGGCCGCCGCCATGCCGGCACCGCGCGCGATGTGACGCATGTGCAGGAAGTGACGCATGGGATAAGGGTAGGCCGCGCGTCGTGAAACCGATACGGCATGCAGGGTCACGGCTGGCTCCCGCTGATAGGCTTGGGCGGGTTGCCCTCGGGCATCCGCTCAATTGAAAATGAGCTCACGGAGCAGGCCGGCAGGAAGCTGGTCCCCTGTGGTGGTCTCCCCGTCGTCGAAGGATTCTTCGCATCGCGCCGGGTGGGTTTCTACTGGTGGCCAGCGCTGGCACACACCTCGCGCAGAATTCGCGCGCGCCGATATCTGCCTGTTCCTGCTCCTTCGCATGAACTCGCTCGCCACACGGGCGTGCGAGTCAAATAGGCCCTCCCCGGGCAGGGGAAGGTCCAAAGAAGGAAAGAGGAGACCTCTTGGAAGGTCCTGAAATCACCGCCGCCGAAGCCGTCCTGGACAATGGACGATTCGGCACCCGCACGATCCGCTTCGAAACCGGCCGCCTCGCGCAGCAGGCGCAGGGAGCGGTTGCTGCATACCTCGACGAGGAGACGATGCTCCTGTCGGCCACCAGCGCCGGCAAGCACCCTCGCGAAGGGTTCGACTTCTTCCCGCTGACCGTCGACGTCGAAGAGCGCTCGTACGCCGCAGGCAAGATCCCCGGCTCGTTCTTCCGTCGTGAGGGTCGCCCCTCGACCGAGGCGATCCTGGTGTGCCGTCTGATCGACCGTCCGCTGCGCCCGTCGTTCGTCGACGGCCTCCGCAACGAGGTCCAGATCGTCGTCACCGTGCTCTCGATCGCTCCGGGCGAGTTCTACGACGCGCTCGCGATCAACGCCGCATCGCTGTCGACCCAGATCTCGGGTCTGCCGTTCTCGGGTCCGATCGCGGGTGTGCGCCTCGCGCTCATCCCGGGTCACGGCGACCACGCCGACCAGTGGATCGCGTTCCCGACCGTCACGCAGCTCGAGGAGGCCGTCTTCGACCTCATCGTCGCCGGTCGTGTCATCACGGATGCCGACGGCAACGAGGATGTCGCGATCATGATGGTCGAGGCCGAGGCCACCGAAGGCAGCTGGAACCTCATCAAGGCGGGCGCCGTCAAGCCCAACGAGCAGGTCGTGGCCGAGGGCCTCGAGGCCTCGAAGCCGTTCATCACGCAGCTCGTCGCCGCGCAGAACGCGGTCGCCAGCACCGCGGCCAAGCCCATCAAGGAGTTCCCGGTCTTCCTGCCCTACAGCCAGCAGACCTACGACTTCGTCGCCGGCCGCGCGTACGACAAGCTCGTGCCGATCTACCAGATCGCCGACAAGATCCAGCGCCAGAACGCCGATGACGAGCTGAAGGATGCTGTCAAGGCAGAGCTCCTTGCCGCCGTCGAAGCCGGCGAACTGCCGGCCGTGGCGACGCTCGAGTTCTCCGCCGCGTACAAATCGGTGACCAAGGTGATCGTCCGCGGTCGCATCCTCGCCGAGGGTGTGCGCATGGATGGCCGCGGACTTGCCGACATCCGCCCACTGGACGCAGAGGTGCAGGTCATCCCGCGCGTGCACGGCTCGGCGATCTTCCAGCGCGGCGAGACCCAGATCCTGGGTGTCACCACGCTAAACATGCTCAAGATGGAGCAGCAGATCGATTCGCTGTCGCCGGTGACGCACAAGCGCTACATGCACCACTACAACTTCCCGCCGTACTCCACCGGTGAGACCGGTCGAGTGGGAAGCCCCAAGCGCCGCGAGATCGGTCACGGCTTCCTGGCCGAGCGCGCGCTCGTGCCGGTGCTGCCCAGCCGCGAGGAGTTCCCCTACGCGATCCGTCAGGTCTCCGAGGCGCTCGGCTCCAACGGGTCGACGTCGATGGGCTCGGTCTGCGCGTCGACCCTGTCGCTGCTGAACGCGGGTGTGCCGCTGCGCGCCCCCGTCGCCGGCATCGCGATGGGCCTGGTCTCCGACCAGTTCGAGGGTCAGACCCGCTATGCGGCGCTGACCGACATCCTCGGCGCCGAAGACGCTCTGGGTGACATGGACTTCAAGGTCGCCGGTACGAGCGAGTTCGTCACGGCGATCCAGCTCGACACCAAGCTCGACGGCATCCCGTCGTCGGTGCTGACGGCCGCGCTGCAGCAGGCTCATGAGGCCCGCCTCACGATCCTCGGCGTGCTGACCGCGGCGATCGACGGCCCCGACGAGATGGCACCGACTGCGCCCCGCGTGATCAGCCTCCAGATCCCGGTCGACAAGATCGGTGAGCTGATCGGGCCCAAGGGCAAGACGATCAACGCCATCCAGGACGAGACCGGTGCGCAGATCTCGATCGAAGAGGACGGCACCGTCTACATCGGCGCGACCGACGGCCCCGCGGCCGAGGCGGCACGCGCGCAGGTGAACGCGATCGCCAACCCGACCAACCCCGAGATCGGCGAGCAGTTCCTGGGCACCGTCGTGAAGATCGCGACATTCGGTGCGTTCATCTCGCTCCTGCCCGGCAAGGACGGACTGCTGCACGTCAGCGAGGTCCGCAAGCTCGCCGGTGGCAAGCGCGTGGAGAACGTCGAAGACGTGCTCTCGGTCGGCCAGAAGATCCTGGTGAAGATCACGAAGATCGACGACCGCGGCAAGCTCTCGCTGGAGCCCGTTGTCGAAGAGCCTGCGGACACGGAGGGTCGCGCGGCGGCCAGCCAGGGCCCCGAGGCTCCGGCCGAAGGCTGATTCCGCGGCTCGCACCGCACTGTCCGGTTGCCCGTCCCCTCGCATCGAGGGGGCGGGCAACCGTCGTTGTGGGCGGTCTGCACCTCGCACCGCGCCGGTGACGGAAATGTTCCGTGACAAGAGCGTTATGGAATGTTTACCGACTGGATGCCGCAATGTCCGGAACCTTGACACTCCGGGCCTATTCTCGTAATGCGCCCCGGGGGGTGCGCACAATACGACACACGGCGGTTCTCAGGGGACCGACGTGGGGGGTGGGACATGACTTTCTTCGGTGTCGGCTCGGCGGCATCATCGCCGAACTCGATTCTGCCGAGCCCGGATGCCGCGAGCATCCCGCCCGCCCACCCGTCCGCCCCGATCCCGGTGCAGGGTCCGGGTGTCGGGCAGAACGTGCGGGTCGCATTCGGCGAAACCGGCTTCGAGATCTTCCCGCTCATGATCGGCGGCGCCGAGTTCGGCTGGAACGTCGACCTCGAGTCGAGCCACGACATCCTCGATACGTACGCCGAGCTGGGGGGAAACGCCGTCCACACCGCCGACAGCTTCTCCGGCGGTCGCAGCGAGCACATCATCGGGCAGTGGCTGCACTCGCGCGGACTCCGCGACGACATCGTGCTCTCGGTGCGCATCGGTGGCCACCCCGACAACCCGGGGCTCGGCCCGGTGAACCTCGTGCGCGCGGTCGAGGCATCGCTCACTCGGCTGCGCACCGACCGCATCGACGTGCTCTACCTTGACGCCGGAGTCGATTCCGCGACGGCGCTCGAAGACACTCTCGCCACGGCAGAGTGGCTCGTCGAGGCCGGGAAGGTGCGTGCCCTGGGAGCGGTCGGCTACAGCGCAGCTCAGCTCGTCGAGGCGCGCATCCTCGCATCGGCCGGGTTCCCGCGCATCATGGTGCTCGACGTGCCCTTCAACGTGCTTCGCAGGAACGACTTCGACGCCGACCTGCGGCTCGTCGCAGGCGCCCAGGCGATGGCCGTCACGCCCTCGCACGCCCTGGAGCACGGATTCCTCTCCGGGCGGCATCGGGCGCGCACGCGCACGAACCTCTCGGTACGCGGAGCCCAGATCGCGGCGAGCCTCAACCGGCGCGGGAGCCGCACGCTCCGGGCCCTCGATGCGATCGGCACCGAGCTCAGCGTGCCCGACGCGGCCGTCGCGGTGGCGTGGCTGCTCTCGCAGAAGCTCGTCACGGCGCCCATCGTCAACGCGTACGCATCGCAGCACGTCGAGGAGCTCGTTCAGGGCGTCGGGGTAAGGCTCAGCCGCTCGCAGCTGGCCGACATCGCGCGCGCCGCCGAATGATGACCGCGCGAATCGCCCGGAGTCAAGGGCCGGTAGAGCGAGAGTCGGTCTGACATAGGGTGGAAAGTGCTGCGAGCAAACCCCCGACGAAGTGAGCTGGCGTGACGCACTATCTGTACCTCGTGCGGCATGGCGAGCACCAGGATGCCGAGTACGGCCTCGCTGACGGACCCCTGTCGCCGCGCGGCCGACGACAGGCCGCACTGCTTGCTGATCGGCTTTCGGGCGTGCCGCTCGATGCCGTCTGGCACTCACCGCTGGAACGTGCAAGTCAGACCGCCCGCGCCGTCGCCGACCGGCTGCCGTCGGTCTCGCCTGAGCCCACCGCGCTGCTGTTCGACTGCGTGCCCACCGGCATGACACCCGAGACCCCCGCCGTGTTCGAGCCGTTCTTCGGCGGTTTCACCGAAGAGGAGATCGACGCGGGGCGCGCGCAGATGGCGGATGCCGTCAGCGAATTCCTCGTCCGCAAGCCGGGCGATGTGCACGAGCTGCTCATCACGCACAACTTCGTGATCGGCTGGTTCGTGCGCGAGGTGCTGCAGGCGCCCGAGTGGCGCTGGATGACGCTCAACCAGGCGCACTGCGGGCTGACGGTGCTCGCCCAGCGCCATCGCGGGCCGTGGACCGTCGTCTCGCACAATGATCTCGCCCACCTCCCGGTCGAGCTGCGCACGGGGCTGCCCGAGATCTATCCGGTCTGAGCCGCGCTCACCCCTCCTGCGGCGAGCGCAGGCGTTTGACGTACCAGCGCGTTGCGTTCGGATTGTCGTTGAAGGGCTCGGTCTCCACGAACCCGGCCGATCGGTAGAGCCCCGCGGCCGCTTCGAGCGAGTGGTGGGTGTCGAGCACGAGCTGCGCAGCATCCCATTCCCGCGCCCGCCGCTCGAGATCGTCCAGCAGCAGGCGTCCCCAGCCGCGTCCCCGCGTCTGGGGACGCAAGTACAGGTGCTTGACCTCGTAGCGGATACCGCCCGCGTCGTCGGCGATCCGGCGGATGCCGCCGCAGCCGACGTCGGCTTCATCGTCGTCGACCAGCACGACGAACACCCCGGCCGGCGGAGTGAAGATCGACGGGTCAGGAAACGTCGCGGTGTAGACCGCGTTCTGATGGACGAACCCGAGCTCACGGGAGCGGAAGTACTCCGCGAGCAGCGCGTGCGCGCGAGGATCGTCGACGGCCAAAGCCTGAATGCTCACCATGAATCGAGGATAGGCACGGCGCCCGCGCGGCGAGAGCCAAGACGACTCACTCGCCTAGGCTGGTGGACATGACGACACGCGTGGCCATCGTCGGCGGCACCGGGAAGCTCGGCGGCATCATCCGTGACGTCGTCGAGGCGGAAGACGGCTTCGACGTCGCTGCCGTCCTCTCGTCGCGGTCGGACCTGTCCGAACTCGAGGGTGCCGACCTGGTGGTGGATGCCTCGACCCCGGCCATCTCGATCGACGTCGTGCGCGCAGCGGTGGGGTACGGGATCAACGTGCTGGTCGGCACGTCCGGCTGGTCCGCCGAGCGGATCGCCCTGATCCGTCCGCTCGTCCAGGCGGCGGGCACGGGCGCGGTGTTCATCCCCAACTTCTCGATCGGCTCGGTGCTGGGCTCGGCTCTGGCCGCAGTCGCGGCGCCCTTCTTCCCCTCGATCGAGATCGTCGAAGCGCACCGCGAGACGAAGGTCGACTCACCCAGCGGAACGGCCGTGCGCACCGCTGAGCTGATCGCGGCCGCCCGCGCGAACGTGGGCCCGGTCGAGTCTCCGCACGTCGACCAGCGGGCTCGGGGCCAGCAGGTCGCCAGCGTCCCGATCCACTCGCTGCGGCGCCCGGGTGTGGTCGCCCGTCAGGAGACGATCTTCTCCGGCGCGGGGGAGTCGCTCACGATCATCCACGACACGGTCGACCCGGCTCCTGCCTACGGCCCCGGCATCCGACTGGCACTTCTCGCGGCGCGGGATGCGCGCGGCGTCAGCATCGGCCTGGACAGCGTGATCGATATCGGCATCCGCGTTCCCGGTCGCACGCCCGCCGACGAGCTCGTGCCGGAGGGCGGCGTGCCAGGGCAGGTCGCTCGCTCCACGAGCGCATGAGCGCGCGCATCGGCGCCGTCGTCATGGCGGTGCTGCTCGCCCTGTACATCGTGCTCGTCGGCCAGCGGGCCATCCTGCTGCTCACCAGCGGTTCGCCGGTGGGCATCGCGATGGGTGTCGCGCTGATCGTGCTCCCCATCGTCGCGGTGTGGGCACTGGGCCGGGAACTGTGGTTCGGCCTGCGCGCCGAAGCGCTCGCGCGGCGACTCGAGCGCGAGGGCGGGCTGCCGGCCGAGTCGGTCGCGGTGCGTCCGAGCGGGGCCGTGCTGCGCGACGAAGCCGACGCGGTGTTCCCCATGTACCGCGCGGAGGCGGAGGCCGAGCCGGACTCGTGGCAGGCCTGGTACCGCCTCGCCCTCGCGTACGACGCCTCGGGTGACCGGCGTCGCGCGCGCGCGGCCGTGCGGCACGCCATCCGTCTCGAATCGACGGAGCGTCGCGCCGCCCGGTGACGCCCGGCGGGTCAGGCTGCGGCCGGCACCGCGTCCGCGACGGCGTCTTGGACCGTGGCGTGCCGGAAGACGAATCCGCTGCGCTCGAGCACGGTCGGCTCGACGTCCGCGTCCGAGGTGAGGAGCGCCTCCGTCGCGTCGCGGCCCAGCACGAGCTTCATGCCCCAGACGGGCGCGCGCACCACGAACGGGCGGTTCATCCGCACGGCCAGCGCGAACCCGAGGTCGTTCGCCGCCGCGCGTGTCGGGCCCGTGAGGTTGACCGGACCGGCGATATCCGTGTCGATCACGTGGCGGATCGCTCGGACCTCGTCATCCAGCGAGATCCACGGCCAGATCTGGGTGCCGCGGCCGATCGGGCCCGAGACACCCAGCTTGGTCAGCAGCAGGAGCGGGGCGAGCACCCCCTTCTCGTGCACGATCGGCGCGGTGCGCAGGAGCGCGACGCGAGCGGTGGATGCTGCCGCCAGCGCCGCCGATTCCCATTCGCCGCACAGATCCGCGAGGAACGACTCGCCGCGCGGCGACTCTTCGGTGAGCACCGCCCCCGGCGCAGAGCCGTAGTACCCGACCGCCGATGCCGAGACGAAAGCCGGGGCATCCGTCCCCAGCTCACGAACTGCGCGCGCGAGGGTGCGAGTGGGGGTGATGCGCGACCACAGCAGAGTGCTCTTATACCGCGGCGTCCACGGGAAGCGGCCGATGCTCGCTCCGTTCAGCCCCACGACCGCGGCCGCGCCCGCGAGCACGTCGGGGTTCAGCGGCGCGTCGTCGGTCAGCCATTCGATCTCGCCCGGACCCCGGGCGGGGCGCCGCACGAGCGTGGAGACCTCGACGCCGTCGGCACGGAGGCTCTCGATGAGGGCAGAGCCGATCAGGCCGGATGCCCCGGCGACCACGACTCGACGGGGTTCAGGCAAGCGTGGCCTCGAGAGTGATCTCGATGCCCGCGAGCGCCTGCGACACCGGGCAGTTCGCCTTGGCGTCGGCCGCGATGCGCTCGAAGTCCTCCGCGCTCAGGCCGGGGACGGTCGCGTTGACGTTCAGGTGGCTGCCGGTGATGCCGGTGCCCGGCTTGAAGGTGACGGATGCCGTCGTGTCGATCTCATCCGCCGGGGTGCCGTTCTCGGCGAGGGCGTGCGAGAACGCCATGCTGAAGCACGACGCGTGCGCCGCGGCGATCAGCTCCTCCGGCGTGGTGACCGAGGCGGATCCTTCGCTGCGCGCCTTCCAGTTGACGTCGAAGGTGCCGAGGTGCGACGAGTCGAACGTGACGGTGCCCGACCCGTCGGTCAGGCTGCCGTTCCAGACGGTGGTCGCTTCGCTCGTGACGGTCATGGGAACCTCCTGGATGGTGGATGCGCCGCGTGCGCGAGGGCGCGCGGCCAGCCTATGGCGTCCACCGCCCGAACGCGACGGGTTGACGTGGGCCCCGCGGTCGCTCAGAGCGTGGCGGGCGAGCCCGCCAGCCGGGTGAGTTCGAGCTCGATGACCTCGCGGCCCGGCACTCCGCCCAATCGGGTCTGGATGACACCCTCGCTGTCGAGGATCAGCGTGGTCGGAGTCTGCAGCACATGGAAGTGCCTGGCGATGTCGGGGCGGTGGGTCAGATCCACGTCGAGGTGACGGACGCCCTCGTGACGATCCGCGACCGCCGAGAGCGTGCGGTGCACACCGGGGCACCGGGCGCAGAACTCGGTGCTGAACTGCAGCAGCGTCGCGTTCTCGCCGAGGCCGGCGGCGCCCAGTCGCTCGACTTCGACGACCTCGTGCGGGATGTGCCGGCGGGGGCGACCCTGCCGCCACTGGAGGAAGATGCCGACGCCGACGGTCACCGCGAGGAGCACGGCGATCCCGATGACTGCGTTGACGATGGTCACAGCATCCCAGGCTAACTGCTCTCGGCTGAATGGAAACCCCACGACGTCCCGAGACTTGCGGATGGAACGATCCTCGCCCGCTCGCACCGTCGGTAGGGTGGCAGGCGTGACCGATTCCGACGCTTCGCCCGAGACCCCGCAGATCGAATTCCGCAGCGACGTGACCGTCGAGCTCGTCCGCTCCAGTGCGAGCGACTCGGACGTGCTCTTCGCGGCCCGCGTCTCGACGATGGGGGAGCAGACCCTCGAGGGTGCCGCTGCAGGCACCGAGGCCACTGCCCGCGATCGTGGCCTCATCAACTACCTGATGCGCGACCGCCATGGTTCGCCGTTCGAGCACAACTCGATGACGTTCTACGTCCAGGCGCCGATCTTCGTCTTCCGCGAGTTCATGCGTCATCGCATCGCGTCGTACAACGAGGAATCCGGCCGCTATCGCGAGCTGCGCCCCGTCTTCTACGTGCCGGGTCGCGAGCGCAACCTGCTCCAGGTCGGCAAGCCCGGAGCCTACGAATTCCTCCCCGGAACCGAGGAGCAGTACGACCTGGTCGACACGGCCACGCGGACAGCATCCGTGTTCGCCTTCGATTCCTATCAGCGGATGCTGGCGGCCGGCGTCGCCCGCGAGGTCGCGCGCATCGTGCTGCCGCTGAACATCTACTCGTCGATGTACGTGACGATGAACGCCCGTGCGCTGATGAACTTCCTTTCGCTGCGCACCAAGGTGGAGGGCACGCACTTCCCCTCTTTCCCGCAGCGCGAGATCGAGATGTGCGCCGAGAAGATGGAGACGGCGTGGACCGAGCTCATGCCGCTCACGCACGCGGCGTTCAACGCGAACGGCCGCGTGGCTCCCTGACATGGCCCGAACCGCGCTGATCACGGGTGCGAGCTCCGGTCTCGGGGCCGAGTTCGCGCGCCAGCTCGCCGCGCGGGGGATGGATCTCGTGCTCGTCGCGCGCGACCGGGCAGCGCTCGACACGATCGCGAGCGAGGTGAGCCGCTCGTACGGCGTCGTCGCCGAAGTGCTGCCGGCCGACCTGGTCGACCCGGAGCAGCGCAGCGAGGTCATCGCGCGACTCGCCGAGGGCGAGCATCCGGTCGACATGCTCGTCAACAACGCCGGCTTCGGTCTGCCGCTCGCCTTCGAAGAGGGCGACATCGACGACGAGGTGCGCCACCTCGCGCTGCACGTCGAGGCGCCGCTGAGGCTCACCCACGCCGCGCTCACCCCGATGCTCGCGCGGCGCAGCGGCCGCATCGTCAACGTCGCGTCGGTCGCCGGGTTCCTGCCCCGCGGCACCTACGGCGCGGCGAAGAGCTGGCTGATCAGCTTCAGCCGATGGGCGAACGTGACGTTCGCGCCTCGTGGAGTCACGGTGACGG
This sequence comes from uncultured Microbacterium sp., assembly GCF_964244775.1. Taxonomy (NCBI): domain Bacteria; kingdom Bacillati; phylum Actinomycetota; class Actinomycetes; order Micrococcales; family Microbacteriaceae; genus Microbacterium; species uncultured Microbacterium sp. The sequence goes on from NZ_CAXTJR010000002.1 coordinate 335,482, forward strand.
CGGTGTGCCCCGGATTCGTCCACACGAACTTCCATGAGCGCCTCGGGCTCGCGCCCGGTGAGGAGGGCGTCGCCCCGTGGATGTGGCTGAACGCCCCCGACGTGGTGCGCGAGGCGCTGCGCGACATCGCTCGCGGCAAGGCCGTGTCGATCCCGTCGCTGCGGTACAAGGCGATCGTGGCCCTCAGCAGGCTCGTTCCCGACGCGCTGGTGACCCGGGTGGCACGCCGAGGGCGCTGAACGCGCTCTGTGCCGCCGTGTCTTCTCAGGCGAGGCGGCCGAGGTGGATCGCGGCGAAGGCGATCGCGCCGATCGTCTCGCCATCCGTGATCTCGCCGGCGCCGATCAGGCCGACGACGTCGGAGAACGGCATCCATTGCACCTCGGCGATGCCCTCCTCCTCCTGCGCGGCCGATATCGCGTCGGCTTCCGCGCCCGTTCGCAGCCCGCGGGCGAGGAAGACGTGCTCGGGAGCGTGGGCGAGGCCGTTGAGGGCGTTCATCCGTCCGATCTCGACCCACTCGTCGGCGATCACGCCCGCCTCTTCGAGCAGCTCGCGGCGCGCGCCCACCAGGGGGTCTTCGCCGTCGGTGCCGCCCGCCGGCACTTCGATCGACGGGCCGCCGGTGGCGTAGCGGTCGACGGTGACGAGGCACACCCGGTCGTCGTCGTCGAGCGCGACGATGAAGACGGCCGGATGCCGTACGGTCATCACCCCGTAGATCCCGGCCCCGCCCGGGCCGACCACTTCGTCCTCGCGTACGTGCATCCAGCGGTTCTCGTAGACGGTGCGCGTCGAGCGGGTCTGCCAGGCCATGCCGCCACCCTATGGCCCGACCGTCCTGTCCTGTCCTGTCCTGTCCTGTCCTTTCCTTTCCTTTCCTTTCCTTTCCTGTCCTGTCCTGTCTGCTCGAATAGACCGGCTCGTCACGACGACACCCGGGTGAGGGATGCTACGCCCGGCGTGTCGTCGTCACCGACCGGTCTTTTCGGGGCAGCGCGCGGGCCTATCGGACCTCTCATCGACCCCTCCCCAACCCCGCACCAAACGAGGGTTCACCACGGAGCTGGAGCCGGACAGGCTCTCAGCCTGACGTCGGTTCATCATCAAAAGGTGCGCGCGAACTCGGTGGCCGGTGTCGTCAAGGCGATGGGTGGAGTGGCACGGACCTCAGAGTTGATCGCCGCCAGCGTGCCCGCCGGTGCCTTGGCCGTTGCCGTCCGATCAGGAGAGCTGCTTAGGCCGAGGCAAGGGGTCTACGCCCTCCCCGAGACGCCCGCACGTCTCATCGAGTCCCTGAGCCACCGCGGTGTGCTCGCCTGTGTGAGCGCCGCTCGCGACTATGGACTCTGGACACTCGATGACGGCGCCGACGAGCCGGTCCACACCTGGATCTCGCCGGATCACCACCCGACTCGGATGGCGATCGACCCCGACACGGGAGCACCCGGGTGCTGCGAGATCCACCGTGGCGGTGTGATCGACGCCCCCGGCCTGCGGCGCGTGAGCGTCATCGACTGCCTGCGGCAGATCCTCGCGTGTCGCGGACCCGAGGCGTTCTTCGCCGCCCTCGAATCCGCGATGCGGCAGCGCGTCATCGATCTCAACAGCGTCGGCCGACTTCGCGCCGCACTCTCCCTACCCCACCGATGGCTGGTCGACTTCGCTCGATGGGACGCTGACAGCGGTCTCGAGTCGATCCTCCGATTGCGCCTCCACCGGGTGGGCCTGGTCCTCGCGAGCCAGGTCCACATCCCCGGGGTGGGGGATGTGGACTTCGTGATCCAGGACTGCCTGATCCTCGAGGCGGACGGAGCGACCCACGAGGGCGACAGTCGCCACAAAGACCGGGTTCGGGATGCTGTCGCGATGGCGCTCGGCTTCGTCACCCTGCGCTTCGATTCGGCCATGATCCTGCACGATTGGGAACTCGTGGAGTCGGCGGTGCTGGCCGCCGTCGCACGCGATCTGCATCGGAGCGCGGCCGGTCGCTCCTGGTGAGAGCCGCCGCCCGGCGCCGCACGCGCCGGCGCCGGCGATCGAGGCCGCCCTCGGTTCGAAAAGACCGGCTCGTCACGACGACACCCCGGTGACGGATGCTGCGCCCGGCGTGGCGTCGTCACCGACCGGTCTTTTCGCAGGCAAGAGCACGAAGAAGGCGCGGCGCCGAACCGATACCCTGAGAGCATGACGCACACGGGAAACCCTTTCGGTCAGGTTCTCGTCGCGCTCGTCACCCCCATGACGGCCGACGGTGAGGTCGACTGGCCCGCCGTCGAGAAGCACATCGACGATGTGGTCACCGCCGGCGCCGACGGCATCGTCGTGACGGGCACCACCGGTGAGACCAGCACCCTCACCGACCCCGAGAAGATCCGCCTCGTCGAGGTCGGCAAAGAAGTCGCGGCAGGTCGCGCCGCGATCATCACCGGCGGTGGATCCAACGAGACCGCTCATGCGATCGAGCTGTACAAGGCCAGCGAGAAGGCCGGCGCCGACGGCATCATGATCGTCACGCCGTACTACAACAAGCCGACGCAGGCCGGAATCCTCACGCACTTCCGCCTCGTCGCGGACGCCACGGATCTTCCCGTGATCCTGTACGACATCCCCGGCCGCACCGGTGTCCCGATCAAGTACGAGACGATCCTGCGCATCGCGAAGCATCCGAACGTCATCGCGATCAAAGACGCCAAGGGCGACTTCAGCGAGGTCAGCCGCGTGCTGAACCAGACCGACCTCATGTACTTCTCCGGCGACGACTCGAACGTGCTCCCGCACCTGGCGATCGGGGCGACGGGCCTGATCGGCGTCACGGCCAACATCGCGCCGGGGCCCTATCGCGCGATCGTGGATGCCGTCAACGCCGGCGACCTGAAGACCGCCACCGCCGAGCATCAGCGCCTCGAGCCGCTGGTGCGCGCGGTCATGACCCATGTGCCGGGGACCGTGTCGGCGAAGTACATCCTGCACGGCCTCGGCCGCATCGGCAGCCCGCGCGTGCGGCTGCCCCTGGTCGGACCCGAGGAATGGGAGGCGGCGAAGATCGAGGACGAACTGGATCTCGTCAAGAACATCCCCGGCGCCGACTTCTCCAACTTCCGGCCCGATCGCAACGCCGCCGCCGGCGGGGCGCTCCCCAAGATCTCGGGCACCACCCGCTGACTGCTCGACGCGAGTACACACAGATTTCACAAACGGATGCCGCGCAGCGGCGTCGCGAGGAGGCAACCCATGCCCATCACCGTCTTCGATCCGCCCGCCCTCGAGTCGGGCACCCTCCGGGTGACACCGCTCGGCGGCCTCGGCGAGATCGGCCGCAACATGACCGTCTTCGAGTACGGCGGCAAGCTCCTCGTCGTCGATTGCGGCGTGCTCTTCCCCGAGGAGCACCAGCCCGGTGTCGACCTGATCCTGCCCGACTTCGAGCCCATCAAGCACCGGCTCGACGACGTCGTCGCGGTCGTGCTCACCCACGGCCACGAAGACCACATCGGCGCCGTCCCCTACCTCCTCAAGCTCAAGGCCGACATCCCCCTCATCGGCTCGGGCCTGACCCTCGCGCTCGTCGAGGCGAAGCTGAAAGAGCACCGGATCAAGCCCTACACGCTCACCGTGAAAGAGGGGGAGCATGAGCAGGTCGGTCCGTTCGATCTCGAATTCGTCGCGGTCAACCACTCGATCCCCGACGCGCTCGCCGTCGCGATCAAGACCCCCGCCGGCGTTGCCCTCGCCACCGGCGACTTCAAGATGGATCAGCTTCCGCTCGACGGCCGCCTGACCGACCTGCGCGCGTTCGCCCGCCTGGGCGAGGCGGGCGTCGACCTGTTCCTGGTCGATTCGACCAACGCCGATGTGCCGGGCTTCACCGCTCTCGAGCGCAGCATCGGGCCGGTGCTCGACCAGGTGATCGGCAAGGCTCCTCGCCGGGTGATCGTGGCGAGCTTCTCGAGCCATGTGCACCGTGTGCAGCAGGTGCTGGATGCTGCGGCCGCCCACGGTCGTCGCGTCGCCCTGCTCGGCCGCAGCATGCTGCGGAACATGACGATCGCCGAAGACCTCGGCTACCTCCACGTGCCCGAGGGCATCCTGATCGATTACAAGAAGGCGCGCGACCTGCCCGACGACAAGATCGTCTACATGTCGACCGGATCGCAGGGCGAGCCGATGGCGGTCCTGAGTCGCATGGCCAACAACGACCACGAGATCGAGCCCGGCCCCGGCGACACGGTCATCCTCGCTTCGAGCCTCATCCCGGGCAACGAGAACGCCGTCTACCGCGTGATCGACGGGCTGACGAAGCTGGGTGCCACAGTGGTGCACAAGGGCAACGCCAAGGTGCACGTGTCCGGCCACGCCGCCGCAGGCGAGCTCCTCTACTGCTACAACATCCTCAAGCCCAAGAACGTGCTGCCCGTCCACGGCGAGTACCGGCACCTCATCGCCAACGCGAAGCTCGCGCAGGACACCGGGATCCCGGCGGACCGCACCATCATCGGCGAGAACGGCACGGTCATCGACCTGCGCGACGGACTCGCTCGGGTCGTCGGGCAGCTCGACCTCGGCTTCGTGTACGTCGACGGATCGACGGTCGGTGAGATCACGGATGCCGATCTCAAAGATCGCCGGACCCTCGGCGAAGAGGGCTTCATCTCGGTGATCGTCGTGATCGATTCCGCCACAGGCCGAGTGATCACCGGACCCGAGATCCACGCCCGCGGTTTCGCCGAAGACGACAAGGTGTTCGACGCCGTGAAGCCGAAGATCGCTGCTGCGCTCGCCGAGGCCGCGCAGTCGGGCGTCCGCGACACGCACGCGCTGTCTCAGGTCATGCGCCGGGTGATCGGCCGCTGGGTGAACCAGTCGCTGCGCCGCCGCCCCATGATCATCCCGCTGGTCATCGAGGCGTAAGCGGCTGACCTCGCGGCCACTGCGACCATGCCCTCGACTTTCCGCATCAGACCGGCCGTGCAGGCCGACGGGGCGTTCCTGGGCGACATGGTGGTCGAGGCGGCGAACTGGCGTCAGGGCGCGGCAAGGCCCCGGCACGAGGTGCTCGCGAGCCCCGAGCACATCCGATACATCTCCGGCTGGATACGCCCGGGCGACGCCGGGTTCGTGGCGCTGGACGGTAACGACGAGCCGATCGGCGCGACCTGGTATCGCACCTTCCCGCGCACCGATCCCGGTTTCGGGTACGTGGGCACCGGGGTGCCCGAGCTCACGATCGGCGTGCGCCCCATCTGGCGTGCGCACGGGGTCGGGCGGGCGCTCCTGCACCAGCTCGGCGATCTCGCCCGCTCGCAGGGATTCGGACGCCTGAGTCTCAGCGTCGAGCGCGGCAATTTCGCCGTCACGCTCTATCGCTCGGAGGGGTTCGCGGTCACGCAGAGCGGGATCGGCCGCGACACCATGGTCAAACTCCTGCGCTGAGGGTCGCACTCCTGCGCTGACAGCATCCGCTCGGCGTCCTGCAATGGTCCCGCGTCATTCCACGCGAAACCGGGTCGCGCGCCGTAGCGTGGAGAGCATGGCCAGGAGTTCCAGCCCGACCACCAATGGTCGTGCGTCCGCACGTGGGTCGTCGCCGCGCGCGAGCAAGCCGGCTCCGGCGCCCAAACGCTACGTCGGTGAGCCCGAGAAGAACGAGAAGCCTCCCGTCATCGTACGGATGTGGCTCGGCCTGGCGCACGGCACGGGTGGACTCTTCCGCGCGTTCGGGCCCGAGACACTCGAGAAGGATCAGCGTCGCGACGGCTTCCCGTTCCTGCTGGTGCTCCTGGCGATCGCCGGCGTGGTCGTGGAGTGGTTCTTCATCGGCACGGACGTCTCTCGCGCGATCAGCGCGTACACCGCGGGGGGCCTGATCGGCCGCGTCGCGTTCGTCTTGCCCGTGATGCTCCTGCTGCTGGCCGGATGGCTGTTCCGCCATCCCGCATCGGTGCACGACAACGGACGTATCGGCATCGGCTTCACGATCTTCACGGTGATGGTGGCCGGCTTCTGCCACGTGCTGGGCGCTCGGCCGGAGCCGAAGGAGGGATTGCCCGCCCTCAGCGATGCCGGCGGTCTGTTCGGCTGGATGGTGGGCGAACCACTCTCGATCGGGCTCACAGAGATCGGCGCGTGCATCGTGCTCGGGCTGCTCACGGTCTTGAGCGTCCTGATCATCACCAAGACCCCGCCCAATCGCATCGGCCGCCGCCTCGGCGAGCTGTACACGTGGATGTTCGACGCCGAGCGTCCGGAGCCGGTCCCGGCAAGCGCCATCGCCGACAAGGACCCCGATGCCACCGACCCCGCGCTGCCGTGGTGGCGCCGCAACAAGACCGGTCGCGAGCGAGACCCCGAAGACGGACCCGAGGATGGGCTCGGGTCACAGGATCTGACCGAGCTGCTGGCGCCCGGGTCGTCCGAGGGCGGCTTCGAGCAGGTCTTCGCCCCGCCGGTCCCCCCGCTTCCCGCTGCGATGGGCGGTGCCATGCCCGACGCGCTCACCGAGGTCATCGCGCCGGGCTCCGCCGGGCTCACGCCCGCGCCGAGCCTCACCGAGCCCGAGACCTCGCTCCGCGACGACAGCCCCGAGCACGACGGCATCCTCCCCGGACTCTCCGGCATCGGCGGGGGAGGGATGCCGGCAGCCGCGCCCTATCGCCTGCCCGGTGTCGCCGCGCTCGCCGCCGGAACACCCCACAAGGCCCGGTCTGCCGCGAACGACGAGATCGTCCGCGCGATCACCAGCGTTCTCGACCAGTTCCAGGTGGATGCCCGCGTCACCGGATTCTCGCGCGGCCCGACGGTCACGCAGTACGAGATCGAGGTCGGGCACGGGGTGAAGGTCGAGCGCATCACGGCCCTCACCAACAACATCGCCTATGCCGTGGCATCCAACGAGGTCCGCATCCTCGCCCCGATCCCGGGCAAGAGCGCGATCGGCGTCGAGATCCCCAACACGGATCGCGAGATCGTGACGCTCGGCGATGTGCTGCGCTCGCAGGCTGCGACCAGCAGCACGCACCCGATGACCATCGGCGTGGGCAAGGACGTCGGTGGTGGCTACGTCGTGGCGAACCTGGCGAAGATGCCCCACCTGCTGGTGGCCGGCTCCACCGGTTCGGGTAAGTCGAGCTTCGTCAACTCGATGATCACCAGCCTTCTGATGAAGGCCAAGCCTTCCGAAGTGCGCATGGTGCTGATCGACCCGAAGCGGGTCGAGCTCACCTCCTACGCGGGCGTGCCGCACCTGATCACCCCCATCATCACGAACCCCAAGAAGGCGGCAGAGGCGCTGCAGTGGGTCGTGAAGGAGATGGACATGCGGTACGACGACCTCGCGTCGTTCGGTTACCGTCACATCGACGACTTCAACAAGGCCGTCGTCGCTGGTGAGGTGGTGCTGCCCCCGGGCAGCGAGCGCGTGCTCAAGCCCTACCCTTACCTCCTCGTGGTCGTAGACGAGCTCGCCGACCTCATGATGGTCGCCCCCCGCGATGTCGAAGACTCGATCGTCCGCATCACCCAGCTTGCGCGGGCCAGCGGCATCCACCTGGTCCTCGCGACCCAGCGCCCCTCGGTCGACGTGGTCACCGGCCTGATCAAGGCCAACGTGCCTTCGCGCCTCGCGTTCGCGGTGACCAGCGTAACCGACAGCCGCGTCATCCTCGATCAGCCGGGCGCCGACCGTCTCATCGGGCAGGGCGACGCGCTGTTCCTCCCCATGGGCACCTCCAAGGCCGTCCGCGTGCAGGGTGCGTGGGTGAGCGAGGCCGAGATCGAGCGCGTCGTCAAGCACGTCACCCAGCAGGCGCGGCCGGACTACCGGCAGGACGTCGCTGCCGACGTCGTCAAGAAGGAGGTCGACGCCGACATCGGTGACGACCTCGAACTGCTGCTGGCCGCGGCCGAGCAGATCGTCTCGACCCAGTTCGGCTCGACCTCGATGCTCCAGCGCAAGCTCCGCGTCGGCTTCGCCAAGGCGGGGCGCCTCATGGACCTCCTCGAATCCCGCGAGATCGTCGGCCCCTCCGAGGGCTCGAAGGCTCGCGACGTCCTCGTCACGGTCGAGCAGCTGCCCGAGGTGCTCGCGCGGCTGCGCGGCGATGTTCCTAAGGCACCTGATGTTCGGACGGCACCTGGCGCGGCATCCGATTCTTACGCGGCCGACTCAGTCGACGCGCAGTACGAGGGGTATCCGGTAGTCGAAGCCGAGGACGACGAGGATGCCTGGGGATTGACGGGCCGCGACTGATGGCGGTTCCGCGGCAGCTGCCCAACACCATCACGGTCGTCCGGATTCTGTGCGCACCGGTCTTCCTCTGGATGCTGCTGGCCGACGGCGGCGCCGACGGCGCGCTCCGCTGGTGGGCGGCGGCGCTCTTCATCGTCGCGATCGCGACGGACGGCATCGACGGATGGATCGCGCGCCGCTACGAGATCGTGACCGATCTCGGCAAGCTGCTGGACCCGATCGCCGACAAGGTGCTCACGGGCTTCGCCTTCATCGGCCTCTCGATCCTGGGCGAGCTGCCGTGGTGGATCACGATCATCGTGCTGATCCGCGAGGTCGGCATCACGGTGCACCGCCTGCTCGTCGCGAGCGACCACGTGGTCGCGGCCGCGTGGATGGGCAAGCTCAAGACCCTCGCCCAGAGTGTGGCGCTGTCGCTCGCATTGCTGCCGCTCGCATCGCTCGCGGGCGGGGTGTGGGCGGACGTGATCTGGTGGGTGAACGTCGTGACCATGACGATCGCCGTCGTCCTCACGATCGCGAGTGGCATCGACTACGTGATCACCGAAATCCGCGGGTCGCGCGACGACAAGCGCACCGGTGCGCGCAGTGACCGGCCCAGTGCCGCCTGAACCGCCACGGGGCAGCGCCCGCCAGGGCGCGGAACGCGTGCTCGCGGCTCTCGAGTCACGCGGCTGGTCGATCGCGACGGCCGAGTCGCTCACCGGTGGGCTGCTCGTCGCGGCGCTCGTGGACGTGCCCGGCGCCTCGGCGCGGGTGCGCGGAGGCGTGGTGGCCTACGCGAGCGACCTGAAGCACAGCATCCTGGGCGTCGACATCGCGCTGCTGGATGCCCACGGACCCGTGCATCCCGACGTGGCGGCGCAGATGGCGGCGGGCGTCCGCCGGGTCGCGGGGGAGGACGGGATGCTCGCTGACGTCGGCCTGTCGACGACCGGCATCGCCGGGCCGGGCTCACCCGACGGACAGCCGGTCGGGACCGTGCACATCGGCGTCTCGACGCCGCACGGCACATCGGTCGGATCCCTGCACCTCCACGGGACGCGTGACGAGATCCGCGCGGAGACGGTGGTGCGCGCGCTGGAACTCGCTCTCCAGGCTCTCTGAGAATCGCGTGCCTCCCGCGGGAACACCAGTGTTTCGCCGTCGTTATATACATCGCGACATTCGGCGATTCCCACCCTTTCCCCAGCGCACGGGATTAGATTGGGATCAGCCGGTGTTGTACTGTTGTCCACCCAGACAGCGGTGAATCATCAAGTGAGGAGGGGGCCCACATGATCCTTGTTCGTCAAGAGATCGGCGATGTCCTGCGTGATTATCGTCAGCAGAAGGGACGCACCCTCCGTCAGGTGGCGAGCCGCGCGAGCGTGGCTCTCGGCTACCTGAGCGAGGTAGAGCGCGGGCAGAAAGAAGCATCGAGCGAGATTCTCGCCTCGGTCGCCGAAGCACTCGACGTGCCGATTTCGACCATCATGCGCGAGGTCGGCGATCGCATCAGCGTGCTCGAGGGACTGCAGACCTTCCCCGACGTCGTCCCCGACGACCTCGTGGCCTCGGTCGACGCCGAGCTCTCGCTGCGCTGACACTTCGACGTCGCTCAGTGACCGGGGTTCGCTGTGCGCCGCAGTGAGTTCCTGCGTGCCGTCGCCGACGAGTTCGGCGCCAGATCGACGTTCCTCCTGAACGATCTGGTGCTCGGCGAGGTGGGCGACCGCACTCCTACGCAGGCCCTGGACGCCGGTGTGCCGCCGCGCGAGATCTGGCTCGCGCTGTGCGCCGAGATGGATGTTCCGGAGGCACGGCGCTACGGCGCCGGACGCCTCGAGCCGCGCAATCGCTGACCCGCGGATTGCCGCAGCGAGCGCCAAGGCTAACCCGCGGTTGTCGAGTAGAGAGCGCCAAGGCTGGCCCGCGGTTGTCGAGTAGCGAGCGCCAGCGAGCGTATCGAGACACGCGGCGTGTCCGTCGAACCTTCGTTCGATAGCTGAGTAGGCTCCTGCACAGCTGGTGTCGAGGACTCGTCTGTCCACGGATTCGGGAGGTGCGTGATCCGCATGTCGGAACCCACCCGTAGCGTGAGCGACGTCGAACGACACCACACGCCTTGTCACAGCATCCTCCCCGGCCGTCGGGGCGGAGCGCGACAGCCTACAGGCGACGGAACGCGAGCATAAGGAGCACGCCATGCCCTCACCCGAGAACCGCGAGAAGGCCCTCGAATCGGCCCTCGCCCAGATCGACCGGCAGTTCGGAAAGGGCTCGGTCATGCGACTGGGCAGCGACGATCGTGCTCCCGTCGAAGTGATCCCCACGGGTTCGATCGCCCTCGACGTCGCGCTCGGCGTGGGCGGTCTGCCCCGCGGCCGCATCATCGAGATCTACGGTCCTGAGTCGTCGGGTAAGACCACGCTCACGCTCCACGCGATCGCCAATGCGCAGCGTGCCGGCGGCATCGCCGCGTTCATCGACGCCGAGCACGCGCTCGACCCCGATTACGCGATGAAGCTCGGCGTCGACATCGACCAGCTCCTCGTGTCGCAGCCCGACACCGGCGAGCAGGCGCTCGAGATCGCCGACATGCTCATCCGTTCGGGCTCGATCGACCTGATCGTGATCGACTCGGTGGCGGCCCTCGTGCCCCGTGCCGAGATCGAGGGCGAGATGGGCGACTCCCACGTCGGCCTGCAGGCCCGCCTCATGTCGCAGGCGCTCCGCAAGCTCACCGGCGGGCTCAACCAGACCAACACCACGATGATCTTCATCAACCAGCTCCGCGAGAAGATCGGCGTGTTCTTCGGCTCGCCCGAGACCACCGCCGGTGGCAAGGCGCTCAAGTTCTATGCGTCGGTCCGCCTCGACATCCGTCGCATCGAGACGCTCAAGGACGGGACGGATGCGGTAGGCAACCGCACGCGCGTCAAGGTCGTCAAGAACAAGATGGCCCCGCCGTTCAAGCAGGCCGAGTTCGACATCCTCTACGGGGTGGGCATCTCGCGAGAAGGCAGTCTGATCGACTTCGGCGTCGAGCACGAGATCGTGAAGAAGTCGGGCGCCTGGTACACGTACGACGGCGAGCAGCTCGGCCAGGGCAAAGAGAACGCGCGCAACTTCCTGATCAAGAACCCGGATGTCGCTGCCGAGATCGAATCGAAGATCAAGACGAAGCTCGGCATCGGCGCGCCGAAGCTGGCCGCGGTGGTCGACAGCCCGGTGCAGACCGACCAGCTGGCCAAGAAGCGCCCGGCCTGATGTCTCGACGGGCTCGACAACCGATGTCTCGACGGGCTCGACAACCGATGGGCGAGGAATGAACGGTGACGGGGGCGAGTCTTCACAGGTTCGACCAGAGGGGATGGCCCCCGTCACCTACCTGCCCGGCGTCGTGCCGGAGAAGCGCACGAATCGTGCGAGCACTGTGGCGTTCGCAGAGTCGTCCGGGGCCGATGACGAGCCTCACGGCGACTCCGAAGACATCGTCGATCGCGAATCGATCGTCGCCGCGGCATCCGTCGCGCTGACCCGGAGCCTCGGTCGGCGCGGGCTCTCGATCGCCGAGGCCAGGGCCAAGCTGCGCTCGAACGCGTTGACCGGCGACGAGATCGACGGGGTGATCGAAGACTTCGTGCGTCGGGAGTGGCTCGATGACGCCGTGCTCGCCGAGCAGCTCGTGCATTCCGCGACCACCCGACAAGACATGGGCACCAAGGCTGTCAAGCAGCTGTTGCAGAAGCGGTTGGTCGCCCGAGAGGTCGTCGAGGCCGTCATCGCCGAGCTTCCCGACGACGATGCGGAGCGGGCGCTCGAGTTCGCCACGTCGAAGGCTCGCTCGCTCGTGCGGTACGACGACGACACGGCGATCCGTCGCTTGATGGGCCAGCTCGCCCGCCGCGGCTTCGGAGGGTCGATCGCCGGGCACGCGGCGCGGACCGCACTCGCTGAGGCGCGCAAGAGCGCTGGGGGCGGGGGAGTCCGCTTCCGCTGATGCCGGGGCATGGTCCCGGGATCCCGCCGTAGAATCGAACATCATGACTCTGCTCGCCAGTAATCCCACGGTCATCGCGCCGTCGCCGGCCGCGCACGATGCCGTCGGCAACCCGAGGTCGTACGAGGTGCGCACGTTCGGCTGCCAGATGAACGTGCACGACTCCGAACGACTCTCCGGCTCGCTGGAGAGCGCGGGGTACGTGCGCGCCGAGGCGGGCGAAGAGGCCGACGTCGTCATCATCAACACGTGCGCCGTCCGCGACAACGCCGCGGGAAAGCTGTACGGCACGCTCGGCCATCTCGCGTCGGTCAAGCGGCGCAAGGACGGCATGCAGATCGCGGTCGGCGGCTGTCTCGCGCAGATGGACAAGCAGACGGTGCTCGACAAGGCGCCGTGGGTCGACGTCGTGTTCGGCACCCACAACATGGGGTCGCTGCCGAGTCTGCTCGAACGCGCGCGCCACAACGACGAGGCGCAGCTCGAGATCCTCGAGTCGCTCGAGGTCTTCCCCTCCACCCTGCCCACCAAGCGCGACTCGGTCTACAGCGGGTGGGTGTCGATCTCGGTCGGGTGCAACAACACCTGCACGTTCTGCATCGTGCCGAGCCTCCGTGGCAAGGAGAAAGACCGTCGGCCCGGAGACATCCTCAACGAGCTCCGACTTCTCGTCGACGACGGTGCGATCGAGGTCACGCTCCTCGGCCAGAACGTGAACTCGTACGGCGTGGAATTCGGCGACCGTCAGGCGTTCGGCAAGCTGCTGCGCGCCGCAGGCGAGATCGAGGGCCTCGAACGCATCCGCTTCACCAGCCCGCATCCCGCCGCGTTCACCGACGATGTCATCGATGCCATGGCAGAGACGCCGTCCGTCATGCCCCAGCTGCACATGCCGCTGCAGTCCGGCAGCGATCGCATTCTCAAGGCGATGCGTCGCTCGTACCGCAGTGAGAAATTCCTCGGGATCCTCGATCGGGTGCGCGAGCGCATCCCGAACGCCGCGATCACGACCGACATCATCGTCGGGTTCCCCGGCGAGACCGACGAAGACTTCGAAGACACCATGCGGGTCGTCGAGCAGGCTCGATTCTCGAGCGCCTTCACGTTCCAGTACTCGATCCGCGCGGGAACCCCTGCCGCGACGATGCCCGACCAGGTGCCCAAGGCGGTCGTGCAGGAGCGCTACGAAAGGCTGATGGCTCTCCAGGAGCGCATCTCGCTCGAAGAGAACCAGGCGCAGGTCGGCCGGCAGGTCGAGGTGCTCGTGTCGATGGGCGAGGGCAAGAAGGATGCCGAGACGCATCGCCTCACCGGTCGCGCTGAAGACAACCGGCTGGTGCACTTCGAGGTGCCCGCGGCAAGCGAGCTGCCCCGACCGGGCGACGTCGTGAGTGTCGTGGTGACCCACGCGGCGCCGTTCCACCTGCTCGCCGATTCCGCAGACGGATCGGCGTTGCGCATCCGTCGCACGCGTGCGGGCGACGCGTGGGATCGTACGCAGGCGGAGTCCTGCGCGATTCCGGCCCCGGCGTCCGAGCCGGGCGCCGCGCGCGCGGTCTCGCTCGGGCTGCCGACACTCCGCATCGGAGTGTGAGTCCGCGCGAGCCGGGGCCACGGCTCTGGGCCGTGGTCGGGGCGACGGGCACCGGCAAGACGGCGCTGTCGCTCGATCTCGCAGAAGCGCTCGCCCGGGCGGGGCGTACCGCCGAGATCGTGAACGCCGACGCCATGCAGCTGTACCGCGGCATGGACATCGGCACCGCCAAGCTGTCGGTCGACGAGCGACGCGGCATCCCGCATCATCTTCTGGACGTGCGCGAGGTCACCGATGACGCGGCGGTCGCGTGGTATCAGGATGCTGCGCGCAGCGCGATCACCGAGATCAACGGTCGCGGAAGAGACGCGATCCTCGTCGGCGGTTCGGGGCTCTATGTGTCGAGCGTGCTATACGACTTTCGATTCCCGCCCCGGGATGCCCGGCTGCGCGCGGAGCTCGAAGCCGAGCTCGACCGGCTGGGCCCCGGCGTGCTCTACGCCCGTCTTCGCGACGCCGACGCGGCGACCGCGGAGCGGGTCGATCCGCGGAACGGGCGTCGCATCGTCCGCGCCCTCGAGGTGCTGGCTCAAGGCGAGGCAACGCATGGCGCCGCACTTCCGGCCGAACCGGTGAGCTGGCACGCCCACACGCGGATCATCGGCACCCAGGTGCCTCGCGCCGAGCTCGTTCCTCGTCTGGACGCCCGCGTCGAACAGATGTGGACCGACGGTCTCATCGCCGAGGTACGCGCACTGCAGCAGGCGGGGCTGGAGGACGGGACCACCGCGCGGCGCGCGATCGGCTACGCCCAAGGGCTGGCGCAGCTGGCGGGGTCGATGACCGAGGCCGAGGCGATCGCCGAGACGCAGGCCCTCACCCGCCGCTATGCCCGACGCCAGGTGTCGTGGTTCAGGCGCTATGCCGACGTGCGGTGGGTGAACGGCGATGACGTGAAGGCCCACACCGGCGGGCCCCTGCCGCACATACTGGATTCATGACCAGCATCCGCGCATTCGCTCTGCGAGACACCGAGTCCGTCATCGCGCTGTGGCAGGCCACCGGCCTGACGCGGTCGTGGAACAACCCGCACCTCGACATCCAGCGCAAGCTCACCGTGCAACCCGAGCTGTTCCTCGTGGCGGTGGACGGCGAAGACGTCGTGGGCAGCATCATGGGCGGTTACGACGGGCATCGCGGATGGATCTATTACCTCGCCTCCGCTCCCGAGCGGCGCGGGCAGGGGATCGCGCGTGACCTGGTCGCGGCGGTCGAGGAGCTGCTGCTCGAGCTGGGGTGCCCCAAGGTCCAGCTCATGGTCCGGCCAGACAACGAGCACGTGCTGGGCTTCTACGACCGCCTCGGGTACGAGCGCTTCGACACGACCACTACCGGTAAGCGCCTCATCGCCGATTGATCTTCGGAGATCTGCAGTGCGTCGGTGAGATCGCGGCGGGGAGGCCCGACGCGGCGCCGATCTCCGAAGTTGCGCAGCGCGCGCGACCGAGAAGAGCCCCCGCGGCTGACTCCGGTGCGCCCGTAGACTGAGGGGATGCCGCAGACCATCGCCTTCACGAAGGGCCACGGGACCGGCAACGACTTCGTCATCGTCGCGGATCCGGACGGCGAACTCACCCTCAGCGACGATCAGGTCGCGGCCCTCTGCGACCGTCGCTTCGGCATCGGTGCGGACGGCATCCTCCGTGTGGTGCGCTCCGCGCGGATCGCCGAAGGTGCGAACACGCCCGACGCCGAGTGGTTCATGGACTACCGCAACGCCGACGGGTCAGCGGCGGAGATGTGCGGCAACGGCATCCGGGTCTTCGTCCGCTATCTCGTCGATCGCGGACTGGCGTCGCTGGATGACGGGGCGCCGCTCGCCGTCGGCACCCGCGCAGGCGTCAAGACGCTCACCCGGAGCGACCTCGGATTCGAAGTCGACCTGGGGCCGTGGACGGTGGCGCCCGACGACGTCCTGGTCCGCGCTCGCGGCCTCGCCGTGGCCCGGCCGGGTGCCGGCATCGACCTCGGCAATCCGCACGTCGTGGTAGCCCTGCCCTCCGAGGACGAGCTGGATGGGCTGGATCTCACTGTGCAGCCCGTACTCGACCCGATTCCGCCCCACGGCGCGAACATCGAGTTCGTCGTGCCGAGCGACCCCCTCGTGCGGCACGGAGTCGGCGCGATCCGCATGCGGGTGTTCGAGCGCGGCGTCGGCGAAACCCTGAGCTGCGGCACCGGCGTCGCGGCAGCCGCCCTCGCGGTGCGGCACTGGGCGGGCCATGCGGCGCCCGATCGTTGGGCCGTCTCGGTGCCGGGCGGCGAGCTGGGCGTGCGGATGATCGACGGGCACGTGCTGCTCTCAGGACCCGCGACACTGGTCTACTCCGGCGAGGTCGCGCTCGCCTGAGCCGATACCGGCGGGTGCCCGTACCCCACCGGAAGGGTCTAAGACGAGATCGTACTCAGCGGCTCTGTGGTCGGCGACCCGTGGCGACGCACCTTGAGCACCCGGAAGCCGCGACCCGTGGCCGTGCGGTGCACGCTGAAGCTGTGTGGGAAGGATGCTGCGAGCCAGCGCTGCAACGAGTCCGACCCGAGGTTGCGCTGCACAACGAGCCACGCGTCACTGCGCTCGTCCAGGCGAGGGATCCAGCGTTCGAGCAGCCCGTGCAATTCGTTCTTGCCGACGCGGATCGGAGGATTCGAACGGATGGTCCGGAAGGCCACGTCGTCGGGAACATCATCGGGCAGGACGGCGTTGACGTTGGTGAGGCCGAGCGCTGCGCAGTTGCGGCGCACGAGGTCCAGCGCACGTTCGTTGACATCGATCGCCCACACTGTCGCGTGCGGTGAGGCGACCGCCAGCGAGAGGGCGATGGGTCCCCAGCCGCATCCGAGGTCCAGCAGATGGCCCCCGGGCGGCGGTGGGGGAGTGTTGGCGAGCAGGACTGCGGTCCCCGCGTCGATATGGTCAGGGCTGAAGACGCCGCCGGCCGTCGTCACCTCGACATCGTGACCGCCGATCGAGACTCGAATGCGACGCAGATTCTCCGGACTTGCCGGCGACGCACTGAAGTAGTGGTCGCTCCCCATGGGAGCGAGCGTAGCGGAGGAGCGCGTCGGCGGGGGAGGCTAGAGTGGCGGGTGCTTCGCCGGACGTAGCATCCCGACTCGAACGCAGCACTCGAGCTATCACGGCACACACCGACGAAGTACCAGACGAAGGAACACATGACCGACACGACCACCCCGACGAACGCCGCAGGAGACGTCGCCGCGACGCCGACCGACGCACTGTCCGACACTCCGATCGACGCCGTCGACCGCGTGTTGGCGCGCGCGGACGCGCACTCCGGTGCGCGGGTCAGCACGTTCTCGGATCGCGGTGAGAGCGGCGGCCGGAGCTCTGCCCAGGCGCTCCAGGACGAGTCGACCACGCTGGGTTCGTCGACCGACGGCGATCAGTGGGATCGTGAGGAGCGGGCGGCTCTGCGTCGGGTTCCCGGGCTCTCGACCGAGCTCGAAGACGTCACCGAGGTCGAGTACCGGCGGCTGCGGCTCGAGAACGTCATCCTCGTCGGCGTGCACCCCCAGGGTGAGCAGACGGACGCCGAGAATTCGCTCCGCGAACTCGCCGCCCTGGCCGAGACCGCCGGCGCCGTCGTGCTCGACGGCGTGCTCCAGCGCCGTCCTCACCCCGACCCCGCCACGTACCTCGGCCGCGGCAAGGCGCAGGAGCTCAAAGACCTCGTGGCGGCGCTCGGCGCCGACACCGTCATCGCCGACACGGAGCTTGCCCCGAGCCAGCGTCGCGCCCTCGAAGACGTCGTGAAGGTGAAGGTCATCGACCGCACCACCGTGATCCTCGACATCTTCAGCCAGCACGCGAAGAGCCGCGAGGGCAAGGCTCAGGTCGAGCTCGCGCAGCTCGAGTACCTGCTCCCGCGCCTGCGCGGCTGGGGCGACTCGATGAGCCGCCAGGCCGGTGGCCAGGTCGGCGCCGGCGGTGCAGGTATGGGCTCGCGTGGTCCCGGTGAGACGAAGATCGAGCTGGATCGTCGACGCATCCGCACCAAGATGGCGATCCTGAGGCGACAGATCCGCGACTTCGGTCCGGCGCGCGACGCCAAGCGCGCCGAGCGCAAGCGCAACACGATTCCCTCGGTCGCGATCGCGGGGTACACCAACGCCGGCAAGTCGAGCCTGCTCAATCGCCTGACGAGCGCCGGAGTGCTCGTGGAGAACGCCCTGTTCGCCACTCTGGACGCCACGGTGCGCCGCACCGAGGCATCCGACGGCCGTGTCTACACGCTGACAGACACCGTCGGGTTCGTGCGCAACCTCCCGCACCAGCTGGTCGAGGCGTTCCGCTCCACCCTCGAAGAGGTCGCGGATGCCGACGTCATCGTCCACGTCGTCGATGCCGCGCACCCCGACCCGGCAGCCCAGCTGCAGACCGTGCGCGATGTGATGGGCGATGTCGGTGCGCGCAGCATCCCCGAACTGGTCGTCTTCAACAAGGCCGACCTGGTCGACGACGACACGCGGATGGTGCTCAGAGGCCTCGAGCCCAAGGCGCTGTTCGCGTCGTCACGCAGCGGGGAAGGCATCGACGAGCTGCGTGCGGCCGTCGAGGCGGCGCTCCCGCTCCCGGCCGTCGAGGTCCGCGCGCTCGTCCCGTATGGTCGCGGCGACCTCGTGTCGCTGGTCCACGAGTCGGGCCACATCGTGTCGCAGTCGCACGAAGAGGGCGGCACGGCCCTGCACGCCTACGTGTCGGAGCGCCTCGCCGCCGAACTGGCGCCATTCGCGGCCTGAGCGCTCCTTCTGCGTCAGGCGAGTCGGCGTCAGTCGAGCACGAGCGGCGGCACGTCGTCCGGCTCGAATCCGAGGACTGCCCCGAGGAAGGCCAGCTGCGTCTCGTACGCGTGCACCAGCGTCTCGGCGCGGCGGAAGCCGTGGCCCTCGCCCTCGTACAGGACGTACGCGTGGGGCACGCCGCGGGCGGCCAGCGCATCGCGGATGCTCTCGGACTGCGCCGGCGGGACGACCGCGTCGTCGGCACCCTGCAGGATGAGCAGCGGCACCGTGAAGCGCTCGGGGTGGGTGAGCGGCGACCGCTCGATGTAGATCGCCTCGGCCTCCGGCAGCGGGCCGATGAGCCCGTCGAGGTAGCGCGCCTCGAAGTCGTGGGTGTCGGCCGCAAGGGCGCGGGCGTCGCTCACCCCGTAGCGCGAGATGCCGGCGGCGAACACGTCGGTGTTCGCGACCGCGGACAGCACCGTCCACCCACCCGCCGAGCCCCCGTCGATCGCGATGCGCTCCGGGTCGGCGAATCCTTCCGCCGCAAGCCCGCGTGCCGCCGCGGCGACGTCTTCGACGTCGACGATGCCCCACTGGCCGCGCAGGCGCTCGCGATACTCCCGCCCGTAGCCGCTCGAGCCCCCGTAATTGACGTCGAGCACGCCGATTCCGCGGCTCGTGAAGAATGCGATGCGGTCGGATGCTGCGCCGCCGACGTGCGAAGTAGGGCCACCGTGCACGAAGACGATGTAGGGCGGGAGCTCACCGTCGGTCCCTTTTACGCCCGGATTGGTCGGCGGAAAGGCGAACGCGTGCACCGGCCCGCGCGGGCCGGGGGTGGACAGGGCCCGAGGCTGCGGCATCCATTCCGCTCCCCACGGTGACTCGCCGCCGCGGACGAGCGAGATCTCGGTGGGCCGGTCGAGGTCGACCTCCCAGAGCCCCGGCGGGGACTCGACCCCGGCGCCGGCGATCAGCACGCGCGTGCCCCGCACGTCTTCCACCGTGAGGTTGGCGGACGGCGGGACCGCCAGGAGCCAGACCGCGCCGTCCGGTTCGATCACCACGAGGTCGTCCGATCCCTGGGTGCGCACAGCCACGATGCGACCGTCGTCGAGGTGCGCGAACCATCGGGCGCCGAGGACCCAGAGGGGTCCGCCGGTGTCGGCGTCGGCGCTCTCGATCTGGCGGGGCTCCGCCCGGTCACCGTCGGCCGGCACTTCCGTCTGCCAGAGGTTCCAGCGGCCGGTCGGATCGTCGGCGTAGAGCAGGTGATCCTCCGCCGTCCACACCGGCAGCAGAGCGGAGGAGTCCGCTCCCGCGACGACGGTCCACTCGTCGACCCTGCCGTTCGCGAGCGCGCCGACACGGAGCTGCGCCCTATCCCACGGCATGTGCGGGTGATCCCACGCGATCCACGCGAGCTTCTCGCCATCCGGCGACAGAGCGGGCTGCGCGAGGAAATCGCTGCCTGAGACGACCGAGACGACTTCGGCGGTATCGGCGGTCTCGTCTACGCCGATCTGCACAATGTCGCGCCGGGGCACGGCGGTGCCTTCGTGCGCCTCGCGGACGGCCAGCAGTCGATCCTGCTGCCACGAGAGACCACCGAACCGGGTGTCGCCCGCCTGGGGTGTCAACGCCCTCGTGCTGCCGTCGGGTTCGCGCAGCCACACGCGCTGGTCAGCCTTCTCGACGAAGAAGAGCCGGCCGTCGTCCGCGGCCGTCCACGCGCCGCCGCCGTACTCGTGGACACGCGAGCGGGCGCTGCGGGGCGCGGGCAGCACATCTTCCACATCGCCGTGCGTCGTGCGCCGGCGTACGGCCGTCCTGCCTCCTTCCGAGGGGATCGTCTCGCCCCACCAGATCTCGTCGCCGACGTATCGGGCGCCCTCGATCCGGGGTGAGGCCGACGCGACCGCCTCCGCCGTGAGGGGAGAGGGCCAGGATCCGTACGGGAGCTGCTCGGTCATGCCTCCACCGTATTCGGCGTGTGCGCATCCTGCAGGCGGCGCGGGCCGACCGCCTCGACCGCCTCGGCGATGTGACCGGGACCGCCTCGCGCCGGCAGTAGGTTCCTCTCTCTACGACCCCTCGGTGCCGGTCCGGGTCGAGGTGCGGGCGGCCGTGTCCGCCAGCTGGCAGACATGCGCCCCGACACCGACCAACTTCTGGACACGCGAAGGCCGGGGCCACCGGCATCCGCGTTCGTGTCCGCCAGCTGGCAGACATGCGCCCCGACACCGACCTGCTTCTGGACACGCGAAGGCCGGGGCCACCGGCATCCGCGTTCATGTCCGCCAGCTGGCAGGCATCCGCGCTCATGTCCGCTAGCTGGCTGGCATAGAGGTCAACGCTGAGGGGTGCGGGGGCGCGGCGGGCGCTTGCCCGTCGCACCGGTGCCCTCCTCGGTCACGGCGTCGGCGTCGACCGGTTCGACCACCTCGGTCACGGCGTCAGGATCGATCACCGCGGTGTCCGCAGTCTGATCGACCCCGTGCGGCGCGAGGACGGCAGTGCCTCCGACTGCTGAGGCCCGAGCGCCGGCGACGACGAGCTCGGCATCGAGCGCCTCGTCAGCGAGGGTGACAGCATCGGCTGCCCCGGCTCCCGCTCCTTCGCCGGGGCGTTTCTGCACAAGCTCCGTCAGCCACCAAACGAGTAGGCCCACCACGAGCACCAGCGTGATGTCGCCCGCGCCGAGCGGGCGCAGCAGCACCAGCCACCCCACCAGAAGCACCGCCAGCACGACCCGCACCAAGACGTGCTGCGCGAACATCCACGACCCGAATCGCCCCGTGTCGACTCCCCGCGCCGCCAGGAACGTGCGGATGCTCTGGTTGACCGCCCCGACGGCTCGCCGCGTCGCCTGCGCGCCCCGCCATCGGCCGCCCACCCAGGCGAGCACCGCGATCACGACCCCGATCACGGCGACGACGACAGCGGTCTGCTGGGCGGCCCCGATGATCTGGTCGTAGATCGCGGTGAGCGCGATGCTCGAGACGCCGAGCTTCGGTGCGGACAGCGCGAGCACGCTCCCGCCGATGACGAATCCGGCGGCCAGTGTGGTTCCACCGATGGCGATCCCCACTCCGGTGCCGAGAAGGGCGGTGCTGCGACGGCGAGCGATCAGGATGCCGGCGAGGAAGAAGGCGAGCGCCACGAAGGGCAGCCAGAACCCGACGGTGACGGCGAGGCCGTACACGACGCTGATCGTCGCGAGCGAGTCGCTCTGGGCGATCACGATGGTGCGATTGATGGTCGGGATCGCGGAGGCGAATCCGACGCCCTGGTCGACGAGGCGCTGCTTGACCGCATCGATGATGGGCCCGAGTTGGAGCCCGATCTGGCCGGTGTCGCTGATGGTCACCGCACCGCCCGACGTCCCTCCGGTCGCCGCCGCGACGAAGCCGCGGTGGCTGGCGGTCAAAGCTCCTTGCCACACGCTGGCGAAGGCATCCGATGCCACCACTCTGGTGACGGTCGTCGTCACCAGGCTGTTGAGCCCCTGCACAGCGGGCTCGCGCAGGAGGTCAACGGCTGCCGAGGCGCGCGGCGGCAGACCGAGACCCTCGATGCCGTCGAAGAGGTCATTCGTGATGCCGGCGAAGTCGACCGACGAGTTGATCGCATCCGTCGTCTGGTCGACGATGAGCGACTGCACCGCGGGATCGTCGACCAGGGGGGCGAAGGTCGCGACGAACGTGGTCTCGTCCACCAGCTGGGTTCGCGCCCATGCGGTGACGACCGAGACCGGAACGAGGACCGTCGCCAGCACGATGCACACGGCGGATAGGAACGCGCGCCACGTTCCGCGGCGCCTGCGCGAGGGCGCGATCGCCACATCTTCGGCGGATGCGCGCAACCGTGCATTCTCCGCTTCGAGGCGGTCCAGGCGGGCGCGAAGCTCGTCGGTATCGCTGGATGAGGAGGCAGAGTCGGCAAGGGTCATTCCACCCTTATAGCCTCGATCGGCGGACGCGGAAAGCCGACGGCGGCGAATTCACCCTGTGCGGATGACCGACGGGGCGATCAGACCGCGCGCAGGACCGCGACGACCTTGCCGAGCACGGTCGCGTCATCGCCGAGGATCGGCTCGAACGCCGAGTTGCGCGGGAGCAGCCAGGTGTGACCGTCGCGCTGACGGAAGGTCTTCACGGTGGCATCGCCGTCGAGCATCGCTGCGACGATGTCGCCGTTGTCCGCCGTGTTCTGCGCGCGGATCACGACCCAGTCACCGTCGCAGATCGCCGCGTCGATCATCGACTCGCCCGACACCTTGAGCATGAACAGCTCGCCCTTGCCGACCAGCTGCCGCGGCAACGGGAAGATCTCCTCGACGTGCTGATCCGCCATGATCGGCACCCCGGCGGCGATGCGGCCGACCAGGGGGACCATCGCGGCGTCGCCGACCATCGGGGCCGAGTCGGCCGGGTTCTCGGTCGACATGCCCGGCAGATCGATGAGCACCTCCATGGCCCGCGTCTTACCCGGGTCGCGACGCAGGTACCCGCTCAGCTCCAGCTGATTCAGCTGATGAGTGACGCTCGACAGCGACTTCAGGTCGACCGCGTCGCCGATCTCGCGCATGCTCGGCGGATAGCCGTGCCGGGCGATCGACCGCTGGATGACCTCAAGGATCGCGAGCTGCTTGTCGCTGAGACTCTTGCGCCGGCGGGTCTGCGGCCTTTCACGCCCGCTGGCGGGCGTCGTCGCCTCGGTCATGATCGTGCTCCTGTCTCTCTCCACCGGCTTCGGTCTGGCATCCGTCTTCGAATGTCGGAGGCTCGTGGTGGGGTGTTGCTATCGAAACCGTATCCGCATCCCATCAAATCCGCCCGCACCTTGCGCGCGTGTCGTGTTCGAGGAATACCCATCCTGTTTCGCTGTTGACAGCATAGCCCATCGAAGATAGCTTCGGAATAGATATCCGTAGGCCCTACGTCCGCCGCGACGTCGAATACGAATCTCTCGTCCACTCAGGAGGAATCATGACCGCGATCGCCATCGGCCGCCCGATGCGGCGCTCCCGTACCCGCACCGTCTCGGCAGCTTCGTCCGCCACCCGGTTGCGTCTGACGGTGCGCGGTCGTCGCCTCCTCGCCCTCCTCGCGGCGATTCCGGCCGTCATCGCTCTGTCGCTCGCGATCCTCGGCGGCGGCGCGGCGCTCGCTTCGCGCGACGCCGGGCTGCCCGCTGACTCATTCCAGACGGTGACCGTCGTCTCCGGCCAGTCGCTGTGGTCGATCGCGGAGAAGGTGGCGCCGAGCGCTGACCCCCGCGACGTCGTCGATGCGATCATGCGGCTCAATGCACTCGACAGCGCGACCGTGTCGACCGGGCAGAAGCTCGCAGTCCCCGGCGAATACGGCGGCTCGCACTGACCGCCGGCACCCGGCGTCGTTCCGCCGCGGCCGTACCATTGGACGGGTGAACGCGCGCCTCGAAGACCTCCCGATCCGTGACGACCTCCGCGGGCTCGTGCCCTACGGTGCTCCGCAGGTCGCACTGCCGGTCGCGCTGAACGTCAACGAGAACACGCATCCGATTCCGCAAGACGTCGCGGACGACATCATGGATGCTGTGGCCCAGGCGCTGCACGGCGTGAACCGCTATCCCGATCGCGAGTTCACCGAGCTGCGCCACGGCTTCGCGAACTACCTGGGCCACGGCCTCAGCCGCGAGAACATCTGGGCGGGCAACGGCTCGAACGAAGTGCTCCAGCACCTGCTGCAGGCCTTCGGCGGCCCGGGCCGCACGGCCTTCGGGTTCGCGCCCACCTATTCGATGTACCCGTTGATCAGCCGCGGAACGGGCGCGCAGTGGTTCGGTGGCACGCGCGGGCACGACTTCACGCTCGACGCGGAGGACGCGGCATCCCAGGTAGCCGATGCCGCCCCCGACGTGGTCTTCCTCTGCGCGCCGAACAACCCGACCGGCACTCCGCTCGGCATCGACGTGATCGAGGCCGTGTACGACGCGACCGACGGCGTCGTGATCGTCGACGAGGCCTACCACGAGTTCGCGCCCCGCGACGAGCCCTCCGCGCTCACACTGCTGCCCGGCCGAGAACGGCTCGTCGTTTCTCGCACGATGAGCAAGGCCTTCGCCTTCGCCGGCGCCCGCGTCGGCTACCTCGCCGCCGATCCTGCCGTGATCGACGCCCTGCGTCTGGTCCGGCTGCCGTACCACCTGAGCGCCCTCACGCAGGCGGCGGCCACCGCGGCGCTCCGCCACGCCCCGACCATGCTCGGGATGGTCGATGAGATCGTCGGTCAGCGCGACCGCATCTCGGCGACCCTCGAAGCGCTCGACTACGAGCCGTACGAGTCGTGGGCCAACTTCGTGCTGTTCGGGGGAGTGAAGGATTCCGCGGCCACCTGGCAGGCCCTCTACGACCGCGGTGTGCTGATCCGCGACGTCGGCATCCCCGGCCACCTCCGGGTCACGGCGGGCACCGAAGACGAGACGTCCGCGTTCTTGGATGCGCTCGCCTCGCTAGACTCGCCCTCATGACGAGCGCCGCCTCATGACCGCCTCGACCGAGCACCGGACGGCCCCGCACCGTACGGCGCAGCTGCGCCGATCGACGAGCGAGTCCACGGTGGAGCTCTCGCTCGACCTCGACGGCACCGGATCGAGCCACATCGACACGACCGTGCCGTTCTTCGACCACATGTTGACGGCGTTCGCGAAGCACTCGCTGACCGATCTCACCGTCCGAGCCTCCGGCGACACCGACATCGACGCCCACCACACCGTCGAGGATGTCGCGATCGTGCTCGGCCAGGCCATCCGCGAAGCCCTGGGCGACAAGTCCGGCATCTCGCGCTACGGCGACGCCCTGGTTCCCCTCGACGAAGCGCTCGCCCAGGCGGTCGTCGACATCAGCGGTCGCCCGTACCTCGTGCACGAGGGCGAGCCCGTCGGCTACGAGCACCACCTGATCGGCGGCCATTTCACGGGCTCTCTGGTGCGGCACAGCTTCGAGGCGATCGCGTTCAACAGCGGCATGACGGTGCACGTACGGGTCCTCTCCGGCCGCGACCCGCACCACATCGCCGAGGCGGAGTACAAGGCGTTCGCGCGCGCGTTCCGCCAGGCCAAGGCGCTCGACCCGCTCGTTTCCGGCATCCCGAGCACGAAGGGTGCCCTGTGAGCCCAGCCGCGGGGCCGGCCGCGACGACAGCGGCGACGGATGCTGTCGCCCGGCCCCTGGTCGCCGTGCTCGACTACGGCTCGGGAAACGTGCACTCCGCGGTCAAGGCGCTCGCCGCTGCGGGCGCGGACGCTCGCCTCACGGCCGACCGTGGCCTGGTCGCCGATGCCGATGGTCTGCTGGTGCCCGGCGTGGGCGCCTTCCGTGCGGTGATGGAGGCGCTGCGCACCAGTCGATCCGACGAGCTGATCGAGCGTCGCCTCGCCGGTGGTCGCCCCGTACTGGGCATCTGCGTGGGCATGCAGGTGCTGTTCGGTCTCGGCGTCGAGCGGGGCGTCGACACCGACGGCATGGGGCAGTGGCCCGGGGTGGTGTCCGAGCTAGATGCGCCGGTTCTGCCGCACATGGGGTGGAACACCGTCCGGGCCGGTCAAGGCTCGCGGCTGTTCCGCGGCATCGAAGACGAGCGCTTCTACTTCGTGCACTCGTACGCGGCGCAGCAGTGGCACCTCGAGGTGCAGCCGCCGTTCCCGCAGCCTGTGCTCACGTGGTGCGACTACGGCGGGCCCTTCCTCGCGGCGGTCGAGAACGGCCCCCTGTCGGCGACGCAGTTCCACCCCGAGAAGTCGGGGGATGCCGGCATCCGACTGCTGTCCAATTGGATCGACGGGCTCGCCGCGGGTACGCTCTGAAACCGTGCTTTGACCTCGTGCCGTGCGCGCGTGAGTGCCTCCGCGCCAGTATGCATGTCACCTGACCCGTGGGGATCCATGAACGATTTCACGTCCACGCCCGAACTGATCCTCCTCCCGGCGGTCGACGTCGCCGGAGGCAGAGCCGTGCGACTCACGCAGGGCGAGGCCGGCTCCGAGACGAACTACGGCGACCCCGTCGATGCGGCGCTGGAGTGGGCGCGTCAGGGCGCGCAGTGGATCCATCTCGTCGATCTCGACGCGGCCTTCGGCCGGGGGAGCAACGCCGGCGTGCTGCGGAAGGTGATCAAGCAGGTCCGCGGCGTGCAGGTCGAGCTGTCCGGCGGCATCCGCGACGACGAGACCCTCGAGGCGGCGCTGGAGAGCGGTGCCTCTCGGATCAACCTCGGCACGGCGGCGCTGGAGAACCCCGAATGGGCGGCCGATGTCATCGGGCGATACGGCGAGGTGATCGCCGTGGGGCTCGACGTGCGCGGCACGACTCTCGCCGCCCGGGGCTGGACGCGGGAGGGCGGCGACCTCTGGCAGGTGCTCGAGCGCCTCGAGGCGTCCAACTGCGCCCGCTACGTCGTGACCGACGTGACCAAGGACGGCACCCTCAAAGGACCGAACCTCGAACTGCTGCGCGAGGTCACCTCGCGCACCCCGAAGCCGGTCGTCGCCTCAGGGGGCATCTCGAACCTCGATGACATCGCGGCCCTGCGCGACCTCGTGCCGCTGGGTGTGGAGGGGGCGATCGTCGGCAAAGCGCTGTATGCCGGCGCGTTCACCCTCGCCGAGGCGCTCGATGTCGCCGGACACTGATCCGAGCGACACACCTCACACGGCCGGCGACCACGGCGCCGGCGACAGCCATGACCACGCGAGTCACTCCGCGGACTCTGCGGGCCTCCCCTGGGAGGGCCGCCGGTTCGAGCCGAACGCGCATGCGGCCGACGACGGCTCCGGCGATCCCGCCCTTCTGAGCGCTCTCGAGATGTTCCAGCGCGGCGAGGGCGGCGCGGCCGCTGTCGTGGACGCCTACCGCGCCGCGCGTCTGCTGATCCCGCTCGTCGCCGAGAAGGGCGATGAGGGCGTCGGCGCGCACGGGCTGAAGGTCGACAAGACGCAGGAGCTGTCGATCGTGACGGTGGCCGCGCCCGACGGGCGCACCGTCCTGCCGGTGTTCACCTCGGTGGCGACGCTGGCGCGATGGGATGCTGCGGCTCGGCCCGTCCCGGCCGACGGCGTCCGCACGGCGCTCGCCGCCTCCGCGGACGACACCGACCTGATCGTGGTGGACCCCGGCTCCGACACCGAGTTCGTGATCCGTCGTCCCGCGGTGTGGGCGATCGCGCAGGGGATCCCCTGGGAGCCCGCGCACACGTCGCCCGAGGTGTTCCTGGGTCTGCAGCACAGCGTCTCCGGTGAGCTCGCCGTGCTCGACCTGGCGGTGGAATCGGGTGACCCGCTGTCGCGCCTGCGCGGACCCGAGCTCGTCGTCCGGCTCGAGCTGATCCACGGTCTGGATCAGGACGAACTCGACGCGGTGCTGTCGCGCCTCGCGAAGCGCTGGGCGTCGGATGACCGCATCGCGGTGCTGGTCGACTCGCTGACGGTCAAGCTCATCCGCGCCTGAGGCACCGAGCGCCGGTGCGGGTCGACGGCACCAGGCAGCTGGCTGGTTAGTTGACCGGACCCGTCCACTTCTCGCCCGGGCCCTTGCCGATCGGGTCGGGAATGGCGGATGCTTCGCGGAACGCGAGCTGCAGCGACCGCAGTCCATCGCGCAGCGACCGGGCATGCATGTCGCTGATCTCGGGTGCACCGGCCGTGATGAGTCCGGCGAGGGCGTTGATGAGCTTGCGCGCCTCGTCGAGGTCGAGCTGGGTGTCCGGATCGTCGGCGAGGCCGAGCTTCACGGCGGCGGCGCTCATCAGGTGGACCGCGGCTGTCGTGATGACCTCGACCGCCGGCACGTCGGCGATGTCGCGGCTCGCAGCGGCGGCGGCGCGTTCCTGCGCCTCCCAGCGGGCCTGCCGATCGGTCTCGGCCGCCAGTCGTCCGGCGGCAAGGTCATCGTCGCTGTCCCGAATCGTGTCCACGTCGCTCTCTCTGCTAGACTATGGCGGGCTCTGGAGCGTTCCGCTTCAGATCGAAAGTGGATCACATCCCACCCGCGCTTGCCGTTCCAGGCTACCGGGTCACCGCACTCCGTTCCCGCGTCTCGTATTCGGGAGCAGTCTGGGTGCAGCAAGCCGGCGTTCGCGTCGTGCCGGGTGGAGTGTTGTTCCCCTTCCGCCCACGACGCACCGCGTGTCGTGGTGGCCGCCACCCGCACGAAGGAGTTCCGCATCAGCGATCCCCGCACCAATGACCGCATCCGCGTCCCCGAGGTACGCCTCGTCGGACCCGCAGGTGAACAGGTCGGCGTCGTCCGCATCGAGGTAGCACTGCGCCTTGCGCAGGAAGCCGACCTCGATCTCGTCGAGGTGGCTCCGAACTCGAAGCCGCCGGTGGTCAAGATCATGGACTACGGGAAGTTCAAGTACGAAGCTGCCCAGAAGGCCAAGGAAGCACGCCGCAACCAGGCGAACACGATCCTCAAAGAGGTCCGTTTCCGTCTGAAGATCGAGGCGCACGACTACACGACCAAGCTCAAGCGCGCCGAAGGCTTCCTGCAGTCGGGCGACAAGGTCAAGGCGATGATCCTGTTCCGTGGTCGCGAGCAGTCGCGTCCCGAGCAGGGTGTGCGACTGCTCCGCAAGTTCGCGGAGGACGTGGCGGAGTTCGGCACCGTCGAGTCCAACCCCACGATCGACGGTCGCAACATGGTCATGGTGATCGCCCCGCACAAGAACAAGTCCGAGGTGAAGACCGAGCAGAACGCCCAGCGCGCTGCGAACAAGGAGGCGAGCCGCCAGGCCGCCCACTCCGGTCCGACCGCCGACGCTCCCACCGCCCAGCCCGCCACGGCAGACGCCGAGTAGGCCCACCCACACACTCCCCGCACTGCGGGAAGCACATCCACGCCCCGCAGGGCGCACATCGCAAAGGAACAAGAGATGCCGAAGCAGAAGACCCACTCGGGTGCCAAGAAGCGCTTCAAGATCACCGGCAGCGGCAAGCTCATGAAGCAGCAGGCCGGCATGCGCCACAACCTGGAGGGCAAGGCGAGCAAGCGCACGCGTCGCCTCAACCAGGACCAGGTGCTGTCCAAGGCTGACACCAAGCAGGCCAAGAAGCTTCTCGGCCGCTGAGCGCGCGCCGAATCACGTTAGGAAACATGGGAAATGGCTAGAGTCAAGCGGGCGGTAAACGCCCACAAGAAGCGTCGTGTCATCCTCGAGCGCGCCTCGGGTTACCGCGGTCAGCGTTCGCGTCTGTACCGCAAGGCGAAGGAGCAGGTCACCCACTCCCTCGTCTACGCGTACCGCGACCGTCGTAAGCGCAAGGGCGACTTCCGCCGTCTGTGGATCCAGCGCATCAACGCTGCGAGCCGCCAGAACGGTCTTACCTACAACCGCTTCATCCAGGGCCTCGGCCTCGCGGGTGTGCAGGTCGACCGCCGGATGCTCGCCGAGCTGGCCGTGCACGAGCCGGCGACGTTCGCCTCGCTCGTCGCGACCGCCAAGGCGGCTCTGCCCGCCGACGTGAACGCAGCCAAGACCGCGTAGCACCGGCATCCTTCGAAAAGGGCGTCCACCTGAGGGTGGTCGCCCTTTTCTCACTCCTCTTCACCCCCGCCACTACACTGAGACCGTGCTCGAGAACCCGCGTTCGCCGCGCGTGCGCGCCGTCGCGAAGCTCACCAAGCGCAGTGCGCGCGAAGAGACCGGGCTCTTCCTCCTGGAGGGCCCGCAGGCTGCACGCGAGGTCCTCACGCACCGCGCAGACACTCTCGTCGAACTGTTCGCCACGCCTGCCGGTCTCGAGCGTCATCCCGACATCCGCGAGCTCGCGCGGGCGGCCGACATCGGGGTGGTCTTCACCACCGATGCCGTGCTCGATGCGATGGCCGACACCGTCACCCCGCAGGGAATCGTCGCGGTCGCACGGCAGAGCCCGACCTCGGTCCGAGATGTCTTCGCGGACCGGCCGCGGCTCGTCGCCATCTGCGAGGAGGTGCGCGATCCTGGCAACCTCGGCACGATCATCCGGGCTGCGGATGCTGCGGGCGCCGACGCCGTGGTCCTCACCGGGCGTTCGGTCGATCCCTACAATCCCAAGGTGGTGCGCGCCACGACCGGATCGCTCTTCCACCTGCCGGTCGCGATCGGCGCGGAGCTCGCGACGGTCATCGAACTCGCTCGAGCAGCGAGCCTCCGGGTGATCGCGGCCGACGTCGGCGGCACCGACTTCCTCTCGGCGCGGACTCTGCTCGCCGAGCCGACAGCCTGGCTGTTCGGCAATGAGGCCCGAGGCCTCGACGAGGCGTCCCTCGCGCTCGCCGACCTCGCGCTGCGCCTGCCGATCTACGGCAGCGCCGAGTCGCTCAACCTCGCGACCGCGGCGAGCGTGTGCCTCTACGAGAGCGCGTTCGCCCAGCGCGCAGCCGGCTGACGCTGCCCGACGTACGTGAGCGCCCCTCGCGCGGTGGGCGCAGCATCCCGCGTCGGTAGACTCGTCTCTCGTGTCTGACAGTCCCGAAAGAACGCCCCCGGTGATCGATGCGGCAGCGGTGGATGCTGCGGTGCAGACCGCCCTCGCTGCGATCGAGGCTGCGAATGACTCCGGTGCCCTCAGGGCGGCGCGCGCCGCCCATGCGGGGGAGGGTTCCGCGCTCGCGGTGCTCAACGCGTCGCTGCGATCGGTCGCCCCCGAGCACAAGGCCGAGTTCGGCAAGCTCGTCGGCCAGGCCCGTGGGCGGGTCGGTCAGGCGCTCGCCGCCCGCGAGGCGCAGATCGTCGAGGCCGAGACCGCCGCGAAGCTCGACGCCGAGCGCGTGGACGTCACGGCACTGGCCTCTCGCGCACGCGCCGGGGCGCGGCATCCGCTTACTCTCCTCCAGGAGCAGATCGGCGACATCTTCGTCGGCATGGGGTGGGAAGTGGCTGAAGGTCCCGAACTCGAGCACGAGTGGTTCAACTTCGACGCCCTGAACTTCGACGTCGACCACCCGGCCCGCCAGATGCAGGACACGTTCTTCGTCGATCCGGTCGATCGGCACCTCGTGATGCGCACGCACACCTCTCCGGTGCAGGTGCGGTCGATGCTCGAGCGCGAGATCCCGATCTATGTCATCTGCCCCGGGCGGGTGTACCGCACCGACGAGTTCGATGCGACGCACCTGCCGGTGTTCTCCCAGGTCGAAGGCCTCGTGATCGACAAGGGCATCACGATGGCGAACCTCAAGGGCACGCTCGATCACTTCGCCCGCGTGCTGTTCGGCCCCGAGGCCGAGACGCGCTTCCGCGCCAATTTCTTCCCGTTCACCGAGCCGTCCGCCGAACTCGACCTCTGGCACCCGACCTTCAAGGGCGGCGCGCGCTGGATCGAGTGGGGAGGCTGCGGCATGATCAACCCGAACGTGCTCCGGGCCGCCGGCATCGACCCCGAGGTGTACTCCGGGTTCGCGTTCGGCATGGGCATCGAGCGCACGCTCATGTTCCGCAGCGACGTGCAGGACATGCGCGACATGGCCGAGGGCGACGTCCGCTTCAGCGAGCAGTTCGGGATGGTGGTCTGATGCGCGTCCCGCTGTCGTGGTTGCGTGAGTACGTCGATGTGCCGACGGATGCTGCTCCCGAAGACGTGCTCGCCGATCTGGTGCGCGTCGGGTTCGAAGAGGAGGACGTCCACCGCTTCGACCTGCGGGGCCCGATCGTGGTGGGCGAGGTGCTCTCGTTCGAGCCCGAGCCGCAGTCCAACGGCAAGACGATCCGCTGGTGCCAGGTGGATGTCGGCGAGGGCGTCCCGCGGGGCATCGTCTGCGGCGCGGGCAACTTCTTCCCCGGCGACAAGGTCGTGGTGACGCTGCCCGGCGCCGTGCTGCCCGGCCCGTTCCCGATCGCCGCGCGCAAGACCTACGGACATGTCTCGGACGGCATGATCGCCTCCGCGAAGGAGCTCGGGCTCGGCGACGAGCACAACGGGATCCTGCGCCTGGCCGAACTGGGCATCGACGCGCCCGTCGGCATCGACGCGATCGCGCTCCTCGGCCTGGACGACGTCGCCGTCGACATCAACGTGACGCCCGACCGCGGCTACGCGCTGTCGATCCGCGGGGTCGCCCGCGAGTACTCGCACGCCACCGGGGCGGCGTTCCGCGACCCCGCGGCGCATGCGTCGGGCGACGTCGGCCTCACCGACAGCACGGCTTTCGCCGTCGCGGTCGACGACGACGCCCCCATCCGCGGCCGCGTCGGCGCGTCCGAGTTCGTCGCACGCATCGTCCGCGGTGTCGATCCGACGAGGCCCACGCCGGCGTGGATGGTCGCGCGGCTCACCCTCGCCGGCATCCGATCGCTCGGCATCCTGATCGACATCACGAACTACGTGATGATCGAGCTCGGCCAGCCCATCCACGGGTACGACCTCGACAAACTCGAGGGCGGCATCACGGTGCGTCGCGCCGCCGCGGGCGAGACGATCGAGACCCTCGACGGCAAGGTGCGCACGCTCGACCCGGAAGACCTCCTGATCACCGACGACTCCGGGCCCATCGGCCTGGCCGGCGTCATGGGCGGCGGCACGACCGAGATGACGGATGCCACGCGCAACGTCCTCATCGAGGCGGCGACCTTCGACACCGTGTCGATCGCACGCACGGCTCGTCGACACAAGCTGCCGTCCGAGGCATCCCGTCGTTTCGAACGCGGTGTCGACCCGGCTATTCCGTTCGTGGCCGCGGCACGCGTAGCCGAACTCATGGTCGCCCATGCGGGCGGCACCGATACCGCGTCGGGCGGTGCGCTCGGGCACTCCTTCGCGGCACCGCAGATCGACCTGCCGGAGGGCTTCGTCCCTTCACTGATCGGGGTGCAGTACACGGCCGCCGAGATCGTCGGCGCGCTCGAGATGGTCGGCTGCGACGTGCGCGATTCTCCCGAGGCGGACCGCTGGGCGGTCACTCCTCCGTCGTGGCGCCCCGACTTGACCGACAAGTGGACCCTCGCAGAAGAGGTCGCCCGTATCGGCGGATACGACCGCATCCCCTCGATCCTTCCCACGCCGCCGTCGGGTCGCGGTCTGACCTCCGCCCAGCACGCGCGTCGGCGAGTGGCGAATGCGCTCGCCGCAGCCGGCTTCGTCGAGACTCCCTCGTTCCCGTTCACGACCGAAGCGCAGAACGATCTGCACGGGTCGGTGGCGGGCGGTCGGACCCCGAGCGTCAAGCTCGCGAACCCGCTCGACGGGCAGGCGCCGTTCCTCCGCCGCTCGCTCATTCCCGGTCTGCTCGAGGTCGCCCACCGCAACCTCTCGCGCGGCTTCACCGACCTCGCCCTCTTCGAGACCGGCGTCGTCTTCGTGCCGGCGGCCGGAGTCGTCTACGGCACCGACCTCGTCCCCCCGCTGGCGGTGCGACCGGATGCGGCGACCCTCGCCGCGCTCGACGCATCGATCCCGCCGCAGGAGCGCCACGTCGCGGTGCTCCTCACCGGCAACCTCGCTCCGAAGCAGCCGGGCCGCGCGGCCGAGCCGGTCGAACTGGGTGACGCGCTGGACGCCGTCCGCACGGTCGCGCGCGCAGCGGGCGTGACGGTCGAGATCGCCCAGGCGCAGCGCGCCGCGCTCCACCCGGGGCGTGCGGGAGTGCTCAGCGTGGCGGGTCGCGAGGTCGGCTACCTCGGCGAGCTCCTGCCCGCCGTCGCCGATGCCGCCGAGCTGCCGGGCCGCGTGATCGTCGCCGAACTCGACCTCGACCTGGTGATCTCGCTGGCGGCCG
Organism: uncultured Microbacterium sp.; assembly: GCF_964244775.1. Taxonomy (NCBI): domain Bacteria; kingdom Bacillati; phylum Actinomycetota; class Actinomycetes; order Micrococcales; family Microbacteriaceae; genus Microbacterium; species uncultured Microbacterium sp. The sequence goes on from NZ_CAXTJR010000002.1 coordinate 369,794, forward strand.
CCAAGCCCGTCGCCGCGTCGCTGTCGGCATACCCCGCCGCGACGCAGGATCTCTCCCTCGTCGTCGGCGCCGATGTCACGGCGGCCGACGTGCGATCGGCGATCGCGGAGGGTGCGGGTGACCTGCTGGAGTCGCTCCGGCTGGTCGATGACTACCGCGGCTCGGGAGTACCCGACGGCACGAAGAGCCTGACGTTCGCGCTGCGCTTCCGGGCCCCTGACCGCACGCTCACGGCGGCCGAGGCATCCGCCGCCAAGCTCGCCGGCGTCGCGGTCGCCGAAGAGCGATTCGGCGCCAAGCTGCGCGAATAGGCCGGCCGGTCGGGTCTTGCGTGGGCGTGCGGGGTCGGCGCATGTCAGCCAGCTTGCGGACATGAGCGCGGATGTCCGCCAGCTGGCGGGCATGAGTGCGGATGCTGGGTGGCCGGGGCGGTCACGTGTCCGGAGGTTGGTCGGTGTCGGGCCGCATGTCTGCCAGCTGGCGGACACGGCCAGCCGCCGCACGACAGCCGCCCGCACCACGCCCGCCCGCACCACGACCCTGCATGACGCCGAGGCGGTTCGCCGAGAGAGGAACCTGGTGCCGGCGCGAAGCGGATCTGGTGGGATGAGCGTATGACGGACGTTCTCATCCTCGGTGGTACCGGCTGGCTGAGCGGGCGCATCGCGCTCAGGTGGCTGGATGCCGGAGCAGCCGTCACTTGTCTTGCGCGCGGTGCGCGACCCGCACCCGGCGGGGCCCGGCTCGTGGTCGCCGACCGCTCCGCACCCGGTGCGTATGACGCCGTCCGCGACCGGGAGTGGGACGAGGTCGTCGAGATCTCGTCGATCCCCGAGCACGTCGCGGAGGCGGTCGCCGCGATCGGCCCGCGCGCCCTCCACTGGACCTATGTGTCGTCGCTCTCGGTCTACGCGGCCGACGACGAGTCGGGCGCCGACGAGAGCGCGGCCCTGAGTGCGCCCGCCGTGCCCGGCGACGAGTACGACTACAGCCGCGCGAAGGCGGCGGCCGAGGCATCCGTCTCGTCTCTAGGCGACCGGGTGGCGATCGTGCGACCCGGGCTGATCGTCGGCCCCGGCGATCCCACCGATCGCTTCGGCTACTGGGTCGGGCGTTTCGCGCTCGCGGCGGATCGGCCGGTGCTGATTCCGGATGCCGCGACCCGCGCCGCGCAGGTGATCGACGTCGACGATCTCGCAGATTTCATCGCCCAGCGCGGCGCCGAGCGGTGGCACGGCGTCGCGAACGCGATCGGCGACACAATGCCGCTCCGCGAGATGCTCGCACTCGCGCGTGACGAGGCCGGCCACACCGGACCACTCGTCGAGGCCGACGACGAGTGGATCGCCGCGCACGAGGTGGCGTATTGGGCGGGGCCCCGGTCGCTGCCGCTGTGGCTGCCCGCCGACATGACCGGGTTCGCGACGAGGTCGAACGCGGCCTACCGCGCGGCCGGCGGCCGGTTCCGCGACATCCGCGAGACGCTGCGCCGCACCCTTGTGGATGAGCGCCTCCGGGGTCTTGACCGCGACCGTACCGCGGGGCTGACGCGCGCCGAGGAGCTCCTCCTGATCGACGAACTCGGCTGATCCCGCGGCGCCGACGCTTCGCGCCCCCAACAACAGTCCGATTTGCGGATGCCCCGCCCGGCGCACTATCGTCAGCCCATGCCTTCGGCAGCGCCCACCTCCGCCACGCTCCTCACGAGCGTCGCTCCGGCGCGCCGACGTCAGCCCCGTCTGAGCGACAGCGGACGCCGACTCTAGGCGACCCCGTGTGCGGTCCTCCTCGAGGACTCTGCGGACGTCGCCGTCTCGGCCCCCGACCTCCCAGACCTTAAGGTGGAAACCATGACCTACTCGGTCGCCGTATCCGGCGCCTCCGGCTACGCGGGCGGTGAGATCCTGCGGATCCTCGCCGCACATCCCGACGTCGAGTTGCGCACCGTGACCGCGCACGCCAATGCCGGGCAGCCCCTCATCGCGCATCAGCCGCACCTGCGCTCGCTCGCGCATCTCACTCTGCAGCAGACGACTCCCGAGGTGCTCGCCGGGCACGACATCGTCTTCCTCGCGCTGCCGCACGGCCAGTCCGGGCAGTACACCGAGGCCCTCGCCGACACTCCACTCGTGATCGACGCCGGGGCCGATCACCGGCTCGAATCCGCGGCCGACTGGAACCAGTTCTACGGGGGCGACTTCCACGAGCCGTGGGCCTACGGCGTTCCTGAGCTGCTCATCGAAGGCCGCAGACAGCGCGAGCGGCTGGTCGGGGCATCCCGCATCGCCGCCCCCGGCTGCAACGCGTCGACAGTGAGTCTGAGCCTGGCCCCGGGTGTCGCGGCGGGCGTCATCGATTCGTCCGACATCGTGACGGTGCTGGCGGTCGGGCCGAGCGGCGCGGGTAAGAGCCTCAAGACCAACCTGCTCGGCGCAGAGATCCTCGGCAGCGCAAATCCGTATGCGGTCGGGGGAACGCACCGGCACATTCCCGAGATCCGGCAGGCGCTCGCGGCCGCCGCCTCCCGCCGCTCGCCGAGCGACAGCATCGGCATCTCGTTCACACCTGTCGTCGTGCCGATGGCGCGGGGCATCCTCGCGACGAGCACCGCTCCGATCGCGCCTGGCGTCACCGACGCAGAGATCCGGGATGCCTGGGAGAGCGCGTACGCGGACGAGACGTTCGTCCAGCTGCTGCCCGAAGGCCACTTCCCCCGCACCGCCGACGTGCTGGGCGCCAACACCGCGCTTCTCGGCCTCGCGATCGACCGTGCCGCGAACCGCGTCGTGGTGATCGCCGCTGTCGACAACCTCGTCAAGGGCACCGCCGGCGCTGCCATCCAATCCATGAACATCGCGCTGGGCCTGGCCGAGGGCACCGCACTGACCGTGAACGGAGTCGCGCCGTGAGCGTCACCGCGCCGAAAGGTTTCGAAGCCGCCGGGGTGGCGGTCGGGCTCAAGTCGACAGGGAAGCCCGATGTCGCGGTCGTCGTAAACAGAGGGCCGCTGAAGGCCGGAGCCGCGGTCTTCACGAGCAATCGCGCGAAGGCGAACCCGATCCTGTGGTCCGAGCAGGCGATCAAGGACGGTGTCATCGAGGCGATCGTGCTCAACTCGGGGGGCGCGAACTGCTTCACCGGGTCGTTCGGCTTCCAGACCACGCACCAGACCGCAGAGAAGGCCGCCGAACTGCTCGGCGTGAGCGCCGGTGACATCCTGGTGTGCTCGACCGGGCTGATCGGCACCGGCGATGAGGTCTTCCGCGCGAAGGTGCTGGCGGGCACCGTTCAGGGCATCGCCGAATTGTCGGCAGAGGGCGGCGACGCAGCATCCCTCGCGATCATGACGACCGACTCGCGCCCCAAGCGGGTCGTCCGCACCGAAAACGGGTGGACGATCGGCGGGATGGCGAAGGGCGCCGGGATGCTGGCCCCCGGCCTTGCCACGATGCTCGTGGTGATCACGACAGACGCCGTCCTGACCGCCGGCGAGGCCGACGCGGCACTCCGGCAGGCGACGCGGGTGAGCTTCGACCGACTCGACTCGGACGGCTGCATGTCGACCAACGATCAGGTGACCCTCATGGTCAGCGGCGCGTCCGGTGTCACTCCCGCGCCCGGAGCCTTCGTCGAGGCGCTCACCGCGGTCTGCATCGACCTGGCCGAGCAGCTGCAGTCCGACGCCGAGGGCGCGAGCCACGACATCCGGATCATCGTGCAGAACGCGGCATCCGAAGACGAAGCCGTCGAGGTGGGCCGCAGCGTCGCCCGCAACAACCTCTTCAAGGCGGCCGTCTTCGGCAACGACCCGAACTGGGGCCGGGTGCTCGCCGCCATCGGCACGACCAGCGCGCAGTTCGACCCATATGACGTCGACGTGTCGATGAATGGCGTGCGCGTGTGCAGTCAGGGGGGCCCCGACCGTCCCCGAGAAGAGGTCGACCTGACGCCCAGGTCGCTGACGCTCGTCATCGACCTCAAGGTCGGCTCGGCATCGGCCATCGTGCTCACGAACGACCTCACCCACGACTACGTGCACGAGAACAGCGCGTACGCCTCATGACCGCCATCCAAGAGACCGATCCCGCCGCCGCGAGCGCCCGTGCGGTGACCCTCATCGAGTCGCTGCCGTGGCTGAAGCGCTTCCGCGATCAGATCGTCGTGATCAAGTACGGCGGCAACGCGATGGTCAGCGACGACCTGCAGGATGCTTTCGCCGCCGACATCGCCTACCTCCGGTACGTCGGGGTCAAGCCCGTCGTCGTGCACGGCGGCGGCCCGCAGATCTCGTCGATGCTCGACCGGCTGGCGATCCCGAGCGAGTTCAAGGGCGGCTACCGGGTGACCAGCACCGAGGCGATCTCGGTCGTGCGCATGGTGCTGACCGGCCAGATCAATCCGCAGCTGGTCGCCCGGATCAACGCGCACGGACCGCTCGCGACCGGGCTCTCGGGTGAGGATGCGGGACTATTCGGCGGACGCCGCCGCGGCGTGACCGTCGACGGCGTCGAGCACGACCTCGGTCGCGTCGGCGATGTCGTCACCGTCGACCCGCGGCCGGTGCTCGATCACCTCGCCGCCGGTCGCATCCCCGTGGTCTCGAGCATCGCCCCCGACCTCGATCACCCCGGTCATTCGCTGAATGTGAATGCGGATGCTGCGGCCGCCGCGCTCGCCGTCGCGCTCAAGGCGACCAAGCTCGTCGTGCTGACCGATGTGCCCGGCCTCTACGCCGACTGGCCGAACCGCGACTCGCTCGTCTCGCACCTGACCTCGGCCGAACTGCGCACGATCATGCCGCGGCTCGAATCGGGGATGATCCCCAAGATGCAGGCGTGCCTGGACGCGGTCGAAAACGGCGTGGAGACCGCGGCGATCATCGACGGACGGGTGCCGCATTCGGTACTCGTCGAGATATTCACGAGCAAGGGAATCGGAACAGAGGTGTTGGCGCAGTGAGCATTGAATCTTCGGAGCGGAGTGAGACGTCGTGGCAGGAGAACGTCGGGCGCGATCTCGTCCGCAACCTCGGTGACCGACTCGCCCTGCTCGTCCGCGGTGAGGGCGCCTACGTCTGGGATGCCGAGGGCCGGCGCTATCTCGACTTCCTGGGCGGCATCGCGGTCAACTCGCTGGGGCACGCGCATCCCGTGTTCGTCGAGGCGATTGCGAACCAGGCCGCCACGCTCGCGCACGTGTCGAACTACTTCGCCACCCCACCGCAGCTCGAGCTCGCCGCGCGCCTGAAGCGCATCGCGGGCACCGGCGACGCCGGCCGGGTGTACTTCGGCAACTCGGGCGCCGAGGCCAACGAGGCCGCGTTCAAGCTCGCGCGCCTGCACGGAGCTGCAAAGAACGGTGGCGCGGCGCGCCCCCGCATCCTGGCCCTGAACGGCGCATTCCACGGCCGCACGATGGGCACCCTGGCACTCACCGGTAAGCCGGCGATGCAAGAGCCGTTCCTGCCGATGGTGCCCGGCGTCGAGTTCATCGACTCGACGATCGAGGCCCTCGAGGCGACGCTGGATGACCGGGTCTCGGCGCTGTTCGTCGAACCGATCAAGGGGGAGGCGGGGGTGATCGAGCTGCCCGAGGGATACCTCGAGGCTGCGCGCGAGCTGACCGAGCGCCACGGCGCGCTGCTGATCCTCGACGAGATCCAGACGGGGGCCGGTCGCACGGGCGAGTGGTTCGCCTTCCAGCACACCGGCATCACGCCGGATGCGATCACCGTCGCCAAGGGCATCGGCGGCGGGTTCCCGATCGGCGCGCTCATCACGTTCGGCGCGGCGAGCGACCTCTTCTACCCGGGCACGCACGGCTCGACCTTCGGCGGGAACGCCCTGGGCACTGCGGTGGCCGGGGCCGTCCTCGCCGAGATCGAGAGTGCGGGGCTCGTCCAGAACGCCGCGGAGCGGGGCATCCAGATCCGTGCGGCGATCGAGGCGATCGACTCACCGCTGGTGAACGGATGCCGCGGCCAGGGCCTTCTCGTCGGCGTGGGGCTGCGGCATCCCGTCGCCAAGGCGGTCGTCGCGGCCGCGCAGGAGCATGGGCTCATCGTCAACGCCGCGAACGATGACACGGTCAGACTCGCTCCGGCGCTGACGATCGGCGACGTCGAGATCGACGAGTTCGCCGCCCTGTTCGCCGCAACGCTGAAGACCGTCGAGGACTCGCTGATGCTCGAGGCATCGGAATCCCCAGAGGAGGTGCCCGCGTGACCCGTCATCTGCTGCGCGACGATGATCTCACGGCTGCAGAGCAGCGCGAGATCATCGACCTCGCGATCGAGCTGAAGAAAGACCGCTGGGCCGACAAGAGCCTCGCCGGCCCGCAGACCGTCGCGGTCATCTTCGACAAGTCCTCCACGAGGACTCGGGTGTCGTTCGCGGTCGGCATCGCCGACCTCGGCGGGTCGCCGTTGATCATCTCGACCGCCAGCAGTCAGCTCGGCGGCAAGGAGACCCCCGCCGACACGGCGCGAGTTCTCGAGCGCCAGGTCGCTGCGATCGTGTGGCGGACGTACGCGCAGGCGGGGCTGGAGGAGATGGCGGCGGGCACCACGGTTCCGGTCGTCAACGCGCTGAGCGACGACTTCCATCCGTGCCAGCTGCTGGCCGACCTGCTCACGATCCGTGAGCACAAGGGCGATCTCGAAGGTCTCACGCTCTCGTTCTTCGGCGACGGCCGCAGCAACATGGCGCACTCGTACGTGCTGGCCGGCGTCACGGCGGGCATGCACGTGCGCGTGGCCTCGCCCGAGTCGTACGCGCCGCGCGAAGACGTGATCGCGGACGCCGACCGCCGGGCGGCCGAGACGGGCGGATCCGTGACGCTCTACACCGACCCGTTGGAAGCAGCGGCCGGTGCCGATGTGATCGTCACCGACACCTGGGTGTCGATGGGCAAGGAGGAGGAGAAGCTCTCGCGCCTGCGCGATCTCAGCGAATACAAGGTGACGCGCGAGCTCATGTCGCTCGCCCGGCCCGAGGCGATCTTCATCCACTGCCTGCCCGCCGATCGCGGATACGAGGTCGATGCCGAGATCATCGACGGCCCGCAGAGCGTTGTGTGGGACGAGGCCGAGAACCGCCTCCATGCCCAGAAGGCGCTGCTCGTGTGGCTGCTGCGTCAAGGCTGACCGCGCCCGCCGAGCCCCGGAGGTCGGGTCGTTGAGCGAGCGCAGCGAGATGAAACGCGCCGAGGGCTGGCTCGCGTCACGCTGGCAGCGCCTCGACGGCCCTGGCCGGATCGCAGGGACCGACCTCGCGCGCGGACTCGCCGTGCTCGGCATGTTCGCCGCGCACCTTCTGGCCCTGCCCGATTTCGCGCTCGCCGACGCCGCCACGTGGCTCGGGGTCGCCGACGGCCGATCGTCGATCCTCTTCGCGACGATCGCCGGAGTCTCGATCGGGCTGCTCTCCGGCGGCGCCCGCCCGGCCGAGGGCGCGCAGCTGCGCGCGGTGCGCGCGCGACTGCTCGTGCGGGCGATGTTCCTGTGGCTGCTGGGCGCCCTCCTGATCGTCACCGGCGTGCCCGTCTATGTGATCCTTCCGGCATACGCATTCCTGTTCCTTCTCTCCATACCGCTCGTGCCGCTGAGTGCCCGGGTGCTGCTCCCGCTCGCGGCGGTGCTCGCGGTCGTCATGCCGTTCGTGCAGGTCTGGGTCGACGATCTGCCGTTCTGGGGCGAAGAGGCCGGTGAGGGGCTCGCTCTTGCGATCGGCTGGCACTACCCGTTCCTCACCTGGATCGCATTCATCGTGGCGGGCATGGGCTTCGCCCGGCTCGACGTACGAAGGGGTGTCGTCCAAATGTGGATGCTGGTGGTCGGCGCCGTGCTCGCCGCAGTCGGCTACGGCCTGAACGCGGCGAGCGGTGCGGATGAGGCATCCGAGAATGTCTCGTACTGGAGCCGGCTGTGGACCGCACGACCGCATTCGACCGGACTTCTCGAGGTGATCGGATCGGGCGGTTTCGCGATCGCCGTGATCGGCGCCTGCCTCCTGCTGTGCCGGACGATCGTGCGGTATCCGGTCGTGCCGCTGCGCGCGGTGGGGGCCATGCCGCTGACCGCATACACCGCGCAGATCGTGGCATGGGCGATCGTCGCGGCGTACACCCTCGGTGATACGGGAGACCTACCTGGCTTCCGGGCGCTGGCCCCGTTCGCCCCGTTCGCGCTGTGGACGATCGCCGGGTGCACCGCCTGGGCGCTTCTGGTCGGAAGGGGTCCCCTGGAGTGGACCATGGAGCGACTGTCGCGCGCGTTCTCGCGCCCGGTCACTCCTGACTCCTGACCACCCCCGCAATGCACCCTCGGTTCCCGCAATGCACCCTCGGTTTCCGCAATGCACCCTCGGCGAGGGTGCATTGCGGCGGTTGAGGGTGCATTGCGACGGTCGAGGGTGCATTGCGGCGGTTGAGGGTGCATTGCGACGGTCGAGGGTGCATTGCGGTACCCGGTATGCACTCTCGGTAGGCTGATGCGGTGAGCGATGAGAAGAGCGACGGCACCAACGAAGGCGCGCTGTGGGGCGGCCGATTCGCCTCGGGACCGTCGCCCGAGCTCGCCACGCTGAGCCGCTCGACGCATTTCGACTGGGCACTGGCGCTGTATGACATCGCCGGATCGCACGCGCACGCCAAGGCTCTCGCCGCCGCCGGTTACCTCACCGTCGACGAGGAGCGGGCGATGCACTCCGGGCTCGACACCCTCGCGGCGGGGATCACCGACGGCACGCTGCGGGCGGCTCCCGGCGACGAAGACGTGCACGGTGCGCTCGAGCAGGCGCTGATCGGGGTGGTCGGCCCCGAACTCGGCGGCAAGCTGCGTGCCGGCCGCAGCCGCAACGACCAGATCGCGACGCTCGTGCGCATGTACCTGCTCGATCACTCGCGCACACTCGCCCGCGACGTCGTGCGGCTGATCGACGCGATCGTCGCCCAGTCCGAAGCGCATCCGACCGCGGTCATGCCGGGGCGCACCCACCTCCAGCACGCGCAGCCGGTGCTGCTCGCCCATCACCTGCAGGCCCATGCGTGGCCCCTCGTGCGCGACCTCGAGCGGCTGCGCGACTGGAGTGCGCGGGCCTCCGTGTCGCCGTACGGCGGCGGGGCCCTGGCCGGATCGACCCTGGGGCTCGATCCGCACCTGGTCGCGAGCGAGCTCGGACTCAGCCGGCCGTCCGAGAACTCGATCGACGGCACGTCAGCCCGCGATGTGGTGGCCGAGTTCGCCTACGTCGCCGCCCAGATCGGTATCGACCTTTCGCGGTTCGCGGAAGAGATCGTCATCTGGAACACCCGCGAGTTCGGGTTCGTCACGCTCGACGACGGCTACTCGACCGGGTCCAGCATCATGCCGCAGAAGAAGAACCCTGACATCGCGGAGCTCGCCCGTGGCAAGTCCGGTCGCCTGATCGGCAACCTCACCGGCCTCCTCGCGACGCTGAAGGGCCTGCCCTTGGCCTACAACCGCGACCTCCAGGAAGACAAAGAGCCGGTCTTCGACTCCATCGCGACCCTCGAGGTGCTGCTGCCGGCGTTCACGGGCATGGTCGCGACGCTCCGCTTCGACACCGCCCGCATGACACTCCTCGCCCCGCAGGGGTTCAGCCTCGCGACCGACGTCGCCGAGTGGCTCGTGAAGCAGGGTGTGCCCTTCCGCGACGCCCACGAGATCTCGGGCGCATTGGTCAAGGCGTGCGAGCGGCGCGGAATCGAGTTGTCGGATGCTGGTGACGACCTTCTCTCGCAGGTATCGCCGAGACTCACCCCGGGCGTCCGCGACGTGCTGACGGTCGAAGGATCGGTCGCGAGCCGCACGGGCGTCGGCGGAACCGCGCCGGTGCGCGTCCGGGAGCAGCGCGCCGAGCTCATCGCGCGGACTCAGGCCGTCGCGCACGCGCTCGGGCTGTAGCAGGTCCGGGGCGCGCCCCGGAATCTCGCCGGGTTAACTCCCGGTAGTGCACCTGTCCGCACTGCGTTCACCCGCAGGCCGCCTGACGGTGGCCTGTCGCGGGCAATCTTCCCAGGCGCCCACCATGCAGACGCGGCGCGAGAAAGAGGGCGGGGATGACCGCGCACTTCCTCTTCGCGCGGTTCCACAGCCCCGACCAGCGCGCAGCGGTCGATTGGCTCCGCAGTGCGCACGACATCGTCGCCGATCACACCGGTGTACGCGCGCCCCAGAACGACGGGCCGCTCACGGGCCCGGTGCTCGCCTGGCGCCTGGTGAGCGACAATCAGCGCGAGATCGCGCGCGGCTGCCGCCTCTACCCGCACGAGCGCGCCGCCCTGACCGACATCGGGCTGCTGCTGAAGTCGCAGTCCGAATTCGAGGTCCGCGCGGCCACGGCGGCGCGGGTGCGCAGCACCGGGTGGTTCGTGACGCGGGGCGAGGAGCTCGTGATGATGAGCGCCCGACGGTACGAGAACCGATCGGCGGCGCGCAAGGCGGGTGCACTGGCCCTTCGTCTCGTCGGCGAGCTCGCGGCCGCAGGCGGCGACAGCACGCGTGACATCGCAGAACTGATGTCGTGAGGGTGTCGGTCTCGTGAGGGTGTCGATCTCGTGACGGAAGGACTCGTCGCCGGGCGATTCCACCTCCGCACGCTCCTCGGAAGCGGCGGCACGGCGTCCGTCTTCGCGGCCGTCGACGAGCAGACCGGGCGCGAGGTCGCGCTCAAGCTGCTGCACCCGCATCTCGCTGTCGAGCGCTCGGTGTGGGAGGCGTTCTTCGAGGAGGTGCACGCGGCCCAGTCGATCGATCACCCCGGCCTCGCCGAGATCTTCGACGCCGGCGCCGAAGATTCCGATCCGCCCATCGTCTGGATCTCGATGGAGCGCGTGCAGGGCGTGAGCCTCGCCGATCACGTGCGCGAGCACGGCCCGCTTGCGATCGATGAGGCCGTCGCCGTCGCTGCTGCCACGCTCGATGCTCTGGCCGCCGCGCATGCCGGGGGCGTGGTGCACCGCGATATCACGCCCGCGAACATCATGTTCGACCCCGGGTCGCTCGGCCCCGGCTACGACCGTGCGGCGTTCGAAGCGAGCGTCCGGCTCCTCGATTTCGGGCTCGCCGACGTGCCGGGCCGCTCGACCGTGGGCGCCGACGCGCTGCTGAGCGCGACCGGCGCCCCACCGACCGGCGCTGCACCTTCGGGGGGTGCACCGACGACGGTCGTCGCGAGCGTGCCCTACGCATCGCCCGAGCAGCTGTCTGCTCGACCGGTCGGCGAAGCCAGCGATCTGTACCAGCTCGGTGCGACCCTGTACTTCGCGCTCACCGGGCGCCCTCCGTTCTCGGGCGACACGGCGACGGTCGTGCGGGCGCATCTGTCGGCGCCCCCGCCGGTGCCGTCCGCGAGTCGGCGCGGACTGCCCGCGGCGCTGGATCGCGTCGTCACCACCGCGATGCTCAAGCGCCCAGAAGATCGGTACGCGGATGCTGTCGCCATGCGCCTGGCCGTCACCTCGGCCATCGGCGCGTTCCGCGAGCCCGCCACAAGTGCCTCGGCTGCTGCGGCCGGCGACGCGTCCACCGACCTCGTCGCGCCACCGGGAGGTGCGCCCGATTCCACGAGCGTGACGCGCGTCTACCGGACGAGTGTGCCGGTCGATCCGAAGCCTGCGTCGCGCCCATCGGAGCGACCGGATGCCGGTCGGGGCGGGGTGCAGCCGTGGATGGTGATCGTGGCGACGATCGCCGCCCTGACCGCGATCGTCGGCATTTCGGCCATGGCCGCATCAACGGCTCCTGCTCCGGCGGCGTCGGCATCAGCATCCCCGTCTCTAGCGCCGACGGCCAGTGTCGAGGCGCCCGTGGCCATCGAGACCTCCGTGCCGAGCACGCCGGTCCCCGAGGTCGTTCGACTATCCGTCGCCGACGCCGACGCCGCCCTCGCGCGCGCGGGGTTGGCCGTGGGCGATGTGACGCGCGAAGACTCGGCCGCGCCGGCCGATACTGTGCTGGCCTCGACGCCCGCCGCGGGGGAGTACGCCCTCGTCGGGTCTGTGGTGGCACTCCGGGTCGCCTCAGGCAACAACGCGGTTCCGCCCGTCGCCGGGCTTTCGCCGACCGAGGCCGCCGGAGCGCTGGCCGCTGCCGGCTTCTCGTCGCAGGTCACCGAGGTCGACGGCGACACGCCCGGGCTCGTGACGGGCTCAACCCCGAGTGCCGGCGAGGTGTCGCGAGTAGGCGGCACGGTGACGCTCACGGTGACCCGCACGCCCTCGCCACCCACGACGCCAACCCCCCTCCCCCCCCCCCCCCCCCCCCCCCCCCCACCACGACCCCCACCCCTGAGCCGACCGCGTCGCGGAGCGCGGGGCCGTGAGCGCCGCGCGTCGACGCGCGTTTCGACGACCGTCACTCCTCGCACGACAGCTCGTCACACCTAGGACACACGCCCAGCGATCCTCGTTCACTTCCGCGAGTCATCCTGGCTCACGCCGGGTATGCGCCCGCGCGATGCGTCGAGCCCGATCGATGCCCAGCACCTGCAATAGTCACGCCCCGCGCGGATCCGTCCCGCCGTGCACCGACACCCAGCCCGCTACGGAGGTGACATGACAGATTCCGTCACGGAAGTCATTTCGGCATCCGCTGCGGGCTCCGCACCGAAGCCGCGCTCGCTGAAGTCGCGCCCTGTCCGCGTCGATCGCATCTTCCGCACGGTCTGCTATGCCGCCGGGGGCATCACCGTCGCGATCATGCTCGCGGTGGGCATCTTCCTCTCCGGGCGTGCGAGCGAGGCGCTCGCGAAGGCCGGTCCGGCGTTCCTGTGGACGCAGGAGTGGTCGCCCGAGACGGGCACGTTCGGCGTCGGTGCCGTGCTGTTCGGCACCGTCACGATCGCCCTGATCGCCCTCTCGATCGCGCTGCCGCTGTCGTTGTCGACCGCGCTGCTCATCAGCGAGATCGTTCCGGGGAGAATCAAGTCGACCCTGATCTCGCTGGTCGACCTCATGGCGGCCGTCCCCAGTGTCGTCTTCGGCCTGTGGGGCGTGTTCTTCCTGCAGGCCAACGTCATCCCGGTCTCGCAGTGGATCTCGACCTACTTCGGCTGGATCCCGATCTTCGCGGTGACGGATGCGAGCGGCACGCCGATCACGGATGCTGGTGCCTTCACGTCGTCAGCCTTCATCGCCGGCATCGTGGTCTCGCTCATGATCGTCCCGACCCAGACGTCGGTGATGCGCGAGGCGTTCTCCCAGGCCCCGCTCGGCGAGCGCGAAGGCGCTCTCGCGCTGGGCTCGACGCGGTGGGGAATGATCCGCACCGTCGTGCTGCCGTTCGGCCGGGGTGGCATCATCGGCGGCACGATGCTCGCGCTGGGTCGCGCGCTCGGCGAGACGATCGCGGTCGTCATGATCATCTCGCCGATCTTCTCAATCAACTGGCAGGTGCTGAAGACCGGCACCAACTCGGTGTCAGCCCTGATCGCTTTGCGCTACGGAGAGGCGAGCCAATTCGGGCTCTCGGCACTGATGGCGGCCGGCCTCGTGCTCTTCATCATCACGCTCATCGTCAACTTCAGCGCGTCGCTCATCGTCGCGCGCAGCCGGTCCGGAGCGGAGAGCGACTGATGACGATCCTCGAGGCACGTCCGCAATCGTCCATTGACGACCGGTCGATGGTTGAGCGTTCGGTCGACGAGCGCACGGTCGACGAGAACCGCCGTACCTCGATCCCTCTGCGGGGAGGCGCCGCCGGTGCGCGGCGCGACCTGCGGAGCATCCCGCTCGATGATTCGTTCAATGCGCTCGGCGCGGCTGCTGCCGGGCTCGCGCTCGCGACGCTGCTGTTCGGCTGGATCACGCCGATGACGGGAGTCATCGGGTGGCTGATCATCTCGTTCCTCGCCTTCCTCGGCATCTACGCGGTGCTCTCTTCGCTGCGGGCGGACCGCCTGACGGTGAGCGATCGCATCATGACGGCGCTGTTCTACTCGGCGGGCACGGTCTTGTTGAGCGCCCTCACGTTCGTGCTGGCGTTCACGGTGGTGCGTGGTCTGCCGGCCCTCCTCAACCCGAACTTCTTCGTCGAGACGATGAAGCTCGCCGGCCCCCTCGACCCACTGACCGTGGGCGGCATCTCTCACGCGATCGTCGGCAGCCTGATCCAGATCAGCATCGCGCTCATCATCACGATCCCGCTCGGAATCACGACCGCGGTCTTTCTCAATGAGGTCGGCGGGCCGTTCGCTCGCTTCGTGCGGACGATCTCCGACGCTATGACGGCGCTGCCGTCGATCGTCGCGGGGCTCTTCATCTACGCCGCGGTCATCACGCTCGTCACCCACCAGAGGTCGGGGTTCGCTGCATCTCTCGCGATCAGCGTCATGATGCTGCCGATCATCATCCGCGCCTCCGACGTCGTGCTCCGCCTCGTGCCGAACAACCTGCGCGAAGCCTCGTATGCCCTCGGCACGACGCGGTGGCGCACGGTCTGGAACGTCGTGCTGCCCACGTCCCGGTCAGGGCTCGTGACCGCCGTGATCCTCGGCACTGCCCGCGGAATCGGCGAGACCTCGCCGGTGCTGCTCACCTCGGGCGTCACGGCCGAGATGAACGTCAACCCCTTCGAGGGGCCGATGATCTCGCTGCCGCTGCAGGTGTTCGACTTCGTGAAGTCGCCCGAGCCCAGCATGATCGCGCGCGGCTTCGGCGCGGCCGCCGTGCTCGTGCTGCTGGTGCTCGCGCTGTTCCTCATCGCGCGAGTGATCGGCGGACGCGGGCCAGGCCAGCTCTCGGATCGCCAGCGCCGCGCCGCCGCAGCCGGCTCGCAGCGCGACCTGCAGCGCATCGAGCGCGCTGCTCCGGTCGCTGAGCCCGTCAAAGCATCGCCGTCGCCCCACCCCGCGGTGGTCGTGCACCCTGCGGTGGTCGTGCCTGTCGAGACCACACCTGGCGCACCCTCGAGCCCAGCATCCACTCCCGCTCAGCGAAAGCCCGCGAAGCCGAAGGGTCGCCCTCCGGCCGACCTCGAATGGCGCATGGCTCAGCGCGCCGCTGATCAGAGCCAGTCCGACAAGAACCCGACACCCCCGAATGAGGAGACGCCCTCGTGAGTGCTCGCGCCCGCTGGGCCCGTTTCAGTGCGGTGGCGGTGATCACCGCGATGATCGCGACGATCCCGCTCCCCGCACACGCTGAGACCTACGTCCCCATTTCGGGCTCGGGCTCGACCTGGTCACAGAACGCCCTCGATCAGTGGCGCAAGAACGTCGCGGCCAACTACGGCATGACGGTCAATTACAGCGGCACCGGGTCGTCCGCCGGCCGGCAGGATTTCATCAACCAGACGGTCGACTTCGCGATCAGCGAGATCCCTTTCCAGGCGCAGCCGGAGGACGGGTCTGCGCCGGAGGCTCCGACGACGGGGTTCAAGTACATGCCGATCGTGGCCGGTGGCACGTCGCTGATGTACAACCTCAAGATCGGCGGAAAGCAGGTCACGAACCTGCGACTGTCGGGTGAGGTGATCGCGAAGATCTTCACGGGGGCGATCGCCAACTGGAACGACCCTGCCATTCAGGCCGACAACCCGGCTCTTGCGATGCCCGACAAGGTGATCACGCCGGTGTATCGATCCGACGGTTCGGGTACGAGCGCGCAGTTCACGCTGTGGATGTCGAAGCAGTTCCCGTCGGTGTGGACGTATGGGATGCGGTCGCAGTTCCCGCAGGTGAATTCGACGTTCAAGGGGCAGAACGGTTCGCTCGGCGTGGCCGGTTACGTCAGCCAGAGCTACGGCGAAGGCGCGATCACGTACGTCGAGTATTCCTATGCGTTGAAGTCGGGCTTCCCGGTCGCCAAAGTGCTGAACAATCAGGGCTACTACGTCGAGCCGACGTACCAATCCGTGGCCGTGGCTCTGATGGGCGCCGCCATCAACACCGACCTCACGCAGAACCTCGACGGTGTCTACAACAACGCCGACCCGCGCACCTACCCCATGTCGAGCTACTCGTACATGATCGTTCCCACCCAGACCAACAAGGTGTTCACCGCGGAGAAGGGCAAGACGCTCAGCAAGTTCGCCGGGTACATGATCTGCGAGGGCCAGCAGCAGGCCGCAGCTCTGGGTTACTCCCCGCTTCCGATGAACCTCGTGCAGGCAGCATCCGATGTCCTCACGAGCATTCCGGGCACGGTCGGCGGCGTCGACTTCAACGCGTGCAACAACCCGACCTTCAAGCCCGGCGATTCGCCGTCGAGCAACCAACTGGCGGCGAACGCGCCGCAGCCCGCCGACTGCGACAAGCAGGGTCCGACGCAGTGCGCGACAGGCACCGGCGGCGCGCTGGTCGACACTCCGGTGACCGGTACGGGCGGAACCGGCACCGCCGCGAGTGGGGGAGCAGCAACGGGGGATGCCTCGACCACCGGCGACGCCGCTGCTGCGGGCGCTGCCGCGGCAGGTGCGGCCGCATCAGACGCCGTCTACGACGCCAACGGCAACCTCGTCTCGGGATCTGCAGCGTCGGCCGGCAAGGCTGTGTCGTCGCCCTTCACGCTCGCTTCGGACGGCTGGGGAACCCCCCAGGTCGTCATGCTCGCGGCCGGGGCTCTACTCTTCGCCGCGGTCGTCGTACCGCCGCTGGTGTCGCGACGCCTGCGTCGAAATGGGCGCGAAAAGCGATAGACGCGTAGGCGCTTTTTATAGCGCTAGCCTGGGCTTTTTCTCGTTTGATCCGCGAGCACCGAGTGGAGTCACGTAGTTCCCAGCTCGTTCATCTGACGGCCACAGTGCGCTCATAGCTTGAGGTCATCGGCGCTGGGGTTCTCGCCGAAAATCCTCTGGAGAAACATTGCCTACGATGCTGCGCGCTCGACGCCGCACACGGTTCGCATCCGCGCTCAGCGGAGTGCTGGCAGCCGGTGCAGTCTTCGCCTTGGTTGCGGGGTCGAGCGTGGCGTTCGGCACCTCGGCGCAGGCTGCCGAGTCGAGTGCCGTGACGGTCAACGCGAAGGATCAGGATCCCGACCTGGCGACGGCGCCGATGCCCGAACTGTCGGTGACGGTGTCGCAAACGGTTGACCTCGTAAATCAGGGCCTCAAGATCAGTTGGACTGGTGGCAAGGCTTCGCAGCCTCCGGTCCCGGGTAGCGGCGGCACGAACTTTCTCCAGATCTTTCAATGCTGGGGAGATCTGCTGGACGCCAACGGCAATGCTGTGCTCGATGCGAGCGGGAATCGTCAACCCGACCGCACCACTTGCGAGTATGGCGCGTTCAACAAGTCCGGCCAGACGCGCGACGGTGCGCGAGCCACGGGGAGTGTCGCTGAACAAGACCAGCAGTACACCGTGCCGGGGACGAACTTCCTGAACCCCACGTTTACCGCGATACCGTTCCACTCCGCGACGGGGGACGTTGTCGCGACGATCTTGGACGGCAAGCGCGTACCCGGAGCCAAGAGCGTGAACGTGAATGAGTTCCAGACGAGCTATACGACAAACGAGATCCCCTGGGCCGGAAGCGGTAGCGATGGAACGGGGTCGGTCAACTTCGAGACACAAACGGCGCTGCAATCGATCGGGCTCGGGTGTGGCTCGACAGACGGGACAGGCGAGTCCGCAACCGGCAAGCCGTGTTGGCTGGTTGTCGTACCGCGCGGAACAAATGATGTGGGCGAGGTGCAGAACTCGTCGTCAGGGTTGTTCTGGGATAACTGGAAGCACCGTCTCGCGATCCGTCTCGATTTCCGAGCCATCGGGGCACACTGCTCCATCGGAGCTACGGAGAGACAGCTGCAGGGTAGCGAGCTGGTAGCTAACGCTGTGCAGTCGTGGCAGCCCAAGCTCTGCGGGGCAGCCGGCGGGGCCGTCTATTCACATCTCACGAGTGTGGAGTCAAACGCGGTCACCTCTGCGGCCAATGATCCCAGTGCGCCGCTCGCCCTTACTTCTCAGGCTTTGTCACTGCCCGACGGCGGCAAGGATCCTCTGACCTATGCGCCTATAGCACTGACAGGGCTATCAATCGCATTTGCCGTCGACCGAACAGCACCCAACGATTCGTCAGCGCCGACAGATGTCTCAGGTCGCTCAAATTTGCCCTTCACTCAGATGAAGCTCACGCCGAGGGTGGTGTCCAAGCTATTGACGTCCTCGTACGTCGAAGCGCTGCCTTATGGAGCCGACAAATCTGAGATTGGCTACAAAAGCAATGCTGACCCTGGTCACAACGCATTCAACCTCGTCGAGGATCCGGATTTTCAGGCGATCAACGAGTCTGATTGGCGATATCAGGGCCTGCGAGGCCTTGCCTTCGCCGGTGTGCTCGTCCCGCAAGGACGATCTGATGGCGCGGTTGCACTCTGGAGATACGTGCTCGCCGACGCCGACGCACGCGCATTCCTGAACGGTGATCCAGACCCGTGGGGGATGAAGGTGAACCCCTGGTTCTCGACCAACCCGACCGTGAACCCCACGGGCTCTGCACTCGAACTACCGGCTGACAACTATCCAAAAGCGGATCCGATCGAGAGTCCCCCCAACAGCTCGGACGGCACGCCGTCTATCAACCTCGTCACGTGGCGGCCGTTCACCAACGACTACGACACCGGCGGCAAGCTCGTGCTTCAAGGGGATGGCCTGCTGCTTGGCTCATGGGACGCCCAAGGGAGTCCTCCCAAATTCACCAAAACAGTCCGGCGACTGCCTGGCTATCAGGCGGTACTCAGCGTGACGGATCTCGGCGCTTCGGCCCGGTACGGCGTATACACCGCTGCCCTTCTGAATCCCGCGGGCGAGTTCGTGGCTCCGACGGTATCGAGCCTCACAGCTGCTGTCGATGCGATGAAGCCCACACCGGGATCGTCGGGGATTGTGGAGTTCGACCCAACGTCGAGTGAATCGAAGTCCGCCAGCGCGGCATACCCGCTCGCGATGCCTGTATACGCTGCGGCGCGCGCCGATGACCCGGACGCAGCGCTGCGCGAAAGTTACGCCTCGTTCATCCGCTACGCGGTGGGAGCCGGTCAGCAACCTGGCTCGGCAGATGGGCAACTGCCCGACGGCTACGCTCCCATACCTGCAGCATGGGCGGCCGCCGCGGTGGCCGCGGCCGACCGAATCGCTGCCGGACCGGCATCGATCAGCCCGCCACAACCTCCCACTTCATCGACAACGACCTCCGGCGCATCGAGCACGAATGCGCGCACATTCGCCGGCGGCGGGACCGCGGCGGTCACTTCTGACGTCGACTCCGCGTCGTCCGACCAGCCGAGCCCGACCGGACCTGCGGCTCCCGCCTTGAGCTCCGGCACCACCCCGGACGATCCCATCTCCACGCTGAGTGCGGTCGTGCCGCTGGCAGTCATGGTCGTGATCCTCGCTGGTGTGATCGGCACCATCGCCGGGCGTCGTAAACGCCTCCCAACAAAGACTTGAGCCCACTCACTGGGACCAAGACGACGCGGATCCGCGTCGGACTCTCCACCTCCGAAAGGCAACCCATGAAGTTCAAGAAAGCTGCGTCGTTTGGCGCAGTTGTTGCGATCGCTTTGGCAGGCGTCGCGTTCGTGGCCGCCCCGGCTAACGCCGAGCCGACCACGCCAACCGGTGGCTACGCGCTCGCCGGCTCGGACACGATTCAGGACGTTGTGAACGCACTTGTCAACGGCACCAACGTGACGGGTTCGTTCGTTCAGGTCAAGACGTCTGGTGTGCCCAACGCCTCGTTCGACGCATTCCCCAACACCGGCTCAGGCAGCTACATCCAGACCAAGTCGGGCAGCCAGTTCAAGTACTTCCTCCGTCCCTCCGGGTCGGGTGACGGCATCAACTCGATGATCGCGTCGTACAACCTGAAGAACAATGGCTTCCAATGGTCGAAGACCGGCACGCAGAACCTGCAGAGCTATGTAGACATCGCGCGCTCGTCGGGCGGCCCGAAGACGCTCGACTCCAACCAGTCGAGCCCTGCCGCGAGTGACATCGCCTTCGTGCCGTTCGCCCGCGACGCCGTGTCGTACGCGTACGTCGAGGACGCGTCCTGGACTCAGGGTCAGAAGGACGCTGTCGCCGCACTGACGGGCGCCGATCTGAAGAACCTCTACGACGGCACGCAGCCGATCGCCGGCGTCACCCTGCGCCCGCTCCTCCCGCAGTCGTCCTCAGGCACCCGCAAGTTCTTCCTCGGGAATGGTGGGGGAACCGGCCTCGGCTACCCGAACAACAACCGTCCCGCGGGCGTGGCGGCCATCGATGAGACCAAGCAGGAGAACGTCGCAACCGAGCTCAGCGCTGCGGGTGTCGGCGCGGTCATCCCGTTCTCTGCAGCTGGTTGGATCGCGCAGTCTAACGGCGCCGTTCCCTTCAACTCGATCACGGCTGCGAACACTGCCCTCGGCGCAACCGGAGTAGTGAAGCTGGGCAACCCGCTCGCCGGCTCCACGACGGTGTTCACGGGCACAACCACGCTCGCCCCGACGAGCGGCTATTACTCGAATTCGACGTGGGGTCGCAACACCTATCTCGTAACCGCACTCTCGGCGCTTTCGGGCGACGCGAAGCTCACCACGCTGCTCAACCCGACTAACACCACCGCGTCGAGCCTCGCCGGCTACGGCAGCCTCCCGTCTACCCCGGGTGCCGTCAAGACGAAGTTCGGCTTCCTCGCCCCGTCGACGACCACGGTCGTCTACGCCCTCTCATCCGACACGTACTGATCCAGTCACGACAAACCAAGGGACAAGAATAGTCATGAAGAACACCACTAAGCGCAGCGTCGCCGTGCTGGCCGCGTTCGCGGCGGTCGCCGCGAGCAGCGTCCTCGCGACGAGCCCCGCGTTCGCTGCCAACCCGACCAGCAACCAGCCGGTCTACCTCCTGGACGGCACGAGCGGCCTCGCCCTGCCAGCCTCGGGCAACAACTGGAAGGAGAGCAGCGTGCTGCTCTCCCCGATCGAGAGCGACCCGACGGCCGGGACGAACTTCACCGACCCCGCGAGTTACGTCGGTGTCGTGGCCTTCATCGCGACCCCCGGAACCGAGGACAACCCCGCCGGGTATCTCGGCACCGGCGGCGGTGGCGGATGGGGTCCGGATGCCACGCCGAACAACCTGACCGACAACCCCTCAGTGGCTGGCGACTTCCACGACCTGCTGAATGCGGGTGGTACCTTCAGCCTCGGTGAGGCGTGGGTGGACGGCAGCAACCACGCTGTCCAGGTCGTCTTCACGACGGTCACGCTCGGTTCGGGTACCGCCGCCACGGGTGGCAGCCTCAGCTGGACCCCGCCAGGCCCAGCCGCGGTCGCCCCGGCGATCACCACGACCGCGCTCAACGCGGCGACGCAGGGCACCGCGTTCTCGCAGACGATCGCGGCAACCGGAACGGCGCCCATCACGTGGGCAGTCCAGGCGGGCACGCTTCCCGCGGGCCTGAACCTCGACGCGGCCACGGGTGTCGTCTCGGGCACGCCGACGGCAGCGGGTGCGTACAGCTTCACGCTGCGCGCGACCAACTCCGCTGGCAACGCCGACCAGGCCTTCACGGGCTCGGTCACCGCAGCAGCGCCGACCGCTCCGACGCAGCCCGCGGGCACTGACGCGGGCAAGGTCACGATCGCCGATCCCGCCGCAGGTGCGACCACCATCACGGTGCCGCTGGGTAACGCGAACGCGAACAAGACGCTTACGGCTTGGGCCTGGTCGACCCCGACCAACCTCGGCCCCGTGACGACGGACGCCAGCGGCAACGCGGTCGTCAACATCTCGAGCCTGCCGGTCGGCGCGCACACGGTCGCTTTCACCCTCCCGGGTGACGCGACGTTCGCGATCGTCGGGTGGGGCACCTTCGCCAAGGCTGCCGACCCGGTCAACCCCGGTGACCCGCTCAGCGACACCGTCGACCTGAAGGCAACGGTCACGGCGGCCGACCTGTGGTCGCTGAACGCTGAGCAGACGGCGGTCGACTTCGGCAACGTCACGCGTGGTGGAACCTCCACCAAGCCCCTCGGCAAGGTGACGGTGGTCGATGACCGTGCCACGCTCAAGGGCTGGAACCTCGCCGCCGCGGCGTCGGCATTCACCAAGGGCGCCGACTCGATCCCGGCCACCGCGCTGACGATCGCTCCGGCGGCGTTCGCGGGCCACACCCTGCTGGCCGGCATCACGACCGGCACGAACGGCGCGAACTTCGCGACGAGCGCGCCGCTGGTGTCGACGGGTGCGACGGGTGCGCTGTTCGACGCTGCTCTCACCTTCGCGGCGCCGGCCAACGCCAACGCCGGGGAGTACCACTCGACGCTGACCCTCACGCTCACTTCCAAGTGAGCTGAGGTTCCGCTCGTCGGAACACGCTGAACTGTGTGGGGAGGCCGCTCGCGGCCTCCCCACACAGTGCTTTAACTCGCAGGGCCGGCGCCAGGATGGACACCTCCCGGAGCGGACTCGATTACTCCTTGTTCATCGTTACGACCGTCCTACGTCGCCCTGATCTGCGGAGATATAGCGTGCCTTTCTCGACTACCCGATCGGGCAGGCGCACCCTCGTCACCCTGGGTGCGCTCGTGCTCACGTTCGCCGCCCTCTCGACGTTCATCGCACCCTCCGGCTCGGCCTCGGCCGCCGATGATCCAGGTACGGATCCCAGCACAGTCGGCGTGGCTACGCGTCCTGCTAGCGCGGATGGTCAACCCGACAGTCGAACGCGGTTCACCTACTCGGCCGATCCTGGACAGACCATCTCAGACCAGGTGCTCGTGGGGAACACCGGGACGCAGCGTGAAGACTTCACGGTCTACGCCACAGACGCCTACAACGGCGGAGACGGTTCGTTCGCTCTCCTCGCCACCGCCGACACGCCCACTCAGATCGGTGCGTGGGTGAGCTTCGCCGACGGATCGAGTCGCCTCCAGTTCTCGCTCGAGCCCAACGAGGCACGCCTGGTGCCATTCACGGTGACGCTCCCCGCCGATGCCACGCCTGGCGACCACGCCGGCGGTCTGGTCGCGTCGGTGCTGCAGGAAGGGCAGCAGGTCAGTGTCGACCGCCGCGTCGCGACCCCGATTTTCACCCGCGTCTCGGGCGACCTGCAGCCGCAGCTCACCATCACGAGCATCGACGCCGCCTATCAGGGCGACTGGTGGAACCCTTTCAACGGCTCCGTCAAGATCCTGTATACCGTCGACAACGGCGGCAACGTCGCTCTCGCGGCCAACCTCGACGCCACCACGGTGACCTGGTTCGGCATTCCCGCTACGGGAACGCAGGGCGCCAGCATCCCGGTCCTCCTCCCCGGCAGCACTGCCACGTACGAGGCCACCCTGTCGGGGGTCGGGCAATGGGGTTACCTCAACCCGGCCATCCGGATGCAGCCGTTCGTCGATTCCCCCGACCCCGCACAGCAGCTCACTGTGACGCCGGTGTCGCGTGACACGATCCTCGTCGCGATCCCTTGGCTGCTGCTGATCCTCATCGCGCTCATCGTTGCGATCATCTTGTTCGTGCGCTGGCGCCGCAAGCGCGACGAAGCGCGCGCACAGGAGTGGATCGAATACACCGAGCAGCAGGCGATGGCGGCGGCGGCAGCGGCTCTGCCCGTGGGGGCTGGCGCAGGAAGGTCCGCCGACTCGTGACGACTCGCCGTCGAGACACAGCCCGTGGAGCAGCGCTCTACGGGCTGTTTCTCGGGTTGATCCTCCTGCCACTCGCCGCGGCCGGCGCCCAGGCGGCTGAACCGTCGCCCGCGCCCGATACGGGCAACCTCTCGGTCGTCGTCACCGACGGCGTCACCGCCACTCCCACACCCACGCCCTCCGCGAGCCCATCGGGAACGGGACAGAACCCCGGCTCGTCCACGGGCGGCACCACTGGTTCGGGCGGCACCCGCGGCTCCGGCTCGGGATCCTCGACCGGCGGAGCCGGCTCCACGACGGGCGGCTCCGGGTCGGGCAGCGCCACACCCTCCGGGGAAGTGAGCGTCGCAGGGATGCTGTACGTCGGCGGCCTCAACTCGGCCGTCGCGCTCTCCCAGAACCCCGGTGAGGCAGACGTCACCCTCTGGTTCACGGTGCGCAACGCATCCAAATCCACAATCGACGCGACGGCGAACTTCTGGATGAACAGCCAGCTGTTCTCCAACCGCGTCGACACGGCCGATGCCGTCGCGATCACCGCACTCCTGCCCGGCGAGACCCGGGTCGTGACGACGCAGCTGCGGCACGCGGGTCAGTGGACCGTGCTCGACGCCCACGTCACCCTCACGCCGCCGGAGAGCGTCGACGGCACGCCGCTCACCCCCGTCACCCGAGATGCGACCGTGCTCGTCTTCCCCTGGCTGATCGTCGCGGGCCTCGCCGTCGCCCTGCTCGGGTATCTCGTCTTCCGCATGGTGCGCAGGTTGATCTTCGTTCCCGCGATAGTGGATGCCGCGTGACGATCGCTGAGGAGCGCACCGACGTCATCGAGCCATCCGCTCGGAGCGACGCTTCGACAGGCTCAGCGACCGGGGTGGGCTCAGCGATCGGGGGATCGTCAAGCGGCTCGGGTCGCCCGCCCGAGCCGCCGAAGCTGCGCAAACCGCCGAAGCCCCCGCGACGGATGCCTCGACCGCAGCCGGTCTACGCACCTTTGACGCCGATGCAGGCGCTGGTGCGCAGCATCCTTGCTCTCATCGCCGCCCTCGTGCTCGCCTTCGTCTTCAACCTCCTCGTCATGAGTCACGTCGAGCATTTCGCGGCCCAGCAGCAGCTGTCCGACACCTACCGCGCGCAGCTGGCCGCGGGCACGGCACCGGTGAGCGAAGGCGACTTCAACGACGTGCTCCTGCCGGACGGCGCACCTGTCGGGGTGCTGACGATCCCGCAGCTGGGGCTGCGAGAGATCGTCTCGGAAGGCACGTCCTCGGGGGTGCTCAACTCCGGACCGGGGCATCGACGAGACACCGTCCTCCCGGGTCAGGTCGGCGTGAGCGTGGTCATGGGGCGGGCGGCGGCCTTCGGCGGACCCTTCGCGCGCCTGCAGTCGCTGCAGCCCGGCGATCAGTTCGAAGTGCGCACCGGTCAGGGCGCGAACACGTTCGAGGTGATGGGACTGCGGTATGCCGGCGACCCGACGCCGCCGGCACCGGTCAAGGGCGAAAGCCGCCTCATCCTCATGACCGCCCGAGGAGCCCCCTTCGTCCCCGTCGGCATCGCCTACGTCGACGCGAAACTCGTCGGCACAGCCCAGCCGGCGGGCGCACGTCAGACGACGCCGATCACCCTCCCGCCGTCGAACAAGCCGATGGCGACCGACATCACCACGGTCTGGGCGCTGGTGTTCGCCCTGCAGTTCCTCGTCGCCGCCGAGATCGCCGCGGTCTGGGCTTTCCGGCGCGTCGGCGCGCAGAAGACCTGGATCGTCTTCGTACCCGTTCTCCTGCTGGCGAGCCTCCTCGTGGCCGACCAGCTCACCCGACTTCTCCCGAATCTTCTGTGACCGGAGCGTGACATGGCTGTAGAACCCGAATCCGATGCGCTCACCGCCGACCCGGTCGACGGGCGGGCGCCGGTCGAGCCGCTCGTGCCCGACCCTTACGAGCCCGGTCCGTACATGACCGACGTCGTTTCGGTCGACGAGCGCGCCCTCCTGGAAGGCGTCATGTTCGAGTCGATGCCCACGGTCGGCATTCACGGACCCGAGTCGATGCCCTCCTCAGGCGATCCAGATTCGATACCGCGTGCGGATGCTGCGACCGAGGCCTTCGTCCCCGCGGCGAGCCGTCGCAATCAGCGCGGCGACCAGCGCGGCGATCAGCGCGAGAAGAAGCCGCGCTTCCTCGGCCGCGCGCAAGCGAGCCCGCAGCCCAGCACGGGCCAGCCCGTTCCCGCGGCGCAGGTTCCGGCATCCGCAGTCGCACTCGGTGGTGCTGCCGCGGCGCCGGCCGGCACGTTCAGTGACACCGGTCCGTTCAGTGACACAGGGTTCGCGCTCGCCTCGGCGCAGTCGAGCCTCGAGGCCCGCTCGATCTCGGCCTGGTTCGGCGACCACCAGGTGCTCCTCGATGTCTCGCTGACGATGCCCGCCGGGCAGGTCACTGCCCTGATCGGGCCGTCGGGATGCGGCAAATCGACGTTCCTGCGCATCCTCAACCGCATGCACGAACTCGTGCCGTCGGCATCGCTCGCGGGGGAGGTGCTGCTCGACGATGACGACATCTACGACGCAGGGCACCGGCTCGTGGACGCGCGCAAGAAGATCGGGATGGTCTTCCAGAAGCCGAATCCGTTCCCGGCGATGTCGATCTACGACAATGTCGTCGCAGGGCTCAAGCTCGCCGGCATCCGTGCCAGTCGCTCCGAAAAGGACTACCTCGTCGAATCGTGCCTGATGAAGGGCGGACTGTGGAACGAGGTCAAGGATCGGCTGCGCGCTCCGGGCGGCGGCCTGTCCGGCGGACAGCAGCAGCGTCTCTGCATCGCGCGTTCGCTCGCGGTGAAGCCCCGCATTCTGCTGATGGACGAGCCGTGCTCCGCACTGGATCCGACCTCGACGCGCGTGATCGAGGAGACGATGCTCGAGCTCGCGCAGGAGGTGACGATCGTGATCGTCACGCACAATATGCAGCAGGCGCAACGGGTGTCGCAGCAGTGCGCGTTCTTCCTCGCGTCGCAAGGCCAGCCCGGGCACATCGTGGAGCACGGTGACACCGACGCGATGTTCGCCGAGCCGATTGATCCGCGCACGTTCGACTACGTCAACGGCCGATTCGGATAGCCCCGCCCCGGCCGTTGAGCGGGGGCGCGGGCGAAGCCCACCACCTCCCTCTCCGCAATGCACCCTCGGTCTCCGCAGTGCACCCTCGGTCTCCGCAGTGCACCCTCGGTTCCGGGAGTGCACCCTCGGTCTCCGCAGTGCACCCTCGGCGAGGGTGCATTGCGACGTTCGAGGGTGCATTGCGACGTTCGAGGGTGCACTGCGGCAGCACGGTCGTGCGCTCTGACATTCGACTTGCACACCTCCCGAAAATTTCCCACCGCTGGCGCATCGTGCGATTGATTACCACGAAGAGATGTTCTATACTGGTTGCATGAGTACGGACGATGCGGGGTCGAGCAACGTGGATTCGTTCGATACGTCGGTGCCTGACGCGGTTGATCTCGTGCTCGAGTGCGGGGCGATGGAGGCCGTGTTCGCGGCGCAACGGCTAATCCGGGTGGCGGCGA
>NZ_CAXTJR010000003.1:0-48754 GCF_964244775.1 uncultured Microbacterium sp.
CCGAGGGTGCACTACGGGAACCGAGGGTGCACTACTGGAACCGAGGGTGCACTACGGGAACCGAGGGTGCACTACTGGAACCGAGGGTGCACTACTGGAACCGAGGGTGCATTGCGGGACGAGCGGGTCAGCGCCGGGCGCGCAGCGCCGCCTCGAGCGCGTCGCCGTGCCGCTGGGCCACCTGTTCGACGGCAGCGCCCAGGTTCGGATCCTCACCGCGGGCAAGGCCGGCGTATTCGATCCGGACCGTGCTGCCCTCGCGCGTCGCCTTGACCCACATGCGCCGCCGCGGCACGAAGAGGGCGGCCATCAGGCCGAGCAGCGCCAGTACGGCGAACGCGAGCACCCACGGAGCCGCAATATCCCGGTGCACCGACAGCGACACGAATCGCTTGACCGAGCCGTCGTATCCCTCCGCTCCGGCAGGCGACTCGTTCTCGAACGTGATCGTCCCGTAGCCGTTCGGCAGGTCGGCCGTCTCGCCCGGCGCGAGCTGGATCGAATCGACGCCGGTCGTGCCGCCGGTCAGCTGAGTCATGCCGGTCGGATCCAGCGTGTAGACCGACCGCGGTGTGCCGTCGTTGATGCCGAGGTCGCCCGAGTACACGTTGAGCGTCACCACAGGGTTGATCAGCGCGGGATACCGCGACGTGAAGGCGCCGGTGGCGAGCTCCGCCTCGGTCGGGTAGAAGAAGCCGACCAGGCCGAGCTGCTCGGGGAGCCCGTCGGTGACCTTGATCACGCCGACGGAGGTCATGTTGCGGTCCTGCGGGAGGAAGGGCACCGACTCGGCGTAGATCACGTCGCCCGCGGCGTTGCGGATCGTGATCGTCGGCGCGTAGCCGTTGCCCATCAGATATACGCGGTCGCCGGCGATGTCGAGCGGATGATTGACCCGCACCTCGCCGGTCTGCGCGGGCTGTCCCGACAGCTGCGTGGTGAGATGCGCGACGAAGTCGCCCGCCTGCCCTTCGCCGTTCGTGCCGGCCGGCTGATAGCTGATCGAGAACTGGTCGAGCGTCAGCCCATAGGGCGTGAGCTGCTCCGGATCGACGAACCGCCCAGGGTTGAACGACGTGTAGTCGAGCATCGTGTTGACGAAGGTGCGGCCCTCGATGATCACGCCCTGGCCCGTGTACGTGAAGCCGCCGCCGATCGCGACGGCCAGGAGCACGCCGATGAGGGCGGCGTGGAAGACGAGGTTGCCGGTCTCGCGGATATAGCCGCGCTCGGCCGAGACCGAGAGCACGCCGCGCGAGTCGTAGCGCTCGACGCGGTAGCCGGCTCGCTTCAGCTGTGCCTCGGCCAGGCCGATCGCCTCGTCGGCGGTGGCTGCAGCATCCTGACCCGGCACGATCTCGACGAGCGATTCGGCGTGGTCCTCGAGCCGGCCCAGGCGCGCGGGCGTCCGCGGCGGGCGCGCGCGCAGCGCCTTCCAGTGGTGCTGGGTGCGCGGGATCACGCAGCCGATCAGAGAGATGAACAGCAGGATGTAGATCGCCGAGAACCAGGCGGACGAATAGACATCGAACAGCTGGAGCTTGTCGAGGACCGGCGCGAGATCCGGGTTGCTGGCGAAGTACTGCGTGACGCCGTTGGGGTCTGCGGTGCGCTGCGGCACGATCGACCCGGGCACCGCGGCGATCGCGAGCAGGAGCAGCAGCACCAGGGCGGTGCGCATGCTGGTGAGCTGACGCCACCCCCACCGTACCCACCCGACGAAGCCGAGCTTGGGCGAGACGATGTCGTCGGATGCCGGGGCGTCGATCGCGACGCCGTCGACGTGGTCGGAGGGCCGGAGCGGTTCGCTGCCGTCGTCGGCCTCAGAGGCGCCCCGTGCATCGGCGTCAGAGCGGGAGTGGGACACTGCCGACCACCCCCTGCAGCTGCGCCATCATCGTGCTCCAGACGCCGGTCACCATCAGCACGCCGAGGCCCGCCAGCAGCGCTCCGCCGATGAGGTTCACCACGCGGATGTGGTGGCGCAGGAACGTCACCGACCGCGACGCCCAGCCGAAGCCCAGCGTCAGGAGGATGAACGGGATGCCGAGCCCGAGCGAGTACGCGAGTCCGAGGAGAGCCGCCCTGCCGGGATCGCCGAGGTTCCATGAGACGGAGATGATCGCGCCGAGGGTGGGGCCGATGCACGGCGTCCAGCCGATACCGAGCGCGAGGCCGAGCAGCGGCGCGCCGATGAGCCCGACGTTCGAGCGCACCTGCGGGTGGACGGTGCGCTGGGCGAGGCCGAACACCCCGATGAAGACCAGGCCGAGCAGGATCACGACGACGCCGAGCACACGGGTGATGACGTCGGCGTACTGGAGGAAGAAGCGCCCCAGCGTCCCCCCCAGGATCGTCACGGCCATGAACACGACGGTGAACCCCGCGATGAACAGCAGCACCCCGAGCAGGGGCCGGGCACGGCCGGGCTCCAGCGCCACGTCGACGTGCGGAGAATCGGTCGAGGTGAGGACGGATGCCGCCCGGGGGTCCGCATCCCGGCCCAATGCCCGCATCCCGCGATCGGCGATCGCCCGGGGCCGCGGCGCAACGGCTCCGCCGATGAAGCCGAGGTAACCCGGCACCAGCGGGAGGACGCACGGCGACAGGAACGACAGCAGCCCGGCGGCGAGCGCGAGCGGCACGGCCACCCAGAGGGCTCCGCCTGCGACGATCGCGTCGAGGTTCACGGCGTTGCTCCCGTCGCGCCCGCGCTCACGGCGCGTCCAGGGCGTCTTGCACGAGCGTCTGCAGGATCGAGGCATCGTCCAGCTGACCGATCACCCGCGCGGCGACCCTGCCCTGCTTGTCGATCACGAGCGTGGTGGGGGTCGCATTGAGCGAGGTCGCGTCGGCGAAGGCGAGCTTGATCGCCCCGTCGGTGGCGGCGATGAGGCTCGGGTAGGTGATTCCGTAGTCGCTCGCGAACGCGGCAGCCGTCTCGGGCGCGTCGCTCGTGTTGACGCCGAGGAACGACACGGGTTTACCCGCGAACGAGGCGTACGCCTTCTCGAGCTGCGGCGCCTCGGCGCGGCACGGCCCGCACGCGGCGTACCAGAAGTTCACCACCAGCACATCGCCGACGTAGTCCGAGCTCGCCGCCGTCGCGCCGGTCTCGGTGGCCCCCTGGAAGACGACCGGCTCACCGCGGTCGGCCGCGGCGATCTCTTTGACCTGGAACCCGTTCGCAGCGATGAATCCCTTGTTGTCGCCCGCCCGGTACTGCTCGGCGAGCGGGTCGTTCGAGCAGGCCGACAGGCCGACGGCGAGTCCGATCGCCAGGATCGCGGATGCTGCGCGCCAGGCGCCTTTCGCCGACCGGGGGCCGCGCATCAGACGGCTCCCACGTCGATCGAACCCGAGGTGGCCGCAGGCGCCGCGTATCCGACCTCGACCCATCGGCCATCGCGACGCTCGAAGCTCGTGACGCTGGAGAGTCCGCAGCGACGCTGGCGGGGATCATGACGCGCGGGGAGCCCCGCGACGGCGAGGTGCGTCACCCAGATCGGCAGCTGATGCGAGACGACCACGACATCTCCGGAGTCGACGTGATTCCAGGCATCCGTCATCGCCGCGTCCATCCGGTCGATGACCTGCGCGTACGGCTCACCCCAGCTGGGGACAGAGGGGCGGAGGAGGTGCCGCCAGTTCAGCGGGTTGATCAGGGCGCGCTTCATGCGCCTGCCCTCGAAGACGTTGGTGGGTTCGATGACGCGTTCGTCGATCACCGGCTCGATCCCGAATAGCGCGGTGAACGGCTCGGCCGACTCGCGGGTGCGCTGCAGCGGCGAGACGACCAGCGACGACACCGGGCGGGCGAGATCATGCACGTACTCTGCGGCAGCCTTCGCCATGCGGCGTCCGTCGGTGCTGAGCCGGAACTCCGGAAGTCGCCCGTACAGCACACGGGCGGGGTTGTGAACCTCGCCGTGGCGCACGAGGTGGAGGCGATCAGCGGGCACGGAACCAGTCTACGGCGGCGTGTTCTGAAGACGGGCTGAGCGTCAGCCGGGGCCGCCCCCCGAGGCGATCGCCGCGCCCAGGAGCCACGCCCCGACCACCAGCGGCGTGCCGACCAGCGGCACCCAGAACGCGATGCGGCGCTTGGCCATGAGGATGATCGCTGCTACCACCGTGGCCACGAGCATGATCCACGGGAGCCCCATCGCGACCAGGACACCGAACGCGATGAGGCCGTTGTTGCAGTTCGTCGACCCGCACGGGTCGGAGGCCATGACCAGGAAGGCCCCGAACACCGAGACGGCGAAGGACACGAACGCGAGCGCCGTCAGCAGGATCGCGGTGAGCACGACGTCCCACACGATGAGCGGCTTGCGCCCCGGACGCCGCAACGACGGGCGCGGGTGGTCGGGCGTCGTCGTCACCCGCTCATCGTAGGCCGCCGGTCGTCGCCCTCGGCAGCCCCCGTAGACTGATCCCTCGTGAGTGAACGCGTACTGGTCGACCAGCTGCAGTCCCTTCCCGACGGACCCGTCTCGGTGTCCGGGTGGGTCGAGACGGTGCGCGATCAGAAGAAGGTGCAATTCGTCATCCTGCGTGATGAGACCGGCGCCGTGCAGCTCGTGAACCCGGCGACACGCCCGAACCCCGAGGCGACAGAGCCGCAGGACGCCGACGCGCTCGCGCTGACCGACACCATCTCGGCCCTCGCGACCGGCACGTTCCTCACCGTCACCGGTGAGCTCAAGCACGACGAGCGCGTCAAGCTCGGCGGCGTCGAGGTCAAGATCGGCGCGCTCGAGATCGCCGGTGCGGCTCTCGCCGAGACCCCCATTGCATCCGACAGCGGCCTCGACAAGCGCATGGACTGGCGCTTCCTCGACCTGCGCCAGCGCCGCAACAACCTCATCTTCCGCGTATCGACGACGCTCGAGCACGCTATGCGCACGTGGTGGATCGAGCGCGACTTCATCGAGATCCACTCCCCCAAGCTGATGGCCTCAGCGTCCGAGTCCAGCGCCGAGCTGTTCGAGGTGCCCTACTTCGAAGACAAGACCGCCTACCTCGCGCAGAGTCCGCAGTTCTTCAAGCAGATGGCGCAGTCGGCCGGCTTCGGCAAGATCTTCGAGATCGGCGACGTCTACCGCGCCGACCCGTCGTTCACGAGCCGGCACGCGACCGAGTTCACGAGCGTCGACGCCGAGATCAGCTGGATCGACTCGCACGAAGACGTCGCCGAGATGCAGGAGCAGCTGCTCGCGTTCGCGATCGGCGCGGTCGCCGACAAGCACGGCGCAGAGATCGCGGAGCTTTTCGGCGTCACGGTCGCGGCTCCCGCCACCCCGTTCCCCCGCATCCCGCTCGCCGAGGCCCGCGAGATCGTCGCCGCCCGCGGTTACGTGATCCCTCGCACCGATGGCGACCTCGACCCCGAGGGCGAACGTCAGATCTCGGCGCACGTGAAAGAGACGTTCGGTCACGACTTCGTCTTCATCACCGACTACCCGCATGAGATCCGCGCTTTCTACCACATGCGGGATGCCGAGACCGGCCTCACCAAGAGCTACGACCTGCTCTTCAACGGCGTCGAGATCACGACCGGCGCACAGCGCGAGCATCGTGTCGACATCCTCATCGAGCAGGCGAAGCAGAAGGGTCTGGACCCCGAATCCCTCCAGTTCTACTTCGACTTCTTCCGCTACGGCGTTCCGCCGCACGGCGGGTTCGGCATGGGCCTGGCCCGCGTGCTCATGCTCCTGCTGGGCGAGACCTCGATCCGCGAGGTCACCTTCCTCTTCCGCGGCCCCACCCGGCTCGCCCCTTAACGCGCCCCGCGAATAGGCTCGACGGGTGACGACTTCCACTCTCGACGGCACGTACAACTTCCGGGATGTGGGCGGGATGCCGCTCATCGCGGGGGGAACGACGACTCCCGGCATCCTGTATCGATCGGACGCCCTCAGCGAGCTGACACCGACGGGGCTGGAAGAACTCGCGGCGAGCGACATCGGCGTCATCGTCGACTTCCGTACCGCGATGGAACGGCAGATGGCGCCCGATCGGCTGCCGTCCGCGCGACCCTTCGAGATCATCGAGCTGCCGCTCCTGGAGGGCGCGTTCGCGGGCGCAGCCCAGCAGGCCGCGCAGGCCGCGGCCGCCGCAGGCCCCGAGGCCGCCGAGGCGGCGAACGAGGCGATCGCCGACGCCGTCGCGCATATGCCGACGCTGGGCGAGATCTACATCGGGATGCTGGAGCACGCCGCCGACGCTTTCGCACAGGTCGCGCGACGGGTGAGCGTGGCGACTGCCGAGCCCCCCACCGCCGTGCTCGTGCACTGCTCGGCAGGCAAAGATCGCACCGGCGTCGCATGCGCGCTCATGCTGGATGCCGTCGGCGTGCAGCGCGACGCGATCATCGCCGACTACATCTCGAGCGAGGCGAACCTCGCGGGCGAGTGGGCCGCGAAGGTGTTCGCGAGGGTCACGCAGTCGGGCGTGCCTCTCACTCCTGCGATCACGACGATCATCGCCGGCACCCCGCGTGCCGCTCTCGAGCAGGCGTTCGCGTGGATCGACGAGCGCCGAGGCGACTCGGCGTCGTACCTGCGCTCCGGCGGGCTGACGGACGCCGAGCTCGCGGTGCTCCGCGCCCGGCTCACGACGTAGACGTTTCCCCGCCGGCGCGGCGGCGGAACTGTTTCATTGCCTCGCCACCGGCGCCGCCGCTAGCGTGATCCGGGGGCGCTTCAGCGCTGACCGGCGATCGGCCGGTCGACCGGTGCGAGAGGAACGAAAATGCCTGGCAAGTTTGAGCTGTGGGCCGACAAGGGCGGCGACTGGCGCTTCAACCTGAAGGCGACCAACGGACAGGTCATCGCGACGAGCCAGGGCTACGCGTCCAAGGCCAGCGCACTGGGCGGGATCGAGTCCGTCAAGAGCAACGCGCCCGGCGCCGAGGTCGTGGAGATCGGGAAGTAGCGGCTACCGCGGCAGGTCGATCGCCGCGCGCTCGGAGGTGACCTCGCGCACGAAGCCGACCACCTTCTGGTGCGCGGGGTGCTCGATGTACCGCTCGAGCGCGGCGGTGTCGGCGAAGTCTGCCACAAGCGCGACATCCCAGTTCGTGCCGGGGAACGCGATGTTCGGACGCACCTCGATGCTCTCGATCTCGTCGATGACGCCTGCGAGGCCCTCGAGCTGCTGCGTCATCGCCTCTGCGTGCATGGCACGTGTATCGGCGTCGTCGGCGGCCAGGCGCCAGAGCACGATGTGACGGATGCTCACGATCGCACCTCCGCCCGATCAATGGCCTCCAGAACAGCACCGCGCAATGCCTCCGACGAGACTCGCCAGTGGGCATGCACCTCGTCGTCGATGAGGACGACCGGGATCTTCTCCCACCACAGCTCGTAGAGCGCGGGGTCATCGAGGATCGACACCTCTGTGACGTCGACGCGGTCGGCGACGTGCTCGGGGAGGTCTGCCACGACGCGCTCCACGATGTCGTGCGCGACATCGCACAGGTGGCAGTCGGGCTTGCCGATGACGGTCAGGGAGATTCGCGAGGTCACGTGTCTCATCCTACGGATGGCCCGCGACGCTCAGCCCTCTATGGGGTAGCCCGCTTCGATCCAGTCACCCGTTCCACCCGCGACGTTCGTCGCGTCGTAACCTCGCGCCTCGAGGGCCTCGACGACGCGCGCCGATCGACCTCCGCCCTGGCAGATCACATCGAACGCGCCGTCGGGCAGCTCGTCGACATGCTCGCCGATGCTCGACATCGGAAGATTGACGGCACCGGGTACGTGCCCGGCCTCGTACTCGTGCGGTTCACGCACGTCGATGAGGGGAACGCCGTCGCGTTCGCGCAGCTGCTGGACCGTGATCGTCTTCATCGGAGCCCTCCTGGGCGTGTGCCGGATGTCCTGCGTCACCGGATGCACGAAGCGCCCGTCCGGTGGACAGGCGCTCGGTGTCGCAGCCGCTACTTCTTATTGCGGCGCTGGTGGCGAGTCTTGCGAAGCAGCTTACGGTGCTTCTTCTTCGCCATGCGCTTGCGGCGCTTCTTGATGACTGAACCCACGGAAAACCTCACTACGTCGGGGGTTGGGCCGGAGAATCGCTCAGCGATCCGGGGCCCAGGAAACAGGCAGATGCGGAATATGCCTCGGGACAGTCTAGCCGACGTCGGCGATCGGACGTTGCAGCGCCTCGGAGACCGCCGACTCGGGCACCCGGTAGCTGCGTCCGAAGCGAACGGCGGGCAGTTCTCCGGAGTGCACGAGGCGATACACGGTCATCTTCGAGACGCGCATCAGCTCGGCGACTTCGGCGACCGTGAGAAACCGCACATCGGACAGCTCGGTCATGGTCTTCCTCTTTTATCGGGCGCGCAGGGGTCCGGGCGCGGAACGCGGCGCACGATTCCCCAGGTCTCGGCAGACACACTCTAGGGGCGTGCGGAACGCGTGTAAACCCGTGGGGCTCGTGTGACGGTCGTTATCCGTCACGCGATGATCACGGCGTGCGGTGCGCAGCGCGCTCCCGCGCCTCGCGCAGGACCTGTCGCTCGGCACGGTGGGCGGCGCGCAGCGCGCGCTCCGCCGCGTGCACCACTTTCTGCGCCTCGCGGTACTTCTTGTCGCCCGCGACATCGGCCGTCTCGTCCGCCGCCCACGTCGTGTCAGCCGCCGCGCGGTCAGCGGGAGCGGTGTCGATGTACGCGGCCACTCCGTCGAGGATGCGCTCGAAGCCGAACCGGAACGGATCGGCTCTCGAGCGGAACACTCCGGCGCGGGAAGCCCGGTACAGCGCGGGGTAGTCGTCCGCCTGGATGAGGGCGTCGTACAGACCGGCCTCCCGTTCGGCGATCTCGCTCGGGCTGAGGCCGGTGTCGCGCGTGATCCGCGCGTACGAGGCGAGGATCGTCCCGTACCAGCGCGTGTGACCCGTCACCAGGAGCACGACCGCCATTCGCTCCTGCTCGTCCAGGGGCGTCTCATCCAGCGCCTCGAGCGCAGCATCCATCCATGCCGCACTGTTCGGAGTAGTCGGCGAGCCGCTGATGGGGATGTCGAGGATCCACGGATGCCGGAGATACAGGCTCACCTGCGCGTCGAAGTAGCCGACCAGGCGCGCGCGCCAGCCGTCGATCTCGCGGAGCGACTCGGGCGGCAGACCGGATGCCGCCTCGGACATCAGCAGGACGAGGTCTTCCTTCGCGCTGACGTAGCGGTACAACGACATCGGGGTGTAGCCGAGCCGGCCGGCGACGGCCGACATCGAGACGGCCGCGATCCCGTCGGCATCGGCGATCTCGACGGCCGCGTCCACGATCTTCTCGACGCTCATCTCACGCTTCGGGCCTCGCTGCGGGTCGGCAGCCACACCCCACGCGAGCGCGACGCCGCGGGGCAGGTCGATCTCGTCGACGGTGTCGTCCATGTCGCCCATCCGTTCGGGAAGTGCTTGCATTCTAGCTCGGTGTATGACATAAACAGTGTGTTAGACATATAAACAGTTTGCGCCGTACACAGATCTGCCCGGAGAGGAACCCCATGTCAGCCGTGATCGAGACACATGCCGTACACAAAAGCTTCGGCCGCTCAGGACATCGCATCCGAGTCCTGGAAGGCCTCGACCTCTCGGTCGAGCGCGGCGAGGTGTTCGCCCTGCTCGGGCCGAACGGATCGGGCAAGACGACGACGATCAGCATCCTCACCACTCTCGTGAAGCCCGACGGCGGCTCCGCCGTCGTGGCCGGCTGCGACGTGGTGGCAGACCCCCAGGGCGTGACGCGGCGCATCAGCCTCACCGGCCAATCCGCCGCGGTCGACGACATGCTGACCGGCATCGAGAACCTGGTCATGCTCGGGCGTCTGTCCGGGCTCGCCGCCCGCGATGCCCGACTTCGTGCCGACCAACTGGTCGAGACGTTCGATCTCGCGGATGCCTCGGCCCGCCGGGTATCGACATACTCGGGCGGCATGCGGCGCCGGCTCGACCTGGCGCTGAGCCTGGTGACGACCCCCGAGGTGCTCTTCCTCGACGAGCCGACCACGGGCCTGGACACCCGCAGCCGCCGCGAGCTGTGGGAGGTCATC
Source organism: uncultured Microbacterium sp. (assembly GCF_964244775.1). Lineage (NCBI taxonomy): Bacteria > Bacillati > Actinomycetota > Actinomycetes > Micrococcales > Microbacteriaceae > Microbacterium > uncultured Microbacterium sp. The sequence goes on from NZ_CAXTJR010000003.1 coordinate 10,065, forward strand.
CGCACCATCTCGGCCGCCGGAACGACCGTGTTCCTCACCACGCAGTACCTCGAAGAGGCCGACCGGCTCGCCGATCGCGTCGCGGTGCTCGACGGCGGCAAGATCGTCGCCCAGGGCACACCGGGGCAGCTGAAGGAGCGGGTCGGCGGCGCACGGGTCGAGGTGCGGTCGCCCGCCGGCGATCTGATCGCCGAGATCCCGACCGACGGGACGGTGCCCGGGCTGCGTGCGGCACTGGCCGCCTTCGATGACGCCGACGGATCGAGCACGCCCGGCGCAGCATCCGTCACCGTGCATCGTCCGACGCTCGACGATGTCTTCCTCGCACTCACCGGTCAGCCGACCGCCGAACCAGCACTCTCGAAAGGACGCTGACATGACCACTCTCGCGCTCGCGGATCGCCCGTCGATCCGACCCCGTCTCTCGGGCCTCGCCGCCGAACGCGTGTTCGTGCGCCGCAGCCTCACCCAGTCGCTTCGCGACGGCGAATCGCTGTCGATGGCGATTATGCTTCCCGTGCTGCTGATGCTGATGTTCACCTACGTCTTCGGCGGCGCGATCGACCCGTCCGGCGGCTACGTCGACTACGTCGTCCCGGGCATCATCCTGCTCTGCGCAGGATTCGGTGCCGCATCGACCGCGGTGTATGTCGCCAACGACATGACCAACGGCATCATCGAGCGATTCCGCACGATGCCGCTGCGACCGGGAGCGGTGCTGACTGGGCACGTCGTGGCCAGCGTGGTGCGCAACCTCGCGGCAACGGGCATCGTCATCGCGGTCGCCCTGCTCGTCGGTTTCCGCCCCAGCGCGAACGTGTTCGAATGGATCGGGGCGATCGCCCTCGTTGCGCTCTACATCCTGACCATCACGTACCTGTTCGCCGCCATCGGGCTCGCCGCAGGGAGCCCTCAGGCCGCGAGCGGGTACGGGTTCATCCTGCTGTTCCTCCCCTACCTCTCCAGCGCCTTCGTGCCGGTGGAGAGCATGCCGGTCTGGCTGCGCGGGATCGCCGAGTACCAGCCGATCACGCCGATCATCGAGAGGATCCGGGGGCTTCTGATGGGCACGTCAACGGGATCCGAGCCCTGGTGGGCGGTCGGGTGGTGCGCCGCGATCCTCGCGTTCGCGGTGGTGTGGGGCGCGTGGCTGTTCCGCCGGAGGGCCGGACGCCGCTAGGCGCATCTCGCCTGGCTCAGCGACCAGGGAGCTTCTTCAGTGCGCTCGCGACCACGTGCCTCGCGGATGCCGCGGCCCGGCCGACGACCTCGGCGGTGTGCGCCGCCGAATCCGAGAGGATCGAGCCGACACCCTCGTCCGCGTCTTCGGTCTCATCGCTCAGGAACGGCACGATCCAGTCGTCGACTTCGTCCAGCGGCGCTGCCGAGAGGCTGTAGTAGCGATGCTGGCCCTCTTCGCGCACCGACACCAGTTCGGCGTCGCGCAGCACCTTGAGGTGCTTCGACACGGTCGGCTGGCTCACTCCTAGCTCCTGCACGATGTGCGAGACGCTCGTACCCCGCTGTCCCGTGGTCGCGCGATCGAGAAGCAGCTGCAGGATCTCGCGACGGGTGCCGTCCGCGATCACGTCGAAGATGTCCGCCATGTGCTTAGGTTAGTCGCGCGCCCGCCGCAGTACCATGACAGGGCTCGACGAGCGGCGGCGCGCTCGTCGGGCGAAGCGAGCCGGAAGGGGTCGGCGGATGGCGGTGAGCCCCGGTGCGCCCCGGCGTTCCCGCTCGGTCCGCTCCTGGTTCTCCGACGCATTCGATGCGTTCCGAGACCTGACGACAGCATCCCCCGCCCGCTTCGCGGTCGGGGTGTTCCTCATCCTGATCCTGCTGTTCACGGCCCTGTTCTCACTGCCTGGCGCCACGGCCAGCGGCCAGCAGGCCCCGTTCGCGGATGCGCTGTTCACGGCCGTATCCACGATCTGCGTCACGGGCCTGTCCACCGTCGACATGGGCACGTTCTGGTCGCCCCTCGGGCAGGTGTTCGTGTTCGTCGGCGTGCAGGTCGGCGCGCTGGGGGTGCTTACCCTCGCCTCGATCCTCGGGCTCATCATCTCCAAGCGGCTGGGGCTGCGCGCGAAGCTGATCGCCGCGGGCGACACGAACCCGCTCCGCGCCCACGGCGGTCCGGTCAACGAAGGTCAGACCGTGCGGCTCGGCGAGGTCGGCCAGCTGCTGACCACCGTCGCCCTCTCGACCCTCGTGATCGAGGCGGTCCTCGCGGTGCTCCTGTACCCCTCGCTCATCATCGCCGGCGTAAGCCCGCTCGTGGCCCTGTGGGAGGCGCCCTTCTACGCCGCGATGGCGTTCACCAACACCGGCTTCAGCCCCAACGCGGGGGGACTCGCCCCGTTCGCGACCGACTACTTCATGCTCACCGTGCTCATGGCGGGTGTCTTCCTCGGGTCGATCGGCTTCCCCGTCATCTACACGCTGTCGCGCCACTACTGGCACGTGCGCCGGTGGTCGCTGCACGCCAAGCTCACCCTGATCACCACGATCGTGCTCTTCATCGCGGGGGCAGGGGCATTCCTGCTCCTGGAGTTCAACAATCCGAAGACCTTCGGGGGCATGAACGCGTGGGACACGGTCTTCCAATCGTTCTTCCTGTCGGCGATGACACGGTCGGGCGGATTCTCCGTCATCGACATCGGCGATCTGAACGGGTCGTCGCTGGTCGTCGGGTCGATGCTGATGTTCGTCGGCGGCGGTTCGGCCTCGACTGCGGGAGGCATCAAGGTCACGACCCTCGCCGTCCTCGCGCTCGCGGTCTTCTCCGAGGCCAAGGGGCGGCCGTCGGTCGAGGCCTTCGGGCGGCGGATCCCGAGCGACGTGCAGCGCGTGGCATTGTCGGTCGTGGCGTGGGGCGCGACGATCGTCGCCCTCTCGACCATCACGATCGCCCAGATCTCGCAGCGTCCGATCGAGATGGTGCTGTTCGACGTCATCTCCGGATTCGCGACCGTGGGACTTTCGACCGGACTCACCTCCGAGCTCACCGACCCGGCGATCTACGTCATGGCGCTGACGATGTTCATGGGTCGCGTTGGTACTGTGACTCTGGCCGCGGCCGTCGCCGCGTCCTCTCGTTCCCAGCTGTACTCATTGCCCGTGGAAAGGCCGATCGTTGGTTGAGCAGATCCGCGGCGATGCGCCGGTACTGGTCATCGGTCTCGGCCGGTTCGGCGCCGCGTGCGCGGGCGAGCTCGATCGGCTCGACCGCGACGTCCTGGCCATCGACGAGAACCTCGACCTCGTGCAGAAGTGGTCGGAGCGAGTCACCCACGCCGTCCAGGCCGACGCGAAGAACATCGACGCCCTCTCGCAGATCGGTGCGTCCGACTTCCAGGTCGCCGTTGTCGCCGTCGGCTCGTCGATCGAGGCGTCGGTGCTCATCACCGCGAACCTCGTCGACCTGAAAGTGCCGCAGATCTGGGCGAAGGCGGTCTCGCAGTCGCACGGCAAGATCCTCGCCCGCGTCGGCGCGAACCATGTCATCTACCCCGAGCGCGAAGCCGGTGAGCGTGTCGCGCACCTGGTCAGCGGCCGGATGCTGGACTTCATCCGCTTCGACGACGACTTCGTGCTCGCCAAGATGTACCCGCCCAAGTTCATCCGCGGACGCGGTCTCATGGAATCCGGTGTGCGCACCAAGTTCAACGTGACCGTGGTGGGAGTCAAGAGCCCTGGCAAGCCGTTCCGCTACGCCGAAGCCGACACGGTCGTGACCAACCACGACCTCATCATCGTGTCGGGCACGAACGTCGACATCGAGCGGTTCGCCGCACTCGACCGCTGATCCCGACCGGCCGCTTCACGCCGCCTTGTCCAGATCGGCAACGGTGCGCAGAGGGTGGGAGAGCGGTCGCTCATGTTCGGCGAACTCCGGATCTTCGATCCAGGACTTGGTCTTGGCCACCTGGTAGATGATGAGGCCGTACGCCGCCTTCGCGACGATGTCCGCGATCGAGTATCCGACCTGCTTCCACACCCATCCGTCGGCACCGAGGTCGAGGGCGGGCAGGAGGTACGCGATCGGGTAGACCCCCCAGCTCAGCACCAGCAGGAAGCGCAGGCGGCTGAGGGTGCCCCGTACTTCTACGGGCTGCAGCGCGAGTGATTTGCTCAACTGGATGAACAGGACGTAGAGGATGAAGAAGAACGGGATGGACGAGAGGACGCCGAAGACCGTCCGCACGCCGAGGTCACCGCTCACCTCACCCGGGTAGCCCAGCGCGATCATCAGAATGGCGGCCGGGACGAGCTGGAGCAGCAGCCGGTTCTGCATCTTGCGGGCCAGTGCCAGCACGGCGATCAGTTCCACCAGCAGAAGCGGAACGGTGAGCAGCCAGTCGACGTAGCGGTAGCCCTCGTTGAACCCGATTCCCGCGACTTGGGCGTATCCGTCGGAGCCGCCCACTGAGTCAGTGGCGAACGCGGCGTTGAACGAGTCGAAGATGCGGAAGTAGTGGTACACCGCGATTCCGCACACGATCAGGGCGATCGTGACGGCTGGTCGATAGCGCGGCAGTACGCGCGGAAGAGAGACGAGAAGGAAGATCGCCGTGAACAGCTGCGCGGCGATCACGAGCGAGAGAGCGTTGTAAACCGTCGAGAACTGGGCGGCAGTGAGGAGGTCGGGAATCACGTCGTACTCCTTGTCACAGGTGTCGTGCCGAATCGGATGATCCGCATTAGTGAAGTCACTATAACAGTTACTAACTAAGTTAGAAGCTGTCACAGTAAATTCCTCATGGCCCGCGTACACTGGCACCGGGCGAGGTGGAAATGACGGGTCACGAAGAGCGCTCGTATCGGCTCGATGCCTTCCCGGCAGCGGCGATACGCTTCTCGCGAGCGCTCGATCGCAACCGTGAACGAATCGCCGAAGAAGAGGGCCTCTCGGCGAGCGAGCTGCGCGCCCTGTTCTACATCGGCGAACACGTCAGCGTGACCCCTAAGCAGCTCGCCGAGCACATGCACGTGACGACCGCGGCCGTCACCTTCATCTCACGCCGCCTCGTAGAAAGAGATCTGCTCCATCGCGTCGATCATCCCGGCGATCGGCGGAGCATCTTCCTCGAGCTGACCCCGCGTGCTCACGCCGCGATGGAACGCATTCATTCCGACTTCGCAACGATGGTCTCTCGCGCGACGGCTCATCTCGACCACCGCCAGGTCGAAGAGTTCACCGACTATCTGGGCTCCGTCGCCACGGCGATCGCAGAGCACACCGCGCTCATCGCGGGAGCCAGAAGTGCGGCGACGCTCTGAGACGGAGCCCTGACGCCGCGATCCGCGGGTCAGCCGGCGCCGAGCTCGCGGGCCCGGGCGAGCGCCGCATCCGTCGCCGACTCGAACACGACGTCGAGCCGGGCGTTCTGCAGCACCGCGACCGCCCGCTCGGTCGTGCCCTTGGGGCTCGTCACCCTGCGTCGCAGTTCCGCGGGATCTTCTCCGGATGCCTCGAGCAGCGACGCTGCGCCGATGAAGGTCTGCTCGACCATGAGTCGCGCCTGAGCGCCGTCGAAGCCCTTGCCCTTCGCGGCCTTGGTGAGCTCCTCCATCAGGAGGAACACGTAGGCGGGGCCTGAACCCGAGATCGTCGACAATGCATCGATGTGCGACTCGGGCACCTCGATGACCACTCCGACCGTCTCGAACAGGCGTCGAACGACCGCGACCTCGGCAGGGACGACCCCGCCTGCGGCGGCGATACCGGTGACCGCCTTGCCGACGAGCGCCGGGGTGTTGGGCATGGAGCGCACGACCGCGATCCGCTCGCCCAGGATGGCCTGGAAGGTCGCGATCGTCACGCCTGCGGCGAGGCTCACCACGATCGTGCCGGGCCGCAGCGCGGGAGCGATCTCGCGGAGCAGATCGGGCACCATCGCCGGCTTCACGCCGATGAGCACGATGTCGGCCGAGGCCACAGCATCCCTGTTCCCGTCCGGATGCGTCTCGAGCGCGATGCTCGTGACGCCGTCGAGGCCGGCGAGGCCGACGGCCTTCTCTGCGGAACGGTTGGTGACGGTGAGACCGTCGCGCGCAAGCCCCGACGCGACGAGGCCGTGCACGATCGCCCCGCCCATCGAGCCGGCGCCGAGGATCGCGATCGGCGGGAGGAGGGCGGCGTCTGCGGTGTTCATGGGCGCCATCCTACGGCGGGCGTCGCCCACGCCGAGGGCGCACCCTCGGCGCCTCGGGCTCGCGGTCTATAGTCGGAATCGGGGAGCGCGGCGGCTCCCGGTCACCCGACGGAGGAACGCTTCCATGACTCTTTTCGACGGCATCACGGCACGCGTTCTCGACACCCCGCGTCTGACCGTCGGCATCCTCGAGCGGGCGGGCGATGACCCGGCCACTCCGAGTGAGCGCACACTCGTACTGATCCACGGCAACGTGTCGTCATCGCTGTTCTGGCAGGAGCTGATGGAGGACCTGCCCGCCGACCTCCGGGTGATCGCGATCGACCTGCGGGGTTTCGGGGCGACCGAGCACGCTCCGATCGACGCCACGCGGGGCCTGCGGGACTTCAGCGACGACATCCACGCGAGTCTCAAGGCGCTCGAGATCCCGTCGGCGCACCTCGTGGGATGGTCGATGGGCGGCGGTGTCGTGCTGCAGTACGCGCTCGAGCATCCCGCCCTCAGCCTCACGCTGCAGGCACCCGTCTCGCCCTACGGCTTCGGCGGCACGCGGCGCGACGGCACACGACTGACCGACGACGATGCGGGTGTCGGCGGCGGCGGCGCGAACCCCGACTTCGTGCAGCGTCTGACCGACGGTGACGCCTCCGACGAGGCGCAGACCTCGCCGCGCAGCGTCTTCCGCTCGGGGTACGTCTCATCGCAGTACACGACCGACCACGAGGACGTCTGGGTGGAGGCGATGCTGACGACCTCGACGGCCGAGGGCAACTACCCCGGTGACGGGGTCGCGAGCGAGAACTGGCCGGGGTTCGCAGCGGGCGCGTCCGGCGTGCTGAACACGATGGCGCCGAAGTACTTCAACGTGTCGGGCATCGTCGATCTCGCCGACAAGCCGCCGATCCTCTGGGTGCACGGCACGGCGGACGCGATCGTGTCGGACGCCTCGTTCTATGACCTGAACTACCTCGGGCAGCTGGGCATCATCCCTGGGTGGCCCGGCGAAGAGATCGCTCCTGCCCAGCTCATGGTCACCCAGACTCGAGATGTGCTGGACGCCTACGCCGCCGCGGGCGGGCAGGTCACCGAGCTGAACCTCGAGGGCGTCGGACATGCGCCGCATCTGGAGCGCCCCGCCGAAGTGCGCCAGGCGCTGCTGCAGGTGATCGGGTATGTCGGTATGGCCGCCGATCCGGCGCCGCCGACCGAGGCGATCATCATCCCCTCGTCCGACTGAATCGCGCAGGGTCGGTACTCTCTTCCCATGAGTGCATCCGGCGGCAACAGGGCGATCATCGCGGCTTTCCTGGCGAACATGGGCATCGCGCTGGCGAAGTTCATCGCGTGGTTCCTGTCGGGGTCGGCATCGATGCTCGCGGAGGCCATCCACTCCGTCGCCGATTCGGGCAATCAGCTGCTGCTCCTGTTCGGGGGACGCCAATCCAGGAAGGCCGCCGACAAAGAGCATCCGTTCGGCCACGGTCGCGAACGGTACGTGTACGCGTTCGTCGTGTCGATCATCCTGTTCTCGGTCGGCGGGGTGTTCTCGATCTACGAGGGCGTCGACAAGCTCATCCACCCGCACGCGCTCGAGAACATCTGGATCCCGATCGCCGTGCTCGTGATCGCGATCGGGCTCGAGAGCTTCTCGCTGCGGACTGCCATCACGGAGAGCAACCACATCCGCGGGAAGGGCCAGTCGTGGGTGTCGTTCGTGCGCCACGCAAAGGCGCCCGAACTCCCGGTCGTGCTGCTCGAAGACGTCGCGGCCCTGATCGGCCTCACGTTCGCCCTCTTCGGCGTCGGCCTCACCGCGATCACCGGCGACTCTGTCTGGGACGCCGTGGGGACGCTCGCGATCGGCACGCTGCTGATCCTGGTGGCGATCACGCTCGGCATCGAGACCAAGAGCCTGCTCGTGGGCGAGGGGGCGACGGATGCTGATCACGGCCTGATCGTCACCGCCATCGAGAACGGGCCCGAGGTGCAGAAGCTCATCCACCTCAAGACGCTATATTTGGGCCCGGACGAACTGCTCGTGGCCGCCAAAGTCGGCTTCGCCGCAGAGAAGAGCTTCGCCGACGTCGCGGCCGAGATCGACACTGTCGAAACGCGCATCCGCGCCGCTGTCCCGGCCGCCACCGTCATCTATCTGGAACCCGATATCTATCGCCGCCCGCCTGAGGCCGGCCCGCCGACGGAATCGGTCGTCATCTCGTCCTCCGACTGACGAGGCAACGGCCCGGCCTGGCAGGCTGGAGGCATGGAGTACTGCACCTTCACCGAGCCCCAGCAGGGTTTCAGCTACGACGAGATCCTCGCCTTCGCGCTCGCGACCGAGCGCGCCGGGTTCGACGGATACTTCCGCTCGGACCACTACATGCGGATGGGCGACGGCGATCCGCTTCCCGGTCCGACCGACGCCTGGACGACGCTGGCCGGTCTCGCGCGCGAGACGAGCCGGATCCGCCTGGGCACACTCGTATCCTCCGCGACGCACCGATTCCCCGCGGTGCTCGCGATCCAGGTCGCTCAGGTCGACGCGATGTCGGGCGGACGGATCGAACTGGGCCTCGGAACGGGGTGGTTCGAAGCGGAGCACCGGGCCTACGGCATCCCGTTCCCGTCTCGCCGGTTCGACATCTTCGAGGAGCAGCTCGCGATCATCACGGGCCTGTGGGCGACCCCCATCGGCGAGACGTTCGACTTCACCGGCGCGCACTACGAACTCGCGGGCGCTCCCGCGCTGCCCAAGCCGCTGCAGGAGCGGGTGCCGATCATCATCGGCGGCGCTGGCGCGAAGCGCACCCCCGAGCTGGCCGCCCGGTTCGCGACGGAGTACAACATCGGCTTCGTCCCCGAGCACGAGATCGCCGCGGCGTTCGCGCGCGTGCGCGCCGCGTGCGAACGGGTGGGCCGCGACCCTGGCACGCTCCACCTGTCGGTGGCTCTGCCGACGATCGCCGCGCCCGACGAGGCGACACTGAGCCGTCGTGCCGAGGCCACCGGTAAGAGCCTCGACGAGTTCCGCGACGGCACGAACATCTGCGGCGACGCCGACGAGGTCATCGCCAAGGTCGAGCGCCTGATCGCGCTGGGCGCGCAGCGCGTGTACTTCCAGACCGTCGATGCGCGCGATCTCGAGCAGACCGCGTACCTCGGTAGTGAGGTGCTGCCCAGGCTTCCGCGCCGCCCCGCGGTGATCGAGTAGGCGCGCCAGCGCCGTACCGCGATCGAAGCCGACGCGGTACGTCGGTTCGAGGGGTCTCGATACGCTCGCTGGCGCTCGCTACTCGACCACCGCGGCTCGCAAGCTCGCTACTCGACCACCGCCGCTCGCAAGCTCGCTACTCGACCACCGCGGGTCGCTGGCGCTACTCGACCACCGCGGGTCAGCGACGGGCAGCGAAGAACGTGCGGAGCAGGGCGGATGCCTCGTCCTCGCGCACCCCACCGACCACCTCCGCGCGGGTCGGGAGGCGACGGTCGCGGACCACGTCGTAGACCGAGCCGACGGCGCCGGCCTTCTCGTCCCACGCGCCGAAGACGATCCGCGAGACGTGCGCCTGCAGCGCCGCCCCCGCGCACATCAGGCACGGCTCGAGCGTGACCACGAGCGTGCACCCCTCGAGGTTCCATGAGCCGAGGGATGCTGCGGCCGCCCGCAGCGCGACGACCTCCGCGTGCGCCGTGGGGTCGTGGGTGAGTTCGCGGGCATTTCGTCCTTCGCCGAGCACCGTGCCCACAGCATCCGTCACCACTGCTCCGACGGGGATCTCATCGCTGCGCGCGGCCTCTGCCGCCAGCGACAGGGCGCGCGCCATCGCGCGATCATCCTCCGCGGTCACCGGCAATCCCACGCTGCCAGCGTAGGGCGCGGCGCGTGCCCTAACCTGAGCGTATGCGTGTGCACGTGGCCGATCACCCCCTCATCACCCACAAGTTGACCGTGCTGCGCGACGAGCGCACCTCATCGCCGGTTTTCCGTCAGCTCGCAGAGGAGCTCGTGACACTGCTGGCCTATGAGGCCACCCGGAACGTCGCGGTCGAGCCGATCGAGATCCGAACTCCGGTCACGACGACGATGGGGGTGCGCATCAGCGAGCCCCGCCCGTTGGTCGTCCCGATCCTGCGTGCCGGGCTCGGGATGCTCGAGGGCATGGTCAAGCTGCTTCCGAGCGCCGAGGTCGGATTCCTCGGCATGGCGCGCAACGAAGAGACCCTCGAGCCGACCACCTACGCGGAGCGGCTTCCCGAAGACCTCAGCGACCGACAGTGCTTCGTGCTCGACCCGATGCTCGCGACCGGCGGATCACTCGGCGCCGCGATGGAGTTCCTCTTCCGGCGCGGTGCGCGGGATGTCACGGCGATCTGCCTCCTCGCCGCGCCCGAAGGCGTCGCGGCGATCGAGAAGCAGGTTCAAGGACACGACGTCACGCTCGTGCTCGGCGCGCTCGATGAGCGCCTGAACGAGAAGGGCTACATCGTGCCCGGGCTCGGCGACGCCGGCGACCGGCTCTACGGCACGGTCTAGCCGAATCGAGGGCCGACGGGCGAAATCGAAGGCTGACGGGCGAAATCGCAGGCCGACGGGCGAAGGAGTGCCGCGGCATCCATCCCTCGCCGAACGGATGCCGCGGCGTGCGCCTGAGCGCGTGGTCAGCGTACGTGGGCAATCTGGATCGACCTAAGGGGTTGACATCCGCGGACGGATTGTCAACAAAATCCGGGCGATCGAGGGCGCTGCGTGCGGTCAGACTTCCGGGTCGATGAGCGGAGTCGTCGGCGAACGCCGCCCGGTCTCCTGCTCCCAGAACTCGAGCTGCTGAGTGAGGGCCTTGGCGAGCTCGAACACCTGCTCGGGAGGAATGCGGATGCGGCTGACCACCCGGGCGGGAACGACCGTGCGGTGCTCGCCGGTCTCGGGGTCGACCTCTTCGCGGGGCGGCTGGGCGAGGGTGACGAAGTCCATCACGAACACGGTGGGAGTGTGCCATACGTTCGCGAAGTCGGCGTAGGCGCCTCCGATCAGCTCCGGCGGAAGGTCGATTTCGAACTGCCTGGCATCGTCGGCCATGGAGGCCTCCCCTCGTCGGCGCAAGTCTATGCGGCGCCCGCCAACAGCGGGCTCTCGCGCGGCGTCTGGGCAGCCGGCGCCAAGACGAGCCGGGCGAACCCGCTCAATCGCGCAACGCCCTCCGGAGTGCGCGGCAGATCGTCGAGCAGCCCGGGCGAGTAGACCAGGTACGCCGCGTGCTTGGCCCGCGAGATCGCGACGTTGAGCCGGTTGCGCAGCAGCAGGAACTCCAGACCGCGGGGTGCGTCCCGACCGGCCGAGGCGGCCAGGGTGACGATCGCGACGACCGCCTCCTGGCCCTGGAAACGATCGACCGTGCCGACCGGGACCTGGTCGAACCCGGCGCGCGCGAGCGCCTCTTCGACCACGACCTGCTGCGCGTTGTACGGCGTGACGACGATCAAGTCGCTTTGCACGAGCGAGCGCGGAGGCAGGACGGTGACGCTCTCATCGGTGGTCACCGCATCCGACCACGCCCTTCCGAGCAGCTCACGCACGACCCCCACCACCGCCTCGGCCTCTTCCGGCGACTGGGTCGCGTTGCCGTGGTGACGGACCGGAAGGGTGCGGAGCCCGGGCGCAACCCCCTCGAGCGTGCGCAGCTCGGTCGACGGATGCGACGCCAGCTCGCCCGCGTACGACAGGCGCGAAACCGGTGCGGCGACGCGCGGATGCATGCGCCAGGTGCGGGCCAGGAAATACCCCATGTCGCGCGGGATGACGTCGGCGCCGTCCATGACCCACCCGAGGGCAGAGGTGTCGACCGGCTCGGGGTGCGTGCCCTGGCTGACCTGCGGCAGCTGCTGCGGGTCGCCGAGCAGCAGCAGGCGCGGCGAGGCCAGCGATACGGCGATCGTGGAGGCGAGCGAGAACTGCCCGGCCTCGTCGATCACGAGTAGGTCGAGCGAGTCGCGCGGCACGCGCCCCTCGTGGCTGAAGTCCCACGCCGTACCGCCCACGACGAAGCCGGTGCCGGCATGCTCCTGCGTGAACGCCGCCAGCCCGTTCTTCGGCAGCGGTGTGAACGGCATCCCGGTCGCCGTCGCATCTTTGGGCGCCTTGCCCACCTGCGCCGCAGGCACGCCCGCCTCGACCACGCGGGCGAGCATGTTCTCGACGACCGCGTGCGACTGGGCGACGACGCCGACCTTGAACCCGCGTTCCGCGACCAGCCTGGCGATCACGTGCGAGCCGACGTACGTCTTGCCCGTGCCGGGAGGGCCCTGCACCGCGAGATAGCTGCGGTCGAGATCGACGAGGCTGCGCACGATCGCGTCGACCTCGCCTCCGGGCGCCGCGGGCGCGAGGGTGCCGGAGAACGTGCGGGGAGGATGCCGGAGCAGGATGTCGGTCGCCGGATCGGCCGGAAGCTCAGGCGACGCGGCGGCCACAGCATCCGCCCACGCGTCGATCGCCTTCTGCTGGTTACCCGCCGCTGGCGGTGACGGCGGCGTGATCGCGATCGGGAGCTCGGGCCAGGTGACCTCCTGGATCGCCAACTCTTCGATGATGGCCCCGTCATCGAGCACGTCGACGACCTTGGCGCGATGATCGGCGTGGATCCATCGCGGCGAGGGTGTGAAAGGGAACGGGGCGGGAAGGTCGTAGATGAGCGAAGGCTCGGAGCCCACGGTCAGTCGTGTGCCCGGCGCGAGCTCACCGCGCAATTCGATGAGCCGCCGATCGGTGCGCTGACCCTCTTCGCGGTGCCAGTCTTCGAGCACCCGGCACAGCCCGGCGTTCAGGACGACGACATCGCGCGAGTCTTCCCACACCGACACCGGCTCGCGCAGCCGCAGGAAGTGCGTCGCCCAGAACGTCTTCGCCTCGCGCGGGTAATAGTCGATCGCCGCAGCGCCCAGGCGCAGCGCGCGATCTTCCGCCGAGTCGGCGGGGTGCTCGGCGGCCAGGCGATTCAACTGCACCGACCGCGGCGAGGGTTCGTACGAGTTCTCCCCCGGCTCGGAATCCGGCGAGGGGCGAAGCCCCGCCTCGCGCGCGCGGGCGACGAGCCAGTTGCGCAGCCGCCGCGTCGACACGCAGTCGTAGCGGTTGTAGTCGGCCAGATCGTCGAGGATCTCCTGCGCCTCGGCCGTGCGTCCATCGTCACCGAGCGCGCGCGCCTGGACGTACCGCACGATCGAGTCGTCGCCCTTCTGCACGTCGCTCGTGCGCACCTCGGTGCCCATATAGAGCGGTTCGAGCTTCTTGATCGAGTACGAGCGCGATCCGACCCGCAGCGCCCGCCGGACGATCGGGTACAGGTCGACGAAGACACCGTCGCGCAGCAGCCGGTCGACGTCGCCCTCGCGTACGCCGTGCCGCGCCGCCATGGCGAGCAGGTGCGCGGTCTCGTACGGGGCGTAGTGGTAGATGTGCATGCCGGGATGCTGCTGCCGCAGCAGATTCACGGTGTCGAGAAAGGTCTCGAGTGCGCCGCGCTCCTCGGCGAACGAGTGAGCCCACAGGGCGCTGTACTGCTCGCGGACGTCGACCCAGCCGAAGAGATAGTCGATGCCCCACGATGTGGTGTCGCCCGCTGCGGCGCCCTCCGTGTAGAGCGGGTCGCCCTCGAAGTCGAAGAAGATGTCGCCGGCGTCTGGCAGCGGAAGGGCACCCAGCGCTGTCGGGGCGACGACCTCATAGGTCGGGATCGCGGGGGGCCCCGCCGAGGCCGCGGGGGTCGCGGGCGCCACGAGCGGGGGGATTCCGGCCGGGCTCTCGCGCTGCAGCCTTGCCTGTGTGCGCAGCATCGCGAACACGTCGGGATTCATGCCGCGCGCGGGCTCGACAGCGTCGGCGAGCTGGTCGAGGGTCGTGATGCCCGCGGCGCGCAGGCGCTCGCGCTGCACGGGGCGCATGCCGGCGACCAGCAGCAGATCACGGGATGCCACGACCTCGGCGTCGCACGTCGCGCACCGGCCGCACGCGATGACGCCGAGCTCGCCGCGTTCGTCGCTCCACGCGATCGGCGCTTCTGCCGCGCCGAGTTCGAGCCGGCGGTCGGCGACCAGGGCGCGAAGCCGCTCGCGGCGCAGGCCGAAGACGGGGAGCAGGTCGTCGGCGGCGTGCGTGCTCACAGTTCCGTCGCCCAGCAGCAGCTCGACGCGATCCGAGCGCGGCACCTCCAAGCGATCCAGCTGATCGGCATATGCCGCGAGCTGCATGAGCGCGGTGACGCGAGCGTGACGGGCGAGTTTGCTGTCTTGGACGATCCAGCGACCGTCTTCGTCGCGGGTCAGGAAGTCGGCGAAGCCGACGAAGTCGGGTGTCGCGAACGTGGCTTGGTAGATCACGTCGGCGTCGGACGCCAGCGCGGCGATCGTCAGGGCGACGGAGTCGGCGAGAGCCGCAGCATCCGAGGACCTCGTCTCAGGGATCTCGATGACACCCGCGCCGAACCGCTCGCGGTACGCGGCGAGCACGCGAAGCTCGTGGGCGATACCGAGGGTGCCTGCGCGGGCCAGAGTGAGATCTTCCGCCTCCTCCACAGCAGCCACTCGCCCGAGCTTCGCGTCGATCGCGCGCAGCCAGGCGAATTCGCACTCGGCAGCGGCCTTGAGGTCGCTCGCACTCCAGACGATCCGCCCCTCGTCCTCGATGTATCGCATGGATCCCTTCCGTCTCGACGACGATAGCCGTCGTGCCCGACATCGGCGTCGGGCGGGGCGCCTCGACCCGCGCCTCCGCTGCAGGACTTCGGAGATCTGCAGTTCTTCGGGAGCCCGCCCGGCACAACGCCCCGAAGAACTGCAGATCGCCGAAATCGCGAGAGGCACCTTGCGTGATCGAGTAGGCGCGCCAGCGCTTTGCCCCCGCGGAGATCGAGTAGGCGCGCTAGCGCTTTGCCCCCGCGGAGATCGAGTAGGCGCGCCAGCGCCGTATCGAGATCACGGCTCGCGTACTACGTCGGTTCGGCGGATCTCGATACGCTCGCAAGCTCGCTCCTCGATCACCGCGGGGGCTCGCTGGCGCTCGCTGGCGCTCGCTACTCGATCACCGCGGCGCACCGTGGCCTGCCACACTGGGGACATGAGCACCAGCTTCGAGAGCGCGTACCGTCACGGGTTCGCGCGGGTCGCGGCATGCACGATCCCCGTCGCGATCGCCGATCCGGCGGCGAACGCCGAGGCGATCCTCGCCACGGCCCGCGAGTGCGACGCTGACGCCGTGGCCGTCGCGGTCTTCCCCGAGCTGTGCCTCACGGGGTACGCGATCGACGACCTCGTGCTGCAGGATGCTGTGCTGGGCGCCGTCGAGGCCTCCATCGCGCGGCTGGTCGAGGCATCCGAAGAGCTCTTCACGATGCTCGTGGTGGGCGCGCCGCTGCGACACCGCAACCGCCTCTACAACTGCGCGGTCGTGATCCACCGCGGAGAGCTGCTCGGGGTCGTGCCGAAGTCGTACCTCCCCACCTACCGCGAGTTCTACGAACGGCGCTGGTACGCGCCCGGCGACGATCAGCGCGGCGCAGACATCCGGATCGGCGACATCCGCATCGGCGCACTCGAGGCGCCGTTCGGTTCTGATCTGCTGTTCGAAGCGCTCGACGTGCCGGGCCTGGTCGTCCACGCGGAGGTCTGCGAAGACGTCTGGGTGCCGATCCCGCCGTCGTCTGCCGCTGCCCTCGCGGGCGCCACTGTGCTGCTGAATCTCTCCGGCAGCCCGATCACGATCGCGCGCGCCGAAGACCGCAAAGACCTCTGCCAGTCGCAGTCGCTGCGGTGCCTCGCCGCCTACGCCTACGCGGCGGCCGGGCTCGGCGAGTCGACGAATGACCTGTCGTGGGACGGTCAGACGATGATCTACGAGGGCGGACTGCTGCTGGATGAGACCGAGCGGTTCCCCGACGGCCCCCGCCGGAGCGTCGCCGACATCGACCTCGATCGCCTCCGACAGGATCGCCTTCGCCAGGGCACGTTCGACGACAACCGCCGCACGTACGACCCGCAGTTCCGCACCGTGCACTTCCAGCTCGACCCGCCCGGCGGCGACATCGGCCTGCGCCGGTCGCTCGACCGCTTCCCCTACGTGCCCGACGACCCTGCACGCCTCGCGCAGGACTGCTACGAGGCGTTCAGCATCCAGGTCGCAGGCCTCGTCCAGCGCCTGCGCGCGATCGGCGACCCCAAGCCCGTGATCGGCGTGAGCGGCGGGCTCGACTCCACCCATGCGCTGCTCGTGATCGCGCGGGCCATGGACCGCATGGGCCGGCCGCGCAGCGACATCCTCGCCTACACGATGCCCGGGTTTGCGACTTCGGAGCACACGAAGTCCAACGCGATTGCCCTCGCCGAGGCGATGGGTGCGTCGATACAGGCGATCGACATCCGGCCCGCGGCATCCGAGATGCTCGCGAAGATCGGGCACCCGTTCGCCGACGGAGAGCCGGTGCACGACGTCACGTTCGAGAACGTGCAGGCCGGCCTGCGCACCGACTACCTCTTCCGCCTCGCGAACCAGAACGGCGGCATCGTCGTCGGCACGTCCGACCTGTCGGAACTCGCTCTGGGCTGGGCGACCTACGGCGTCGGCGATCAGATGAGCCATTACGCCGTGAACGCGGGCGTGCCGAAGACCCTGATCCAGCATCTGATCCGCTGGGTGATCGCGGAGGGGCAGGGAGTGGATGCTGCGGCCGCCGCTGTCCTCCAGTCCGTGCTCGACACCGAGATCAGCCCCGAGCTCGTGCCGGCCGGGCAGGACGGGAAGATGCAGTCCACCGAAGATCGGATCGGGCCGTACGCCCTGCACGACTTCGCCCTGTTCCACCTCGTCCGCTACGGGCTGCGTCCGTCGAAGATCGCCTTCCTCGCGTCGCACGCATGGCGAGATGCGGATGCCGGAGCCTGGCCCCCCGGATTCCCCGACGAAGACCGCTACGCGTACGACCTGCCGACCGTCGCGAAATGGCTCGAGGTGTTCCTCCGTCGTTTCTTCGCGTTCGCGCAGTTCAAGCGCTCCGCGATCCCGAACGGGCCCAAGGTCTCGCCCGCCGGGTCGCTCTCGCCGCGCGGCGACTGGCGTGCGCCGTCGGACGGCAACGCCGAGGTGTGGATCGCCGAGCTCAAGGCCGCGCTGCCCGCTGAATTCTTCGCGCGGTAGCGCGATTCGTTGATCGAGTAGCGAGCGCCAGCGAGCGTATCGAGATCCGCCGCACCGACGTACTACGCAGGCCCAAGGGATCTCGATACGCTCGCAAGCTCGCTACTCGATCACCGCAGAGGGCCGGCGCTGGCGCGCCTACTCGATCACCGCCGTGGGCCGGCGCTGGCGCGCCTACTCGATCACCGCCGCCGGAGGCTCGCGGGCCGAGCGCGTCCGCTCAGGCGAACGGGCGATCCTGATGCAGACCGACCCGGTCGGGGATGTCGAAGGGCAGCCCGGGCAGCCACGACGACGGCTCGGGCCACGGCCGCGACGAGGGCAGAACTGTCAGCAGCGTCCGCAGCGCAGCATCCCGTGATGTCGTCGGAGCATGCGCGGGAAGCACCCGGCGCGGTGCGCGATGCCCGAGAGCGCCGCACCACCAGTGCCGCCAGGTGGACTGGACCTGGTCGGGGTCGAGCACGATGTAGTAGTCGGGCATGATCGCGTCGCCCGACTCGAATTGCGCGAGCGCGGTCTCGACCTCCAGTTCGAGCGTGCCGAGCGTCGCGCGCTCCTCGTACAGCTCGACCCACGCTGCGGCGACATGCTCGAGCGGGTCTGCGTCGTGGATGATCCACGTCGTGCCCGCCGCAGCGATCCGACGCGCGGCGACGGCGGGATCGGTGCCGCGCAGAGAGAGGGTCTCGATGCCCGGGATGCCGTCGAGCGTCGCCATCGCGTCGCCCGACGCCGCTCCGACCACGGCTACGACGGTGCCTGTGCTCGATGTGTGCGCCATGCTCCAGCGTAGAACGGCTGCTGTTGCATGCGGATGACACGCGCCGATCGATCGGGTTTCGCAAGAGCGCAGCGGGGCGAGGCTACTGCCAGTCGTAGTCGATCGCGCCCGTGCGGACGTCGACGCGCACATCGAGGCCCTCACGCCTCATCTCGTCGACCATGGCGTTGCGCAGGCCAGGGTCGTCGACGTACAGGGTGCCGCGCTGGCCGAGGTCGTCCTTGTCGATGCCGGGAGTCGTGCGGATAGCAGCGTTCCAGTACTGGTCGCCGCCGATCGTGTCGTGCCCGTCGCTGGTGAAGTAGGTCTCGCCCGTGTCGACGTTGTAGATCTGCTGGACCATGTGGATCCGGTCATCCTGATCGGCGGCCGGGTAGAAGCCGGCGATCGCCTGACCGGGTGACTCCCAGACCTCCTTGTCGGGGTCGCGCACGTACAGCCCGATCTCGCCGCCGAACGCCGATCCCGCCCCGTAGTTGCCCTTCCACAGTTCGAGCCGGTACTCCTGGCCGTCGTACTCGAATTGGGTGACGCTGTCATCGAGGTCCATGCCGCCCGCGAAGCCGAGCTTGTCGAACGCATCCATGAAGCCGAGGTGGCTCTGGATCGAGGTCTGATTGGTCGTGTAGAAGTCCTGCCCTTTGACGTACTCGAAGCCGAGTCCGGTCGAGATCGCCGCCTCCACGAGCGGCACGCGCATCACGAGATCGGCGAGGTTGCCGACGGCATTCTGCAGGCCGGGCACGAGGCCGGTGAGCGTGCGCGGCAACGGCGCAAGCTGGCTGAAGATGTCGCCACCACCGGCGGTCCCGGTCCCGTGCGCGGAGGTGCCCCCGAACCCGCCATTGGCGCCGACCTGTCCGACCGCGAACCCGGACGGGAGTCCGCCGCCGTCGCGCTGCGACGCGGTCTGCTGCTGATCGGCCTGGCGCACCAGGAGCGAGCCGATCGACCGCAGGCTCTCGGCCGTGCGGCGCAGCGCCGCGCGGTGCGATCCGTTCCAATCGGATCGGAACGACGCGGCGTCCGGCCCGTGCCACGGCGAG
This sequence comes from uncultured Microbacterium sp., assembly GCF_964244775.1. Lineage (NCBI taxonomy): Bacteria > Bacillati > Actinomycetota > Actinomycetes > Micrococcales > Microbacteriaceae > Microbacterium > uncultured Microbacterium sp. Next base: position 29,238 of record NZ_CAXTJR010000003.1, read on the forward strand.
CGCGAGAGCTCGCCGTTCAGCTGGGTCTCGGCCGCAGCGAGCGCGTCGGCAGCCTTCCCGAACGTCGACGCGAGCGCCCGCGTCCCCTCGATGTCCATTCCTGCGAACGACATACCACCCCCGGTCGAATCCTCTCCACCCTAGAGGCGCCCCTCGACGCGGACCAATGGGGCGAAATCCCCATCGCAGCACCCGGCGCACTCTATCCGGAGAACCGGCGGGTGACAGACTGGACGACATGGGCAGGACGGCGACGGTCGTCGGCAGCGGACCCAACGGTCTGGCTGCCGCCGTCACGCTCGCCCGCGCGGGCTACGGCGTCCGGGTGCTGGAAGCCGCCGACGGGGTCGGAGGCGCGATCCGCACGGAGGAGCTCACCCTTCCGGGCTTCCGTCACGACATCGGATCGGCCGTGCATCCCGCCGCCCTCACGTCACGGTTCTTCAACGCGTTCGGTCTCCGCGACCGGCTCGAGTGGATCGTTCCCGACGCGTCGTTCGCGCATCCCCTCGACGATGGTCAAGCGGCGATCGCGTGGCGGGATCTCGACCGCACTGCCGACGCCCTCGGGCGCGACGCCGGCTCATGGCGTGCCGTGCTTCGCCCGCTCAGCAGGCGCATGGCGGGGGTGGTCGATTTCACCGGCTCGCAACTGCTGCGGATGCCGCGGCATCCGGTCACCGCGACCCGCTTCGGGCTGCGCGTGCTCCAACTGGGCAGCACCCTCGGCCGCGACACGTTCACCACCCCCGAAGCGGATGCCCTGCTCACGGGCGCCTTCGCGCACGCCAATACCCGGCTGCCGTCGCTCGCGGCAGCCGCGTCGGGGCTGTTCCTGGCCGCGCACGCGCATACCCCGACCGGATGGGCCTACCCCCGCGGAGGAGCCCAGGCGATCGCGGACGCGCTCACCGCCGACCTTCGCGCGCACGGCGGCGTGATCGAGACCAGCATGGACGTCGCCTCGCTCGCAGACCTCGACTACGGCGATCCTGAGGCGGGCGACCTCCTCCTGCTCGACACGTCGCCTCGCCTTCTGCTGACGCACCCCGGCATACCCGCGGGGTATGGGCGCAGCATCCGCTCGTACCGCTACGGCTCGGCGGCCGCCAAAGTCGATTTCGCGCTGGACGGTCCGATTCCGTGGGCGAACGCAGATGTCGCGCGCGCCCCGACCGTGCACCTCGGCGGCACGCGCGCCGAGATCGAGGCGGGCGAGAACGCCGTCGCCGATGGCCGAGTGCCGGATCGCCCGTACGTGCTCGCCGTCCAGCCGTCGGTGCTCGACGACACCCGGGCGCCCGCCGGCAAGGCCGTGCTGTGGGCGTACATCCACGTCCCCCCGGGGTCGACGCTCGACCCGACCGAACTCGTGACACGTCAGGTCGAGCGCTTCGCGCCCGGCTTCCGCGACATCATCCTCGCCAGTTCCGCGATGACGGCGGCCGAGCGGGCCCGGTTCAATCCGGCGTCGATCGGCGGCGACATCCTCGGCGGGGCGTTCTCGGTGGCGCAGTCGATCCGCAGACCCGTGGTCTCGCCGACCCCGTGGCGCACGCCGATGCGGGGCGTCTACCTCGCCTCGGCATCGACCCCTCCCGGCCCGGGAGTGACGGGGATGCCGGGATGGTACGCCGCCCGGCAGGCGCTCGTAGACAATGCCGGCGTGGGAATCGAACTGGCCGATCTGTTCGGGTGATCGGTGAGCCGAGTCACCCCGCGGATCTGCGGGCGTGACCGCCTAAATGCGCGCGCGCCTGTGTGCGCGGCGCGCTGCGGCTGCGATTGCGGGCCGACAGGTCGATGACCGCCACCACGAACGCGATCGCCACGAACAGCCCGACGGCGATCATGCCGAAGCCGTAGGCGTCGTGGAAGACGACCGACTCCGAGCTGGTCCCGCCGTCTTCGCGATAGATCGTCGAGTAGAACAGCGCGAGGGCGACCGCGGTGCCGACGGCGGTGCCGATCCGCTGACCGAGCTGGCCGACCGAGCCGGCGAGCCCGCCCTGCTTTACGGGGATGTCGGCGAGGGTCAGCGTCTGGTTCGGCGCGATCACGAGACCGCCGCCGATGCCACCGATCACCATCACCCCCGCCATGACGTAGGCGGTGAACGCGTCCGGCACATAGAGCGCCGCGAGCATGAGCCCCGCGACGCACACGAGTACGAGCGCGAGTCCCCACACGACGATCGGGCGCCCGAACCGGCTCACGAGGTTTCCGCCGTACCACGACGAGATGGCGCTCGAGAGGGCGAACCCGATCGTGACCATTCCGGCGAACACCGGGGGCAGGCCCAGCCCGCTCTGCAGGTAGAGGGTCGTAAGCAGGAACATCGACGGCAGCGCGGTGAAGTACGCCGACTGGATGATCGTGCCGTTGCGGTATGACGAGATCCCGAAGAGCGCGAACGGGATGAGCGGATTGCGACCGGATGCTGTGTACCGCCGCTCCCACGCGACGAAAGCGCCCGCGAACAGCACGAACACGACCAGCAGCCACCACCGCTGCGGGTTATCGTCGGGCGACCCCGTGGTGAACAGGAACGGCCACATCAGCGCGAGCACCGTGACGGCGAACAGACCTACCCCGACCGGGTCGAGCTCGAGGGGCTTTCGGGATCGGGCACGCGTGGTCGGCAGCACCCAGATCGCCAGGGCGATCGCGATGAGTCCGAGTGGGATGTTCATCCAGAAGATCAAGCGCCACCCGTCGTCGGGGCCGCCGAGGGCGATCAGGAGGCCGCCGAGCGTCGGGCCGAACGCCGTGGCGACGCCGATCGTGGCGCCGAACAAACCGAATGCCCGTCCGCGCTCCTTGCCCTGGAACAGCTGCTGGATGGTGCCCAGCACCTGGGGCATCTGGATGCCGGCGGCGACGCCCTGCACGAGACGGGCGACCAGCAGCACGGTCGTGCTCGGCGCGATCGCGCAGACGAGGCTCGCGAGCGTGAACAGCGAGAGCCCCACCACGAACAGGGTGCGGCGAGAGCGCTGATCGCCGAGGCGCCCCATCGGCACGAGGAACAGCCCGAAGGTCAGGACGTAGCCCGAGACGATCAGCTGGAGCTCGGTCGACTGGGCGCCGAGAGCGGCCTCGATCGAGGGCAATGCGACGTTCACCTTCGACAGGTCGAGGATCGTGATCGCGGCGACCGTGGCACAGACCCAGAACGCCCGCCACCTGCGTGCCGGGCTCAGCTCGAGCGTCAGAGTCGGGGGCTGTGGCGCCGAACCGGCGGTGGACTCGTTCGCATCGGACATTTCTCCAAGGCTACTCGCGGCATCCCGATCCGGCCGATGGTGCGCTCAGGCCTTGACACCGAGGTCGTACCCGATGACGCTGCGCTCCTGATCGATGATGCTGTCGCCGTGGGTGCTGGTGCGCACGGTCAGCTGCGCGGGCAGCTGGTCTTTCATCGCCTCGACGTGGCTGATGACTCCGACTACGCGGCCGCCCTGACGCAGTTCGTCGAGCGTTCGCATCGCGACGTCCAGCGTGTCGGCGTCGAGCGAGCCGAACCCCTCGTCGATGAACAGGGTGTCGAGGCGGATGCCGCCGGCTCGCGCGGTGACGACCTCGGCGAGTCCGAGCGCGAGGGCGAGCGAGGCGAGGAAGGTCTCGCCGCCCGACAGCGACTGCACGGGTCTGGCCTGGCCGGTGAACGCGTCGACGACGTCGATGCCGAGACCGGATGCTGCTCCCCGCGCCGCCTTCGCATCGGTGTGCCGCAGCCGGTAGCGGCCCTGCGTCATCTCGTCCAGGCGCACGTTGGCAGCCGCCACGATCTCCTCCAGCTCGGCGGCGAGCACGAACGTCTCGAGGTTCATCTTCCGCGTGTTGGGGGCGCGCCCGGCGACGGAGTTGGCGAGCCGCTCGATCACCGCCGCCTCGCCGGTGATCTCCGCGATCACGGCGTGGGCGATCTCGGTCGCCTCGACGGCTTCGTCGAGCTGCTGCGCGAGGGTCGCGGCGGCGGCAGCTGACGTGACGGACGCGCGCCAGGTCTCGGATGCTGCGCGCAGCGCCACCTCGGACGCGTCGACGTCGACGGGCTCTTCGGGCAGCATCCGCAGCTCCAGGGCGAGCAGGTTCTGCGTGACGCCCGCACGTTCGGCGTCGTACCCGCGCACCGTCGCGTCGAGCACCGCGCGGTCGCCCGCCGAGCGGAGTGCGCCGGCGATGTCTTCGCGCGCATCGAACCGGGACGCGTCGATCGCCTTCTCGAGTGCGGCCGCCGCCGCCTCCGCGGCTTCGCGACGCGTCTGCACGACACCGAGAGCTGCGACCAGCTCGCGCGCGAGGCGGATGATGCGCTGGGCTGCATCGATCCGTGCGGCGACGCTCTCGTGATCGCCACGGGCGTCGCGGACCGTCTCCTCCGCCTCGGCGATCGACCGATCGATACCGGCGAGCGCGGCGGCCGCCTGCGCCCGCGCGGTCGTGAGGTCTGCGTAGGAGCTCTCGAGCCCCGTCGATTCGGCCTCGAGTGCAGCGCGATCCTCGGCGAGCCGCGCGTGCTCATCGAGGGCTGAAACCGCGGCGGCCAGCTCCGCTTCGGCGGCGGCGACCGCTGCGGCAGCGGCTGCGGGCGCGAGACCACCGGCCTGCGCTGTCGCGGTGGCCACAGCATCCCGTGCGCGCTGCAGTTCATCTGCGGCTGCAGCGTCGGCGGCGACGGCGGCCCGCTTGTGCGCCTCGGCGGTGGCGATGTCGTCGTCGGTGACGGGCTCGCCCGTGCGCGAGGTGGGAGCGGGGTGCTCGCAGGCGCCGCAGACCGGGCACGGATCACCGTCCACGAGGGTCTCGGCCAGTTCGCCCGCGTGGTCGCGGAAGCGCAGGTCTCTGAGGTCGTCGAGCTCGCCCGAGGCGCGGGTGAGCGCGCGACCGGCCGCTGTCGCGGCTGCCTCGGCGAGAGTGAGTGCCGCGCGCCCCTCTTCGGCGATCTCCGCCGCCGCGTGCACGAGCCGTGCAGCGTCGAGGCGGTCCGAGGCGGTCGGCAGCGCGTCGGCGTGCACCCGCGCGGCGGCCAGCGCCGCAGCCGCGGCTTCGAGCAGCGTCGGGAGCTCCGCACGGCGCGACTGGATCGCAGCGAGTTCGTCGTCGGCGACCGCCATGAGCGCGGCCGTGGTCGCGCGATCGCGCGCGAGCCCGCGGAGGCGATCTTCGGCCTCGTGCCCGACCGTCCACGCGCCGACGGCGGCCATCAGTTCGTCGGCGCGGCTCGCGATCGCGGTCTGGTCTTGGACCGTCTCGCCGGCCGCGAGCCACCGGGCCACCGCGTCGGCGTGCGCGGCTTCCGCCTCGCGTACGGCCGCGTCGGTGCGATCAACCGCTGCGATCAACGGCCGGAACGTCTCGGCCTCGTCGGCGGCGGCGAGCGTTGCTCGCGTGGCCGCCAGCTCGGCGGCGCGCCCGTCGAGCCGGGCGAGGGCGCCCCGAGCGTCGTCGCGCGCGATCTGTTCTGTTCGCTGCGCGACGAGGACTGTGTGCGCGGCATCGGCGGCCAGATGCGTCGTGCGCGCGGTGCCCTCCTGCGCGCTGGTGAGCTCGCGTTGATGTGCGGCGCGCAAGCGAGCCTGACGGACGCGGGCGACGCGTTCTTCGAGGTCGAGATCGCCCAGAACCGGCTCATCGGAGTCGGAGCGTGCGAGCCGCTCAGCGTTCTCGAGCTGTGCCAGCAGCGTGCGGTTCTCCAGCGCCAGCCTCTCGAGCGTCGCCTTGCGGCGGCGTTCGAAGCTCTCCTCGTATCCCCCGAATCGCTTCGAGTCGAACAGGGTGCGCAGCAAGGTCTGCCGCTCATCGTTGCGGGCGAGCAGGAACTGCGCGAACCTGCCCTGCGCGAGCAGGATCACCTGGAGGAACTGGTGGTGGTTGAGCCCCAGAATCGGCTGGAGTTCGTTGCCCACGTCGACGGGGCGCGCGGCGCGCCCCACCCACTGCTCGTCGACCCATTCCTCGAGTCGCGCCTCTGCGGCGGTCAGGGTCGTGCCTCGCCCGTTGCGCTTGAGACGCTCATAGGTCGGAACCCGCTCGACTCGCCAGCGCCTGCCGCCACTGGAGAACTCGAGCCTCACCTTGGTGGGCTCGTCGAGCGCCGAGTGGTCGCTGCGGATGCGCTTTTCGCCCTCTCCGTAGCGCGGCACCCCGCCGTACAGCGCGAAGCAGACAGCATCCAGGATGCTGGACTTGCCCGCACCCGTCTTGCCGCCGATGAGGAAGATGCCGTCGCGCGCGAGCGCATCGAAGTCGACCGTCTGCGGGCGCCGGAAAGGCCCGAATCCCTCGATGTCGAGCCGGTGCAGCCTCACGGCTCTGTCTTCTTCACAGGTGAAGCTCCGAGACGCGTTCCTCGGCCACCGCGTCCTGGATCAGGGCGCGCTCCTGGTCGTCGGGCCCCTGCCCGGCGCGGACATGGGAGAGGAACCGGCCGATCAGGTCGGGGTCGCTCGCGACGTCGCGGACACGGTCGGCGTAGCTCGCGCGGTCGCCCTCGGGGGCGCCCTGCGGGTCGAGCTTGATGTTCGCGCACCACGCGAACCGCGACTGGAGCTTGCGCATCGGGTCGATCTGCGGGGTCGGGTCGGTGAGCACCGCGCACACCCAGTCGTCGCGGTGTGCCTCGTGAGCGGGGTCGGTGAGGAGTTCGTCGAGGGTGCCGCGCAGCGACACCAGCCGACGGGGCACGGGCAGCTCGAGCCAGCGCGCCGAGGCGAATCCCCCGGCATCCAGCTCGACCAGCCACGAGCCGCGCGGCTTGCCGGCCTCGCCGAAGCTGTAGTGCAGGGGCGCGCCTGCGTAGCGCACGGTCTCGGCCAGTTGCTGACGCCCGTGGATGTGGCCGAGTGCCATGTAGTCGACACCGTCGAAGACCGACAGCGGGATGACGTCGAGCCCGCCCTGCTGGATGTCGCGCTCGAGCTGCGGCGTCGGCGCGACTCCCGCCGCGAAGCAGTGCGCGATCGCCACGGAGCGCCCGCCGCGGGCCGCGAGGTCGGCGCGGATCAGCCCCATCGCGTGGGTCAGGGTCTGCGCGTGCGCACGCAACTCGACGCCCGGCCACACCGAACGGACCATCGTCGGCTCGAGGTACGGGATCCCGTAGAAGTGCACGGGGCCGTCGGCGTCGCCGATCGTGATCGGCGTGCCGACCGTGGCGGGGTCGGTGACGACGTGGATGCCCTCGCGCAGCAGCGCGGACTGGAAGCCCAGGCGGGCGCTCGAGTCGTGGTTGCCCGAGGTGACGACGACCTGCGCGCCGGCGTCGCGGAGCGCGAGGAGCGCCTCGGTCAGCACCGGGAAGCAGGCCGCCGCGGGGGTGGCGGAATCGAATACATCACCGGCGACCACGACCACGTCGACGTCGTGCGCGCGCACCTGCACGGCGAGCGCCGCGAGCACCCCGCGCAGCGCATCGAGCGTGGCGTGGCCGTGGAACGACCGCCCGATGTGCCAGTCCGAGGTGTGCAGGATGCGCATGCTCACACCGTACGATCCACGCCCGACATCGCCCCTGAGGCGCCCGGGCGGTTCGCCGAGAGCGGATGCTCGGCTGCACGCGACGAGCGCGCAACCCGATCACACCGCGACCGGAGACCCCACCTCGGTGCGCAGCATCCGGAACTCATGTCGACGCAGCAGCCGCAGGACGACGGCGCGGAATCCGCCGAACGCGACGAGCCCCTGCGCGCGGTCCAGCGGCTCGACCGCCGTGATCGGGTACTCGTGCCGGCGGTGCACGATCACCCCGCCGCCCTTGACGATGTTGCGGTACCAGTTCACCTGGTCGCCGTAAGTGAGCTCGGCGACGAACCCGCCGGGCACCTGGGCGAGGATCAGCGGCGTCTCGAACGTTCGGCCGCTCTTGCGGCCGACGTGGCGCACGAGCGAGAACGGCCCACGGCCGGCCCGCGCCGCCCTCAGCGTGAGCGGGTTGAGCGTGTGGTTCAGCGTGTCGAGGAACGCCTTCTTGACGCGGCCCATGTGTCCGAGGGTACGCTCGGCGGGCCCCGGCCGACAGATACGCTCGCACGATGGAAGAGCCGACCCCCGTCACCGCGCCCGAGGGGGTGTCAGCCTCCGTCGCTCCGTTCACGTACGCGGGCGCGACCCTGGTCGCGGAAGAGTTCGGCCACGCGGCGCCGACGTTCCTCCTCATCCACGGCATCGGGATGGGGCGGAGCGTATTCGGCGACCTGGCGGCTCATCTGCGCGGTCACGGGCGCATCATCGCGATCGACCTGCCGGGGTACGGCGCCGCGCCCGAGCCGGCGCGAACGCTCACGGTCGAGCGCACCGCCGACCTGGTGGCCGCGTTCCTGCGGGGGCGCGCGATCGGCCCCGTCGTCGCGGTCGGTCACTCGATGGGGACGCAGGTGGCCGCAGAGCTCGCCGCCCGTCACCCTGAGCTCGTAACCCGGGTCGTGCTGATCGCGCCGACGGTGAACGTCCGCGAACGCCGGGCGTCGCGCCAGCTCCTCCGGCTCGCGCAGGATCTGACGGTCGAGAGCCCTCGCGTGATCGCCATCGGCGCGAAGGAGTACCTGCGCGCCGGTCCGCACCTGGGGCGCAAGCTCCGCGCGATGCTCGTCCACCGGCCGGAGGACGCCTACCCCCGCATCCACGCTCCCGCCCTCGTCCTGCGCGGCGAGCACGACTACGTGTCACCCCGCGACTGGTGCCGTTTCGTCGTCGACCGGATCCCGGACGCCCGACTGGCCGAGATCGAAGGCCACGGTCACGAGACGATGATCCGGGATGCCGGGCCCGCCGCCGCCCGCATCCTCTCGTTCGCGGGGGCGTGAGCGGTCAGCGCTTCCGACCGGCGACCAGGCCCTCGGCGAACGACGCCAGCTGATCAGCGGAGGCCGGGATGCCGGCATCCTCGAACCGCTGCCGCAAGACCTCCGCGATACGCTCGGCGTCTTCACCGCCTACGTCCACCCGCGTCTGAGCGAGGATGCCGTCGATGCGCTCCTGGTCGGTCACGGTATCGAGGTCCATCGCCGGCTCGGTCTGCGCATCGACCGCACCGGCACCCGGCTCGTCGGCGTCCGTGCCCTGCACGACTGCCCCGCCGACACCCGCATCGGGATGCACGGGCTCGGTCGCATCATCCGGGGTCGTCTCATCCGGGGCCGTCTCATCCGGCGGCGTCACGACGCCTCGTCGACGTCGGCGTCGGTGCGGAGGTCGGGATCGGTGCCGCTGGAGAGCGCCGCGCCCTCGACGGACCCGTCTGCCGGCGCATCGGCCGTCGCGTCCGTGCCGTCGGGAGTCAGCGGCGGCAGCCCCGACTCGGTCAGTGACGGCGAATCGATCGCATCCGCGTTCGCGGCGGCCGTCTCACGATCGGCGACCTCTTCGCTCTCCCAGCCCCCGGGCGGATCCGCGTCGATGACTCCCTCGGGAAGATCACGCTCATTGCTCATGGTGCACCTCTCTCATTGCCCCCAGACTGTCTCGCACGCGCCGCCGGCCCAAGGGGTTGACAGAGCCGATGACGGAGGGATGCCTCGGCTATGCGCCGGTCGACGTACCCGGCTGCGTCGTCGAGGGGGCACGGGTCGCCGCATCCCGATCGCGCGCGACCGCACCTCCGAGCAGCTGCCCACCGCTCGTGAGCAGCGCCTTGCGCCACGGCAGCACACCCTCGATCTCGATCTGGATCGCGATGGAGAGGATCGTCCGGATCAGCACGATGAGGCCGAGGATCGCAGCGTCTTCGAGCGAGGGCTTCGAGGTGATCGTGCGGATCAGGTCGGCCGCGACCAGCACCTCGAGGCCGAGCAGGATGCCGGCACCCAGCGTGTTGCGCAGGACCGTGTATGCGGCGCGACCACCCTCACCGCGCCGGAGCGACCGGAAGCCGAGGACGAGCGCGATCACGAAGCCGACGATCATGGCGATCGCGCCGACCATCTCGAAGCCGACCGCGACGCCGACGAAGATCACCTCGATGTCCACGCCGTCAGTGTATGCGGGTGGGCGGGTTCAGTCCGGTGGCGAGTGGGGGCCCGACGGGATCAGTGCGTCTGGCGCTGGTGGAGGATGCCGGCCCGCTCGGGATGCGCGGCGAACCAGTCGGCGACGTACCAGCACACCGGGATGACCTCGCGGTCTCCGCGGGCCTCCAGCTGCGCGACGGCGCGCTCCACGACTTCTCCGGCATAGCCGTGGCCCCGGAAGGTGGGCACCGTGTAGGCACGGGTCATGGCGACCGTGCGGCCGTCGTCGCGATAGTCGAGCACGCTCACGAGATCGTCACCGCGGCGCAGCGCGTAGCGCGAGGCGTCCGGCTCGTTGGTGAAGGTCAGTTCCACACCCTCCAGCGTACGTCCGCTCGCCCGCCCCGGCTCCGTGCGTGGCCCGGTGTCGGAAAAGCGTGGCATTGCCGCCATCCGCCGCCCGACGGCGCCCCCGGGGCGCCCGACTGAGCAAAGTGCAACATTTCGTCATACGGATGCCCCGGCATCCGTGCGATTTGACGCGTGGGGACGCATTCGGTCATAATCAGCTTCATGACTGACAACGCACGCTCTCTGTCCGCCGTGGAGGCGAACGGGACCACCGGCATGATGGCCGGCCGCGTTGTCATGTGTTGTCGAATGTGTCGCTGACACGAGCTCTCACCTACTCGGTGAAACCCTGCCGGATCCGCACGCCGCTTCTGAAGGCGCCAGCCCCTGAAGAGCGACAGCGATCCCCCCAGCTCCGGTCTCCGCGTCGATCACGCGCATCCGGATGACTCGCACCCCGGCCCGACCGCTGACCACCAGCACCGCCGAAACAGCTGCACAGCCGAACCTCTGAGGCCGCACCGCCCGGGTTCCCATCCGCAAGGACCGCACATCATGTCGAACACACTCCTCCTCGATCGTCCCGCCAGTACCACACCGACCCGTCACCTGCAGGCGGTGCCGCCGCTCTCCGAGTCGCGCCGCCCGGCTCCTGAGGTCGCTCCCACGGCGCCCGCCGCGCCGGCGCACAACCTCCCCGCCGGCACGTCGCCTCGCGGATTCGCGCTCTATGTGGGTATCGACGAGCTCAAGGCCGCAGCATCCGGAGTCTCGCTCGGCGTGCTCGTCGATGCCCTGCGCCGCACGATCGCCGAACTCGCTCCGGCTGCCGAGACGTACGCCACCGTCGCCCTCGCCCCGGTCGGCGCGGGTGGACGCGACGTCGACGTGGTGCGCCTGGCGCTGCACGAGCCCTCCGCGGTGGCCCGCACCAAAGAAGAGCCCGAAGACGAGGACCGCGCCGCCGACGGCGTCGTCGTCGACATCTCGCGCAAGCGGGTGCTGATCGACGGCGAATCCGCCGCCTTCACGTTCAAGGAGTTCGAGCTGCTGCAGTACCTCGTGCTGCGCGAGGGCCGCACGATCGAGCGGACCGAGCTCGTGTCGTCGCTGTGGCAGGCGACCGACGACGACGCCCCGGGCGAGCGCACGATCGACGTGCACGTCCGGCGCCTCCGCGCCAAGCTCGGCCGCTACGAAGACATCGTGCGCACCGTGCGCGGCGTCGGCTACCGGTTCGACCGCCACGCGGATGTCGCCATCCGTTACGGCCACGGTGCTCCGTCGCCCGACCGCTTCTGAGTCGTTCCGCACGTTTCTGCGCAACCTCGGAGAACTGCCAAGGTACGGATGCTCTCCCGCGCGGCGCGGCCGCAGAACAGCAGATCTCCGAAGAAGCGCCGTGCCGCGGTGATCGAGTAGCGAGCGCCAGCGAGCTCCCCGTGCGGTGATCGAGTAGCGAGCGCCAGCGAGCGTATCGAGATCCGCCGGACCTGCGTAGTACGTCGGCTCCGATCTCGATACGGCGCTGGCGCGCCTGCTCGATCCCCGCCGGAGCGCGCATCCGCGGGCGCGCTCCTACTCGATCTCCGCCGCGGAGCGCGGCATCGCGGGACGGATGTCGGACGGTTCGGCGTAAGGTGAGCGCGTGGTGGAGCAGGTGATGAGGGTCGCGTACGCGCGCACCCGTCCCGCGCCCGCGACCCGTGACCTGCGGCCCGACCACGGCCGGCCGCTCGAGACGGTGTATCGCCCCCGGCATCTGCTCGATCTCCGCGGAACCGTGCTGTCGCAGCGCCGCGGAGCGGCCGACCCCACGATGACGGTCGACGGGGCCGTGATCTGGCGCGCGAGCCGCACTCCGGAAGGCGTCGCGACGCTCGCGCTCCGCGAGACCGCGCCGGGCGAGATCCGGGGCGCGGCATGGGGCCCGGGGGCGCGGTGGGCGATCACGCAGATGCCCGCGCTGTGCGGGGCGGAGGATGATCCGTCCGAGTTCGACGGGTCGCAGCATCCGCTCATCGCCGACGCGCACCGCCGCAACCCGGGGCTCAGGCTCGGCCGCACCGACCTCGTCTTCGACGCGCTCGTCGGCGCGATCATCGAGCAGAAGGTCACCGGCATGCAGGCCTTCGCGGCCTGGCGACGGATCGTGACGTGGCACGGCGAGCGCGCTCCGGGGCCCACGCCCCGACCGATGTTCGCTCCGCCGAGCATCGACGGCTGGCGGCACGTGCCGTCGTGGGCGTGGCATCGCGCCGGGCTCGAGCCGCCGCAGGCGCGCACGATCGTCGAGTCGGCCCGCCGCGGCGACACGGTCGCGCGCGCCGTCGCCGACGCATCGGACGGAGAGGCACGCGACCGCGTGCTGATCACTCTGCGCGGGGTCGGCCCGTGGACTTCGGCCGAAACGCGCATCCGCGCCCTCGGCGATCCCGATGCGGTGAGCGTCGGCGACTTCCACCTCGCGCACGAGGTCGGGTACGCCCTCACCGGAACCCGCGTCGACGATGACGGGATGCTGCGGCTCCTGGCTCCATGGGCGGGCCAGCGTCAACGAGTGATCCGCCTCATCTATGCGAGCGGCGTGCACGAGCCGCGGCGCGCACCCCGGCTGCACCCCGAAGACCACCGCGACCGCTGAGCGGTCCGGGGGGTACCCCTGCTGCGCAGCGGCGAGCCGCCTGCGAGGATGAGCACATGAACGCACTCATCCGCCCTCGTCAGGATCGCGTCCTCGCCGGCGTCTGCGCTGCCATCGCGAACAGATTCGGCTGGAACACTGCCGTCGTCCGCGTGGCCACGGCGATCGGGGTCGTGTTCTTCGGCGTCTCGGTCCTCGTCTACGTGCTCCTCTGGATTCTCATTCCGCAGGAGCCGCTGGGCTGAGCCGGGCAGGCGTATCGCGGGGGCATGGGGATGCCTTGCGGATGTCGGAGGCCGCGACGACACTGAGTCGTGCCGCGGATGGACGCGGTCCTCACCGACATCCGGGAGCCTCGCATGCCCAGCCTGAACCCCTACATCTCGTTCCAGAACACCGCCCGCGCGGCGATGGAGTTCTATCAGACCGTCTTCGGCGGCGAGCTCGACATCTCCACCTTCGATTCCTTCCCCGAGATGGGTGTCGAGCCCTCTGAGCAGCAGCTCGTGATGCACGCGCAACTCGAGACGCCCGACGGCTTCACTCTCATGGCCGCCGACACGCCCAGCCACATGCCGTATGTCAAACCGGCGGGCATCTCGGTGTCGATCAGCGGCGACGACGAAGCCGCCCTCGAGGGCTGGTGGGACGCCCTGGCCGAGGGCGGCACGGTCGCGATGCCGTTCGAGACCCCGCCGTGGGGCGGCCGCTTCGGCATGCTGACAGACAGATTCGGAATCGATTGGATGCTGGCACTCAACGCCGCACCGCAGTCCTGAGTCCGCTCGGGCGAGGCGGCCGGGCCGACCGCCTCGCCGGCTGCGCCGTAGGATGAGCGCATGAGCGACGATCGCACCGGATTTCCTCGCGGCCGGATCGGGTGGATTCTCGGCACGGTGCTGCTGCTGGCTCTGGGCGCGCTGTTCGGCCTGATCTGGGGCAGCCTCTGGCTGGGGCTCGTGCTCGGCGGGGTGATCGGCATCGGCTGGCTCATCGCCTACGAATCGTGGCGCGGCCGCACTGTCGGCCTCGATGACCCCGACGACAACGGGGCACAGCTGTAGCCCGAGCCGACGTCGACCCGCGGGGCCGCCGAAGAAGCAGGGGATGAACGGATGCCTCGGCCGAGGCATCCGTCACTCACATCTCTTCGTGGGTGTCGGGGTCGCCATCCCAAAGCCGGCCGCGCTCGAGCACCGAGATGTCGCCGAGATCGGAGTGGTCGAGCGCGAAGCCGAACACGTCGGCGTTCTCGCGCTGTCGCTCGGGGTCGGCTGACTTGGGGATCGGCGTCGAATCGAGTTGCACGTGCCAGCGGAGGACGACCTGCGTGGGAGTGACGCCGTGCTTCTCCGCGAGGCTGTCGATGACCGGCTCACCCAGCAGCTCGCTGCGGCGAGCGAGGGGACTCCAGCTCTCGGTGCGGATGCCGTGCGTCCGGTGGAACGCGCGCAGCGCCGTCTGGGGGAAATACGGGTGCAGCTCGACCTGGTTCACGGCGGGCACCACCCCGGTCTCGTCGATCAGACGGGTGAGCATCTCGGGCGTGAAGTTCGAGACGCCGACCGACCTCACGGCGCCGCGATCGCGCAGCTCGATCATCGCCCGGTAGGTGTCGACGTACTTGTCGATACTCGGGTTGGGCCAGTGGATCAGGTACAGGTCGATGCGGTCCAGGCCCAGACGCTGAAGGGATGCCTCGGCACTGGCGAGCGCCTGGTCGTACCCGTGATCGCGACCGGGGACCTTGGTCGTCACGATCAGCTCATCGCGGTCGAGGCCCGAGCGGCGGACGGCCTCGCCGACCTCCGCCTCGTTCTCGTAGTTGACGGCGGAATCGAGCAGCCGGTAGCCCGACTCGATCGCCGAGACGATCGCGCCGATGCCCTCCTCTCCGCGGAGCTTGTACGTGCCGAGGCCGAGCTCGGGAAACGCGGTGCCGTCGTTGAGTGTCACGGTGGGGATGGCCATGCCGCCATCCTTCCACTGCAACGTTGCTACGTCTCGAGGAGGCCGCGGATGTCGTCGGCCGACAGCGCCTCGCTGAAGAACGCGCCGTCGTCGAGCACGGCAGACACGAGCGCCGCCTTCTTGTCCTTGAGCGCCATCACCTTCTGCTCGATCGTGCCCTCGGCCACGAGCCGGTAGACCATCACCTGCTTGTCCTGACCGATGCGGTGCGTGCGGTCGACGGCCTGGGCTTCGCTGGCCGGGTTCCACCAGGGGTCGAGCAGGAACACGTAATCGGCCTCGGTGAGGTTCAGCCCGAATCCGCCGGCCTTCAGGCTGATGAGGAACACCGGCGCATCGCCGCGCCGGAAGCCGTCGATCACCTCACCGCGTCGGCGGGTCGCGCCGTCGAGATACGAATACGGGATGCCGGCAGCATCCAGTCGCGCCGCTGCGCGTTCCAGGAACGACGTGAACTGGCTGAACACGAGCGCCTGGTGGTCCTCGCCGACCACGTCTTCGAGCTGCTCGAGCAGGGCGTCGAGCTTGGCCGACGGCACGTTCGCGTAGCCGACCGGATCGATGAGCGCGGCATCCAGACTCAGCATCCGCAGCAGCGTGAGCGAGCGGAACACGATGAACCTGTTGCGGTCGAGGTCATCGACCAGCCCCAGGATCTTCTGCCGCTCGCGCTGGAGGTGGGTGTCGTAGATGCGGCGGTGCCGAGGGTCGAGCGGGATCTCGAGCACCTGCTCCTGCTTGGGCGGCAGCTCGGGCGCGACCGCCTCCTTCGTGCGGCGCAGCAGGAACGGCCGCACCCGGCGACGCAACCGCGCGAGCCGCTCGGGATCGTGACCTACCTCGATCGGGCGGCGGTACTTCTCCGCGAACTCGCGCGCCGACGGGAAGAGGCCCGGCGCGACGATCTGGAACAGCGCCCACAGCTCCGTGAGGTTGTTCTCGATCGGGGTGCCGGTGACCGCGAGGCGGAACGGTGCACGGATGCCGCGCGCGGCCTCGTGCACTTTGGATGCCGGATTCTTGGCGAACTGCGCTTCGTCGAGCACGAGCCCGGCCCAGTCGTTGCCGGCGAACTCGTCGGCGTCCAGACGCAGGATCGCATAGGTCGTGAGAACGATGTCGGCGGTGGCCGCAGCATCCGACAGCGCTTTTCCGCTCTTGGCGCGCGTCTCGGTGATCTCGGCGACCCGGAGCCCCGGAGTGAATCGGGATGCTTCGCGCGTCCAGTTCGAGACGACCGAGGTGGGAGCGACCACCAGGAAAGGTGCGCGCGCCTTCGTCTCCCGCGTCTTCGTCGCGTGCGCGATGAGGGCCAGGGTCTGCGCGGTCTTACCCAGGCCCATGTCGTCGGCGAGGATGCCGCCGAGCCCGTGGGCGTGGAGGAATGCGAGCCAGTGGAAGCCGTCGAGCTGATACGGCCGCAGTTCGCCGGTGAAACCCGCCGGCACGGGCACCGGCGGGGTCGCGGCGAGGTCGCGGAGTCCATCGACGGTCGCCCGCCAGGCAACGGCGGCCTCGCTCTGATCGGCGAGATCCTCGAATTCGGCGTAGAGGGCGGTCTGGTAGCGGCTGATGCGCAGCCCGGTCTCCCACTCTTCGAGGGTTCCGGCCTCGTCGATGAGCTCGCGCAGCGGGGCGAAGACGGGCTGATTCAGCGACAGGTAGGTCTGATCGACGAGCAGGAGCTTGGTGGCTCCGCGCGAGAGCGCGCGGAACAACGGGCCGAAGGGCACGGTCTTGCCCTCGACCTTGACGATCACGCCGAGGTCGAACCAGTCGGTGGACTCGGTCTCGACCGCCGAGACGGTGAGCTCGGGCGCCTCGACGATCTCGCGGTAGTCGGGCTTCGCGCCGACCACGTCGACCCGCACCCGCTCGACTCCCTCGATCCCGGGCAGCACGCGCGCGGTGAACTCGGCCGACTCGAGGCCGCGCAGCACCGTCGCGGCCCGGAGTTCTCCTGCTCCGAGCGCGGGGGCTCCGGCGGGGTCGCCCCGCAGGATCTCCGTGACGGCGGCCACGGGTGCACGCTCGGCGACCGGATCGAGGAAGGCGCTGTCGGGAACGGTCAGCGGCATCCGCCGCCGGTCCGACAGCTCCCACTCCCAGCCCAGTCGCAGCACGTTTCCCGGCTCGAAGCGCGCGGTGAGCACGAGGGTCGCGGGCGGGAGCGGCGGGGGCGTGAAGCTGTCGTCGGCGCTGGTCACGCGCACCGATCGGGCGAGCGTCGCGAAGTGCTCGTCGAGGAACTCCGGCAGTTCGTCGGCTGCGACGCGCACCGGGTCGGGGCGCGCGATGATGCCCCGCTGGGCGCGTGTCGCGGGTCGCTCCAGCCGCGCAAGGCGGATAGACGGGCTCCCTTCGGAGACACCGAACTCGTACCCGTAGACGCCGTGCGAGCCGATCAGCCCCGCCTGCGCGGCGTCGTACGACACGTCGCCGATCACGACGCGCGGCGCGAGTTCGAGGCCGCCCTCCGACGCCCGGGCGTCGAACCCGATCGTCGCGGTCGCCGCGACCTCGACGGATGACGAGGCCCCGGACGACCCCGACGCAACTAATGGGATGCCGAGGGCCTGCGCCTCGTCGAGGAGGGCCCACAGCAGCGTCGACTCGAAGCCGTCGAGGGTCATCCACTCCGAGCCGTAGTCGACGATGCCGCCGAGCGAGGTGCTGCGCAGCGTGCCGAACTGTGCGAACCATCGCGCGTGCGCCGGGTCGAACCCGCCGCCGGCGCCCTGATAGCCGACGTTCTGCCACGTCAGCTCGCCCTTGATCCATCCGCCTCGGGCGCCCCGCGTCACCGGGCGCACGCCGAGGCCGTGGACGGATGCTGCATCCTTCGCCAGTTCGTCACGCACCGCTCGACCTGTACGGGCGCCCGCCGGCCGGCCGCCGCGTGGCCGGCCCCCGGAGCGGAGCGCGAACTGCAGCGCCAGTGTGCGGCGCGGGGTCGCAGCATCCGACACGATCGGCTCGAACGTCGAGACCAGGCCACGCCACCCGGTCGGCGTCGCGGCGAGCGACGACGACGCCTCGTAGGCGCGGTGGCGCGAGTTCGACTCGAGCAGCATCGCGACGACGTGCTTGCAATTGATCGCGAGGGGGCATGTGCAGGTCGCGCTGCGCACCATGACCCGCGCGGTGGCGGCCCCCGAGAGCAGCGCGACCACGCGATACGGACGCGGATCGGTGCCTTGGACCTCGGCCGACAGCCGCTGCGCGGCCGGCTGCCACTCCAGCTTGGCGACGCGCCCGTTCGCCGCGTACGTGCGACCGCGGCTGTACGACAGCGGCCCGACCAGTCGCGCGATCATCAGCTCCTCGACGAACGGGAGCGGGGCGACGGACATCCTTCCATCGTCCCACGCCCCGCGGGGGCAATTCGCGGCGCGGCCGCGGCCGCGCCGTCCCTCTGCGGAGGTCGAGTAGGCGCGCCAGCGCCATCCCGCTGCGGAGGTCGAGTAGGCGCGCCAGCGCCTCGCCCTGCGGAGGTCGAGTAGGCGCGCCAGCGCCGTATCGAGACCCGCGACGCACTACGCGGGTCCGAGGGATCTCGATACGCTCGCTGGCGCTCGCTACTCGATCACCGGGGGGGGGCGCTCACTACTCGATCACCGCGGCGGGGCGGCTCGACACCGCGCGGCGGCGGCAGTTCTCACCCGTCGTAGACTGCGCCGTATGACGCCCGGCGCCCCCGCCCTCACTCGCGGGTCGCGCGTGCAGCAGGCGACCTGGTGGGCGGCCGACTACGCCTACGCCGCGTGGCGTCAGCTCGCCATCCTCGCCCCGCCGTGGGGAACGGGCGGTCGCCGCCGCACGCCGAGCTCGTGGGCGGAGGGCTCGGCGGAGTTGCCCGAGGTGGTGCTCCTGCCGGGCGTATACGAGCACTGGACGTTCCTGCGCCCCCTGGCGGACGACCTCAACGCGGCCGGCCATCGCATCTGCGTGGTGCACGGCATGGGGGCGAACACCCGCGGCATCGTCGAGACCGCCGACCGGCTCGCTCGCGCCCTCGCCCGCACTCCCCCGCCTGCGGCGGGGCGGGTGCTCGTCGCCCACAGCAAGGGCGGCCTGATCGGCAAGCACCTGCTCATCGCCTCGGGCGCCGCGCAGGCGGCCGTGCGCGAGGCCGCCGCCGGAGGCGATCCCGCCGAGGCTGCCGCGAGTGCGCCGGCTCCAGCATCCCCCGATCAGCCGGAGGGACCGCCGCTCGGAGTGATCGGGATGGTCGCGGTCTGCACGCCGTTCGGAGGCTCGCCGCTGGCGGGACTCATGTGGGTTCCCAGCATCCGTGCGTTTCTCCCGTCCGACGAGACGATCGTCAGCCTCGGCCGCGACACGTCGGTGAACGGGCGGATCGTGTCTGTGTTCGGCCGGTTCGACCCGCATATCCCCGGCGGCAGCGTGCTGGACGGCGCCACGAACATCCTGGTGTCGGGCGCGGGGCACTTCCGCGTGCTCGGGCTGCCCGAGACCTACCGCGCCGTGCGCGACGGGATCGCGCTGCTCGCCGCCCCCAGCTGATCGACAGTCCGGCCGATCCCCACCATCGCCGGGTGCCGGCGACCCGTGTCCGCCAGATCGTCGTCGCGGCGGCG
>NZ_CAXTJR010000003.1:48854-357125 GCF_964244775.1 uncultured Microbacterium sp.
CATGTCCGCCAGCTGGCGGACACGGACGCCCGACCCACCGGCGACGGCGAACCCCCTGTCCGACAGATGGTCGCCGGGGCAGCGCATGTCCGCCAGCTGGCGGACACGGACGCCCGACCCACCGGCGACGGCGAACCCCGCGTCCGACAGATGGTCGCCGGGGCAGCGCATGTCCGCCAGCTTGCGGACACGCGCGCACGATCGACCCGGCGCCGGGCGCACCCCCTGTCCGACAGATGGTCGCCGCGGCGGCGCATGTCCGCCAGCTGGCGGACACGGACACGGAGACCGACACGGAGACTGACCCGGACACCCCCCGAGTCAGGCAGGGGGCCGCAGCGAGGCGACGAAGTCGAGCTTGTCGAGCACCGGCACCGGGATCACGAACGGGTAGAGGTCTTCCTTGCCCATCGAACGGTTGATCATGTTCAGCGCCGTCGACAGGGGCACCCAGACGCCGGTCACGAGGTCGCGGAAGCGGGTGAACCCCGCGACGGCCACCGCGGTCAACCCGTACTCGGCCGCGGTCTCTACCGTGTCGCAGATGTGGAGGTAGTGCGCCCAGGTCTCGGCGAAGTCCTCGTACGGGTGCATCGTCGCGTAGTTGGTGAGGTACGACTGCGCCCACCCGGCCGGCGCGCCGTCGGCGTAATGCCGGTCGACGGCCGCCTGGTAGTCGGCCCGCTCGTCACCGAACAGCTCGCGCGCCTGTTCGAGAAGCTCGGGATGCTCCGCCACCTCGAGCAGCTGCCACTCGTAGTAGTGGCCGATCTCATGGCGGAAATGCCCGAGCATCGTGCGGTACGGCTCGTCGAGCTCGCCGCGCACGCGCTCGCGATACGCGGGATTGCTCTCCGCGAGGTCGATCGTGATCACGCCGTCCTCGTGGCCGATCATCACCCTCTCGTGCGTGCTCGAAAGCAGGTCGAAGGCCAGTCCGTTGACCGGGTCGCCTCCCGTCCCAGGATTGCGCCCGACGAGCGGGAATCCGAGCGAGTCGAGCTCGGCGATCAGGTGCCGCTTCGCCCGCTCCGCGATCGGGTAGTTCTCCAGGCCCACCAGGTCGGCGTCGTTCGGCCGGGTGCGCGTGAGGTCGCAGCTGAAGCACTGGCCGCCTGCGAGCGGGGCGAGCCACGTGCACCCCGACAGGTTCAGGTTGCGGCAGACGTGCCACACCAGCCCCGACGTGTCGACGTACTGGCCGGTCGAGTCGAGCGGGACGATCTCGCGCTCACCCCGCGAGTACCCGAGCGCAGTCCCGCACAACACGCAGACCGAGTTCTCGAAGAAGAGCGGGTTGCTGCAGACGCGACATCGATAGGCCTTCACGTGTGAATGCTCGCATGTGCGTCATGATCACGCTCAGGGTTGCGCATACTCCTCGAGGGGAGCTACGTCGACCGACACCCGCAGCGTCGACTTCTTCGCCTCGGTGAAGATGATGCCCTTCACCGGCGACACGTCGCCGTAATCGCGCCCCCACGCCACGGTGACATGCCGATCCGCGATCCACTGGTCGTTCGTCGGGTCGAACGCGAGCCACTGCCCCGAACCGGCCTGCCCGCGCCCCGAACCCGCCTTACCGTGCCCCGAACCAGGCAGCCACGCCGCGACCCACGCGTGCGATGCGTCCGCGCCGACGACCCGCTCCCGGCCGGGCAGCGGACGGGTGGCCAGATACCCGCTGACGTAGCGGACCGCTACGCCGTGGCTGCGCAGGCACGCGATCGCGAGATGCGCGAAGTCCTGGCACACGCCGGCCCTGGTCGCCATGACGTCGGCGACGGTGCTGGTCACCGTCGTCGCCTTGCTGTCGTACTGGAAATCGGCCTTGATCCGGTGCATGAGGTCGGTGACCGTCTCCCCGATCGCGCGACCGGGGAGAAGGGATGCTGTCGCATAGTCGCGCGCCTCATCCACATGCTTCGCCCTCGGCGATTCGAGCACGAACTCCGTCGCCGCCCATGCTCCAGGCACCCCCGGGTGCAGGAGCGGGCGCGATCGCTCCCACGGTTCGGCGAGCGCAGCCGGGTCGTATTCCGGCGCGACCACCGTCACTTCGCTCTGAGCCTCGATCGTGAGGCGGCGATGCGGCTCGGTCACGTGGAAGTACGACACGACGTTGCCGTACCCGTCGAGGTCTTCCGTGAGGTCTCCGGGCTCGGGGTCGACGGTTACGCGATGCCACGCCACCTGCTGCCACGGCAGGGGCCGCGGAACACCGTGCACGAGACCCAGGCTGTCGCGCACGTCGTCGTCGTACGAGTACTCGGTGCGGTGCGCCACGCGATACTTCACGACCTGCGCCCCGCCGTCATCGGAGGCTTCACGGGAACCCGCCCGTCGTCGCGCCGCCGACCTCGATGAGCGCGAGTGCCGACAGCGACTGCGGCCGCGGGCCGCCCTCGAAGTGCACGTGGCCGATCGCCTCGCCGAGCTGGTGCAGGTGGGCGCGGGTGTCGGACAGGAAGGCGGCCAGTCGCGGTCTGCTGCCCTCTTCGGAGGCGGCGAGCGCCGCGATGTCGGTCGACTCCAGCGAGTCTTCGAGGTGCTCGAGCAGGCGCTCGGGGCGCGTGGATCCGGTCGAGGCCGACAGCTTCCCGAGGTGCTCGCGCACCCTGGCGAGGCAGAACCCGACGGAGCGCGGGTTGTCGGGGTCGCTCAGCAGCAGCTCGAGCACCCCCGAGACTCGCACCCCACCCCGGTAGCGGCGACGATGGGTGACGGCGCTCTCGGCCGCCATGAGCACGCCGCTCAAGACGGCGCGCTCGACCCCTGCACCGGTCGGGACGGTCGTGGTCGCGGCGAGCAGACTGCACACCTGCACCGACCGCTCGAGGTAGCGCCCGATCTCGATCGCGTGCCAGCCATCGTCGCGCATCATGCTGGCAGTGACGCCCTGCAGCGAGAGCAGACCGCTGAGCATCCGTCCCGCCGACTCGGCGATCTGCAGCGAGCGGCGCGAC
This sequence comes from uncultured Microbacterium sp., assembly GCF_964244775.1. Classification (NCBI taxonomy): domain Bacteria; kingdom Bacillati; phylum Actinomycetota; class Actinomycetes; order Micrococcales; family Microbacteriaceae; genus Microbacterium; species uncultured Microbacterium sp. The sequence goes on from NZ_CAXTJR010000003.1 coordinate 51,821, forward strand.
ACGCGCAGCAGCTTCATGGCCTGATCGGTGATGCCGAAGACGCGCCAGGTGTCGCCCGACAGCTGGTCGCGCACGCCTTCGAGAGCGTCGCGGAGCTTGTCGAGCGAGTGCGCCGACGAGCCCGGCCTGTCGACGTCCAGGAGCAGGGAGCGCAGCTCGGCATCCGCCTCGAGCCAGCGCGTGCCGCACAGGCGTCGCAGCGCCCCGATGAGGGCGCCGAGCACCGCGTCGCCCTGGACGGACGACGAGAAGTCGAGCTGCTCGGCGTGCGCGTGCGCGGTGATCACGAGGCGGATGAGGTCTTCCGCGCGCTCGGCGTACCGCCCTACCCAGAACATGTCCTCGAGCGCGCGCGGGCCGAGCACCGGAGCGACACGGGGCACCGCGAGCGGCGTGACACCCGCGAGCCCCTGATCTGGGTCGCCGGGGCTCGCCTTCAGCACCCACACGTCTTTCGTGCTCGGCGCCGTCTGCCCGTCGTCGACGAGGGTCGCGAGTCCTCCGACGAGCGGCCGGTAGGCGGCGCCGTCGCGGACGGTGAAGGTGCGCAGCACCACCGGGTGCGGCATCACGTGCCCGGTGCGGCGGCCCGCGTCACCCCACCCGGGCGCCTGCGAAAGCGGCAGGCGCTCCTGGCCGACATAGCGATGCGGAGCCGCGAGGATCAGGTCGCGCAGCTCGGCGTCGTCGCGGTCGACGAGGTCGGCGGCGTGTCCGTCGATCGTGCGCACGATAAGCCCTGCGCGGTCACGGGCGATCCCGTCGAGCACAGCATCCATGCCCTCTGCGCTTCCGCACCACCAGGTGGTCACCGACGGCAGCCGCAGCTGCTCGCCGAGCAGACGCTCGCAGACGGCAGGGAGGAAAGGCATGAGCGCCGGGTTCTCGAGCACCCCCGCGCCCAGGCCGTTGACCAGCCGCACACGCCCGCGGCGCACGGCCTCGGTGAGCCCCGCGACCCCGAGCTGCGAGTTGCCGCGCAGCTCGAGCGGATCGCACCAGTCGGCGTCGACGCGACGCAGGATCACGTCGACCCGTTCGACGGGTGCCTGACGCGGGAAGCCCGACGGCTTCATCCACACCCAGCCGTCGCGGACGACCATGTCGCCGCCCTGCACGAGGGGGAAGCCGAGGATGTTCGCGAGGAAGGCCTGATCGTAGGCGGTCTCGGAGTGGGTCCCCGGCGACAGGACGACGACCCGAGGGTCGGCCACCTCGGCGGGCGCCGCCTGCAGCAGGGCGGAGCGGAGGGCGGAGAAGTACGGCTCCATGCGGTGCAGGCCCGCCTCGTCGTACAGCTCGGGGATCACGCGCGAGATCACGCGGCGATTGGCCATCGCGTAGCCCAGGCCCGACGGCGCCTGCACCCGATCGGCGAGCACGCGCCATTCGCCGGCCGCGTCGCGGCCCACGTCGGTACCCGAGAGGATGAGCGGATGCGGGTCGAAACCCGTCGTGCGGGCGATCGGCCTCGTGTAACCGGCGTGACCGAAGATTGCGGCGGCCGGGATGAGCCCTTCGGCGAGCAGCCTGCGATCGCCGTAGACGTCGGCCAGGAGCGCATTGAGCAGTTCGGCGCGCTGGGCGAGCCCGACTTCGAGGCGGCCCCAGGTCGCCGCATCCAGCACCAGTGGCATCGGGTCGAGCTGCCAGGGCTGGGATCCTGCCTCCAGGCTCCCGTACGTGACGCCGTCGTCGGCCAGGAGCGCGGTGATCTCGCGGTCGACCCGGTCGAAGTCGCCCGCGGTGAGCTCGACCGTGAGGGCCGCCATCCCCTTCCATGCCGGGCGGAGGGTGCCGTCGGGCGCGACGACCTCGTCGAATCGCACGCCGCGATCGCCCTCGCCCGGCCCGAAGGGGAGCGTCGGCTGCGCCAGTGACGAGGCGTAGTCGCGTAACAGGCTCACGGGGCCGGCACTCTCCGCAGATCGAGCGTGTGCGGGTAGTCGGGGCTGAACGCCCGACGCGCGGCCTCTTGGAGAGCTGCCACATCGAGGTGTCCGGCCGTGTGCCCGTGCGGCTCGAACCGGCTCGCCCGCCGGGCCTCGGCCTCATTGGCGTTGATCGGCGGCGAGTGGTAGGCCCGGCCGCCAGGGTGCACGACGTGGTAGGTCGCACCGCCGAGGCTCACCGCCGACTCGGTGTCGACGACGTCGAACACGAGAGGGGCGTGCACGGGGATGCTGGGATGCAGGGCCGACCACGGCGCCCAGGCGCGGTAGCGGACACCGGCGTAGAACTCGCCGCTGTGCCCGGTCGGGATCAACGGCACAGGAACACTCTGGCACGTCACGACGTGGCGGTGCGGATCGATACCCCGCACCGTCACCTGCACACGCTCGACCGACGAGTCCACGTACCGCGACATCCCGCCTGCCGTGGCCTCTTCGCCGAGCACGTTCCACGGCTCGATCGCCTGCCGCAATTCCAGCTCGATCGACCCTGCCTCGTTCGGCGACAGCGCGCCGCCGAGACCGCTCGAGACGCGCGTCATGCCGATGCGCGGGAACCGGAATTCGGTGAACGCGTCGAGCCAGGTGTCTTCGAACGCGATGCCGTGGGCGCGCAGGTCGGCGACCACTTCGGCGATGTCGGCTGAGGCGCCCTGGGGCAGCAGGAAGTCTTCGTGCAGGCGGGTGCCCCAGCGGATGAGCGGGGCGCGGTACGGCTTCTCCCAGAACATGGCGACCAGGCAGCGCACGAGCAGCGCCTGCACGAGCGCGAGTTGAGGATGCGGCGGCATCTCGAAGCCGCGCAGTTCGAGCAGGCCGAGCCGCCCGCGGCTGCTGTCGGGGCTGTACAGCTTGTCGATGCAGAACTCGGCGCGATGCGTGTTGCCGGTGAGGTCGGTGAGGAGGTGCCGCAGTGCGCGATCGACGCCCCACGGTGACGGATGCTGGTCGATCGCGTTCGCGTCGGTGACGAGCTTGGCCACCTGCTGCAGCGCGATCTCCATCTCGTAGACCGCCTCGGGGCGCCCCTCATCGAAGCGCGGAGCCTGGCTGGTCGGGCCGATGAAGCGTCCGGAGAACAGATAGGAAAGGCTGGGATGCCGCTGCCAGTACGTGACGAGACTCGCGAGCAGATCCGGCCGGCGCAGCAACGGGGAATCGACGGGCTGCGTGCCGCCCAGGGTGATGTGGTTGCCACCGCCTGTGCCGGTGTGGAGGCCATCGAGATCGAATTTCTCCGTCGCGAGGCGGCTCTGGGTGGCCTCTTCGTAGAGCGTGAGCGTGAGGTCGCGCAGCTCGTTCCACGACGAGGTCGGCTGTACGTTGACCTCGATCACGCCCGGGTCAGGTGTGACGACGAGCTGACTCAGCCGCGGGTCCGGCGGCGGGCCGTAGCCCTCCAGCACGATGCGGCATCCGACGATGCGTACGGCCTGCTCGATCACGGCGAGCAGGTCGGCGTACGCCTCCAGCGTCAGGGTGGGCGGCAGGAACACGTACACCTCGCCGTCGCGCGCCTCGATCGCCAGCGCCGTGGTGGGTGCGCCGTCGGCCGAGACCACGGTCACCTCGGGCACACCGGGTGCGCGGCTCGGACCGGCCTCGAGATACGACGGCTCACCGGGATGCTCGGGGTCGACCCACGACACCGCGTCGAGCGGGAGGCGCAATCCGACCGAGCTCGAGCCCGGGATCAGCACGAGGCGGCCGCGGCGGAACGTCCACGACGGGCTCGACCACCGGTCGTCGTCTGTAGTGAGCGGCAGCACCCAGCCGGTCGGCTCACCGGCACGGTCATCGAGCGCTGCGACGTCGTCCGCCCCCGGCTCGGCCGTGCCCGGAGCGGGGCCGTCGGGCGTGCGCAGATCGGCGGCGATCACCGCGAGCGGGTCTTCGTACGCGGCCAGCAGCTGCCGATTGGGCAGACCCAGCACGGCCGTGAGCGTGCGCGCGAGAGACTCGGCCTGGAGTGCGGCAGCAGTGGATGCCGCGGCAGCGGCGGCCGCGGCGGAGTCGGCCGTGGAGTGCGCGGCGCGCAGGGCAGGGCCGGGGAGCTCGTCCTTCTCGGCCTTCGCGGCCGAGGCGGCGGCACGAGCGGCGACGGCGGCCGCAGCATCCTTCGCCCACGGGTCGGCGAACAGGGCGGGATCGTTCCAGAGCGGTACGCCGTCGGTGCGCCATTGCAGCGCGATGTTCCAGCGCGGGAGCAGCTCGCCCGGGTACCACTTGCCCTGGCCGCGATGCACGACGCCGCCCACCGCGTAGGTCGCGCGCAGCCGCTCGGCGAGAGAGCCGGCGAGCTCGCGCTTGTGCGGACCGTCGGCCTGGGTGTTCCACTCCTTGCTCGTGGCGTCATCGAGCGCGACGAAGGTCGGCTCGCCGCCCATCGTCAGCCGCACATCACCCGCGACGAGACGCTCGTCGACCGCGGCGCCGAGGGCGTCGATGCGAGTCCACTGGTCGTCGGTGTAGGGCTTGGTCGTACGCGGGTCCTCGTGGATGCGCAGCACCTCGTTGCGGAACGCGAAGCTCACCTCGACCGGTTCGGTGGCGCCCTCGATCGGCGCGGCGCTGGAGGGATGCGGCGTCGCGCTCAGCGGGATGTGGCCCTCGCCCGCGAACAGCGCGCTCGTGGGGTCCATCCCGATCCAGCCCGCGCCCGGCACGTACACTTCGGCCCACGCGTGCAGGTCGGTGAAGTCGGCCTCGGGGCCGCTCGGGCCGTCGAGCGACTTCTGGTCGGCGGCGAGCTGCACGAGATAGCCCGAGACGAATCGGGCGGCCAAGCCGTATTGCCGCAGGAGACTGACGAGCAGCCACGCGCTGTCACGGCACGATCCGATGGCGCGCGCGAGCGTGAGATCGGGGGTCTGCACCCCGGGCTCCATGCGCACGTCGTACGCGACATCCCGGTTCACCGCCGAGTTCAGCCCCGCGAGGAACTGCACCATCGGCACCCCCTGTTCGGGCAGGGCGGGCAGGCGCCGGCGCCAGGCGTCGGCATCCTCACTGTCGTCGACGGGCCGCAGGTACGGCGCGAGGTCGGCCTTGAGGCCCGGCTCGTACTCGAACGGGAAGCGCTCGGCGTACTCCTCGATGAAGAAATCGAACGGGTTGATCACCATGAGGTCGGCGACGAGGCCGACGGTGATCGAGAGGTGATCGATCTTCTCCGGGAACACCAGCCGGGCAATCCAGTTGCCGAACGGATCCTGTTGCCAGTTGACGAAATGCTCTTTCGGGCTCACATCCAGCGAGTACGCCTCGATCGGGGTGCGCGAGTGCGGAGCGGGGCGCAGGCGCACCACGTGCGGAGTGACCCTCACCGGATGGGCGAACTCGTAGCCCGTGAAGTGCGTCAGCGACACCTTGATCGACATGGCCTAAGCATCCCCCACAACTGTTGCGGGCGAGTTACCGACCCTCGCTCACGAATACCTGCCGACCAGGCCCCGCATCGTGCCCATCCCCCGCGACGTGACCGGCGAGCCGATCAGGTGCTCGATCGTCGGGGTCGCCTGCGAATGATCGTCGTCGTCGTTGCGCGTCACGGCCCAGCCCTGGCCGCTCGCGATGAGCTGGCAGCGGATGCCGGAGGCCGGCAGATCTTCGACGGTGACGCGCGGATCGAACACCGAGAACTCCAGACGCTGGGCCGTCTCGGGCGCGAAGCCCTCGACGATGTCGGCGACCGCCTCGAATGGGAGCACGAACACGGCGCGCTCGAGGCCGCTGCGCGCGGCGAGCGCCTCGCGTGTCTGCCGCGAGCTGCGCGGGGGCACCGACTGCCGTGCCGACGACGGTGCCGTTGCCCCGAAACCCCGCGATGCCCGTGAAACCGGCATCCGTCATCGCCTCGACCAGGTGCGAGGTCGCCGGGTGACCGCGCTGACCCTGGTTGACATTGCGGAAGAACGCGACGCACCTTCTGCCGGGGGCGGCGAGCTCGAACAGCTCGCAGGTCGTGTCGTAGTAGCTGGTGGTGAGCCCTCGGGGCGCCATTCCGATGCGCAGACAGACACGCTGGGATGCTGTGTTCGCCGGGTTCGTGACCGCCACCACCCGATCGAGACCCGCGTCGAAGGCGCGACGCAGCACCGCGGTCGCCGCCTCGCTCGCGTAACCGCGGCCCCACGCATCCGGATGGAAATGCCAGCCGATCTCGGTGTCGTCCTCACCCTCGCCCTCGCCCTCGCCCTCGGGAGCATCCGCCGACCACGGGATGCGCTTGCACAGCACGGTGCCGAGCCGGGTGCCGTCGTGCAGGGTGACGCCCCACACTCCGCGACGCCCGTCGTGCGTGCCGCGCCAGCGCTCCACGCGCTCGCGGGCCTCGTCGGTGCTCTGCATGAGCCGGGGTGTGAGGCCGATGTAGCGCTGCACCTCTTCGCGCGAGTACATGTCGAACAGGAACGCGAGGTCATCGTCCGAGTCGGCCCACGGGCGAAGGGTCAGGCGACGGGTCTGGAGAACGGTCACGTCACCAGACCATATGTCCGATGACAATGAATCTGTCGTTTGTGCCACTGATCCTGTGCTGAGATTCCGCAGGATCTCGGGGCCGGCAACCAGGGCAATATCGTCATCCACGCTTTGCGCGACATTGAATCTGTAGTTCGCCGGAGCTGACGCTCGTGCCCAGTTGGTGTTGCGTAAGACGTACCTGAGCGCAAATTTTCAACGGGCGGGGTAAACGCGACACCCTCGGGCATGTCAACCCTGAGATCCCAGTGACCGTGCGGGTGTGTCCGCTGATCGACCGCGTCTGAGACGATCGTCAACGATCCCGCGGGCACTTGATTTCAAGGACCGGCATTCTGTAGCCCGGGCCGGGCGTCTACCGTAAGACGGTCAGCAAGCAGTCGGGGCCAAGCGCGTAGGTTCCCGGGCGTGCGCCCACAGCGGCGATCGCGACCGGACTTTCGCGGACCACGCGATCTGCGGTAGGAAACCATGCGCGGCCCGGCGCCACCAGAATCAGCAGGCCGTCGGCGTCGCCGACCGGCGCGAAGGAATCAAACGAGTCACCGTACGGAGCCACCTGAGCGTCGCTGTGAAGCTTGGCGACGGTAGCGGGAACATCGGGCATGGCGACTCCGACCTCGCTGACACAGAGGAGGTCGGCGCTGGTGAATGGACCGGCTGTGGCGTTGCTCAGGTCGCGGCGAACGATGAACTCCAGAACGGCCCCGTCGGGGCCGTTGAAGTAGACGCTGCGCGCGTTCCAGAGCGGCGAGCACTCGAACTCGTCTGCGTCGGGCGCTCCGATTAGATCCGTGCGCTCTTGGAGCCACGTTTTCGCCTGGAGGAACTTGTTGCTCGGAATGGTGATGGCGAAGTGATGGTGCCCTTCGCTTGCGGCGTCCTCAACGAGTTCAAGGCGAGTCGCCCCAATTGTCACGGCGCCCAGACGGTGATTTCTCCCGATGGGGAGGCCAAGAACTTCCGCATAGAAAGCCGTTGCTTCTGCGATGTTTCGGACTCTGACTGACACTGTGACGATCTTCATGCCTTCAGTCAACCTGCTCAAGCTAACTTGAGGTCAAATCGGGGAAGTGTCACACTTCAGCCATGCCCCGAATCGCTCCGCTCGAACTCCTGTCGATCGGGGATCTCGCCCGACGGGCAGGCATCAGCGTCCCCACCGTTCGCTACTACGACGAACGCGGCCTCATCCAATCCAGCAGGACCGCCGGCAACAAGCGGCTGTTCCCGCGCCACACGCTCCGACGCCTGGCCGTGATCGCCGCAGGCCAGCGAGTCGGCCTGACTCTGCAGGAGATCGCCGCCGCCCTCGCCGACCTGCCCTCCACCCGCCCGCCGACGCAGCGCGAATGGCGACACATGAGCCAACAATGGGCGACGACAGTCGCCCGCCGAATCCGACAACTCGAGGCACTGCAATCCTCGCTCGACGGATGCATCGGATGCGGCTGTCTATCACTGGGCACATGCACCCTCTTCAACCCCGGCGACGAAGCCGCAAGCGAAGGCCCCGGATCACGCTGGCTACGCACCGCCGATAAGGCGGCCGCCGACGACTGACCGCGTTGGCCGAGCCAGTGTCGGCCGCTTTACCCGCCTCGGTTCACCAGCTAGGGACCGGCTTGCGACCGCGCCACCGGTCATACCGGTAGCCGGACAGGAAGCGAAGGTTGCGGCCTTCGCTCTCGCCGATGTCATGCACGACGAAGTAGTCCCACCCCAGCCCGCCGCACAAGGATGACGTCCAATCGAATGCTTCGACGTCATCCGGCTCGATGCAAGGGAGCGGCTTCACGTCGACCATTGCGGCCGATCCATCGCGGAAGCGGACGAAGAAGTCGGGCGCGTGGCGTCGAGGCGTTCCCGCCCAGTCGATCCACATCGGCTGAGACGAGATCGCCGCGAAAGCGGGATCGCGGTCCATTTGCATGAGCGCTACCCGTTCGTACAGCGACTCGAACCAGACATGCCCGCCAGTCGTGGCTGCCCAGTACTGGCCCGTGTAGTTCTTCTTGTGTTTCCATGACTTCGGCGTCCGAACCTTGTCGACGGCCTCGAAAGCCACATCGACCACGTCAGCCGAATCACGGCGATGATCCACGCCACGCAGGTCGTACTCGATCTGAGCGTGCGGCGCGTCCACCGCAGCCGCAGGTTCCCAAGGCTTCAACGACATCTGCTCTCCGATCTCGACGAGATGTTCAGTTGAAGAGTCCCTGACGCCGCCAGAGTGCGACCGACTTGCGCACCCAATGGGGTCGACACGCCCGCGGGAACGATCCACGACAACGCCATGATCGGCGCCGCCGACACAAGGTGGTGGCCCGGTTGAGTAACAGATAGATTCGTTACATGCAGTTCACCGGCAGGAGTGATGAGTCGCTCTTGACGATGGCTCGCGAGTTGCGGCAGGAGCAGCTCCGTAGACGCGGGAGTACACACACGTGCGCTGCGTGCGGGAAGGAGTTCGTCGCCCGTAGCGGCGCGCGAACATGCTCGACAGCCTGTCGAGTCCGGGCACAACGCGCCCGTACCCGCTCAACCCGGAAGGAGCGCCGCATGATCGGTGTCGGATACGAAGGACTGAGCGTCGACCAACTGGTTGAGCGGCTCACGGCGGAGAGCGTCGAGGTGCTGGTCGATATTCGGCTAACCCCTCTGTCTCGTATGCCGGGACTGTCCAAGCGGGCTCTCTCTGAGGCTCTTTCGGCTGCGGGTATCCGCTACGTCCACGACCGCCGGCTTGGCAATCCGAAGGACAATCGCCCTGCCTATGCCGACGCCACCTCACAAGCAGGCATCGCGGCGCGAGGAAGCTACCGAGAGATCATCAGTAATGGTGACGGCGCCGAGGCGGTGCGTGAGCTGGCCGCCCTCACCGAGCATCACACAGTGGCCGTGCTGTGCTTCGAGGCTGACGAGTCACACTGCCACCGTGAGCAGGTCATCGCCGCTGTGGCAGACGCATCAGTCCTGATCTAGGTCGAACAAGCCCACGCTGGTCCCGATACCTTCCGGCGGGTAATACGCGCCGAGCACGCTGAAGCTATGGCGCTTACGTGCGTCCTCGAAGTTGCCCATGAAGAACGAGGTCTGCCGCCCAGGAGCGAACATCTGAGTGAGGAACTTCCGCTCGATCTGAGTGATCGCCTCGGCATCGGGCTCGCGATGCAACCGGCCCTGCAGTGCCGTGAGTTCCCAGTCCAGAATCTGGCCGACGTGTCGAGGACATCCATCAGCCGTGCAGAAGTACTCGTAGCGGGCTACGAACCTCGGCGCCTTCAACTCCGGAGGCGTCCTCGCGGCATCGCCGAAGAGGGACAGCGGCGCGAGATTGGCGGCGGCTGCAATGCGGGCCTTCTGCGCAACGGTCCACTCGCCGAATGCTTCGACCTTCAACCGCTCAACCGCCCTGACCGTAACCATCCCGAGCGAGGGAGCGTCGTGGTGCGCGGTGGCCGCCGCGCTCAACGCGCACGTCGACGTGCGCGCGACTCGCTCCATGTACGGCTGCCGGTCCTTCCAGTCGTCGAGGTGGCGGACGACCTTGATGCTGTCGATATCGGGCCGGTAGCTCTCGGGGCGACTGTCCTTGATCTCGCGCCGCACCTCGACATCGATCAAGTCGAACTTCTTGAACTGCTGCTCAACACCCATCCAGCGAAACGCGAGCGGATAGAGACGTATCCACTCGGCACGCCCCCCATCGACGCGGATGCCGGCGACGCACACCGTGTCGCCGTACCTCGCCGATGGCTGGGGCGATGCCTTCACGGTGATGAGCACCCGCGCCGTCTCTGATCTGACATGCATGCGCAAACCATACGAGCGGGGTCGGACATCTCGAACTTACAGATCAGTTGGCGAAAACTACAGGTCGCCTGTCACAACCACAGAATCGATGGCAGAAAGTACAGATGGGTTGTCATCGGACACCATACCGAGCGCTGGGCAATCGCATAACGAGAAAATAACGACAGGGCTGGTGCTTCGTTACCTCGCCGTTATACAGTTCTGGAAGCGGAAGTTGTTTGCTGTGGCAGCGACCGTCATGTGATTGCAGGACCTCTTGGTGCAAAGGGACAAGGGCCGGTCGGATGCCTCTCCGACCGGCCCTCACCTGTGGGCGCGGGGCCGCGCACACAACGTCGGAGCGTATCGTCGAAGAATGCCAGTCGCGCTGATCACCGGGACGAACAGAGCCAACAGCATCGCTGCCGGGATCGTTCCCCGCCTCGAGGCGGACGGATGGCGAGTCTGCACCAGCGACGTCGACTCCGGCGACTACCCGTGCGACTTGGCCGATGCCTCAGCCGCCACAGACCTCGTCGCGCGCGTCCAACGCGACCACGGCACAGTCACAGGACTCGTTCTCAGCCACGCGCACGATGTCGAGTCGGGACTGCTCGACACCACTGCCGAGGTTTTCGACCTGCACATGGCCGTCAATGCCCGTGCGTCGCTCTTGCTCATCGCGGCGTTCGCCGCGCAACTGGATGACTCGGGAGGCGTGATCGTCGCCTTCACCAGCGATCACACGACGGGGAACCTCCCGTACGGAGCATCCAAAGGAGCCCTCGATCGAATCGTGATCTCGGCTGCGCGAGAGCTCGGCCCTCGCGGTGTATCCGCCAACGTCGTCAACCCCGGACCCATCGACACCGGCTGGATGGACGAGGATGCTCGAGCTACCCTTGCGCTTCAACAACCGCTGGGGCGCCTCGGCTCTCCGCGAGACATCGCGGCAATCACCTCGTTCTTGCTGTCAGACGAGGGTCGGTGGGTGAGCGGCCAACTTCTCCACGCGGACGGCGGATTCTCCGCAAGGTACTGAGGATGCCCGACCGCAGTAAAAATCACAGAAAGATAACGACAAACCCTTGCCGTCGTTACCTTGCCGTTATACAGTTCTGAGAGCGGAAGTTGTTTGCTGTGGCAGCGACCGTCATGTGAATGCAGGACACTCTTGGTGCAGGGACGCGGGCCGGTCGGAATCTCCGATCGGCCCTTCTGCATGCCGGGGGTCCTCAGCCGTACAGCTCGCCCACCGGCACGGGTGCGGCCAGGCGGTTGCTCGGCGGCGCCAGCGGGCACGCCCACGCGGGGTCGTACGCGCACGACGGGTTGTAGGCGAAGTTGAAGTCGACGACGATCGTGCCGGTCGCAGCATCCGCTCCGAGATCCGCGCCCTTGATCGTGTCGAGCAGGTAGCGTCCGCCGCCGTAGGTGCCGCCGGGGCGGCCGGCCAGTCCGTCGCGGAAGGGCACGAAGACGCCGCCGCCGTAGGAGGCGAGTCGCCAGACGTCGAGGGTGCCCACGTCCGGGATCTCGACCAGGCCGAGGCGTTCGAACGGCACGGTGCCGTCTGTGCCGGTCTCGAACCCGAAGCCTGCCGGTTCGGTAGGGATGATGGGTAGCTCGAAGCGCCAATCCGGGTCATACGGCGCGATCGACAGGCCGGTGAAACCCCAGCGGTCGGCCGGCATCAGGGGTGTCGCGGGGTGGCGGGCCATGAGGTCGTCGCGCTCGATGCGCCAGAGCTCGTGCGCGTCTTCCGGATCGTCCGCGGCGCGCACGGCGTCGTAGAGGGCGAACACGCGACGGCGCCAGTCGGCGATCTCGAGAGCTGTGCGAGCGGATACCTCGGCCATGCGTCCAGGTTAGGGCGCGTCAGCGACGCCGCGGCTCAGACGCCGCCGCCCCCGCCACCTCCGCCACCCCCGCCGGACGAGCCGCCGCCGCTCGATCCGCCGGAGGTCGACGACGAGGAAGAGGCGACCGCCGACAACGAGGAGATCCCGTCCGAGAACGACGAGGCGTTGAACCCGTACGTTCCCGCGTACCAGTACGGCGTCGCATCGGGGCCATAGAGCACCGCGAGCTGCTGCGCCCACTGCTTCTCCTGGCCGAACACGACGGCGAACGGCAGCAGCACCTCGTAGAGCTTCAGCATCTGCCGCGGATCGGTCGTGTCGATGCGCACGCGCTCGGCCCCCGACGGCGACTGGAGCATGCGGATGCGGTCGGCCTCGGCCCACTCGATGAAGACCTTGAGCCCCTCGAGGTGGTCTCTTACCTCGGCGCCGGCGGCCGTGAGCGGCGTGCGCGACACGATCCCGCAGACGATGACCAGGACAGGAACCGACAGCACCATGAGCACGATCGGGATCAGGGGCATGACGCCCGCTCCGAGAGCGAAGAAGCCGAGCACCCACACGAGGATGGCCGCGAAGAGGGCCAGCAGCACGGGGCGCGCGCGGGTGCGGGCCCCGACCTCGCGCCGCAGCCCTCGCCGGGCCAGCTCCGTGGTCGCTGCCTTGAGGATCGACTGCGCAGCGGCCGAGAACCGCGCATCGGTGCGGCCGAACTCGAAGGTCGCACCCGGCGACATCATGCCGAAGAGGCCGGCCAGCAGCATCCGTCCATCGCCGTCCGCGCGGGAAGGGTCGAGCAGCTCGGCCACGAGCTTGACGCGCCCGAACCAGCTGCGTCCGCCCTCGACGATGCGGATGCTGCCGACCACCGCCTGCTCGAGCACCTCGGCCGGGATCGCCTTGGCGTTCTTGCCGAGCAGCACCGCGCTCTCGAGGGCGTCGACGCCCGGGGGCGGGGTGTACTCGGCGATGATCGTGGGGCGACCGGGCGCATCGCTCAGCCGCCGCACCCGCACGACGATCGCCGACACGAGGGCCGCGAGCACGGCGAGACCGGCCGCGCCCTGCAGCCACCCCCACGGCGACGCGAGGTACGACGAATCGAACGGCACGAAGGTGCCCTTTTCGAACGCGACGGCCATCGTGACCGTCTGGTACGGGTACACCGGCCCCGCAGAGGCCTCGACGATCGCGCCGTCGTCGGGCGCAGCATCCTGCGCGATCTCGCACGACTGCGACGACCCCTGGTAGCCGACGTAGCACGAGGCGGCTCCGGTGAGGGTGGAAGCGAGGTCGGCGGCGACGTGCAGCCGGCCAGTCACCCGCCCGAACGTCTGCCCCCACTCGACGCCGTTGACGTCCCAGTAGAACTCGTCGGCGCCGGTGTCGGCGAAGGAATACGTGACGTTCTCGAGCGTGTACGTGAAGACGTAGGTCTGCGGACCGTGTACGAAGTCGGGGTCGCGCGAGGTCATCGCGTAGGTGCCGTCTTCGGAATCCGTCTCCGACGGGCGGGGATTGCCGGCACCATCGGTGATCGAGACGAGCTTGGGGAAGAGCGGGGAACCGTTATAGGTGTCGGGGATGAGGCGCTGCATCCCGTGGTTCTGGTCGGACGCCGGGAAGACGGCAACGAACGTCTCGACCACCGTCATCCGGCTGGTGCCGTCGTCTGCGCGCGACAGCGTGTAGTCGACGTCGAGGCTGTCGAATCCGAAGTCCTGCAAACCCGCGGGCGCGATGCGATCGGCGCCGACCTGCGCGGTCGCCGCCGATCCGCTGCATGCCGCAAGGGCGACGGATGCTGCCGCCACCGCCACCGCGCACACGAGCGCACGAAGAATACGCCGCATATGCCATAGCCTATGCGCACGCTGTGCACCTTATTCTTGAATTCATGACCGATCGCCGCCTCGCCGTCGAGGCATGGGAGAGCCTCTTCCGCGCGCAGCACGAGGTGTTCGCCGAGATCACCTGCGACTTCGACGACACCGGTCTCAGCCAGGCCGAATACGACGTCCTGCTCACGGTCACCCGGGGCGAGGATATGACCGCGCGCCTGCGCGACGTGACGAGGAACATGCTGATCAGCCAGCCGAGCGTCTCGCGGCTCGTCGAACGGATGGCAGCCCGCGGGCTCATCTCGAAGTGCGCCGACCCCGACGACGGGCGCGGCGCGCTCGTCCGGGCGACCGAGGAGGGCGCAACAGCATTCCGCCGCGTCGCACTCGCGCACGGCAAGTCGATCGCGGAGCGCATGTCGCTGCTCGACGACGACGAGCTGGCGCAGCTGCGCGACCTCACCGCGAAGCTGCGCAAGCCCGCGCCGAGCTGCTGAACGGGGTTCGTTCCGGTCGTCGAGCGGCCCAGCATCCCCTGGTTCAGCCGGCCGGGTGCGTCGCTTTCCCGTCGAGCCAGAGCGTGTCGGACGGGTCGCTGTGCGCACTGCCCGTGCCGACGTGCTTCGACGAGATCTGCGGGCCCTTCGTGATCACGTGCACGAGCGCCATCGCGTGGCCGCGGCCGAGGCCGTAGTCGTCGGCGAGCCACGTCACGATCTCGCCGGCCCTGGTGCCGTGACCGAAGCCTTTCTCGGTCGCGAGGTCGATGAACTGGCGCGGAGTCAGCCCGGTCTTGTCTTCGATGTTGTCGAGGTACGCCTGGAACGTCATGCTCGGCCTCCGTGTCGTTTCGCCGCCGACATCCTAGCGAGCAGCATCCCCTCGAGCTCTTCGTCTGTCGCATCTGGTCGGGTCAGCGACGCAAAACGCCGATTCGCCGCCACTGACCGCGAGCATCGATGTGCACCTGCCGCATATCGTCGTCACCTATCGGCTTGGCGACTGACCGGGCACCCGCATCCCGACTCGTCGGGGCCGGGATGCCCGCTCCTCCCCACTCGGGCGACCGACCCGCCTGTCCCCGTGATGCTCCCCGGGCGCACGATCGCAGGCGGGTGTCCGCCATCGTGAGGGGATGCCGCCCCGCCCTCGCCCGTTGCCCCGCGGATTCGACGACAGCTTTGCCGTCCGCGAAGCACGGCATGCCGGCGTCACCGAACGGCGGTTGCGGCATCCCAGCCTCTACACCCCGTTCCAGGGTGTGCGCGTCGTGTCCGCGGCGATCGCACCGCTGCATGCGCGTGCGGAGAATGATCAGGCACGCGACGCGAGTCCGACGGCGATCGCCGCGAGGTACTACCGGGCTGCGATGATGCTGCATATCAGAGCGTACGCGCAGAACGCCCGACCGGCGGTGTTCTTCAGTCACGTGAGCGCGGCTGTCATCTGGGATGTTCCCCTCCCGCTTCGCGTTCTCAGCTCGGCCGCCGCGGATCTTATTCAACGCGGCGCACCCCTCGCCCTTTCGATCGAAGCGACAGCGCCGCTGGATGTCGCTGTGCTGGCCCCGCTTCGTGCCCCACGCGGAGCGCAGGTCCACGGACGCCAACTGACAGCCGCCGCGCACCGCGTGCGCACGCACGACGGACTCCGGGTCGCAAGCCCCGCCTCGATGTGGGCTCAGATGGCCCCCATACTCACCGTCGATGAACTCATCGCGATCGGCGACTCACTAGTGAATGAACCGCGGCTCCCGGGCGGTCGGCGCGCTCCCGCAGGATCGGGGCTGGCGACCCTGACGGAGCTGGCTGCTGCTCTGCACGCCGGCCGTCGACCCCATGCAGCCCACCTGCGCGAAGCGCTCACTCACGTCCGGGTCGGCAGCGCCTCGAAGGCCGAGACCGACCTGCGCCTCCACCTCGTGCGCAGAGGTCTTCCTGAGCCGAGCCTCGATATCGACCTCTTCGACGCGCAGGGTCGCTTCTTCGGATTCACCGAGTTGGCGTACCCCGACTACCGTCTCTTGATCGAGCACGAAGGCGACCACCATCGCGTCGACCGCGGTCAGTGGAATCGCGACATCGAGAAGCACGCCCTCGCCACGGCTGGGGGATGGACGGTGCTGCGCACGACGGCGACGCAGCTGTATCCGAATCCGGATGCTCTCATCACACGAGTGCGCGAGGCGCTGGTGCGTGCGGGCTGGCCAGGGCCGTCCCCGTCGGTTTCCCGACGGTCGTAGCGACACGGGGCACCGGGTCGCGGCATCCCGAACTCACCTCACCTGCCGCACATCGTCGAACCACGGCGTCTACACGACCGAATGCGACCACCGACGCTCCGACACCCCGCTCCACTTGCCTCGAATGGTCGCTTCGCACACCGGATGCGACCATTCGGGGCAACTGAACCGGCGAGCCAAGGGCGTGGCCGATGCCCCTCGCGCCCAGCGAGCCGTAGAGCGCGCGGGTCAGGGGCGCTGGTAGGCGAGGAGCCCCGGGTCGTCGAGGTTGCGACAGCGTAGTGCGGGCCCGCGCGCCTAGGCTGACGGCGTGACACGCGCCACCACGAGCGAGACCCCCACGATCGCCGACGAGCCCGCCGACCCGTACCTATGGCTCGAAGAGGTCCGCTCCGACGAGGCACTCGCCTGGGCGGCAGAGCGCTCGGCCGAGACCGAGGCCACGTTCGCCTCGGCCACGCGCAACGCGCTTGAGACGCGGCTGCGCGGCATCCTGGACGACCCCGATCGCCTCGTCGTGCCGAGCCGCCATGGCGACTTCCTGTACGACGTGTGGCGGGATGCTCGGAATCCGCGCGGCCTGTGGCGTCGGGCGAGCCGCGACTCTTTCCGTGCCGGCACCCCCGAGTGGCAGGTGCTGCTCGACGTCGATGCGCTCGGCGTCACCGAGGGCACGACGTGGTCGTTCTCGCGCGCGATCCACGGACCGGCCGGCACCGACCGCGTCCTGCTCCAGCTCTCGCCCGACGGCGGCGACGCGACCGTGCTGCGCGAATTCGACCTGGGCTCGGCCGCCTTCGTCACCGACAACCCATTCCTGCTCGACCTCGAGAAGTCATCGGCCGCCTGGATCAGCCCCGACGAGCTGCTCGTCGCGACCGCACTCTCGGCGGGCGGCACCACCGACTCCGGTTACCCGCGCTCGGCCCGCGTCTGGCGGCGCGGCACGGCGCTGCACTCCAGCGTGACCGCCATCGAGGCCGAGGCGAGCGATGTCGGCGTGTTCGTGCACGTCGACCGGACCGACGGGGTGGTGACCGCGAACGTCGACGTCGCACACGACTTCTTCCACTCCGAGGCGTACGTCTGGGATGCTGCGACCGGCCGGGCCCCGCAGCTGCCCGCCGTAAAAAAGATCGCCGCCCCGCAGGACGCCCTCGTGGCGGTGCACGGCGACTCGGTTGCGATCCGCACCACCACCGCGTGGACGGTCGCCGGCCGCGAGGTCGCCGCCGGCGCGCTCCTGGTCGGCCCCCTCGCCACGGTCACCGACGGCGACGGCTCCGCGCTCGAGGTCGTCTTCACCCCGACCGCGACGACGGTGCTCGACTCGTGGCGGTGGACGCGCACGCGGCTCGTCCTCACCCTGCTCGACGACGTGCAGTCGCGGATGCTCGCACTCGATCCCGCCGACACCTGGCGTGCCACCGCGCTCGACCTCGGCGCTTCACCCGACGACCTGCTCAGCGCAGGCGTCGCGACGGCCGATGCCGATGAGGACGACGAGCTGTGGATCGTGGTGCGCGGCTTCCTCACGCCCGCGACGCTGATCGTGACGGATGCTGTGGCCCAAGGCCCCCACACCGTGTCGCAGGCCCGCCCGACGTTCGAGGCCACCGGCCTTGCCGCGACGCAGCACTGGGCGACCTCGGCGGACGGCACCCGCATCCCGTACTTCGAAGTGGGTCCGCGCGAACGCCGCGCCCCACTGCCCGTGCTGATGAACGGGTACGGCGGCTTCGAGCACGCGCTCACCCCGGAGTATCCGACGCTCGTCGGGCCGGCGTGGCTGGAGACCGGCGGCGTCTACGTCGTCGCCAACATCCGCGGCGGCGGGGAGTTCGGGCCGGCGTGGCACCTCGCCGCCCTGCGCGAGAATCGCCACCGCGCCTCTGAGGACTTCGCCGCCGTCGCGGCCGACCTCGTCACACGCGGCGTGACCACCGCCGACCGAATCGGCTGCCACGGCCGGAGCAACGGCGGCCTGCTCGTAGGCAACATGCTCACCCAGTACCCCGAGCACTTCGGCGCGATCGTCTGCGGCGTGCCGCTGCTGGACATGCGCCGCTACACGCGCCTGTCGGCGGGGGCGAGCTGGATCGCCGAGTACGGCGACCCCGACGACCCGGCCGACTGGGAGTTCGTCCGGACGTTCTCGCCGTATCACCTGATCGATCCCGCGAAGACCTACCCGCCGTCGCTCATCTACGCCGCGACGAGCGACGATCGCGTCGGCCCCGTGCAGGCGCGCAAGATGGCGGCGCGGCTCCTCGCCGACACCGACGCCGAGGTGCACTACCTCGAGCCGGTCGAGGGCGGCCACGCGGGCACGATCGACAACGCCGCCACGGCGGCCCTGCACGCCACGATCTACGCCTTCCTCCACGAGGTGCTCGTGCGGAGGCCGGCATGACCGCTCTGACGGATGCCGCAGCCGATTTCGACGCCGTGCGCTCAGCCGTCGAGGCGGAGGCGGGCGCCCTCGACGGATCGTTCCTCGAGCGGTTGGACGAGCAGTTCCCGCGCCTGCATGCCCTGTTCGCCACACTGTACGGCGAGCGCCCCGACGCGTTGGAACAGCTGGCCGCCGTGATCGGCGAAGCCGCAGCATCCTGGACCCGTCGACCCCTCGAGCTGCGCGCCCGAGACGCGCAGCGCGCGGCCGACCCCGACTGGTTCCAGTCGGAGCGGATGCTGGGCGGGGTCTGCTACGTCGACCGCTACGCCGGGGGGCTCGCGGGCGTGCGCGAAGCGATCGGGTACTTCCAGGAGCTCGGGCTCACCTATCTGCACCTCATGCCCCTGTTCGAGACGCCCGAGGGCAACTCCGACGGCGGCTATGCGGTCTCGAGCTACCGGCGCGTGAACCCCGCGCTCGGCACGATGGAAGAGCTCGGCGAGCTCGCCGCCGACCTGCGGCTGGCCGGCATCTCGCTCGTCGTCGACTTCATCTTCAACCACACGAGCAACGAGCACGAGTGGGCTCGGAGGGCGGTCGCCGGCGACCCCGATTTCGCCGACTTCTATCTGATCTTCCCCGATCGCACGATGCCCGACGCGTACGAGCAGACGGTGCGCGAGATCTTCCCCGACGACCACCCCGGTGCGTTCGTCCCCCTCGAAGACGGCCGGTGGGTCTGGGCGACGTTCTACAGCTTCCAGTGGGACCTCGACTACGCCAACCCCGCGGTCTTCCGGGCGATGGCCGGCGAGATGCTGTTCCTCGCGAACCAGGGCGTCGAGATCCTGCGGATGGATGCTGTCGCCTTCATCTGGAAGCGCCTGGGCACCCCGTCCGAATCACTGCCGGAGGCGCACCTGCTGCTGCAGGCGTTCAGCGCCGTGCTGCGCCTCGCGGCTCCCTCGATGCTCTTCAAGTCAGAGGCGATCGTGCACCCCGACGAGGTCGCCGCCTACATCTCGCCCCACGAGTGTGAGCTGTCGTACAACCCCCTGCAGATGGCGCTGACGTGGGAGGCGCTCGCGACGCGCGATCCGCGGCTTCTGCAGCAGGCGCTCGAGCGGCGGCATTCCCTCCCCGCCGGAACGGCGTGGGTCAACTACGTCCGCAGTCACGATGACATCGGCTGGACGTTCGCCGACGAGGATGCGGCCGAGCTCGGCATCCATGCGCATCCGCACCGCCGCTTCCTCAACGACTTCTACGTGAACCGCGTGCCCGGAAGCTTCGCGCGCGGCGTGCCGTTCCAGGAGAACCCGAAGACCGGCGATGCCCGCGTCACGGGGACAACCGCGTCGCTGGCCGGCATCGAAGCGGGCGACCCGGGCGGCGAGGACCGCGTCGTGCTCGCGCACGCGATCGCGCTCTCGACCGGCGGCATTCCGCTGCTGTACCTCGGCGACGAGGTCGGGCAGCTCAACGACTACTCGTTCCGAGAAGACCCCGATCGCGCGGGCGACAGCCGCTGGGTGCATCGCCCCGAGCGCCCCGCCGCCGCCTATGACGAGCGGACGGATGCTGCGACCACCGCCGGTCGCCTCTTCGCGCGCCTGTCGCGGCTGATCCAGACACGGCAGGCGACGCCCGAGTTCGGCGGCAACGCGCTGATCGGCTTCGACGCCCATCACCCGACCGTGCTCGGATTCCAGCGGCCGGGCCAGGCCGGCGCGGTGCTGGTGCTTGCGAACGTCGGCGACGACGTTGCCCTGATCGAGCCGATGACCCTCTCGGGCTTCGCGCCCGGTGCTGTCGACATCGTCACCTCGCTCGAGGTCGACCTGTCGCACGGCGTCACGCTCGCCCCGCACGGCTTCGCCTGGCTGCGCGTCACCCCGCGCTGACCGGGCCCCGCGGGCGCGGTCTAGGGTGAGAGCGTGGATCTGACCGACCTCGACTGGCGCCTCGGCGGCACAGGCCGATTGCGCATCGGTCCGCGCAACGCCATCACCGATGTCGCGGGCATCCGCGTCGGCCACGCGCAGCGCGTGGGCGACGGCTGGCTCTCCGGCTCGACGGTCGTCTACGGCGGCGAGGCCGGGGTGACCGCGGCGGTCGACGCGCGCGGCGGCGGCACGGCGACGCGCGAGATCGCCGCTCTCGACCCGACCGGAGTGGTGCAGCGCATCCACGCGGTGTACCTCGGCGGGGGCAGCGCCTACGGATTGGATGCTGCGGGCGGCGTGATGGCGGGGCTCGCCGAGCGCGGAGTGGGCTTCCAGGTCGGCCCCGAGCCCACGCACGTCGTGCCGGTCGTGCCGTCATCGACGCTCTTCGACCTCGGCCGCGGCGGTGACTTCTTCGCACGGCCCGATGCGGCGCTGGCCCGCGAGGCGCTCGAGGCAGCCATCGCGAGCGACGACCGCGCGCCGGCCGCGCAGGGATCCGTCGGCGCGGGCACCGGAGCGGTCGCCGGCGAGATCCGCGGCGGCGTCGGCACGGCGAGCGTCGTGCTCCCGGGCGGCGGGGTCGTCGGCGCGCTGGTCGTGGTCAACTCCGCCGGCAGCACGGTCAACCAGCGCACCGGGCTGCCATGGGGTGAACTCTTCGAGCTCGCCCACGACGACGGGACGCCCGAGTTCGGGCTCACCGCTCCCGATGACGCGACGCGGCAGCGCACCCTGGCGGCGCTGGCCGAACTCGCCGGCGGGCGGCTCCCGATGCGTCCCCTGAACACGACCCTCGCCGTCGTCGCGACCGACATCCCGCTCAGCCGCGGCGAGCTGCTTCGGCTCGCCGGGTGCGCCCACGACGGGATGGCGAGAGCCATCCGCCCCATCCATACGCTCTCCGACGGCGATGTCGCCTTCGCCGTCTCGACCGGCACGGGTGCGTGGCCGCCCGGCGAGGGACCGATCGAGTCGTTGCACCCCAGCGACCAGGTCAATCAGGTGCTGGCAGCGGGCGCCGACGTCATGGCACGCGCGATCGTCCACGCGGTGCTCGCGGTCGAGCCGGTCACCACCCCAGCCGGGACAGTGCCGTCTTACCGGACGATGTACACATGAGCACCGAACAGCCGGGCACCGGCCGCACCCTGAACGTCGTCGTAGGCGTCACCGGTGGCATCGCCGCCTACAAGACCATCCAGGTCGTGCGCGACCTCGTGCTCGCGGGCCACTCGGTCCACGTCATCGCCACCGATGCGGCGCTGAGGTTCGTGGGCGCGCCGACGTGGGAGGCGATCAGCCGCAACCCGCTCAACACGTCGATCTTCGACGACGTCTCGTCGGTCCGACATGTCGCCCTCGGCCAGCAGGCCGACGTGATCGTGATCGCGCCGGCCACCGCGAACACGATCGCCAAGCTCGCCGCCGGGATCGCCGACGATCTCCTGGGCACCACCGTGCTCGCGAGCCGCGCTCCGCTCGTGATCGCCCCGGCGATGCACACCGAGATGTGGCAGCATCCCGCCACCGTCGCGAACATCCAGACACTGCGGGCGCGGGGCGTCACGATCGTCGGCCCCGAGACGGGCCGGCTCACCGGCCCCGACGTGGGACCGGGTCGAGTGAGCGAACCCGGCGCGATCGTCGCCGCTGTAGTGGCGGCGACCGAGGCTACGGCACACGACCTCGCCGGCCTCCGCGTGCTGATCACGGCCGGCGGCACGCGGGAGCCGATCGACCCCGTCCGATACGTCGCGAATCACTCGAGCGGCAAGCAGGGCGTCGCGTTCGCGCTGGCCGCCGCCGCCCGCGGCGCCGATGTCACCGTCATCGCCGCGCACCTCGACGAGGGCCCGGCGGCAGCCCTGGCGGGCGCCGGGCTCGACACCGTCGAGATCGTGCGGGTGTCGACGGCGGCAGAGCTCGCCGCTGCCGTCGAAGAGCGTGCGGAAACAGCATCCGTTGTCATCATGGCCGCGGCGGTCGCCGACTTCACCCCCGAGGTCACCGCCGATCGCAAGATCAAGAAGACCGGCCAGGGCGGGCGGCTCGAGCTGGTGCTGTTGCGGACGCGCGACGTGCTGGGCGAACTGGTCGCGCATCCGGTCGCCGGCAGGGTCGTCGTCGGATTCGCCGCCGAGACCGCCGAAGACCGCGCCGAGCTCATCGCGCTGGCCAGGGAGAAGATCTCGCGCAAACCGGCCGACCTGCTCGTGGCCAACCCGGTCGGCGGAGGGCGAGGGTTCGGCACCGACGGAAACGACGCGGTCGTGCTCGCCTCGTCGGGCGAAGTGATCGCCGAGGTGTCGGGCAGCAAGCGCGAGGTCGCGGATGCTGTGCTCGACCTCGTGCTCGACGTGATCGCCGACCGGCAGGGCTGACATGCCCGATGACCATGGCGCCATGACGAGCAGCGCCGAGCCGGTCTCGGCCGCACTCACGCCGTATCGCCGGATCGTGCGGTCGGAATGGGCGGCACTGGCGCCCGAGATGCCGCAGCCGCTGACCGCCACCGAACTCGTGCAGATCAGAGGGCTCGGCGATCGCCTCGACATGGACGAGGTGCGCGAGGTCTATCTGCCGCTCAGCCGGCTGCTCAGCCTGTATGCGAGCGCGGCGAAGGCGCTGGGCGCCTCGACCAGCAGCTTCCTCGGTGAACCCGACACCACGACGCCCTTCGTCATCGGCATCGCCGGCTCGGTCGCCGTCGGCAAGTCGACGATCGCTCGACTGCTGCGCGAGCTACTCAGCCGCTGGTCGGACACGCCCCGGGTCGATCTGGTCACGACCGACGGATTCCTCTATCCGAACGCCGAGCTCGACCGCCGCGGCCTCATGACGCGCAAGGGCTTCCCCGAGTCGTACGACCGGCGTGCGCTGCTGGAATTCCTCACGCTCGTCAAGAGCGGTGCGCCTGAGGTGCAAGCCCCCATCTACTCGCACCTGCGGTACGACATCGTGCCCGACGCGCACCTCACGATCCGAAAGCCCGACGTCGTGATCGTCGAGGGCCTCAACGTGCTGCAGCCGCCGCCCGGGTCGCACGACTCGTCGATCGCCGAGCTCTTCGACTTCTCGATCTACGTGGATGCCGAGCAGGACGAGATCGCACAGTGGTACGTCGACCGATTCATGGCGCTGAGGAACGGCGCATTCGCCAGCCCCGCCTCCTACTTCAACAAGTACGCCGCGCTCTCTGACGGAGAGGCCATCCAGACCGCCCTGGGCTTCTGGAACGGCATCAACCTGCCGAACCTCCTCGAGAACGTCTTGCCGACCAGGCATCGCGCCACCCTCGTCCTGACCAAGGGCGCCGATCACAAGGTCGAAAGTGTGCTTCTGCGCAAGCTGTAGCCAGGATGCTGGAGCCCACAGCATCCTGTATCTGAGCGTTCTCCTCTCTCGGTGCGACAACGCCTGACGGCTACTCGTCGGCCGTCTCCTGCTTGCCGCGCATCACCAGCAGCGGATCGGGCTTGCCGACGACCTCGTCGTTGCGGCCCTCGTATTCGAACTGCCCCAGGAAGAACCGCATCGCGTTCAGGCGCGCGCGCTTCTTGTCGTTGGAGCGGATGATCGTCCACGGCGCGTGCTTCTTGTCGGTGCGCCGGAACATCTCCTCCTTGGCCTGGGTGTAGTCCTCCCACCGGTCGAGCGAGGCGAGGTCCATCGGCGACAGCTTCCACCGGCGCACGGGATCGAGCTGGCGGATCGCGAACCGCGTGCGCTGCTCGGTGCGCGAGACCGAGAACCACAGCTTGGTCACGTGGATGCCGGAATCCACGAGCATCTTCTCGAACTGCGGGGCCTGGTTCATGAAGTCTTCGTACTGCTCGTCGCTGCAGAACCCCATCACCCGCTCGACGCCCGCCCGGTTGTACCAGGATCGGTCGAACATCACGATCTCACCGGCGGTCGGCAGGTGCTCGACGTATCGCTGGAAGTACCACTGGCCCTGCTCACGCTCGGTGGGCTTGGTCAGTGCGACGACACGGGAGGTGCGGGGATTGAGGTGCTCGGTGAACCGCTTGATCGTGCCGCCCTTGCCCGCGGCATCCCGTCCTTCGAACAGGATGATCGCGCGCTTGCCGTTGTCTTCGAGCCAGTACTGGAACTTCAGCAGCTCGACCTGCAGCAGGTACTTGTCGTATTCGTAGGCGTCGCGCTCCATGCGATCGTCATACGGGTAGCCCTCCTGCCACGTGTAGACCGGGTTGCCGTGGGGGTCGATCAGATCCGGGTCGGGGGTATGGCCGTCGCGCACGGAGTAGCCATCCTGACGCAGCTGCTCGATGTAGTCGCGCAATCCGTCGCCGCGCTGATCGTCCATATCACTCGCCTTTCCGCGGACCGCCCCAGCGGCCGTCCCGCGCGCATTATCCCGGTTCCGAGTGACCGCCCGATGTACTCGCGTCGACGGCCTCGTGCGAGCACTCAGCTGTTCTGCGGGAAGCCGAGGTTGATGCCGGTGTGTTCGGTGTGGTGGCGGGTGGCGGGGTCGAGCCAGCGGGCGGTGACGGCCTTCTCGCGGGTGAAGAAGTCGAACCCGTGGACGCCGTACGCTTTGGCGTCGCCGAACAGCGACTTCTTCCACCCGCCGAACGAGTGGTACGCGACCGGGACGGGGATCGGCACGTTGATGCCGATCATGCCGACCTGCACCTCGTTCTGGAATCGGCGGGCAGCACCCCCGTCGTTGGTGAAGATCGCGGTCCCGTTGCCGAACTGCCCCGAGTTGATCAGCTCCACCCCCTCGTCGTACGACTCCACCCGGACGACCGAGAGGACCGGTCCGAAGATCTCCTCCAGGTACGCCCGCGACGTGGTCGGGATCTCATCGATCAGCGTCGGGCCGAAGAAGAACCCGTCCTGAAGTCCCTCCACCGTCAGGCCGCGACCATCGACCACGATCTTCGCGCCGTCCGCCTCCGCGATATCCACATACGAGGCGACCTTGTCGCGGTGGACGTCGGTGATCAGCGGCCCCATGTCCGGCTCCACGCCGTCCACCCCGGCACCGTCGCCGATCGTGAGCCGGCCGATGCGTTCGGTGATCTTCTCGATCAGCGCGTCGGCGACCGGCTCCACGGCCAGAACCACCGAGATCGCCATGCACCGCTCACCCGCCGCACCGAATCCGGCGTTCACCGCCTGGTCGGCGACCAGATCCAGGTCGGCGTCGGGCAGCACCAGCATGTGGTTCTTCGCGCCGCCCAGGGCCTGCACCCGCTTGCCATGACGGGATGCCGTCTCGTAGATGTACTGCGCGATCGGCGTCGACCCCACAAAGCTGATCGACTGCACCACCGGGGAGGTGAGCAGACCGTCGACGGCGAGCTTGTCGCCCTGCAGCACCGTGAACACACCATCCGGCAGACCGGCTTCCTTCCACAGCGCGGCCATCCACAGCGACGCGGATGGGTCTTTCTCGCTCGGCTTGAGCACCACAGCGTTGCCTGCCGCGATCGCGACGGAGAAGAACCACATCGGCACCATCGCCGGGAAGTTGAACGGCGAGATGATCCCCACCACACCCAACGGCTGCTTGAGCGAATACACGTCGATGCCGGCCGACGCGTTCTCACTGAACCCGCCCTTGATCAGATGCGGGAACCCGGTCGCCAGCTCCACGACCTCCTGGCCGCGGAGCACCTCGCCCATCGCATCCGACACCACCTTGCCGTGCTCGGCGGTGATGATCTTCGCGAGCTCCAGCTTGCGGGCATTCAGCAGCTCGCGGAACGCGAACAACACCGCCTGCCGCTTGGCGATCGAATACCCCGACCACACCACGAAGCCGCGCTCCGCCGACGCGATCGCCTCATCGATCTCGGCCTGATCGGCGAACCCCACCCGAGCCTGCACGGCACCCGTGGCCGGGTTGAACACCGGGGCGCTGCGGCCGCTGGACGACGGTCGCTCAGCACCGTCGATCCAGTGCGAGATCAGCCGGGCGGGGCTGGATCGGGTCGGGAGGGGGGCGGTGGTCTCGGCAGTGCTCATGATCGGGCTCCTTCAGTCATCGAGAGGTGCACGCGAACGAGGCTACCTCTCCGGCATGTGCGCTCTCGATACGCTCGCTGGCGCTCGTCCCCCGCGGAGATCGAGTAGGCGCGCCAGCGCCGTACCCCCGCGGAGATCGAGTAGGCGCGCCAGCGCCGTACCCCCGCGGAGATCGAGTAGGCGCGCCAGCGCCGTATCGAGATCAGTGCCTGCGTAGTACGTCGGTCCGGGGGATCTCGATACGCTCGCAAGCTCGCTACTCGATCACCGCAGGGGGCTCGCAAGCTCGCTACTCGATCACCGCGTGGGGGCTCGCAAGCTCGCTACTCGATCACCGCAGAGGGCGCTGATCACACCGTCGCGACCGACCCGGAATCGACGCGATAGTTCGATCCGTTGACGAACGAGGCCCGGTCGGAGCAGAGGAACGCGATGACGGCGGCGACCTCCTCCGGCTCGCCGCGACGCCCGAGCTCCATATAGGGCCGCTCCTCGGTGAGGAACGAGGCGATCGCGTCCTTGGTCGAGACGCCGAGCTCGCCGGCACGCTTCTGCATCATCGCGTCGGTCATCGGGGTGTGGATGAAGGCGGGCGACACCGCGTTCACGAGCAGCCCCTCAGATGCGTACGACCGCGACAATCCCTTCGAAAGGGCGAGGATGCCGGCTTTCGCGGCGCAGTACGGAAGCTCATCGTCGTACGGCTGAACGGCATCCTCCGAGGCGACGAACACGAGGCGGCCCCATCCGCCCTTGCGGAGGGACGGCAGGAACTGCCGCACGAGGCGGACCGGACCGAGCAGATCGACATCGACGGTCTTGACCCATCCCTCGTCGCTGATCTCGTGGAAGAGCCCTTGGGCTCCGGTCACCCCGGCCCCCTGAACGAGGATGTCGATGTCGCCGACCGCGTCCTGCACAGAGGAGTGCAGCGCCTCGAGCGAGTCGAGGCTGGTGATGTCGGCGGCGAAGGCGTGGAGCCTGCCGCGCTTGGGCTCCAGCCGCGCTGCGGCGGCGTCGAGCTTCTCCTGATCCTGGTCGGAGATCACCACGGTGGCGCCCTCTTCCAGAAGCAGCCGTGCCGTGTGCCACCCGATGCCCGAATCGGCGCCGGTGATAAGTGCGGTGCGGTGTGCGATGCCCAGGTCCATGGGAGTGGTCCTTTCTTGTGGATGCTCAGTCGGTGAGTTCGTCGATCGTGATCGCCGCGGTGATCAGGGCGAGATGGCTGAGAGCCTGCGGCAGGTTGCCCCAGAACGATCCGTCCTCAGGGTCGATCATCTCCGCGAAGAGTCCGACGTCGTTGGCCTCGGAGACGAGCGCGTCCATCAGCTCGACGGCCTCGTCGTGGCGGCCCACGCAGGCGAGCGCCGTCGCGCGCCAGAACCCGCAGGCGACGAACGCCGACTCCTCCTGCTGCACGCCCGAGTAGCGGTACAGGTGCGGGCCCACGCCCAGCCGCGCCGAGATGGCATCGATCGTCGCCGACATGCGCGGTCCGCGATCGAACCCGCTGATCGCGTGCAGCAGCACCGAGGCGTCGAGGTCATCCGATTCCGGATGCATCACGTAGGAGTTCGCCTCGTCCGACCAGCAGTTCTCGTGGATCCACGCCTCGATCCGGTCGCGCTCCACCCGCCAGCGGTCCGAGCTTCCCGCGACCTGGCCGACCTCGGCCAGATGGATCGCGTCGCCGAGAGCCTGCCAGCATCCCATCTTCGACGAGGTGTAGTGCTCCAGCTCCGGGAGCTCCCACATGCCGGCGTCGCGGTTGCGCCAGAGGTCGCACGTCCGGTCGGCGATCTCGGCCAGCATCCGTCCCGTCTCGATGTCGAGCACGTTGCCGGCGTCGACGTAGGTGCGGCAGATCGCGAACAGGTCGCCGAAGACCCCGAGCTGCAGCTGACCTTGCGCGGGATTGCCGGTCACGACGGGCCCGATGCCTCGCCAGCCCGCCACGTCGTGCTCTTCGACGCCCTCGGGAACACCCCCGTCGAGCCCATAGAAGATGTGCAGCGCGGGGCCGTTGTCGCGAACGGTGCGCAGCAGCCACGACAGCGCGGCGTGCGTCTCCTCGCGCAGGCCGAAGCGCACCAGCGCCGTCGCGGTGTAGGCCAGATCACGCACCCAGGCGAAGCGGTAGTCCCAGTTCTTGCCCCCGCGCGGGCTCTCGGGAAGCGAGGTGGTGCCGGCCGCCGCGATCGCACCGCTCGGGCTGAAGATCAGGAGCTTGAGGGCCAGTGCGCTGCGCTGCACGTGCGGTCGCCACGGTCCGTCGTACGAGAACTCCCGTGACCACCGGCGCCAGCTCGCGATGGTGCGGTCGATGCCCTGATCGACGATCGCCGGGTCGGGCAGGTGAAGCGGCTCATCGTGCGTCGCGACGATCACGACGAGGTGGCGTGACCCGGCGCTGGTCGTGAACGATCCGGACAGCTCGGGCGCAGCATCCTGCGCGTACGCGCGCCGCCGGGGCCCGTGATCACTGCCGACCGTGGCGATCGTGGTGCGGCCCGAGCGGATGATGGGTCCGCGCGTGGTCTCTTCCATCCAGGGGGACGCGGTGCCCAGGGCGGTGCCCGGGCGGACCCGCCAGCGGAATCGCATCGTTCCGCTGATGCCGTCGATGCGCCGCGCGAGCTCCGCCCACGGCAGTCGCCCCGCGACGCCCGTGACGAGCGCATCGGTGACGCTCGCCTTGCCGTCCGACGTGGTGAACGTCGTCCGCAGCACGTTCGTGCCGGGCAGGTAGCGGCGCCGCACCGAGTACTCGCCGACCGGCTCGAGTTCGATGCACCCGCCGGTCTGGTCGTCCAGGAGCCGGGCGAAAACCGGCGGTGAGCCGAGGTCGGGGATCGGCATCCAATCGACCTGTCCGCGGGTGCCGATCAACGCCACCGTGCGGCCGTCGCCGATCACGGCATAGCTGCGCAGGTCCGCACCCTCGGGGTGGGGCCGGGGCGAAGCATCCCGTCCGCTCTCCATGCGCCCCACGCTATGTGGCGGCGGCGGATTGACGTGGGGGGTTGCGCCGCCCCCGGGGCGGCCTCTACATCTAGCTCCCAGCCGATCGATCGCTCGCCGATGACCGCGAGCCGCCCGACGGCTCGAGGAAGGCGGCGATCCGCTCTGCCGCGTCATCGCCCTGCGCGAAACGTGCGATGGACGCGGCCTCGGCATCGAGATGCGCGAAGAGGCTGACGCGCTGCTCGTCGGTGAGCAGCAGCGCTTTCACGCCCTCCAATGCCGGCCGGCTGGAGCGGCGGATGTCGTCAAGCACGCGTGCCAGTTCGCTCTCGAGCTGCTCCGGATCGACCAGCCGGGTGACGATTCCGTCTTGGCGCGCTTGCTCGCCGCCGATCACCGGATTGGTGAACGCGATCTCGTAGGCGCGCCGTCGGCCCACCGTGCGAGGGAGGAACCATGAAGCACCGCAATCCGGCGTGAGTCCGACCGCCTGATACGCGAGGACGAAGCGGCTTCGCCCGCTCGCGATCACCAGATCCGCGCCGAGCACGAACGCGAACCCCGCGCCGGCCGCCGCACCATCGACGACAGCGATGACGGGGACCGGTGCGGAGGCGAGGGCCCGCACCGCGCGATGGGCGTGACCGGCCAGCTTCAGAAGGTGCGCGCCCCGGTCAGCGGATGCCGCCATCTCGCGAAGATCGCCGCCCACGCTGAAAGCGCGACCAGCGCCGCGCAGCACGACAGCGATCGCGGCGTCCCACGACACCGCCTCGAGCACGTCGGCGAGCTGCCGTGCGGTGTCCAGGTCGAGGGCGTTGCCGGCATACGGTCGATTCAGGGTGACGGTCACCACCCGATCGACCTCCGTGACGAGCACCGCGTCAGTCATGCGTGCCTGCTTCCGGTCCGGGCCCGGTCGAGCCATGGGATCTCACGAGGCCAGCTGACGTGCGATGACCAGACGCTGAATCTGGTTGGTGCCCTCGAAGATCTGCATGACTTTGGCTTCGCGCATGTAGCGCTCGGCCGGGTAGTCGCGGGTGTACCCCGCACCGCCGAGCACCTGCACGGCGTCGGTCGTGACTTTCATCGCGGCGTCGGTCGCGACCAGTTTCGCCACGCTCGCCTGCCGCGTGAAGGGCAGTCCGAGGTCACGGCGTCTGGCAGCATCCGTGTACATGGCTCGGGCGCCATCCACTGCCGCAGCCATATCGGCGAGCATGAAGGCGATCCCCTGGTGATCGAGGATCGCCCGCCCGAAGGCTTCGCGCTCCTTCGCGTAGCGAACGGCGAGATCGAGCGCGGCCTGGGCGAGTCCGGTGGCGATGGCCGCGATTCCCAGGCGTCCGGAATCGAGCGCTCCGAGGGCGATGGAGAGCCCGCCGCCCTCGTGACCCAGGAGCCGATCGGCGTCGATGAGCGCATCATCCCAGTACGCGGATGCTGTCGGCACAGCGCTGAGGCCCATCTTGTCGAGCGACGGGCTGAAACTGAGGCCCTCTGTTTCGCCGGGAGCGATGAAAGCCGACACCCCCCGCGATCCGTGCCCGGTGCGCGCGAACAGGATGTAGAGGTCGGCCTTCCCGCCGTGCGTGATCCAGGACTTCTCTCCCGAGATCCGGTAGCCGCCGTCCTGGGGTTGGGCGCGGCACTGCAGAGCGGCGACATCCGAGCCTGCGTGCGGCTCGGAGAGGCTGTACCCGCCGATTGCGCTCCCGTCGAGCATCCGCGGGAGGAACCGCTCCTGCTGCTCGGCGGTTCCGTGCTTCACGACGGCCGAGGTCGCCATGGTATGCACGCTCACCGCCGTAGCCACGCTCGACCAGTGCTGGGCGATCTGTTCGAGCACCTGCAGGTAGGACTCGTAGGGCTGACCCATCCCGCCGACGTCCTCGGCGAACGGCAACGACAGCAGCCCGATCTCGCCGAGCTTCTGGAAGAGGCCGTCGGGATAGCGGGACTCCCGCTCGTACTGATCGACGACGGGGTCCATCGTGCGCGTGGCGAAGTCTTCGACCGCGTCGATGAAGTCGGCGGTCTGCGGAGTCGGAAAGATGCGATCCACGGTCATGCGTCAGCGTCCCGTCCACTGCGGCGAGCGCTTCTCGGCGAACGCCGTCGCACCCTCGCGCGCGTCGTCGGTGGCGAAGACGGGCATGATCGCGTCGTCGTGTGCCGCCCACACTGCGTCGTCCCAGTCAGAGCCGAATCGATCCGCCTCACGAACGAAGCGCTTCGAGGCTTGAACCGCCAGAGGCGCGTTGGCGGCGATGATTTCGGCCAGCGACAGCGCGCTGGCGAGCACCTTGCCGTCATCGACCACCCGGTTGATCAAGCCCAGTTCGCGGGAACGTTCCGCCGAGAGGGGTTGTCCGGTCAGAAGTGCCTCCAGCGCGAGCTTTCGGGGGATCTGCCGCGGAAGCCGGATGACACCGCCCGCAGCGGCGACGAGTCCCCGGGTCACTTCGGGGAACCCGAGCATGACCGAACGCCCGGCGATGGCGAGGTCGCACGCGAGGACGAGCTCGGATCCACCACCCAAGGCGAAGCCGTTGACGGCCGCGATCACGGGCTTGTCGATCGCATGGCGGACGAACCCTCCGAAACCCCACTCCGGGTGCGCGGGGTCTTCCGCGGATTCCCCTCGAGCGAAGGCCTTCAGATCCATCCCCGCGCAGAACGCGCGCGTTCCGCTGCCGGTCAGCACAACCACGCGCACCTCGGGGTCGGCCGAGGCGCGCTCCATCGCCGCGCCGAGCGCAATCGAGAGCGCTTCGTTCACGGCGTTCATCGCCGCCGGACGATTGAGAGTGACGACCGCGACGTGGGCGTGCACCTCGTAGAGCGCCTCGTCGGCCACGCTCACACCCGCTCGATGATCGTCGCGTTGGCCATGCCTGCGCCCTCGCACATGGTCTGCAAACCGTAGCGCCCGCCCGTCGCCTCGAGCTGGTTGACCAGCGTCGTCAGCAGTCTCGTTCCGGAGGAACCCAGCGCGTGACCGAGCGCGATGGCCCCTCCCCTCGGGTTCAGCTTCTCCAGCGGAGCTCCGGTGTCATGAGCCCACGCGAGTGGCACCGGTGCGAAGGCCTCGTTCACTTCGAAGGCGTCGATGTCTGCGATTCCCAGCCCGGCCCGGTCCAATACCTTCTTCGTCGCGGGGATGGGGCCGGTGAGCATCAGGAGCGGATCATCCCCCACCACCGAGAACGACACGAACCTGGCGCGAGGTGTGAGCCCGAGTTGCTTGGCGCGCTCGGCCGACATGATGAGAGCGGCCGAGGCGCCGTCCGTGAACGGCGAGGAGTTTCCCGGCGTGATCACCCACTGCAACTGCGGAAACCGCCCAGCGTACTCGTCGGTGTAGAAGGATGCGGGCAGCTTCGCCAAGCCCTCGACGGTCGTGGCCGAGCGGACTGTCTCGTCGTGCGCGTGCTGCCGGATCGCACCGTCTCCGTCGCTGATCGAGATCGGGATGATCTCGTCGGTGAACAGGCCGGAGTCGACAGCATCCGTCGCAAGGCGGTGAGAACGTGCCGAATAGTCGTCGAGTTGGGCCCGGCTGAAACCCCATCGCGCGGAGATGAGCTCTGCCGAGATGCCCTGGTTCACGAGGCCGTCGGGATAGCGGGCGTGCACCTTCGGGCCGAGGAAATCCTCGCCGAGGGTGCTCAGGCCCATCGGCACCCGACTCATGGATTCGACCCCGCACGCGATCACGATGTCTTGGAAGCCCGAGATGATCGCCTGCGCGGCGTAGGTGGCGGCCTGCTGGCTCGACCCGCACTGCCGATCGATCGTCGTTGCGGGTACGTGTTCCGGAAACCCTGCTGCCAGCACGGCGCTGCGAGCGATGTTCGTGGACTGCTCCGCGGCCTGATGCACGCACCCCGCGATGACATCGTCGATCAGGGCGGGATCGATGCCAGTGCGAGCGACGAGCGCCTCCAAGGTGGCCGACAACAGGTCGACGGGGTGGGTGCCCGACAGGGCGCCACCGGGCTTGCCGCGTCCTGAGGCCGTTCGCACGACGTCGACGATGACGGCTTCACGCATTGTGGATTCTCCTTGTCAATCGAGCCAGGGCCTGTTCGGCTTCCGCGATGATGCGGGTGACCAGCACTTCGCAGGTGGGGATGTCGTGAATGAGGCCCTGCGACGTGCCGACCGTCCAGATGCCCGCCTCGATGTCGCCGCCTTCGTAGACGGTACGCCCGCGCGCTCCCGCCACGAGCTCTCGCACATCGGGAAACTGCCCGCCGTTGTCGAGGATCTCGACGACTTCGCGGCTGACCGAGTTCGATGCGACGCGGGACGTGTTTCGCAACGGCCGGAAGATGAGTTCGGTGTCGAGTTCGCTCGATGAGACGATCCGCTCCTTCACCGCGCGGTGGATGGGGGCTTCCACGGTCGACATGAACCGGGTTCCCATATTGATCCCGTCGGCGCCGAGCGCGAGGGCTGCAGCCAGTCCTCGGCCGTCGGCGAACCCGCCGGAGGCGATCATCGGGATGTCGATCTGGTCGGCCGCGGCGGGAATCAGGACAAGACCGGCGATGTCGTCTTCGCCAGGGTGGCCCGCGCACTCGAAGCCGTCGATGGAGATGGCATCCACGCCGAGATCCTGCGCCTTGACCGCGTGGCGAACGCTGGTGCACTTATGGATCACTTTGATCCCGGCGTCGTGGAAGTAGGGCAGATGCGGCTCCGGGTTGGATCCGGCCGTTTCGACGATCGTCACTCCGCTGTCGATGATGACCTGTCGGTACTCGTCGTACGGCGGCGGCGTGATCGACGGGAGGATCGTCAGATTGACGCCGAACGGCTTATCCGTCAGATCCCTGGCGCGCGCGATCTCCTCGCGGAGCAACTCGGGCGACCCGGGGGTGAGCCCCGTGATGATGCCCAGGGCACCGGCGTTCGAGACCGCCGCGGCGAGCTCCGCCCGCCCCACCCACATCATTCCGCCCTGCACGATGGGGGCGTCGATACCGAAAGCCTCGGTGAACTTCGAAGTGATCATCGGATGCCTCTCCCGACGCTCAACGCGCAGCCATGCGGATGGCGCCGTCCAGGCGGATGGTCTCGCCGTTGAGCATCGGATTGGCGATGATCTGCGTGACGAGCAGGCCGAATTCGGCGGGTGCGCCCAGGCGCGAGGGGTGAGGCACCTGCGTGCCCAGCGACGCGCGCGCCGCCTCCGGCAGCGTCGCCAGCAACGGTGTGTCGAAGATGCCGGGTGCGATGGTCACGACACGAATCTGGCTCGATGCCAGTTCCCGCGCGATGGGGAGCGTCATCCCGACGATTGCGGCTTTGGACGCCGAATATGCGGCCTGCCCGATCTGACCGTCGAACGCGGCCACGGAGGCGGTGTTGATGATCACGCCGCGCTCATCGGCGTCGGCGAGTTCGAGCTGCTGTATCCGTGCCGCGGCGAGACGAAGCACGTTGAACGTCCCCACCAGGTTGACGTCGATCGTCCGCTGGAACTTGTCGAGGGGGTACGGCCCCGTCCGCCCGACGACCTTGATCGCGTCGCCCAGCCCAGCACAGTTGGCGACGATGCGAAGCTCACCGAGCTCGGACGCCACATCGAGTGCCGCTTCCACCTGTTCCGCCGAGCGGACATCGGCCGGCGCGAACCGCACGTCGCCGGGGTGTGCGGCCTCGAACTCGGCACCTCGCGACTGCGGCAGATCGAGCACGACCACCTTCGCGCCGCCGGCGAGGAGCGCCTCCGCGGTAGCTCGGCCGAGACCGGATGCGCCCCCGGTGACGAGGGCGACAACACCGTTCAGATCCATCGAGAGTCCTTTCTCTCCGCTTCCGCGAACCAGATAACTTAGCGAGCGCTAGATAACCACACTTCGCACACCATGTCCAGCCCGCACCCGGATCGTGCGGCGTCGATCGTCAGTCAGTGCGCAGCGACCGGATATCCGACCATGCGCAGCACCAGCCGGGCATATCGCCGCGCGATGTCGGCGGGAGAGTCGCTGCCGTCTCGCTGGTACCAGCGCGGAATGGCCTGCGTGAGGCCGAGAATGGCTCGACGAGTCTCGGGGATGTCGTCGATGACGAAGAGTCCTCGCTCTGCGCCGTCGTGGAGGATCTGCTGCACCGGACGCTCCAGACGGTCGCGCACCTGCACGTACAGCGTGTGATTCTCCGGTCCGAGGTAGCGCGATTCCCCGGCATCGATCGCCGACGTGCCCGCGCTGGTGACGGAGAGCACGAGGCACTCGACGACGTTCGCGAGCTTCTCGGGAGGGTCACCGCCCTCCGCGGACGCCTGTTCGACCCGCTCGACGATGGGCTCGAGTGAGGAGGTGAGCACTGCGCGCAGGAGGCCTTCCTTGCTCGCGTAGTGGTAGTACAGCGAGGGAACCGTCAGGTTCGCGCGGCGGGCTATCTCGCGCACCGACGCGCCATGGAAGCCGTGGTCGTTGAACACTTCGAGGGCGGCGGACAGGATCGGTCCGAGCGCCGGAGGCTGCGCGTCACGCCAGTCGACCGCCATCCGCCCCTCCTCCGCTACGTGCTGAGCGACCAGCGTATAGGCCCGCACGGCGGCAGGTCCGACCGCGTTCGGGCGGGGCCACCTCTCGGCGCCCCGCCCCGCAGCGACATCAGCCGACGGGAACGGGCTCGCGCTCGAGCAGCCTCACCGTGCCGGCCGTGCCGTCCACCTCGACGAGGTCTCCGGTACGGATCCGCTTGGTCGCCTTGCCCACCGAGACCACACACGGGATGCCGAGCTCGCGACTGACGATGGCGGCGTGAGAGAACGGGGCACCGACGTCGACGATGACAGCCGCCGCGCCCACGAACAGCGGCGTCCACGACGGGTCGGTGATCGGAGCGATGAGCACCTCGCCCTGATCGAGTTCGTCGACCTCATCCGCGTTGAGCACCACCCGAGCACGCCCGCGAGCGACCCCCGAGCTTCCGGGGACGCCCGCGATCGACTCCCCCACCTCGATGGATTCAGCGCTGATCGAGGATCTCCGTTCCCATTCTTCGACGGGCGGCACATCGCCGGCGACCACGAACGGCGGGACGATGTCGAACAGGCCGACGTAGATCCGTTTGCGCTCGGCCAGTGTGGGGCCGAACGGCGCCGGATCGGCCAGGAACGCATCGAGTTCGTTCTCGAAGAGCATGAAAATGTCGTGCGCGTCGGCGATATCGCCGCGCTCGACGGCGCGACGACCCAGCTCGAGCCCTGCGAGACGGATCTCGTGGATCACCTTCGCTGCGGTGGTGCGGCCGCGTTCGCGGCCTCGCAGCCACAGCGCGGCGGCGCCCAGGATGGCCTCGAACTGACCGGCCGCCTCGTCATTGCCGGCCAGCGCCTCTCGAACGGCTGCCACCGTCGCGTCGCGCTCGGCGACGCGGCGCCCCCCGCCGACGGTCGGATCGGCATCCGCGCCGGCGCGACGCATCCGCTCGATCGCAGCCAGCGCGATCTCGGGCCGCACTCCCCATGTGTCGGCGTGGATCTCCCACTCGGATGGGCCGCGGAAATCCCACGTGGCCAGGAACTCATCCAGTGAGGAAGTGAAGCCGATCACCGACGGCTCGGCACTGGCCTCGAGCCGCTCGTACAAGCCGTCCACGCCCTGGTCGAAGAGCGCGGCCACCGCCCGGTCCTGTGCAGCGCGACTGAGGCGATACATGTCGACCGAAGGCCCGGTCGAGTCGACGTCACCGATTCCACTCACCAGAGTCAGTGCGATCTCGGGCTTGCCGATGGCGGCGGTGAACTGCGCGATGGCACCGAGCCCGACGCCCGACTTCAGGCTCGCCTCGATGTGGTGCTGGAGCAAGCGCACCAACAGGTCTTCGAACGAGACGATGCGTTCGCGCAGTTGCGCGTCCGTCAGCTGGGCGAGGTTCGGCCGGCTGGCGCGGATGCGATCGACCTCTGCCTTGTCTGTGTCATACGCCGCGAGGTCAGTCGCGCCGAGCACCTGCTCCTGGAGCCACGCGCCGGCCTTCTCGGAGAACGCAGGATCGTCATCGAAGTCGCGGCGTTCGCTCTCGTAGCTCGGGATGCCGGGCAGGTCACCGAAGTACTGCAGGTCGACGGCCTCGGCGGACATGCCAGGCACGCGTACTCCGAACAGGCGCATGAGCGACATGTTGATGTACAGATAGCTGCCGAATCCCGGGAGGATGTTCTTCTCGACCGATCGGTCGTACAGATCCTGATCCCAGACCCCGCACGCGACGAACGCCGCGCGCCATCCGGTCTCCAGGCAGTGCTGGAACCCCGCTGAGGCGTTGAGCGGACTGATGGGATCGGGGAAGATCTCGCCGACGTTCGCACGCGAATACAGCGGGAACACCTTCGAGGGCTCATCGAAAATCGGCCAGTTGGACACGGGTCCTTCTCCTTCGGATCGGGTCGAAGGCGGCGTCGGTAGGGGCGTTCATCCCCGGCGAAAGCGACGCTGCATTCGCATTTGAGTCGATACTGAACCGCAAGCGATGCCCTTGTCAAGCCTCTGATGCGGGCACAAACGGCGGTTTTCGGCATCCATCACGCTCGCACGACTGGACAGAACTGTGAACGATAAGTCACACTTACCTCGTGACGGCAACGAGGCACGAACCCGAAGAGGTGAACCATGCGCATTCTCCTGACCAACGATGACGGGGTGGGTGAGCTCGGCAACGTCATACTCGCGCAGGTGCTTCTGGATGCCGGGCACGATCTGATCGTGATCGGCCCGGCGAGCGAGCGGAGCGGCAGCGGCACGGCGATCGGCGCGATAGAGCACGGCGCGACCATCGCCCTCGAAGAACGCGTCATCGCGACTTCACCGCCCCTCACCGCGTACGCCATCGACGCACCGCCGTCGATGGCGGTCATCGCCGCCGTATCGGGAGTCTTCGGGCCGCGGCCCGACTTGGTCATCAGCGGCATCAACGCGGGCCACAACGTCGGCCGATCCATTCTCTTCTCCGGCACCGTGGGAGCTGCCGTCAGTGCGGCGGTGATGGGCATCCCCAGCATCGCGATAAGTTCCGGGTTCGCCCCGCACCACCGTTTCGACACCGCCGCGCACGTCGCCGAGCGCGTCGTGGACTGGTTCGCCGCGAGCGGGATGCCGCGCATCTGCGTCAACGTCAATGTCCCCGACGTGGATGTCGGGGAATTGCAGGGCTGCCGAGTCACCCACCTCGCACCCCGGAGCATGTTCTCGATCGAGCTGTCTCGCGAGGCCGACGCGCTGACGCTGCGGCGCAGACCCGACGGCAGACCCGTCGATGGCACGACCGACATCGACGCCCTGCTGGAGCGCAACATCTCGGTCAGCGCGCTGCGCCCTCTGGAAAGCGTCAGCGACCTCGCCTGCGCCGGACTGGCAGAGCATCTCAGCGGTGCGTATCTCAGCGAACTCGGCGACATGACACTCGGCTCTCCCCTGAAAGGTTCACTCACATGACACTGCGCACCGCAGCCCAATTCAGCGACGGTCTCCGCGACGGACGCCGGGTCATCTACCGCGGCGAGGCCGTCGCCGACGTGACCGAGTTCGAAGAGTTCGAGACGGCGATCGCGCATTCGGCGCACGGGTACTCGATCGCCGACTCGCACCCCGAGCTGGCGATCGCCTATGACGAGCACAACGCCCCATATTCCGCGTTCTATCGGGTGCCACGATCCCCTCAAGACCTGGTCGAGCGCGGCACGCTCATCGAGACGGTCTGTCGGTTCGGCGTCGGAACCATCGTGCTCAAAGAGGTCGGCAGCGATGCGCTGTTCGGTCTCCTGAGGGCGACTTCCGGGGAGGGGCACGACAACGCCGTCGCCTACTGGCAGCACGTCATCGACAACGACCTCGCGCTCGCCGTCGCGCAATCCGACGTGAAGGGCGACCGGGCGAAGGGTCCGTCGCAACAGGCCGATCCGGATCTCTACCTGCACGTGGTCGCCGAAGACGACGAGTCCATCGTCGTTCGCGGCGCGAAGGTGCACACCTCCTTCTCGGCCAACGCGGACGAATTGATCGTCATCCCGACCAGGGCGATGGGGCCGGGCGACGAAGCGTACGCCGTCGCGTTCGCGATCCCGGTGGACACCCCCGGACTGACCCTCTATGTATCGCCGTTCCTGGACGCGCCGCGGAACAGCTTCGAGCATCCGGTGTCCTCTCAGCAGAAGATGCTCGAGAGCCTCACCGTCTTCGACGACGTCCGCGTGCCCAAGTCGCGGGTTTTCCTCAACGGCGACATCGAGCGCGCCGGGCAGATCGCGCTGGCCTTCGTGGACTATCACCGCTTCACCGCGATCAACTACAAGCTGCCGCTGCTGGATGCGCTCGTGGGCGCGGCCTCGCTCGTCGCCGAGGCGAACGGGATCTCGCGCGCCGCCCACGTGCGAGCAAAGATGACGGAGCTCATCGCCTACACCGAGACCGTCCGCGGGTTCGCGCAACTCGCGGCCGTCCGTGCGTTCGAGGGCGACGGGGGCGTCTGGCTTCCCGACCCGCTGTCGACCAACCTCGCGAAGTACCATTTCGCACACGGGTTTCCCGAAGCGGTCCGCACCGTCATCGACCTGGCCGGCGGCCTCGTCGCGACAGGACCGGGCGGCGACGACTGGGCGAACCCCGAAGTGCGTCGAGTGCTCGAGAAGTACTTCGTGGGGGCCGTCCCCGCCGAGGAGCGCCTGCGGATCATCCACCTCATCGGCGACCTGTTCTCGGGCACCTGGGGCGGTTACCAGAACGTGCTCGCCACGCACGCCGAGGGCTCGCTCGAGGCCGAGAAGCTGCAGATCACCCGCTCCTTCGACGCAGAACCCGCACGCGCATACGTGCGGGAGCTGATCGCGCGCGCGACGCCGGTGCCCGCGCGGGTGTGACCGCGCGGGCGTGACCCGCGCGGTCGGCGCCGGCGAGGCTCAGCCCTCGTCGGCCTCGCTGCGCGCGCGCCCGGCGAGCAGAAGCAGGTCTTCGTGCAGTTCCATCCAGATGTCGTGGTAGCTCTCGCTCATCGGTCGGAGGAACGCCGTCGAGTCGCCCTCCTGCAGTCGAGCGAGCGCAGCATCCAATCGATTCGCGTACCGGCCCAGGCGGGGTTCCGCGGTCGATCCGGATCGCAGGAGTTCACCGACGCGGGTGTTCAGCGCCGCGACCTCAGCGATCACCGAGGCGTCATAGTCGGGGTCGTCGTGCGCGTTGGGGGTTCCGTCCGGCCTGGTCTGCCACGCCGCGCACACCCGCTTGAGATCGCCGTTGACCGGTAGGAACCCGTCGAGGGACTCTTGCACACCCCCGCGACGATCAGCGTCCGCCAAGCGCTCCGACAGGAGAGTGGCGTGCAGTTCTTTGCCCTCGGGAGTGAGGGAGGTGAACGCGATGCGTCCCTCCCGACGCTGCGCGAGGCCGGCATCGATCAGGGGTTCCCGCCGGCTCGCAACCTCTGCGACGGAGACGCCGAGCATATGGGCGTAAGCCTCATCGCTGGCACGTCCCTTCACACGGAGCGCGTGCAGGTCATCGAAGCTGATCGATGTGGGGAGCGTCGTCATCGACATGTTTTCCTCTCGATTCGGGTCGGGCTGCTACGCGGTGAGCAGCTCGTCCTGGAGTGCCTTCTTGTTCAGCTTGCCCGTGGGCAGACGCGGGAGTGAACTCACGATCATCACGCGCTTGGGCGCCTTGAAGGTCGCCAGATGCTCGCGCGCATGGGCGATCAGCTGCGCCTCGACATCTGATTCGGATGCGGTTTCGCCCGCGTCGGCGGCAAGCTCCACGACCGCGAGCACCTGCTCGCCGAATTCTGCGTTGGGTTCGCCCAGCACCACCACGTCTCGAACGAGCGGGTGCGATTGGAGCACGGCCTCGACTTCGTCGGGATAGATGTTCACACCACCCGAGACGATGGTGTACCCCTCGCGTCCTTTGAGATAGAGAAATCCGTCGTCATCGAGCGTCCCCAGGTCGCCCATGCTCTTCCACCCCGCGCGCGCGGTCGGCGATGCATCGGATTGATTCACGTACTGCTGTCCGGCGACCGCCTCGAACCAGACCGTGCCGACCGCATTCGCCGGCAGTTCGGTGCCGTCACCGTCTGTGACGTGCACTCGCGTGGCACCGAGCGGCCGCCCGACCGAGCCGACGCGCTCGCGCGCCTCCCACGGAGAGATGTAGGTGTGCCCATAGCCTTCCGAGCCGCCGTAGTACTCGTGGAGGATCGGCCCCCACCACTGGTCGATGCGCGCCTTGACCTCCGGCGAGCACGGACCACCTGAGGTCACCGCGGCCCGGTGGGTGGCGGAGAGCGGCACCTCGCCCGATTCGTGCAGGTCGAGCAGACGGATGAGCATGGTCGGCACCCACTGCGAGAGGGTCACGCCGTGATCCGTGATGGCGCGCATGGCCGCCGCGGCATCGAACTTCTCGAGGCAGACGATCGTGCCGCCGAGCGTGAGCGTCGCCAGCTGGAAGGTGAAGGGCGCGGCGTGATAGTTCGGGGCGGGTGAGAGCAGCACAGCCGACGGCCCGATGCCGAGGCGTTGCATGAGCTCACCGTGGCGCGCGGGGGCGTGCGCGGGGTGAACGCCCAGCAGCTTCTGACGGAATGCCTTCGGCTTGCCCGTCGTCCCACCGCTGTAGAGCACGCGCGCCCCGAAGGATTCGTCCGGGATGGGGGTGGTCGGCATGGCTGCCAGCTCGTCGTCGAAGCCGAGGAAACCTTCCGCCCCGCCACCGACGCACAGTCGCACGCAGGGGCGATCCCCGAGCGCCGCAGACACCGTCGCGGCAAGCTGCGGACTCGTGATGACCGCCGCCGGCTTCGCTTCGCTGATGAGCGCTTCGAGTTCGGCGGCACGAAGGTGGGAGTTGACGGGGGTGACGTACAGGCCTGATCGCATGCCGGCCGCGACCGCCACCGGCCACTCGATACGATTCTCGAGCACCAGAAGCAGCGTGTCGCCCTCCACGAGACCTGCCAGGCGCAGACGCTGCGCCAACTGGTTCGATGCCCGATCGAGGGCGAGGTAGGTCAATGCAGCCCCTGACCCGGCCATCACATACGCGAGGCGATCGGGATCGGTGCGTGCGATCGTTGCCGGATACATCGGACTCCATCGTCGTCAGCAGCTGAGACAGCTGCAGTGCAGAGCATCGGTTTGTGAAACTCTCGTCACTGTTTGAATCAGGGTATCTTGCTTGTCTCCCGGAGACAAGCGGAGGCGTTCGTGCCGCATTATCGTAGTCGATGAGTCACTCGAGTGTTCCGCGCGGGGCACTTCCCTCCGCGGTCACGATATGGTTTAGTGAAGAAGTAATCACAAAAGCAAGGAGGCGTTGTGATGGGTGATGCAGCAGTGGATCTCATGGATCTCGCGCCCTTCGAAAGCGGCACGGACGGTGAGCTGTTCGCCGCGCTCCGCGCACAGGCACCGCTCCACTGGAACGACGAGCCGAACGGCCCCGGCTTCTGGTCGGTCACTCGCTACGACGACGTGAAGAGCGTCGCGAGCGACCCCGCACTGTTCACCGTCGTGGACGGCACGCAGATCCAGAGCCGGCGGGCGGAGGGCGAGGGTGCGCGCAGCATCCACCACGTCGATCCCCCCGAGCACGGACCGCTGCGGAAGATCGCGGCAACCCACATCCGCCCCACGCGAATTCGCGAGCTCGAACCCGACATCGTCGACGTCATCGACGAGCTGCTCGATCGCGCCGAGAGCCGGGGATCGCTCGATTTCGTCGCCGACATCGCCGCGCAGCTTCCTCTGGTGATGATCGGACGACTGCTCGGCGCCCCCCTGGAAGACTGCCCTCACCTGTTGCGGTGGACCAACCAGATGGCCTCGGAGGACCCCGACTACTCATCCGGGCCAGAGACGGCGGCCACGGCGCGGGATGAGGTTTTCGACTACTTCCGTGGGCTGGAGAAGCAGCGTCGCGTGCATCCGACCGGTGATCTCGTCAGCGTCT
Source organism: uncultured Microbacterium sp. (assembly GCF_964244775.1). NCBI lineage: Bacteria > Bacillati > Actinomycetota > Actinomycetes > Micrococcales > Microbacteriaceae > Microbacterium > uncultured Microbacterium sp. Next base: position 95,282 of record NZ_CAXTJR010000003.1, read on the forward strand.
TGGCCGCGGCCGAACTCGACGGGGTGCCGCTGTCCCGCGGATATCTCGACGCGTACTACCTCGTCATCATGGTGGCGGGCAACGAGACCACCCGCAACCTGCTCTCGGGCGGCGTCGCTGCCCTGGCGGAGAACCCGCAGTGGTGGGACTTCATGCGCCAGAATCCCGACCAGATCAGGGTCGTGGTCGAAGAGATGGTGCGCTGGGTGACGCCGGTGATCTCGATGCGACGCACCGCGACACGCGACGTCGAGATGCACGACACGCTGATCCACGCGGGCGACAAGGTGGTGATGTGGTTCGCCTCGGCGAACCGAGATGAGCGTGCGTTCGAAAATCCTGACACCTTCATCGGCGACCGCTTCCCGAACGAGCACCTGGGTTTCGGATGGGGAACACACGGATGCCTCGGTGCGAACCTCGCGCGCCTGGAGGCCCGCCTGTTCTTCGAGCGCGTCATCCAGCGCGGACTGGCGATCGATCTGGACGCACCGCCCGCGCGTTTGCGGAGCAACTTCTTCCGCGGCGTGAAACGACTCCCCACGACGATTCGGACCATCGATGCCTGAGCTGACCATCGAAGAGGATGCGGTATCGCTGATCGACGGCGCACCCAGCTCCGCCGTCGGGCGCCGAGTGGGGGTGCGCAGCGCCTACACGCAGCAGATCATCGGCGAGGTCGTCGAAGCGGACGACGCCGTGGTGGATCGCGCCGTGCGAGGCGCTCGGCACGCGTTCACCGACTGGAGTGCGCGCTCGCTGGACGAGCGGGCACAGATCGTGCGGCGCGCGGCCGACATCATCGATGAGCAGGGCGAGGGGATCGCCGACCTCGTGACGGCGGAGATGGGCATGCCGATCGAGCTGGCACGGGTGACGCAGTGGAGGCTCCCGGCCAGCGTCCTTCGCACCGCCGCGGACCGCGTCGCAGACGTGCACTGGACCGAGCAGATTCCCGGTGCGACCCTGCACCGCCGACCCAGCGGAGTCGTCGCCGCGATCAGCCCCTGGAACATGCCCACCTATCAGACCGTCGCGAAAGTCGCCGGCGCGCTCGTGGCCGGATGCACGGTGGTCATCAAGCCTTCCGTGCAGACCCCGTTCGACGCCGCGCTCTTCGTGCGGCTGCTTCACACCGCCGGCGTGCCCGCCGGCGCGGTGCAGCTGGTGCAGGGCTCCGGCTCGGTGACCGGAGCGGCGCTGTCGCGGCATCCGGGTGTCAACCACGTGTCGTTCACCGGAAGCGTCGAGGCGGGCAAGACCGTGGCAGGTCTCGCCGCCACCACGCTCGCGCGCTGCACCCTCGAGCTGGGCGGAAAATCGCCCGCCGTCATCCTTCCCGGCTCCGACCTGGAGCGGGTGGTTCCCGCCGTGCTCGCCAGCGGCCTGGTCAACGCCGGCCAAGCCTGCAATGCCACCACGCGCGTGCTGGTGCCCAGAGAGCATCTCGGAGCGGTCGAAGAGCTCATCCGGGCTCAGGTGAGCTCGTTCACGATGGGTGACCCGTTCGACCCGGCCACGCGCATCGGACCGCTGTCGAGCATCGCGCACGGCGAGGGTGTGCTCGGCTTCATCCAGCGCGCCCTCACCGACGGCGGCCGACTGATCGCCGGAGCGCCCGAGCGCGCCCAGGGGCTCGGGCCGGGTATGTTCATCGCGCCCACCGTCATCGCGGATCTTCCCCGGCATGCGGAGGCCGTCCAGGAGGAGATCTTCGGACCGGTGCTGGTCTTCCAGCCCTACGACGGGGTCGATGACGCGATCGCGACCGCCAACGACACGCGCTTCGGGCTGTCTGCCGAGGTCTGGGGTCTTCCCGACGAAGCCGTCGCGGTGGCGGGACGAATCCGTGCCGGTCAGGTGAAGGTGAACGGAGTGCGCACCCGCGAGCGGCCAGGCGTGCCGTTCGGCGGTGTCGGCGACTCGGGCTACGGACGCGAACTCGGCGCCCTCGGCATCGAAGAGTTCACCGATGTGTCGGCGGTGATGGCATGACTCGAACGATCCTCGTGACCGGAGCGGCGTCGGGCATCGGCTCGGCCCTGGTCGATCGGCTCGTCGCATCCGGCGACGCGGTCATCGGATGGGACCTCCGGGCGGGCGGGAACCCCCGCGCAGCATACGACGTGGTCGACCTCGCCGATCACGACGCGATCTCGCGGGCCGCAGCATCCCTGCCCACGATCGTCCACGCCGTTGCGAACGTCGCGGGCATTCCGGGTACGCATGACCCGTTGCAGGTGCTGCGCGTGAACGTGCTCGGCCCGAACCGCGTCGTGGAGGCGGTGCTCGATCGGATGCCGGAGGGCGGTGCCATCGTGAATGTCGCCTCTCTGGCGGCCGACCGCAACGAGGTCGAACCCGCCGGGATCGACGCCCTCCTGCGGGCGCGACACGAACAGGATCTCGCGGCCTGGCTCTCCGAGTGGATGCTGGACGGCCCGGCGGCCTACGACACGTCCAAGCGCGTCCTCGTCGACTACTCCACACTGCTCGCGAGCACCCTCGTGCCGCGGGGAATCCGGGTGGTCGTCGTGAGCCCAGGGCCGATCGAAACCCCCATCCTGGCCGATTTCCGGCGATCGATGGGCGAGGACGCCATCGCTCGTGCCGGCCTCGCCGTCGGTCGTCACGGCCGTCCGGACGAAGTCGCCGCAGCGGTCGCCTTCGCGCTGTCACCCGATGCGTCCTGGATCAACGGCATCGAGATCCGCGTCGACGGCGGTCTCACGGCGCTGCGCGCTGCGGACGAACTCACCTCGCACGAAGGAACTTCGAAATGACCCCCCACGTCTACCCACTCGACGGCACCGTCGAGCACACGCGCGCCGACATCGGCGGCAAGGCCTTCAGCGTGAACGAGATGCGACGACTCGGCCTGCCCGTTCCGCCCGCGTTCGTCCTGCCGACCGCCGAGTGCGCGCAGTACCGGAACGCGGGCAACACCCTCGGTGCCGAGGCGTGGGATCAGATCGTCGCCGCGATCGGCGAGCTGGAGAGCGCCACCGGCCGTCAGTTCGGCCGCGGGCCGTCGCCGCTGCTGGTGTCGGTGCGTTCCGGCGCAGCCGAGAGCATGCCCGGCATGATGGACACCGTGCTGAATCTGGGGCTCAACGACGAACTGGTCACCGCGCTGACCGCCGAATCCGGAGACGAGGCGTGGGCGGTCGACACCTGGCATCGGTTCCGCGAGAGCTATGCCACGATCGTGGCGGGCGACCCAGGAGCAGAGCCCCCCGCTGATCCGTGGCAGCAGTTGCGAACCGCGATCGGGGCCGTCTTCCAATCGTGGGACAGCACGAGGGCGGTCGCCTACCGGCACCGCCATGGGATGGAGAATCTGTCGGGCACCGCGGTGACCGTGCAGGCGATGGTGTTCGGCAATCGGGATGCCGACTCCGGCACCGGTGTGCTGTTCAGCCGCAATCCGTCGACGGGCGCCGCCGAGCCGACCGGCGACTGGCTGGCACGCGCCCAGGGTGAAGAGGTGGTCTCGGGCGCCCGAACGCCCGAGACACTGGAGGCATTCGCCGTCGCGCACGAGGAGCTGCATCAGGAGCTGTTGCGGGTGTCGTCGCTCGTCGAGCACGAGTTGCGCGACATGGCCGATATCGAGTTCACGGTCGAAAGCGGTCGGCTCTACGTGCTGCAGAGTCGCGTGGGCAAGCGCTCGCCGGCGGCGGCGGTGCGGATCGCGGTAGACCTCGTCCACGAGGGAACGATCGAACGGGCCGAGGCCGTCGAGCGGATGTCGGGCGAACACGCAGCTCGCCTCGCCGACACGAACGCCATCGACGCGTCGGCGCCGGTGATCGCCTCCGGAACCGGCATCGGCACGGGGATCGCGTCGGGTATCGCCGTGACCGACCTGGACGAGGCCGAGGACCGTGCGGCATCCGGGGTCGATGTCGTTCTCGTCCGCGGCATGACCGCCCCCGACGATGTTCCCACCATGTTCCAGTCGGTGGCCGTCGTCACCGAGACCGGCGGACCCACCTCGCATGCCGCTCTGGTCTGTCGTGAAATCGGCTTGCCCTGCGTCGTCGGATGCGGGGAGGGCACAATTTCTGCTCTAGTCGGAAAGCTCGTCACCGTCGATGGCACCTCGGGCCTGATCTACGAGGGGGTCTCCGGCACCGGCACCGCCTCGATCGATCCGAATCTCGCCGAATTCCTCTCCTACCTCAGCTGGCCGGTTCCCGCCGAGCACCCGCTCGCCCCTCTTGCTCACCTGGCGCCGACGATGGGAGTGGCACGATGACCGACCCGGTAGAGGGACGCACGCGCGCCTACGCGGAGCGGGTGCTCGTCGAAAGCGGACTGCTCGATGAGACCGCCGCCCCCCTCAAGCGGTCGAACCGGCGGGGAGAAGCCACGCGGGAGCGCATTCTCGCCGCGGCGGTGGACTGCTTCACGGAGTACGGCTACACGAAGACCCGCGTCTCCGACATCACCCATCGAGCCGGCACCGCCCAGGGCAATTTCTATCGTCATTTCACCTCGCTCGATGACGTATTCCTCGCGGCCCTGGCGCCCGCGCTCGATGAGCTCGCCACATCCTCCGGCCGTCAGGACCGCCGCCACGGCGAACTGCGAAGTCTGATCGAATCGAGCACCGCGTACCTGAATGCCTACGCGCGGCACCGGCACATGCTGAGGCTTCTGCGCGAAGCGGCAGCCGTCGGCGGCAACGACGGCTTCCGCACCCTGTGGCTGCGAGTGCGCCAGGACTACATCGACCGCACGCTGCGGTGGCTCGACAGGCTCGAGCAACGCGGGATTCTTCCCACCGGCGAAGACAAGTCGATGCTGGCCGAGATGCTCGGCTGCATGACCGAACAGGTCGCCTACGTGCACATCGGCATGGCCGTCACCGCGCCGCGCCGCGAAGAGATCGAACGGCTCGGCACGGCGCTCGGCTCCGCATGGTTTCGTGCGGTACCGAGGCTCGAAGACGACGGCGTGGCGACGGAGCAGGGGCCACGATGACGGTTCCCGCACGCGCCACCGCACGCCGGGTTCGGCAGCTCGGAGCCGATTTGGCGATCGCACGGGTCGTTCGCGAAACAGCAGATGCCGTTTCTGTCTCGTTCGAGGTGCCGCCCGAACTCGCCGACGATTTCGCCTATCGCGCGGGGCAGTTCGTGACGGTTCGCGTCCCGATCGGCGAGGCCGGCTACGCGCGGTCGTACTCGTTGTCGAGCGCCCCGGGTGTCGACGAACTCCTCACGATCACCGTCAAGCGTGCGCCTGGCGGCCGCGCCTCCGGGTGGCTGGTCGACAATGCAGAACCGGGCATGACGCTGCGGGTGCTGCCTCCTTCGGGATTGTTCACCGTCGGCGAGAGCGCACGTGACCTGCTCCTCATCGCGGCGGGCAGTGGTATGACGCCGGTCTTCTCGATTCTCAAGACAGCGTTGGCGACGGGCACCGGCCACGTGACCCTCGTGGCCAGCCACCGCTCCCCCGCTGACGCACTCTTCTCGGCCGAACTCGCAGATCTGGAACACCGTCATCCCGACACGCTCACGGTCATCGATCGATTCACCTCGCACGAAGGGCGTCTCACACCGGACCAGCTGCGGGATGCCATCTCGTCGGCCCGCTGGCAGGACGCCTTCATCTGCGGCCCGGAGACGTTCATGGCCACCGCCCGGCAAGCGCTCGGCTCGACGCCCACTCATCGAGTGCACCTCGAGCAGTTCACGAGCATCGAAGGCGACCCGTTCGAACTGGAAGAGGTCGCCACCGACGCGGCGACGGGGCTGAACGCGGAGGTCACCCTCGATGGCCAGACGCACTCGGTCCAGTGGCCCGCCGAGGCGACGCTCGTCGATGTGCTCCTCAGTCGCGGCATCCGCGTGCCCTACTCGTGTCGCGAGGGCGACTGCGGGTCGTGCATGTCGAAGCTCGTTCGAGGTCGCGTGGAGATGGCATGCACCGACGCGCTCGAAGAGGAAGACATCGAGGATGGATTCATCCTGGCCTGCCAGGCGCGACCCGTCGAAGGGCCTCTCCAGGTCGACTTCTGAGCGCCGGTCAGTTCGCTCGCACCGTGAGCGATGCCATCTCGGCGCCCGCCGCGTAGTTGTTGAAGAGTTCGGCACCATCTTCGGAGAGGGTGACGCCCCAGACGCTCGCGTCATCGGACAGGGCCGAGAGGTGCGCGATCACGACGGCCGGTTGCTCGTCGGCGCTCGCCCAGGGATAGTCGATCTCCAAGGTGTTCCCGGAACCGCCGATCGTGACGACCGGATTGCGCAGAGAGATGTCGAGGACTCCGCCGTACCCGAGGAGGCGCACCTCGCCACGCGCACGAAGGATCGTCGTGCCGCCCTCCGCGTCACGCGCGAAGGGCCATCGGAAGGTCTCGGCTTCGATGACGGCGCCGCCCTCGGCCAGAATCGCGCCGTCCGACAGCCGTTCCACATATCGGCGAAGACTGTCCTTCACCGGCCATTCCAGCCAGCCCTCGTCCACCCAGCATCCTCACGAAGCATCGACCGGTATCCAGGCGCTGCGGCCCTCCGGGAAGCACCCGTACCCCAATCCTAGCCCGCAATTCCGCGCTTCTCGGACCGCGGAGAGGCGCGGTCCGGGTCTTTCGACACCCGATCCGAGCCACGATGTGACGCAGCGGAAGAACTCGCCTTTAGACGACGGATCCCCGCCCCGCAACCCCGGTTCGGCCAATAGTGCGAGTGGGTAGCGTCGGCGCCATGGCTGACATGTACACCGCACAAGACCCGACGACGCAGTTCCCCCGGCCTCCGTTCCCGGCACAGCAGCAGGATGCCCCGGGCGATATCCACAAGATGGACCCGGCACCCGATCACGGAGAGAAGACGTACATCGGCAAGGGCCGGCTCCCCGGGGCGCAAGGCCCTCGTCACGGGTGCCGATTCGGGCATCGGGCGCGCCGTCGCGATCGCCTACGCGCGCGAGGGCGCGGACGTCGCCCTGAGCTATCTGGCCGCCGAGCAAGAGCAGGCCGAGGAGGTCGCCCAGCTGATCCGCGCCGAGGGCCGGACGGCCGTCCTCATCCCCGGCGACCTTCAGGTCGAGCAGGCCAACGTCGACGCCGTCGAGAAGGCCGCGGCCGAGCTGGGCGGACTCGACATCCTGGTGATCAACGCCGGCACGATGCCCACCGTCGACAGCATCGACGACTTCGAGACCGAGACGCTCGACCACGTCACGAAGACGAACATCTACCCGCTGTTCTGGCTGACGAAGGCAGCCTCGCCCCACCTCCAGCCGGGCGCGGCGATCATCACGACCTCGAGCGTCCAGGGCTTCCAGCCCTCTGCATCCCTCGCCGAGTACGCGGTGTCCAAGGCCGGGATCGCGAACTGGACCAGGGCGATGTCGCAGCAGCTCATCGAGCGCGGCATCCGCGTCAACGGGGTCGCACCAGGACCGATCTGGACGCCGCTGCAGCCCGCGTTCGTGCCGAACGAGAAGATCGAGGAATTCGGTTCGCAGACACCGATGGGCAGGGCGGGACAGCCCGTCGAGCTCGCCCCCGCGTTCGTCTTCCTCGCGTCCCAGGAATCGAGCTACGTCGTGGGCGAGACGATCGCGGTGACCGGCGGGATGCCGGTGCACTGACCCCATCAGCGACGTCCGCGCCGCGCTCGTCATGGCAGACTTGCGGAGGATTTGGGAGGACGAGTGGGAAAGCTCATCTACGGCGCGCCGACGTGGTCGGTGGAGTTCGAGGACCGCGCACTGGCGCACCTGCGGATCGTGATGATGGCGAAACTGCGGCGCGCGGAGAGTTTCTCGTTCTCGTGGAAATTCGAAGCGGCCTACGGGAGCGGCAGAAGCTCGCTGTGGCTTCACCCTGCGATCCCGCTGCAGTTCGAGTTCTACGGCGGGCGCGAGCCGGCGCTGAACCGCGCCTGGATCGAAGAGCTCATGCTCACCGCGAACAGCCCAGGGGGCCTCGAACTGACCCCCGAGCCCGGAACAGCAGCCGCACGCGCCGCCGGACGGGCGTAAGCGTGCACATCCCAGTGCGAGAGAGGTTCAGATGACAAGTGTGAACAGACTCACGGTCGACGGTCGTGACTATTTCCTGCCAGACCCGGTGACCGAACTCCGCGCGCAGATCCTCGACGCCGTGAAGGCCGGCGGAGGGTACGTCAACATCCCGCCCCTGCGCTCCGGCCCGGGCATCGACATCCTCTTCTCACCCGGCATGCCCGTCGTGTGGACGCGCATCGACGTGGGCGGCGACCCCGACTCGTCAGAGCCTGACGCGTCCGAGAACCCGTACCCCGAGATCTGAGTCAGGACCGCCCGAGCGTCTCGACCTCAGCGGTCTCCATCGGTTCGCCGAACAGGAAGCCCTGCGCGCGATCGCAGCCGAGGTCACGCGCGAACGCGAGATGCTCCTCGGTCTCGACACCCTCGGCGACGATCCGGAGCCTCAGCTCGCGCGCCCGGTCGATGGCCTCGGCCAGCACCCGCTTGGCCCTGCGACTCCCACTCTGAACGAGCGATTTGTCGAGCTTGACCTCGGTGAGGGGCAGCAGGCGCAGCTGCGCGAGCGACGCATGCCCGGTGCCGTAGTCGTCCAGTGATACGCCTACTCCGAGTTCGCGCAGTTGCTCCAGGCGCGGGACGATCACGGACATGTCGGCCACGGGCATCGACTCGGTGATCTCGATCGTCAGGGCCGACTCTTCGGTCGATCGCGCCGTCGCCTGGGCGATCAGATAGTCGACGAACGACGCCCGGGTCAGCTGCATCGGCGACACGTTCACCGACACGTCGATCGCACGCTCCGTCGCGGCGAAGCCGTCGCGCATGGCCAGGCACTCGTCCAGCATGAAGCGCCCGAGGTCGTGAATGATGCCGGACTCCTCGGCGAGCGGGATGAACACGTCGGGGCCGACCGAATCTCCCATCGATCGACGCCATCGGCATAACGCCTCGACGGCGCACACCTCGCCGCTGCGCACATCGATCTGGGGCTGGTAGAGGGCATAGAGGTCGCCGTGGGCGAGCGCCGTCGCAAGGTCTGCCGACAGATTCCCGAGATCGAGCATGCTTCACTCAGCCACGTTCGCCCCCGCGCGGACAAGACCGCGCAGCCTTCGCGAGATGAGCGTATAGTCCGCTCCTCACGTCCGGTCGGCACCCTGGGGATCATCATCTACGATTCCATATGAGTCCGTCTCGCACACGGCGATCACGTCGTTCCTCGGGAGAATCAGTGGCATCAGCAGTGGCCAGCGAGGTCAGGCGCCGCAACAATGTCGTCGTCAGCGGCAATCCGTCCGGTCGCCCGATCGTCTTTGCACACGGCTTCGGGTGCAGTCAAGCCGCCTGGAATCTCGTCGCCCCGCACTTCGAGCGCGACTACAAGGTCGTGCTGTTCGATCACGTCGGAGCCGGAGACTCCGACCTGACCGCGTACTCGCGCAGCAAGTACGACGCGCTCCATGGATACGCGGATGATGTGCGCGAGATCCTCGAGTCACTCGATCTCGAGGACGTCGTGTTCGTCGGCCATTCGGTCAGCGCCATGATCGGCGTGCTCGCGGCGAACCGAGATCCTTCGAGATTCGGAGCGCTCGTTCTGGTCGGCCCCTCGCCGCGATACATCAACGACGCGTCCTATCGGGGCGGATTCGAGGAGGCCGACATCGCGGCGCTTCTCGACACGCTCGATGCCAACTATCTCGGCTGGTCTGCAGCCGCGGCCCCGATGATGATGGGCAACGCGGACCGGCCGGCCCTCGGCGAGCGGCTGACGGAGAGCTTCTGCAGCACCGACCCCGACATCGCGCGCCACTTCGCCCACGTCACGTTCCTCTCGGACAACCGCGCCGACCTCGAGAGCGTCACCGTTCCCACCCTGGTCGTGCAGAGCACCGACGACGTCATCGCTCCGACGGAGGTGGGCCGGTACGTGCACAGGGCCATTGCCGGCAGCACCTTCGTCCAGCTGAGGACGACGGGGCACATCCCGAATCTGTCCGGCCCCGATGAACTCGTCGCGGCGATCCGCAGCTATCTGTCATGACCGGCACCGACTACGAGCGGCTTTACCGCCATGCGCCCTGCGGCCTGGTGAGGACCGACGTCACCGGCAAGGTGCTCGGGGTGAACGACACCCTACTGGAGTGGACCGGCTACGCCGAGGCACAGCTCGTCGGAGCCAATTTCACCGCCATGCTGGATGCCGGCAGTCAGATCTTCTTCGAAACGCGCCACACGCAGATCCTCCACCTGGAGGGATCCGTCAAAGAGGTCGCGCTCACGCTGCGCAAGGCGGACGGATCGATCTTGCCCGTCCTGATCAACTCCACCATCACGACCACGGGGGCCGGCCCCGTCGTGCAGACCGCCGTCTTCGATGCCACCGGTCGCCTGGAGTACGAGAACGAGCTGCTGCGCGCGCGCCGGTCCGCCGAATCCTCGGAGGAGCGCGTCCGCGTGCTGCAGGAGATCTCGAGCCTCTTCGGCGTGAGCGTGAGCGATGAGGACGTCGCCCAGGCGTTCGCCGACGTCGCGAAAGAGGCGTTCGCCGCGACCGAGACGGCGGTGCTCCTGCGCGATGTGGACGGCCTCTACCACCTCGCCGCGGGGGTCAACCCGCTCGCCGACTCGGTGCCCCCGATCCAATCCCTCCGCAACACCCCGGTGGAGATCATCGTGCACGCGACCGACGCGGAATCCGAGCATCCCGTTCTCGCGGCGGGGCTCCGCACGGCGCGACTGGAATCGCTCAGCATCACACCTCTTCTGGGCGACCACGAGCGACTCGGGGTGCTGGTCTGTTTTTTCGGCCGGCGTCGCGAATTCGACGAGCGCGCCTTCGGACTGCAGCGGGCGCTCGGCAGGCAGGCATCGCAGACGCTCGTGCGCGTGCGGCTGCAGCGCCGGCTCGAGCACCTCGCCCTGCATGATCCGCTGACGGGCCTGGCCAACCGGCAACTGCTGCAGCACGAGCTCGAAATGGCGCTGGACAGCGCCCGCACCACCGCTCAGCCCGTGGCCGTGCTCTTCCTCGATGTCGACGAGTTCAAATCCGTCAACGACCGATGGGGCCACGCGACCGGCGACGCGGTGCTCCGAGAACTCGGCGAGCGCCTGCGCACCGGCGTCCGCACCGACGACGTGGTCGGCCGCATCGGCGGCGACGAATTCGTCGCGATCTGCCGGAACGCGGATCTGGATGCCGCGATCTCGATCGCCGACCGGATCCTCGCGCTCACCCGGCAGCCGATCGTCATCGAGGGCGCCACGATCCGCGTCTCCATGAGTGCCGGCGTATCGACCTTCGACCCGGCGGAGGATCCGCGTGCGACGGGATCCGACCTGCTCACCAGCGCGGACGTGGCCATGTACCGGTCGAAGGACTCGGGCAAGGACCGGGTGACGCTCTCTGCGAGCCCCGGTCGTTAAGCGCCCGGCGCGAGACGGGTCAGCGCAGCGAGCTCAGTGGAAGATCCGCCGGAAGACGTTCGTGTCGGCGAGGTCGAGCAGCTCACCGCCACCGCCGGACATCACGGTGCGCAGGGCGTACAGGGCGAACCCCTTGGCCTGCGCGGCGGTGATCGAGGGCGGAATCGATAGTTCCTGGCCGGCGACGACGACGTCGACGAGGGCGGCGCCCGGCAGCGCGAGCGCGCGTTCGAGGGCCGGCCGGAGGTCTGCCGGCTTCTCGACGCGGATGCCGGTGATGCCGATCGAGGTGGCGACATCGGCGAAGTTCGGGTTCTGAAGGTCGGTGCCGAAGTTGACGATGCCGGCCGCTTTCATCTCGACTTCGACGAAGTTCAGCGACGAGTTGTTGAAGACGACGATCTTGATCGGCAGGTCGTTCTGGCGGATCGAGATGAGGTCACCGAGCAGCATCGACAGACCGCCGTCGCCGCTGAGGGCGATCACCTGACGCCCGCCATCCACTGCCTGCGCTCCGAGCGCATGCGGCATGGCGTTCGCCATCGAGCCGTGCGTGAACGATCCGATCAGACGCCGCCGCTCCGTCATCCGCAGATAGCGCGCCGCCCAGATCACCGGTGTGCCGACGTCCGCGGTGAAGATCGCGTCGTCGGCGGCGAGTTCGTCGATCAGTCGCGCGACGTACTGGGGATGGATCGGCTCCTTGCCGTCGTCGTCGGCGAAGCCGTCCAGCTCTTTTCGGGTCTTGGCGTAGTGCTTCACACAGTCGGCCAGGTGCGTGCCCGCACGATCATCGGCGATGAGGGGACGCAGCGCGCTCGCCGTCTCGCGGACGCCGCCGACCAGGCCCAGGTCGATCGGCGTGCGTCGCCCGAGCTGCTCGCCCCGGATGTCGACCTGGATGATCTTCGCCTTGGACGGATAGAACTGCCGGTAGGGGAAGTCGGTGCCGAGCATCAGCAAGGCGTCGCACGACTCCATCGCGCGGTACCCGGACGCGAAACCGAGCAGGCCCGTCATGCCGACGTCGTACGGATTGTCGTACTCGATGTGCTCCTTGCCGCGGAAGGCATGCACGATGGGCGCCTGCAGTCGCTCGGCCAGTGCGAGCACCTCCGCGTGCGCCCCGGCAACCCCCGCGCCGGCAAGGATCGTCACCTTCTTCGCGCCGTTGAGGAGGCCCGCGGCCCGCTGCAGCTCGGCCTCGCCCGGAATGATGCGGGGCGCGGTCGCGAGGATCGGTGCCGATGCTCGGCGCTCCGGCGCATCCTGGAAGAACACGTCGGCTGGCACGACGACCACGGCAACGCCCCGGCGTTCGACCGCGGCCCGCATCGCGATCTCCAGCACCCACGGCAGCTGAGCGGCGTCCGAGACGAGCTCGGAATAGACGCTGCACTCGCGGAACAGCTCCTGCGGATGGGTCTCCTGGAAGTAGCCGCTGCCGATCTCGGCGGAGGGGATGTGTGAGGCGATCGCGAGCACGGGCACGCGGCTGCGCTGGGCATCGAACAGACCGTTGATGAAGTGGAGGTTGCCGGGCCCGCAGCTGCCGGCGACGACTGCGAGTTCACCGGTCACCTCGGCTTCGGCGGCCGCCGCGAACGCCGCTGCCTCCTCGTGGCGCACGTGCATCCAGCGCAGGCCGCCGTCGCGGCGGAGCGCATCGGTGAAGGCGTTGAGCGAGTCACCCGGAAGGCCCCACACCCGCGAAACCCCCGCTGTCTTGAGGGTCGAGACGAACAGTTCGGCGACGTTCTGCGCCATGTGAGGCTCCTCGGCTAGCGTGCGGATGCGCCGGGCGCAACGGCTTCACGCGCGCCCCGCGCCTCGGTAGAAACGTTCCATGATGATTCTGACGTACGCCGGCACCGAACTCATGACCGGGGATTCTCTCGCGCGGGCGGTGCTGGAATACTGCGCCGCACTCGCGGAAGAGGGCGCGGCCGAGACGCTGGAGATCCCCGTGCTCCATTCCGACGGCAGCCGCGGGATGGCGATGATGCTCGTCGGACCCGCCAGCCAGATCGTCGGGCAGAGCGTCGAGACCGCGTACGCCGAGCTGGAGGATGCGGCCGTCCTGGAGCATCTGACGGCCCGCACGCGTGCACATCGCCCCGTCCTGCGGACGAGCACGAACCCGTCCACCGACGAGTTCGACGAGGCGTGAACGCGAGTCGGAGACCGCCTTCACCCCGAAGAAGAATCGCGGCGTTTGTCAAGCCTCTCCGCACGACGGGGGCGACCGCGGATAGTTGATTCATCGATGATGATGAGAGGAGCGGTGGAGATGACTTTGGAGATACATCCCACCAACCGTCGCCCACGGGCACTGCCCTCGTCGCCCCCGCAATGGCAGCGCGTCGGTGTCGATCGCTATCAGGTCCGCGTCGGGACGCGGACGCTCGGCTACATCGACGTGGTCGGAGCCGTCTTCGTGGTGCTGGCAGGCTCTCGCTACAGCCGTGCAGTCGAAACGGCCCAGACACTGGTGTTCGAGGATGCGGTGAACGCGCTGGTGGAGGCTGCCCACGCGGGCTGAGGCATCCGTCCTCAGAGGAGGCTGAACAGCTGACCCTCGCCGCCGGTGAGAAGATCGGCTGGACCGGCGGCTTCGCCGTCATCCGCTGACCACCGCGTTGCACGCTCGGAGAACCCGATGGACACCTTGAACCCGGATACGACGGTGGATGCCGTCACCCTGCGCGTCGGCGACCTCGAAGTGATGTCGGCGTACTACTCGGGCGCGCTGGCCCTGGCGCCACTCGAGCAACGCACCCACGGCCGCGAGGTGCACCGCGTGCTCGGGCGTGGAACGACGCCGATGGTCAAGCTGGTGCACACCCCTGACCTGCCGGGCGTCGACCCCCGGCAGGCGGGGCTGTACCACACGGCGTTCCTGTTCGACGATGCGCCCAGCCTGGCGGCGACCGTCTATCGCGCCGCCCAGTCGCCGCGGAGCCAGTTCGTGGGTTCGAGTGATCACCTGGTCAGCGAGGCGTTCTACTTCACCGACCCGGAGGGCAACGGCATCGAGCTGTACACCGATCGCCCGCGCAGCCAGTGGGAGTGGACCAACGGCCAGATCCAGATGGCGACGCAGTATCTGGATCCGAACGCCTACCTGCAGCGACACCTGACGCAGGAAGTGCTGGATGCTGCGCCAGGTCTTGCCGGACGCGTCGGCCACGTCCACCTCCAGGTGGGCGACGTAGCCGTCGCGCGGGCGTTCTACGTCGACGCACTCGGCTTCGAGGCCACCGCGAGCGGTTACCCCGGCGCGCTGTTGCCTCCGCCGGCGGCTATCACCACCACGTTGCGATGAACACGTGGCACTCGGCCGGCGCGGGCCCCCGTGCAGCCAGCCTGGGCCTCGGCGATGTCGCGGTCTCGGTGCCTGCGGGTGAGGATCTCGACGCGCTCACCTCGCGGCTGACCGCCCTGGGCGTTGCGTTCGCCGACGACGGGCGCTCCGTGCGGGTGAGCGACCCGTGGGGCACGCAGGTGACGGTCGCAGCATCCGCCACCACCGCCGACGAGATGCTCGGATGAGCAATCTGCATGGGCTGACCGGCGGGCCCGGGCGTCGCCGCACCGCGCACCGTATTGCCTCCCCGTTGCGATCTCGCAAGGCCGGCCCTACGGTGTGCGCATGGGATTCGACGGCGCCGCGGTCGACTACGACCGATTCATGGGCCGGTACTCGTCGGGCCTGAGTGCACCGCTCGCTGACTTTGCCGGGGTCGGCCCCGGCCAGCGCGTCCTCGACGTCGGCTGCGGCCCCGGCGCACTGACGGCCGAACTCGTCTCGCGCGTCGGGGCCTCGAAGGTCGTGGGCGTCGACCCCTCGGTCTCGTACGCCACGTCGGCGCGCGAGAGATTCCCCGGTGTGCGCATCGAGGTCGCCTCCGCCGGTGCGCTCCCATTCGAGGATGAGGAGTTCGATGTCGTGCTGGCCCAGCTCGTCGTCCACTTCATGGCCGACCCGGTGCACGACCTGCGTGAGATGGCACGCGTCACGCGAACGGGCGGCGTCGTGGCGGCGTGCGTGTGGGACCACGCCGGCGGGTCCAGCCCGCTCAGCCGGTTCTGGGACGTGCTGAGCGCGACCGATCCGGCCGCACCGAACGAGGCCGCCCTTCCCGGCACACGCCGGGGGCGGCTGGGCGAATACCTGACGACCGCGGGCCTGACCGACGTCACCGAGACCGTGTTGACCGTCCGTGTGACCCACCAGACCTTCGAGGACTGGTGGGAACCCTATCTCCGGGGCGCCGGCCCGGTCGGCTCGTACATCGAGTCGCTCGACGACGCGGGCCGCGCACGGCTGGAGCGCACGCTCCGAGCGGAGATGCCGACGCCACCGTTCGACGTGACCGGGTCCGCGTGGGCGGCACGCGGGATCGTGGCCGCCGACTGAAGCGCGTGCGGCCTAGCCCGCCCGGGTGAGTTCCACCGCGGCGACGTCGTCGCCGAGAGTGATCTCGCCCCCGGCGACGCTCTCGGCCAGGGCGTGCACGCGGGGCAGGTGCTGGCTTCCGTAGAAGTCGGCGGACACGAGCCGGGCGGCATCTGATTCGGACAGGATCGGATGCTGCAGCACTGCGAGCACGGCCTGTCCGTGCATCCATCCCCCGGCGAGCGTGCCGAGCAGCATCAGATAGGGCACGCTCACGGCGTACGCGTCACGAGGGTGCGCACCGAATGCCATCAGGTCGGCCGTCGCCCGGCGCGCCGCCTGCACCGCGCGGGCGAGGCGCTCGCCGGTGCGCGTGGCCACCGGATGATCCCCCACCGACAGCTGGGCGATCGTGGCGTCGATGAGGCCGAACAGCTCGTGCGCGGTCGCTGCGTTGTTGCGGATCAGCTTGCGACCGACGAGGTCGTTCGACTGGATCGCGGTCGTGCCCTCGTAGATCGTCATGATCCGTGCGTCGCGATAGTGCTGAGCGGCCCCGGTCTCTTCGATGAACCCCATCCCACCGTGCACCTGAATGCCGTCGCTCGTCACCGGCACGGCCTCCTCCGTCGCCCACCCCTTGAGGATGGGAACGAAGAATTCCGCGAGCGCCGTGGTCTCGTCCGACCCCGTGCGGTCGAACAGGTCGGCGACGTACACGCCGAGCGCCCGCATCGCGTAGATCATGCTCGACATCGACAGCAGGAGCCTGCGCACATCGGGATGCGCGGCGATGGACGTCTGTGCGGGCCGCTCCAGGACGCTGCCCTGAATGCGCTGCCCGGCATACGCCGCTGCCTCTTGATAAGCCCGGTCGGCGATCCCGGTGGCCTGGAATCCCATGCCGATCCGGGCCGAGTTCATCATCACGAACATTCCCGCGAGCCCGCCGTGCAGCTCACCGACCAGGTATGCGGTCGCTCCCTCGTAGGCGAGCGCGCACGTTGGGCTGCCGTGGATGCCGAGCTTGTGCTCGATTCCGACCGTCGTGATGGCGTTGCGCTCCCCGAGGCTGCCGTCCGCATTCACGAGCACCCGCGGCGCGACGAACAGCGACAGCCCTTTGGCCCCCGCCGGGGCGTCGGGCGTCCGGGCCAGTACGAGGTGCACGATGTTCTCGGCGAGGTCGTGGTCGCCCCATGTGATGAAGATCTTCTCGCCGCTGATCGACCACGAGCCGTCGTCGCGCGGGGTCGCCAGCGTGCGGATCGCTCCGAGGTCGGTGCCGGCACCGGGCTCGGTCAGATTCATCGTGCCGGTCCACTCCCCCGACACGAGCTTCGTGAGGTAGGCCGCGCGGATCGCGTCGGAGGCGACAGCATCCAGAGCATGGATCTGTCCCTGCGTGAGCAGCCAGCAGAGGGCGAACGCGGCATTCGACGCGTTCCAGATCTCTCCGAGCCCTGCCCGGATCGATCCGGGCAGTCCGTCTCCGCCGGCCGATTCGGGGGCCTCAGCGGTGATCCACCCCGCGTCCACCATCGCGCGATAGGCCTCGGCGAACCCTGCGGGAAGACGCACCCGGCCATCTTCCAGCCGCGCGCCCTCGCGATCGCCGATCCGCTCAAGGGGCGCGATCACCGAGGCGGCGAATTCGCCCGCTCCCGCGATGATCTCGGTCGCATCGGCCGCCGAGAGAGCGCCGCCCGTCGACCGGGCCACCAGGTCGACACCGAATGCCTCACTGAAGAGGAACGAGTAGTCATCGACGGGCGGGACGTACGGAGCGGACATGGCTCTCCTTCGGGCGAACGCGGTGGGACCGAGATTCAGTTTACGTGACCCTCAGTCTCACGGCGAGGGTTGCTGGCTGGGGATGCTGCGTGGCCACCGCATGCGCTGTCGAAAAGACCGGCCGGTGACACGACACGCCGGGTCGACAGTTCGTTGGACGGCGTGTCGCCGTGACCGACCGGTCTTTTCGAACGAGAGACGACGAGGACAGCTCCCGGAAACAGAAAAAGTGCCGGCGAACCGGCACTTTCCCTCACTGTCTCAACACAGTGTGCGCCCGAAGAGACTCGAACTCCCAACCTTCTGATCCGTAGTCAGATGCTCTATCCATTGAGCTACGGGCGCGCAGCCTGCGCGCGAAACGGCGAGCAGGCCAGCGACCAGGATACCCTACGGCGCGGCGGGCCGCCAATCGAGGCGGAGGGCCGAGCGATCCAGAGCGGTCATCACAGCGGTCAGTCCGCGGCGCCCGGCTTGGACCGGCGCCGCGCCTGCGAGGCGAGCCGTGACAGGTCGACGAGGCGCAACGCCTGCATCCGTGCCTCGCGCATCTGGGCGTAATCGGGGTCGGCGTCGGCCGTCATGCTCTCCACCTGCAGCCGGCGCTGCAGGTTGTCTTCGACGTCACCCCACGCGGCATCGCGAGCGGCCTCGACGAGCTCGGCCACCACGTCGGGCTGGTCGGCGAGGTCGCGCAGGCGTTCGGCGACCTTGACGTACTGCGTGTGGCGCTTGCGCAGGTTGCGCGTATCGCGGTCACGGTAGTCGTGGGTGCTGTCCGGGTCGGAGAACTTGCCCCACGCCGACTTGCGCTGCTTCTTCGCGAGCGCCGCCGCCGCGTCCTGTTCGGCGGCGAGCGCTCTCAAGGTCTCCTGGGCGAACGCGCCGACCTCGGCGGTGTCGAAGTCGGCGCCGCGCGAGATCGCCTGGACGAGGATGTGGTTGCGCACCGCGAGCCGCGCCGCCGCCGACGCGATCGACACGCCTTCGCCGACAGCATCCGAGCGCTTGCCCATACTCGACCCTCCCCGGTATCGAGGGTATCGGGCGAGGCTCAGGCTCGTACGGGCTCGGTGTACTTGGACGAGCCGAAGCCGAGGATCAGGTAGCCGATGAACGCGAAGAGCCAGAGCACGAAGAACGAGAAGACGCCGCCCTTGTGGAAAGCCGAGCCGAGCTTGAAGGCCACGATGATGCCGAAGACGAAGCCGACGATCGGGATGAGGTACAGCAGGCCCAGCCACATCGACATGCCGGCGATCTTCACGAGGAAGAAGAGGTTGACGATCGGGATGATCCCGAGGATGCCGGGCAGGCCCGCCTTCTGGAAGATCCGCCACAGCGCGACGGCCGTGAGGATGTAGAAGATCAGGCCGAACACGGACGACGTCGTCCACACTCCGGTCTGGTCGGCACTGATCGGAGTGACCTGAGCGGATGCTGCGGTAAGGGCGGTGGCGAGGTGCATGCCGCTCATCATAGGGGTGACGATGAGCGCGGTTGAGGCGGGCCTCAGCCCTGGAGCCCTCAGCCTTGGAGCTTCGTGATCACCGCCGCGACGCGACGGGCACGCGTGTCGGCGGCCTTCGCCGATTCGACGCTGGTGACGTGCGCCTTGCGGTGGCTGGGCGCGAGTGCGTCGAAGACGCTTGAAAGCGATGCTTCAGCGAGCGCCGTCGCGAGGTCGTCGGGCACCTCGACCGTGCGCGGGGCGTCATCGATCTCGAGGTCGACGGTGATCGGGTCGCCGCCCTTGAGCCCGGTGGCCGCACGCTTGTCTGAGCTGAACGGAATGAGGAACTTCCCGCCCATCACGCCCACCGTGCTCGCATAGGCGAAACCGTTGACCACGACTTTCACCGCCGGGCGCTTTCCGCCGCCGAGCGCGTCGATCTGCTCCGCCGACACCTCGATGCCGGTGTTGTTGCCCATCGCATGAAGAGCGGTTTCGAATCTCATGCGCACGAGTGTGCTATGGATGCTGTCGGTGGGCGATCGGCCGACGATTGTCAAGCCCCCTGCCACCCGTCGACGCGCGTCGTAGCTTCTATGAGAAGCCTTCACGAGACTTCACGAAAGGAGCGCAACATGGGAATCCTGGATGACGCCAAAGAAGTAGCCGACACCGCCGGTCGCAAGATCAAGGACGGGTTCGAAGACACCAAAGACCGTATCGGCGACAAGGTCGACGAGGTCAAGGCGGACGCCGAGGTCAAGAAGGCCGAAGCAGACCGCGACTCCGTGCAGAAGCGCAACGAAGTCAAGGAAGAGCTGCGCGACTGATCGGCATGTTTTCCGGCCCACTCGGGTCGGTGTGAGACGTGGAGGGCCCCTGAGAATACTCGGGGGCCTTCTGCTGTGTCCGGGCGCACGCGTCTTCTGCGAGGCGCTCCCATCCGATGACGAGCACGCTCCGAAGAACCTCCAGCGCGGCATCCCGCCGCCCGATCTCGGAGGTCGCTCATGCGTCAGTCACCGAACCGCCTCGTCGCAGTCATCTTCGGCGCGGTCTACGTCGTGGTGGGTCTGCTGGGCTTCGCCGTCACCGGCGGTGTCGGCTTCATCGCCACCCAGGGCGGGCTGCTCCTCGGAATCTTCGAGGTCAACCCGCTGCACAACATCGCGCATCTGCTGATCGGCGCCTCGCTGATGATCGCCGGAATCGTCTCGGCGCGCGCCGCGAAGGCGGTCAACATCACGATCGGCGCGGTCTACCTACTGCTCGGTATCGTCGGCTTCTTCCTGGTCGGCACCGCACTCAACATCCTCGCGCTGAACACGTTCGACCACTTCCTGCACCTCGCGAGCGCGATCGTGCTCCTGGGTGTCGGACTCGCCGCCGACCACGGCATCCGCGCGTCGGTCGCCGGTCAGGCGGCCTGATGACCATCGGCGCTCCCCTCGCACGGCGTGCCGCGTCGACCGCTCCGGTGCTCCGGACGTCGTCGTGGCCCGCTGTGGCCGGGTGGGGCGCCGCACTACTCCAGCTCGCACTGGGCGCTGGGGCTCTCACGGGGGCGGGGGGTGTCTGGCTGGGGGTAGCCGGCGCCACCCTCGCGATCCTCGGGGCCGGCGGGCTGGTGTGGGGGGCCGCGACGCTCGCGCGGGGACGCATCGTCGTTCCCCGCGTGGGCGTCGCTGGGGCCCTCGGGGGAATCGCCGCGGCCACCGTCGTGCTGATGCTGGATCCGCTGCGGACCAGCGTCGTCGCGGTGGCCGCGGCCTCCGCACTCCTCATCGCCGCGGGCATCGGGTGCGGGATCGCCGTGCGCCGCGGCCCGGCCGGTCGCGCTACGCGCACCGGTGTGCTCGGACTACTCGTTGCCGCGGTGCTCGTCGCCGGCGTCGTCACACCCGCCCTCGGCGCGACCGAGGCGGGGCGCCTCGCGCCCAGCCACACCGGTCACGACCTGATCTTCGACGAGCACCAGCACTGACCGCATTCCCGTCTCGCAATGCACCCTCGATCTTCGGAGTGCACCCTCGCGAGGGTGCATTCCGAAGATCGAGGGTGCATTGCGGGAGGCTGATCAGGCGATCGCGGCGATCCGCCACGAGGCCGTGGCCGACTCGTCCGGACCGAGCACGATCAGTCCCGTGTCGAACGGGTACGCGTCGGCGTTGAAGGCGTCGGGCGCGCACGTCATCGGCTCGACTGCGAGCCCGATGCGGTGGAACGGATGCCCCGGCTCGATGTCGGCCGTATGCACCTGCACCCATGGGCACGCGGCATCCCACACCATCGCGACGCCTTGGCCCTCGGCATCCGTGA
Source organism: uncultured Microbacterium sp. (assembly GCF_964244775.1). NCBI lineage: Bacteria > Bacillati > Actinomycetota > Actinomycetes > Micrococcales > Microbacteriaceae > Microbacterium > uncultured Microbacterium sp. The sequence continues at coordinate 116,668 of NZ_CAXTJR010000003.1, forward strand.
CCCGCACCTCGGCCAGGCCGTCGGAATCTCGGGCGAGCGCCGTGAATGCATGGTCGATCTCGGCACCGCCGATCTCGCGCGGCACGCGGAAGTCGAACCGCGCCGGATCGACCTCGACCGGCTCCAGGCCCGTCGGGACGAGGCGATCGGGGGTGACGGCCAGCACCTCGGCCGCCGGCAGCGAGAACGTCCAGCTCTCCAGCGCCGAATCACCGGCGCGCAGGTAGGGGTGCGGGCCCGTGCCCCACGGCGCGGAGGTGCGGCTGTCGTTGGTCGCGGTCACCGTCTGCGTCAGCCCGTCGGGTCGCAGCCAATAGCCGGTCTCGACGGTGATCCGCCACGGGTAACCCGCCTGCGGCTCGACGACGGCGGCGAGGGCGACGTGGCTCGGGCCTTTGTCGACCACTGTGAAGTCGAGCCACCCGACCAGGCCGTGCAGCGCGTGCCCGCGCTTGGGCTCGGTGAGCGGCAGCACGTAGTCGACCCCGCCGAACGCGTACCGCCCGTCGACCACCCGGTTCGGCCACGGCGCGAGGGTCGCGCCGCGGAAGCCGGGACGCACCTCGTCGGCCGCGAACGGCACGACCAGGTCGCGACCGGTGTAGGTCAGCGAGCGCAGGCTCGCGCCCACGCCGGCGATGACCGCCTCGTAGCCGCCTGCGCGAATCGAATGTTGGATGCCTGATGCCGGTGTGCGAGCCACGGGAATCGAGCCTAGGCCGTTCGGCCAGGCTCGTGCGACCGAATCGATTCCCGTGCCGCGCAGACGTGCCAGGGTGGGAGCATGCGCATCGCACTCACGGGCTCGTCCGGCAAGCTCGGAACCGTCGTCGCCCGCGAACTGCGCACCTCAGGCCACGACGTCGTCGGCCTCGATCTCGTCGGGGCACGCGGGGCGGGCTTCGTGAGGGTCGATCTGACCGATTACGGACAGGTCGTCGATGCCCTGGCCGGAGTCGACCGCGCCGCGCCGTTCGAGGCGGTCGTGCATCTGGGCGCCATCCCCGCACCGGGGATCCTGTCCGATGCCGCGACCTTCCACAACAACATGCCGAGCACGTTCAACGTGTTCTGGGCAGCGGTGCGCACCGGCATCCGTCGCATCGTCTATGCGTCGAGCGAGACGGTGCTGGGGCTTCCGTTCGACGTGCCTCCGCCGTACATCCCCGTCGACGAGGAGTACGCGGCGCGCCCCGAGAGCGTGTACTCGATCGTGAAGGTGCTCGAGGAGCAGCTGGCGACTGAGCTCGTGCGCTGGCATCCCGATCTGTCGATCACCGCGCTGCGTTTCTCGAACGTCATGGTGCCGGAAGACTACGCCGCGTTCCCCGCGTACGACGCCGACGCGATGCTACGCAAGTGGAACCTCTGGGGGTACATCGACGCCCGCGACGGCGCGCAGGCGATCGAGCGCGCGTTGGAGGTCGCTCTCCCGGGCTTCGACCGGTTCATCATCGCGGCCGCCGACACCGTCATGTCGCGGCCGAATGCCGAGCTCGTCGCCGAAGTGTTCCCGGACGCGCCGGTGCGCGGCGACCTCGGCGAGCACGACACCCTGCTCGCGATCGGCAAGGCGCGCCGGCTGCTCGGCTACGCGCCGCAGCACTCGTGGCGCGACGAGGTCTGAACGCGCTCACCCGCTTCCGGCACCAGGTGGTGCGTGCTCACGCCCAGACGATGAATCCGGTCACGGCTGCGACGGCCGCGAGGACTGCCAGGACGATGTTGATGATGGGCTTCTCGCCCAGCCGCGCATGCGTGACGGCGGCACCGATCTGCAGCACGCCGAGCGCAACGGCGGCGATCGGCGCGAGGATCGGCACGATACCGGTAAGCGGCGGCACGATGAGCCCGATCGCGCCGAGGAGCTCGGCGACCGCGATGAGGCGGATCGAGCCCTGCGAGAAGCCTTTCGTCCACTCCATGGCGTTCGCGCCCTCGAGCTGCGCCTTCGTGCGGAACAGTTTGAGTCCCGCGGCGAAGAGCGACACGAATGCGAGCAGCCCCGCGGCGATCCAGTAGGCGATCAGCATGGGCTCACGATACTCCCGCGTGCCGGACCGCCACGCGGCCGGGACTTCACCGAGCGAGAATCGCATTCACGCGCGAGAATCAGGCATGACCCGTCATTGGACTCCGCTCGCGTTCGTGTACCTCGGCCTGTCGATCGCCGGGCTCATCGGCACCATGGCCTTCAACGTGATGAGTGTCGTGCTCATGCGCGACTACCTCGGCGATCTCGTCACGAGCGGGCCCGCCGTGACGTCGATCACGATCGATCTGCTCGTGGCAGCCGTCGCGGCGAGCATCTTCGTGATCGTCGAGTGCCGAAGGCTCGGGATGCGTTTCGGCTGGCTGTACATCGTGGGTTCGGCGGTGACGGCGTTCGCGTTCACCTTCCCGCTGTTCCTGGCAATGCGAGAGCGACGGATGACAGAGCGCCGGATGACGCCGCGCCGGACGACAGAGAGCACGGCCGCGCGCGAGTAGCGCGGGCGCCGGTCAGACGTCGGCGAGCATCGCGACCGACCGGTCCCACAGGTCGCGCGCGAGCCCAGCATCCGTCGCCTGCCTCTTGGGCTTCGCGGGCTTGCGGTCGACGAAGTACTCGCCGGTCGGGTAGTCGATGCCGGGATGCTTCTCGGCGAGGAACACGAGCGTGTCGGCGCCCTTCTCCACGGGAGCGAGGAACAGCTTCGCGAGCCGCGAGGCGTACACGGCCCGCATGGCCGAACCTGGCGCCGCCGAGAAGCTCGAGGCGATGACGCCGGGGTGGAAGGCGGTCGAGGTGAGCCCGACGTCGCGATACCGGCGATCGAGCTCTTTCGCGAAGAGGATCTGCGCGAGCTTGGCGTTGCCGTACGCCCGGCGCGGGCTGTACCGGCGCTGGGCGTCGAGGTCGTCGATGTCGAATCGGCTGAACAGCTTGTTCGCCGCGCTCGAGGTGTTGATCACCGTGCCGTGCGCGGCGACGAGGTTCTCGTGCAGCAGCTGCGTGAGCAGGAACGGCGCGAGGTAATTCACCTGGAAGGTGAGCTCGTGCCCGTCGACGGTGGCCTCGCGGTGCTTGGCGAAGATGCCGCCGGCATTGTTCGCCAGGACATCGATACGGGGATGCTGCGCCCCGAGCTCGCCCGCGAGCCGGCGCACCGAGCCGACGTCGGCGAAGTCGGCGAGGTGATGCTCGACGCCGAGCTCATCGGCGATCGCCGCGGTCTTCTCGGGCGAACGCCCGACGACCACCACCTCGTGGCCGTGTCCGGCGAGCTCGCGAGCCGCGGCTGCGCCGATCCCGTCGCTGGCGCCGGTGATGACGATCGTGCGGCGGTCAGTCGAATCGGTCATGCTTCGACGCTACCCCGCGTCGAGGCATCCGGCGCCGGCACGTCACATCGACGACTCCCGCACAAGCAGCTCGGGGGTGAGTTTGATGTGATGCGGTGGGCGATTGCGGCCGCCCTCGAGCCGGGCAACCAACAGATCGACCGCGCCGCGCCCGACGAACTGCTTCGGGGGGCGTACGGCCGTGATCGCCGGGTGGCCCAACCTTGCCACCTCATCGTCGTAGGCGACGATGGCGATGTCGTCGGGAATACGCACGCCACGATCGGCGCAGTGCTGCTCGAACGCGACCGCTTGAGGGTCGGACAGAATGAGAAGCGCGGTCGTGCCCGTCGATGTGCACTGGGCGAGAATCTCGTCGATGACCGTCTCACGGTCGAACGAGTCGAAGCTGACAGCATCGGTGTTCACCACGTCGGGGGTCAGTCCCAGAGAAGCGATGGCCCTCTTCCAACCCCGTCGCACGTGTGGGGTGGTCGGGCTCTGCGGCTCCGTCAGCAGTCCGATACGTCGGTGCCCCGCAGCGTACAGATGCCGAACTGCCTGCATCGCCCCCGCAGCATGATCCGTGACGACGGACTCCAGCCTCGTCGCTGCTGCGGCAGAGCGCACCCGGCGCTCGGCGAGCACGACCGGGATCGGCAACGAGTCAAGCCAGCGAAGCATCTCGAGTCCCTCCGGCCCTGCCGTGTGCGGAGCGACGATGAGTCCGTGCATGCCCGAAGTGTTGACCAGCACCTGAACCTGCTTGCGGTTATCACGAGCGTCGTACAGCGAGCCGCGCAGCATCAGCCGCGACTGCAGCTGCGCCGCCTGCACACGAGCGCCACTGACGACTTCGGGCCAGTAGTAGTCCAGCGAGGGGACCACCATGCCGATCGTGTACTTGGTCACCGTCGCGTCACGACCGGTGAGAGCGCCCCGGCTCTCGTCTATCGAACTGCGAATCGTCGCACCGCCGTGCACGCGCGTGACCAGACCTCGGCGCGCAAGCGCGTTGATATCGCGCCTGATCGTCAACTCGCTCACCCCGAGCACCACGGCAATGCGGCCGACAGCGACGGCGCCGTGCGCACGCAGCTCGTCCATCAGCCGTTCCTGTCGCTGCAGGGCGAACAGCGGCGCGGGGTCTTCGTCACTGAGATCGGTCATCGGTCCACCTCGATCGTGGTGCGCAGTTCGCCGAAGCGGGGATGCGGTGAAGCGAAGGTCAGGCGAGTGAGGGTCTGTCCCCACACGGCCGTCAATTCCGGGTCGTCGAGCTGCCATACGTCGACGATCGGATGCTGGTTCTGAAACGGCGTAGCGTGGTTTTCCCGCGAGCTCACCGTGATGCGCAAAGCCCTCGCCGACACGTCCGCGCGCACACGCGTAACCGCGTCGTCGATGCTGACCTCGCCGGCGAGAATGAAGTGGATGGATGTCTCCTGCCCTGCAGTGCCGGAAAGCTTCCACTCGTCTGAGACGACTACCCGATGGTTCTGCCTGTCCAGACGCGCATCCCGGATCCACGAGTCGCCTTCCGGGAGCGGATATGCGCTGGCCAGCTCGAGGCGTATCGACGGGGTCGTCTGAGGTGCGCCCGTGCGAGCCGGCTCCGCGAGCATCCGCGCCGCGAATCGGGAGCCCTCCCCCTGCTCGAGACCGAACGGGGCGATCGTGTTGTGCCAGCTGCTGCGCATGGCCGGGTTCTCGTAACGATCAGCGCCGAAGGTCTGAGCCGTGTAGGTCGGTTTGCCGATATCGACGATCAACGGCCGTCCATCCAGGCCGACGATCACCGACCCGACATCCTTATGATTGTGGCTTTCGCCGTTGTGGCCGCCCTTGACCACCAGGGCGAGGCCGTGCGAATCACCCGACTCCTGGCGGGCGACGAACAGCTGCACGGAGCCGAGCCACACGTGTTCGGGCAACGGCGGGTCGGCCGGCGTGGCATCGCGCCACTCGGCATCGGCCAGCGCGCGCAGAACACGCGCGAGGCCTGCGCCGACATCGATCACCGGCTCGCCGGGTATTCGCTTGCTCCGAGCGTGCGCCACGACGTCGTGGTCGCCGAGGCGCATCCCCCATCGAAACGGCACGTCCCACGGTTCGCGGCCGAACGAGCGAGCCGATCCGTCAGCCACATTGACGTACCAGTGATCTCCGAGCTGCATCCGATGGGGAAAACGCAGCGTCTCGCGCACGACCGGAATGTCGCCGGCATCCAAATCGCCGTCGGTCACTCGCGATACGACGTCCAGGCATTCGAGCAGTCGACACGCACCTTGCCACCAGTAGGAGAAGCCCTCGTCGATCGCGCCATCGCTGGGGAGGGTCGCGACGAACCGGTCCAGACTCTCCAGTGCTCGATCCATAACGCGCGCGCGAGTCGGCGTGTCGTCGATCAGAAGCACCGCAGCGGAGATCACGTTGCCGATGATCCAGGGATTCCAATTGTTCACCGTGCGCCGGTAGCCCAGCCACCACAGGTCGTCACGGTTGAGGAACGGCTCGAAGACGCGAATCGTCGCCTCATGGCGGATGCGCTCCCGCAGTCCTGGCCACCGCGATTCGAGGCGTGTGCCCAGCACGTGGTCTGCGACGGCGAGCTGCACCACCACTTCGCCGGCGCCGAGATCGAGATAGGGCGCTGATGCGTCCGGGAGGATGAACCCCCGACGCTCGTGCGCATCGTCGTGCGCCGGCCACGACCAGGTGCTCTGTTCGCAGAGGACGACGATGCCATCGGCCACCTCGTCGAGCCAGACGGATTCGTCCGTGATGGCGGCGAGCACCACAGCTCGCGTGAGTCGTTGCTGCCGGCCGGAGACGCCAGCTTCGTACTCCGTGCGGTTTCCGTCTCGCACGTAGCGCGCATAGGCGGATGGCAGGGCGCTCGGCCATGCCGTGCCTCGTTCGGCCCCGGCGGCGGCGGTGATCTGTTCACGCGTGCGGCCGTCGATGCGGAGCCAGATCGAGCGGTCTTCGATCGTCGGCAGACCGAATCGGGCTGCGGCTCCCTCCAGCATCGGAACGAGCGCGCGCTCCCTCATCCGCTGGCCCCACTCCTGAAAAAGAGGACCCTCGAAAGCCTGGTGTGATCCGCCGAGCGGATTCGGCGACGTCATATCGTCGCACCCGCCCCATCGGCGCGCCGCATAAAGCGCTCTCTCAGATGAATCATTGTGTACGACCTTGTTCGAGTCTGTTTGGAATGTTTGACTTTGGTCAAGGCTGAGTCTCTACTGATTCTTGCGACGGCGCAATCGGCCGTCGAAGGGCATCGCAGCTCGACAGGTTTGGAGCAAGTCCTATGACACCTTCAACAAGGCCCAACGCCCTCATCGTGATGAGCCCCTCCGCCTTCCGCGCACAGTTCGATCACGATCGACTCGACCGGTTGGCGGATCTGACCACGCTCGCCGAACCGATCTGGACCGACAATCTCGACTCGCCGGAGCTGCTCGGACGGCTCGCATCCGTCGACATCCTTCTCACCGGATGGAGCGCCCCCGCACTGACCGACGAGCGGCTGAACCGCATGCCCAACCTGCGTGCCATGTTCCATTGCGCGGGCTCCGTGCGATACGTCGTGACCGACGCATTCTGGGAGCGCAACATCGTCGCATCGAACGCTGCCGATGCGAACGCCATCCCGGTCGCGGAGTACACCCTGGCCGCCATCATTTTCGCCGGCAAGAAGGCACCATTCCTTGCGGCTGACGCGCGCGTCTTCCGGGAGGACTGGGGGTACGCCCAGCGGCGCGGCGAATTGAGCAACCGCGGTCGCACCATCGGCATCGTCGGCTTCTCCCGGGTCGGTCGCCGGGTGGTATCGCTCGTGCAGCAGCTCGACCCGGTGACCTGTCTGGTCGCCGATCCTTACGCCGACCCCGCCGAGGTGGCAGCTGCGGGCGCCACCCTCGTCTCGCTGGCAGAAATGCTCCCCCGGGTAGATGTGCTCTCGCTTCACGCTCCGGCGCTACCGGGCACCCACCACATGATCGACGCCAAGGAACTGGCCGCGCTCCCCGATCACGCCACGGTGATCAACACCGCCCGCGGTTCCCTGATCAACACTCAGGCACTGGAGTTCGAATGCGCGACCGGACGCATCAGCGCGATTCTCGATGTGTCCGATCCGGAACCGCTGCCCGCATCATCCGTTCTCTACGACCTGCCCGGTGTGATGATCACGCCGCACATCGCGGGTTCGATGGGTTCGGAGCTGCACCGCATGACGGATGCTGCGCTCGACGAGTTGGGCCGATATGTGCAGGGGCTCGAACTCGTCGCAGAACTCTCCAGCGAGAATCTCAGACTCAGCGCATGAAATCGACCGATACTTCACACCCACCCAGCACATCGACGGAGGCCCACCGAACGCCCGAAACCAGCACCACCCGATCTCCTCGCCCCTCTGCACCACTCAACGCAAGACCTAGAAATGGAGTTATCTGATGCGAATGAAGCGTACGCTCGTCGCCTGCAGTGTCGGAATCACTGCACTACTCATGGCCGGATGCGCCGGTACCGCAGCAACCAGCGCCGGTAACGACAGCGATGGGTCGCAGACCCTGAGCGTCTCGGTCTGGGACTACTCACAGGGCCAGGAATTCAAGGCGCTGTTCACCGCGTTCGAAAAGGCGAACCCAGATATCACGATCAAGCCGGTCGACATCATCTCGGCGAACTACGAAGACAAGATCACGACCATGCTTGCCGGAGGCGACTCTGTGGACGTCATCGGTCTCAAAGACCTGAGCGACTTCGCGGGATATGCAGCGAAGCAGCAACTCTTGAACATCGATGACGTCGCCGAGAAGCTTCCCAGCGACAATCTCCCCGCGCTGTCGACGTACACCGTGGACGGCACGGCATACGGTGTCCCGTATCGACAGGACTTCGGCGTCCTGTATTACAACAAGACACTCTTCAAGAACGCCGGTCTCCCCGATCCGACGAACCTCTCGTGGAGCGACTTCGCCGCCGATGCCGCCAAGCTCACGAGCGGAAGCGGCCCGGACAAGGTGTATGGCGCGTATATCCACACCTGGAGTTCGATGGTGCAGAGCTACGCGGCTGCGCAGACCGGCAACACCTTCTCGACACCCGACTATGGCTGGATGAAGGACCAGTACGACCTCGTGCTGGGCATGCAGAAGGCCGGGACGGCGATGGACTGGGCGACAGCCAACAGCCAGCAGGTCGACTATCAGGCGATATTCGAATCCGGAAAGGCCGCGATGGTACCCATGGGTACGTGGCTGATCGGCGGCCTGCTCGCCGACGCCAAGGCCGGCACGACGAATGTCGACTGGGGTATCGCGCCGATGCCACAGCTCAAATCAGGCACGGATATCACGACGGCGGGCGGACCCACGGGCTTCGGAATCAACAAGAATGCCAAGAATGTGGACGCCGCCAAAAAGTTCCTCGCGTTCGCGGCGGGGGAAGAAGGCGCGAAGGCAGTGGCTGCCGCCGGGGTCGTTCCGGCCTACCACAGTGACGCGATCACGAAGCAGTACTTCAGTCTCGACGGCATGCCGCAAGGCGAGCTCGCCGAGAAGGCCTTCAACCCTGACGTCATCAAGCTCGACGGCTTGACGGGTCCGGACGCGGCCGCGATCGGCACCGTACTCGATCAAGAGCACCAGCTCATCATGACAGCCAGCGTTTCGGTTGCAGACGGCCTCGCGGAGATGGGTAGCCGCGTCAAAGCGGAAGTCCTCAACAAGTAGTAGCGACGGTTGCGTGGTGCGGCGCCGCGATGCGGCGTCCGCACCACGCGAGGACCGTCGACCGAACTTCCGCGCACAGTACTAGGGAACCTGAACGAGAGGAACGTCCGGCTACCCGGTCTCACACCCACATGACTACTACCATTTCAAAGCGATCATCGCTGACGCCACGGGTGCGCCCGACGTCACATTCGCGCTCGATGCGACGACGCCGGGCACTGGTCGGTTGGAGTTTCATCCTGCCGAACTTCCTCGGGTTCGCGTTGTTCACGCTGGTCCCTGTCATCGCCGCCTTCGTGCTCTCGTTCATGCGCTGGGACGCCTACAACCCGCCGACATGGACCGGCCTGAGCAACTTCATCCGACTGGTCGGCGACCAGAGCTTCCAGGTCGCGCTCCTGAACACGTGCCTGTACGCCCTCGGGCATGTGCCGCTGACGCTGGCCGTGGCTCTGGTCCTCGCACTTCTGCTCAACCAGAAACTGAAGGGCATCGCCTTTTTCCGTGTGGCGATCTTCTTCCCATACATCACGTCGCTCGTTGCGGTCGCCATCGTCTGGAACATGCTGTTCGACCCGACCAGCGGGCCCATCAACCAATTTCTCCACCTCATCGGCATCCAGGACGCTCCCGGCTGGACAGCCAGTACGACGTGGGCGCTGCCCGCCGTGATCATCACCAGCGTCTGGCGCGACATGGGCTACTACATGGTGCTGTTCCTGGCGGGGCTGCAAGCCATCCCGGGGGAATACTACGAAGCCGCCGAAGTCGACGGCGCCAACGGGTGGCAGAAGTTCTGGTACATCACCCTGCCGTCACTGCGGCCCACGACCTTCTTGGTGCTGGTTCTGCTCAGCATCTCCAGCTTCAAAGTCTTCGATCTGGTCTTCGTGATGACTCGAGGCGGCCCCGGTCGAGCAACGCTCATGCTCTCCCAACTGATCTATCAAGACGGCATCATCAACGGCGAGTTCGGATACTCATCCGCCATCTCCCTCGTGCTCTTCCTCCTCGTCCTCGTCGTCACGGTTTTCCAATTCAGACTGCAACAACGACGGGAGCGCTGATGACCACTTTCGCGTCGAAATTCACGAAAGGACTCGCGGTCGAGTTGGCCGACTCCGCGAGCGTCCTCGGAAAACCGTTGCGTCCCACACGACGTGGGCGTCCACGCGTCCGCTCTCTGACAGGGCGAATCGCGATGTACGTTCTGCTCAGCGTGCTGCTGGCACTCGTGCTGTTGCCATTCATCTGGATGCTCTCGTCGTCGTTCAAACACGACAACGAAGTGCTCACCGTACCGATCCGGTGGATCCCCGAAACATTCGTGTGGAGCAATTACACGGACATCTGGACGCGCGTTCCGATGGCGGGATATCTGCTCAACTCCGCGATCCTCGCGGTCGCCATCAGCTCTTTGCAGGTGCTCACCGGAAGCTTCGCCGCGTATGGATTCGCCAAGATACGGTTCCCGGGACGCGACGCGCTGTTCCTCGCCTACATCGCGACGATCGCCGTTCCCTGGCAGGCGTACATGATTCCGCAATACATCATGATGCAGAAGGCCGGGCTTACGAACACTTTCACCGTTTTGATCCTGCTGCAGGCCTTCAGCGCATTCGGCGTGTTCTTGATGCGCCAGTACTACTCGACGATTCCCGACGAACTGATGGAAGCCGCTCGAATCGACGGGTTGAACGAGTACGGCATCTGGGCACGCATCATCCTTCCGCTCTCGAAGCCGGCGCTGGCCAGTCTCGCTCTGCTGACGTTCGTCAATACCTGGAACGACTACATGGGTCCGTTCATCTATCTCTCCAGCAATGAATTGTGGACGGTGCAGATCGGGCTGAGGTCATTCATCGGTCAGTATTCGGCCCAGTACGCCATGATCATGGCCGGCTCGGTGATCTCGATCATCCCCATCTTCCTCATCTTCATGGCGGGGCAGCGAAACTTCATCAGTGGGATCGCGACGAGCGGACTCAAGGGATGAACGCGTCGACGACTCCGGTGAAACGGCGACCGTGGTTCGCCGTTTCGCACGAGACCCTCGAGTCGACGTTCGGCTTGGTCTACGCCGCGCTCGTCGTGAACCTCGCGTTGGTGCTCGCGAACCTCCCGCTGGCGTTCTTCGTGTTCGCCGTCCCCAACCCGCTGTCGTACTGGCCGCTCTTCCTGGCGTTGTCGCTGACTCTCGCGCCGTCGATCACCGGCGCGTTCGGATGCTTCCGCGCATTGCGCGATGGAGCACCCGCCGGGCCGTTCGTGACATTCTGGCGAACCTACCGGCGCAATTTCTTGAGGTCGTTCGTCATCGGGACGGCGGCCGGATCACTCCTGGCCTTCCTGCTCCTGGATGTTGATCTGGTCGCGCAGTTCTCTTTCGGACCGCTGATCGTTCCGACGTTCGTGATGCTCGGCCTCACAGCCGTGGCCATCGTGATCATGGCGCTGGCCGGATTCGCGCTCTACGAACACGCATCGTGGTGGGCGATCACGAAGGCCGCCATGTATCTAGCGGTCAAGCGGTGGTACTTCAGCGCCATAGCGCTGGTGCTCGTCGGCCTGATCGCAGCGATCGTCTTCGTCCAGCCGATCCTGGGGTCGTTCTTGGCGCCGAGCCTTCTGTTGTTCGCCGTCTGGAGCAACGCGCATTTTTCCTTCGTGAAGCTCATCGAGACCGCCGAATGATCACTCGCACGACAGAAAGCCGGTAGGACCATGCCAGAGATGAACGACATCGGCTATGGATGGCGAGGGGCGCAGTATCGCGCCGTCCGCGCCGACGCCGGCCGCGCCGACGGGGATGCCGGCACGGACCCGTGGGCAGCCGGCATCCGGACGCCGCGATTCGTCGACATCGCATCCGGGGCACCGGCTCCGTTCGCGACGTCAGCCAGCGTCACCTGGGATGACGACGCTCTGTACGTGGCCCTCGACGCGGAGGAACCCTTCGTCACCGCGACCAGCCGGCACGACGGTGACCTGCTCTTCTTCGAGAACGATCTGGAACTGTTCATCGACGGGGGAGACACCTACTACGAGCTGGAAGTCAACGCCTTCGGCACCCGCTACGAAGTGTTCTACATCTGGCGGGATGCCCCACAGGCTCAGGAATTGCTGCAAGACCCCCGGTTCGATGTGCACGCGCCGACTGCACATACGTTCGGAGGCGACCACGAACGTACTGCCTCATCATTCTGGACGGGCAATCACCCCCGCGGAACACGGTGGGCATTCCTGGACTACCGTCTGCGCGACCTTCATATCGACGTGGCGGTCGACGGCGAGATCAATGACCCCGCTCATGTCGACAGGGGCTGGTCTGTGCGCCTGCGCATTCCCTGGGACAGCTTGTCGGATCTTGCGGGAACACGATCTCTCCCGCCTCGAGAGGGTGACACCTGGCGGATGTTCTTCGGTCGTTTCGAACAACTCGCAACGCGTGCGCCGGGTGTCAACATCGGTCTCGGATGGGCGGCGAATCCGCACGGCCTGAATGACACGCACATCCCCGAAGCGTGGACGAACGTGACGTTCGTCTCCGGCGCCGCGTGAAACCGAAGGAGATGGCCCCAATGAACCGGGTGGTCGGGGGATGTCGATGAACACGGTGCACCCCGGCGACTGGAGACGGCCGTGGACGGATGCCGTCGAGACGATCCGGCGACAATATGGTGACCAGATCGGTCGACCGACGGGCGAGTTGATCACGCCTGCTCTCGTTCTCGACGCCGACGTGGCCGACCGGAACATCGAGACCATGTCGACGACGCTTGCGGGCGGTCATGTCGGGCTGCGCCCGCACACCAAGGTGCACAAATCGCCGGATCTCGCGAAGTGGCAGATAGCGGCTGGAGCCGTCGGCGTCACCGTCGCTTCGGTATGGGAGGCCGCAGCGATGGGCTCCGCGGGAGTTTCCGACGTTCTCATCGCGAACGAGGTGGTCGGCCCCGCGAAAGTCGGTGCGGCGGCCCGTCTCGCCCGTCACATCCGGCTCGAGATCGTCGTCGATGACGTTACGAACATCGCCGATTTCTCGGCGGCGGCCGCCGCCGCTGGATCGACCGTCGATGTTCTGGTCGATCTCGACGTGGGAATGGCCCGATGCGGGGCGCGGTCTCCGCAGGAGGCGCTCGCGCTCGCGCGGGCGGTCGATGCCGCTCCCCACCTTCGGCTGCGCGGCGTGCAGGCATATGAGGGTCACTGCATGCTCGAGCCGGACCTGACGCAGCGAATACTCAAGGCGAACGAGGCGATGGACTACGCCGGCATGGTCAAGACGCTGTTGTCGGACGATGGGCTGGATGTTCCGGTTCTCTCCGGCGGCGGGACCGGAACATACAACGTGACGGGAATGCACCCGTCGGTCACCGAGCTCCAGGCGGGGTCGTACGTATTCATGGACGCATTCCATGGCAGCCTCGTGCCCGGTTTCGAGGTCTCCCTCACCGTTCACTCGACCGTGGTGGCTCGTCACGGCGATACGGTCGTCTTGGATGCCGGCCGCAAATCCGTCGGCATCGATTTCGTTCTTCCGCCGATCTTCGGCGAGGATCTCGTCGCACGTTATTTTGCCGAAGAGCACGCCCTCTTCGAGGTGGAATCCCGCTTTCCTGCGCAGCCCGGCGACCATGTCCGGCTCATCTGCGGCTACGCACCGACCACGGTGAACCTGCACGACGTCATTTTCATCGCGCGGGACGAGAGGGTCGTCGACGTCTGGCCGGTTTTCCCGCGCGGTCCGCACCACCATGGCTTCCTGCGTTCGCTCGAGGCGCTCATGAACTGATCGGTGAGAGCGATGATCATCGGAGTCGATGTCGGCACGACAGCTATCAAAGCGGCCGCGGTGCATCGGGACGGCACAGTCGGCCACGCCGCTTCCCGGCGGGCAACCTTGCGACGCCGGGGACCGATCGTCGAGCAGCGCATCGACGACGTGATCATCGCCGTGAGCGATGCCGTGAGAGAGATCGTGCGCACGGACCACGATTCGGTCGAGGCGATTGCGATCACGGGTCAGGGTGACGGGCTCTGGCTGCGAGGCGTCGATGGTCGCGAAACGCGACCCGCTATCTCATGGATGGACGGCCGCGCGGCAGAGCTGGTGAACGAATGGTTGCAGTGCGGCGTCGTGGGCAGAGTATTCGATGTCAGCGGTTGCGGTCTGTACCCGGGGTCGCATATGACCCTGATGGCCTGGATGCAGCGCTTCGAACCGCAGTCACTGACATCGGCGGCGACGGCCGGCTATTGCAACGACGCGATCGTCGAACGGCTGACGGGTCGACGAAGCGTTCATCCCAGTGACGCCGTCCTCTCCTTCTGGGATTCCCGCAGCAACAGCTACCGTGACGAAGCCCTGGGCCTGCTCGGTCTCACCGAGTACAGGCATCTGCTCCCGCAGCCCTCGAGCGACGCGGAACTGTTCGTCCTGTCGAACGAGGGCGCCCGGCTCCTCGATGTGCCGATCGGAACGCCGGTCTCTGGGGGCCCATATGATCTGCTCGCGTGCAGCCTGGGGGTGGGCGCCAGCGCGGTCGGTGATGGAACGATCGTGCTGGGCACGACGCTGAGTTGTCAGGTGAGGACGAGCGGCTCGAAAGGAGCGGTCGCCCTGCCTGCCGGAATGCATCTGCCGGTCACCCACTCTTCAGATCTTCTGCAGGTCATGCCGTCGATGGTGGGCACCGCGGGGATCGACTGGCTCTTCAGCCTCTTGGGGCTCGACCTCGCGCAGTTGGACGCGCTCGTCGCGCAGAGCCCGATCGGGGCGAACGGCGTGCGCTGTCTGAGCTCGCTGTCCTTGTCGGGAGAACGAGCACCCTTCATCGAGCCGTTCGCGCGTGGCACGTTCACCGGACTCAGCCTGTCGACATCGCGGGCTGACCTCGTGCGGGCCTTCTGCGAATCCCTCGCGTATGTCGCGCGACACTGCTTCGAGCAGCTGCCATTGACCGGGCGGCTGATCGGATGCGGTGGCGGCTTGATGTCGGACGGCTGGGCGCAGATGTTCGCCGACGTCCTCGGCCGGGAAATCCTGGTTTCGAGAGATCCCTTCGTCGGTGCGCGGGGCGCCGCGATGAACGCGTGGACGAGCCTCGGGTGGCCGACCGCGCGTGCGGCCGGCCCGGACGGGCTCACGAGAGTCTCTCCTGATGCGTCGCGAACGGCCGAGTACGACGAACACTACGACCGCTACAGGTCACTCCTGGAGTCGGCACGGCTGGACTGGGCGACGCGACGATGACACTTCAGTCGCTGTGCCGGGGTGCGCTCACTGTGGGTAGCGTCTCAGCAACTCCCGCGCGACGGCCTCATCGGTCACGAGTACATCGAGATGCGAGCCCTTCACCGCGGCGAGGATGGCGTCGACTTTGTGGATTCCCCCGGCCACGCCGATCACCCGTGGAATCCGCTTCAGCTCATCGAGCTCGATGCCGATCCTCATCCGGTTGATGTGAAGGTCGACCAGGCGACCCTCGCTGTCGAAGAACTGGCCGAGGATGTCGCCGACGACATGATTCCTCAAGAGGATGTCGACACCGTCGCTGTCGAGGAGCCCCATCTCCACGATCACCGCGCTGGAGGTGGGAGTTCCGATCCCGACTACGGCGACATCCACCGCGCGCGCCTTCTCGAGCACCGCTTTGATGGTCGGCTCCTGCTTGAGAGACTGAGCCAACTCGGCACTGGAAGCGACGATGGGCGAGGGCATCACCGACGCCGTCGTGGGTGAGGCCCGCGTCGGATCGGGGTTCGACGACATGAACGGACGCAGATACCCGTCGACACCTCCGGTCAGGGTGACGAGCTCCACCTGCCCCAGCGGCGGAAACGAGGTCCCACGGATCACCTCCGACACCGTCTCCCCGAATCCGACGCCGAGCGTGGTCCCCTTCGCCAGGTAGCTCGTCAGCAATTGCGCACCGCCGAGCCCGATCCGGGCATTGAGTGACCGGGTGCTTCCGGACGGATTCGGCGGCGTAGGTATGACCAGCGCTTCGCTCAGCCCGAAGGTCGACCGCAACGTCGAGCTGAGCTCCATCGAGGTCAGCGACTCGGCATTGATGCCGATGGTGACGATGCCGGACTTGCGCGCGCGGTCCAACATCCGGGCTACGGAGGCCCGAGACAGCGAGAGATGACGCGCGATCTCATCCTGAGTCATGTCGTCTTTGTAATAGAACCAGGCGACGCGAAGGATCAGTTCATCGGTTGTCCGTTCGACACGTCGAACGGACTCTGGGTGGCTCACAGCCGGTCCACTTAGGACACCAGAGGCGCCGCGGTGGGGTTGATCTTCCGAAGGTCCGGACCAACGCAGCGGATCACTTGCAGCACTTCGGACGGAGCGCGAAATCGCGCGTCGACGATCGCCGGCAACGCGAGGGTCATTCCCTTCGTCACGTGGATCTCACCGAACCGCCCCCTCAGGTACCCCGACCCCGACGTGACGATCAGGATGGAGAACCTGCCGTCGGCGACCGTCAATTCGGCGCCCGGCACGATGTCGAGCGAGATCGCGTTGAACAGTCCCCAGAACTCCTCGTTCATCAGAGCGGTCATGCGCGCTCCCCCGCTGTCGTAGATCACCGTGGGAGCCTGGCGAGGATCTCCGGCCGTCGGGGGAGCGTCCTCGACCGGGAAATCGATCATGTCGAGAGCTTTGTCCCAGCCGAAGCCCATCGTCGCGTACGCTTCGTCGTCGCCCGCATCGAGTTCGGCGATGACGATGTGATCGCTGGGCTCTTGCACCTCGATGTACGAGAGGCCGCCGCCCAGGCAGTGCGCCGCCCCCGCCGGCGCGACGAACACGTCGCCTTCCGCGATATCGAAGCGCTGCAGCGACCTGCGAAGGGAGTCGCGATCCCGGTTCAGCGCGGCAGCCTGAAAGCTCGGGCGATCGACGCCCGGAACGAACCCGATGCCGGCACTTCCCGTCTTGTCGGGAGACTCGACGTCGAGAAAGATCCACGCCTCCGTCTTGCCGAAGGCGGAGCCGAGGTTCTTCCTCGCCCACTCCGGTCGAGGATGGGCATGGACGGGCACTGCGCCCTCCGGGGAGAGCAACTTCACCAGTACGCCGGTCGTCGGTCCGACGCGTGTGACGTACTCGTCACCCAGCATCTCGGCCGGATAACTCTCGACGAGATCGACCAGCCGTACCGGCGGGTGCCCCGGAAGGTCAATGGTGCTCAGCCCCTGCTCTGCACCGTCGGGCGAGAGGTTGTTCGCGGTGGTGCACGACCCGACCCAATCCTCGGACCAGAAGTCCGCGGGACTATCGGGCATGCCCCGGAATCGGCGGCTCAGCCGGCCACCCGGGTAGAAGCGATGGACGGGATTCGGTGGAAGAAGGAGGGGCCGCGCGATCGCGTCGCGGGGAAGATCGATGCTCATTAAGCGATGTCCCGTCGCTTCAGAAGATGGCGGTGGGGTTGATAGGCGAGCCGGTTCCGCCGACCAGCCTGAGCGGGGCAGCCGTGAAGAAGAACTCCCAACGACGTTCCTCGGCGCACGCGGCAGCGAGATCATCGAGATTGAGGCTGTCGAACGTCCACCAGCCCAGCGCCGGCAACGAGATCGCATGAATGGGGTATGCGATTCCCTCGCAGTGCGAGGGGACTGCCTCGCCGTCTCCGTCGTACCCGACACCGGCGATATCGCGGTCGTGGAGGATGGGCAACACCGAGGCGTGGATTCCCGCCTTCGATCTGCTGGCATCCCAGGGGCCGAGAACCTGCCGGCGACGTGTATGACCGGTGCGAAAGAGCAGGATGTCTCCTCTGCCCAGCGTGACCCCGCTGGCCGCCTCGGCTGCGAGAAACTCGTCGGGCATGATGGCTTCTCCGGGCTCGACCCACTCGACTTCCCGGAATCTCGGGATATCCAGCAGAACACCGCGAGTGGTTATCCCGTTCTGGGCCACGGTCACGCTCTGAGCGAGCGCACCGGCGGGGCCGATCGCGTCCGCCTCCTCGCGACCGTTATACGTTCTTCCCCGGTAGCTGACGTGGCAGAGCGCGTCGACATGCGAATGCGCGTCGCCGTGAATCTCCATCCCGAACCTGTCGCCGGCGATTCTGAGATCGGCAGATGCGGCGTCGGGCGCTTCGAATCCGAACGTCAGACTGTGTTCGACGGGGGACGGGTTGTCCAACGCGTAGTCCTCGTTCAGGTCGAGAGCGCACGACACCGACCGTCCCGATCTCACCAATCTCGCCGCCTCGACCACCTTCGCGGCCGAGATCGTATTGAGTGCGCCTCGTTCGTCATCGACTCCCCAGCGATCCGCGTTGTCGCACCGGGCGAAGATCTCGTCGAACTCGGCCCGACTGAGGGCCGCGGCAGTAGTGGGCGTCGTCACTGTGTCACCTCGAGCGATCCACGGATCCCCAGTGTCTGTCCTCCGTCGACGACGATCGTTTGACCCACCACATAGGAGGATTCCGCGCTCGCCAGCCAGGAGATCACGCTGGCCACGTCATCGGGCTCACCGAATCTTCCGACGGGTATCGACTCGAGGTAGCGTTCAGTCGTCGCGGGATCATCGAAGACCGGTGCCGCGATAGCGGTGCGGATGACCCCGGGCGCGACGCCGTTGACCCGGATTCCGTCCCCTGCCAGGTCGAGCGCCGCCGAGCGGATCAACGTGAGCAGGGCGCCTTTGGAGACGTTGTAGGCGGCCATCGACTCTTCGACATGAGTGCCATTGATGGAGGCAGTGATGACGATCGAACCGGCAGTGGCCCGGACTTTCATCGATCGAGCGGCGTATACGGCGCACATCGCGGCCCCCACGACATTGACGTCGAGGTGTGCCCGAAAGTTTTCGGACGTCATGCTCAAGAAGTTCTGCGGTATGGCGATCCCGGCATGGGCGATCATGATGTCGATCTGTCCGTAGGCTTCCACGCACGCGTCCACAGCGCGCGCGCAGTCCGTCTCCGATGACACGTCGGCGACGACCCCCGTCGCGGCGTCTCCGAGTTCGGCGACCGCCGCGTCCAGTGCCTCCGGGTTGACGTCCACAGCGACCACGCGCGCACCTTCGGCGATGAGTAGGTGGCACGTCGCCAGTCCGATGCCCTGGGCGGCACCTGTCACGACGGCGGCCTTCGCGGCGTGACGACCGGTCATCGGCTTCTCACTCTCGATTGTGAACAAATGTCCGATATCTGGACATCTGCTCACTATTCTCGACTATGACTCACCGCTTAGCAAGAGGATGCTCGGCCCGCGGCGGAGCATCCCCAGCCGGCGACGGGCTCGCTTAGAGTTCTCGGGTGAGCATCTCGGTCGTGATCCCCTGGCGCTCCGCGCCGTCGCGGATCGATGCGTTCGATCGCGTCACGACCTGGTACGCGCAGAACCTCCCCGAAGTCCGCGTGACGACCATCGACACGAACGACGACGTGTTCGTGCTCTCGCGCTGCCGCAACCTCGCGATCGGACGCGTGGACGATCCCGACGAGGTGATCGTCGTGGGTGACGCAGACACCATCCCGGAGCGAGGGCCCCTGCTCGCGGCGGTCGCCGCCGCGGCGACGAGCGGAATGGTGCACCTGCCCTACACCGAGTACCGCTGGCTGGGCGCCGAAGGATCGGCGCAGTTCGCCGCGGGCACGCCCCTGATCGACTGCGCGGTCGCTCAGCTCGTCGACGGAGCCTGCTCGGGCGTCTACGTCACGACGCGGCGCACGTGGGAGCGTCACGGCGGCCAGGACGAGCGGTTCCGCGGGTGGGGCTTCGAGGATGCTGCGTGGTACCGCGCCCACACCGCGCTGCTGGGGGCTCCCCCCGCACGCCACGAGGGGCGGGTCTACGCCCTCCATCACGTGGGCGAGGCGCGCGCGGGAACCGGCTACGAGCGCAACGCCGCGTTGATGGAGCGCTACCGCGCCGCCGAAGGCGATGCCGCAGCGATGGCCGCGCTCGTCGCCGAAGGTCAGCGACTCAGGGCCGAGAACGCCCGTTCTGCACCTGGCGCCGCCCGCTGAGCCTCGGCCGCAGCATCCAATCGCTCGCGCGTGCGCGGGTCGAGCGCGAGGACGGCCTCGAGCGCCGCCGCGAGCTCTGCCGCCGTCGCGGCGTTGGGGTCGAGCGCGACGCCGAACCCGCTGCGCTCGAGCGCCGCGGCGCCGGCGAACTGATCCGTCGAGAAGGGCAGCACCACGAGCGGGACGCCTGAGCCGATCGCCTCGGTGACGGAATTGTTGCCGCCGTGCGTGACAGCCGCGTCTGCGGCGGCCAGCAGCCGCACCTGGGGCAGGAACGCCCGCACGAGCCAGTCGCTCGGCACCTCACCCAGTTCGCCGGGATCGGTCGAGCCGGTGGCGATGGCCAATCGCACCCCGGCGATCTTGGCGGCGTCCGCCACCCGGCGAAGCACGTCCGCGCGCACCGAGAGGAAGCTGCCGAAGCTCACGTAGACGAATGACGGGGATGCCGCGATCCACTCTTCGACGTCGGGGTCGACCGGCTCCGTCCGCCGGGTCGAGCCGAGGTAATCGTGCGGCGGGAGCAGGCCCGCGCGCGCGGGGTCGGCGAGTTCTTCCGGATAGTTGTAGAGCACGATCGGACCGTGCTCGGCGAACGCATCGTCAGAGCGCGCCCCTCCCGGATCGAGCACGGCCAGCGCGCCGTTCCACTCCTCGGTGAAGCGCGCCGACACCCGCTCGCACAGCGTCTGGAGCTCATCGCGCGCCGCGCGATCGGGGCTGATCGCCCGGGGCCAGGTCGGCGGGCACCCGTACACCTCGCCGGAAACCGGAAGTGCCGTCGGATGCCCCAGCACCACGTCCGCGTACGGGATCCGGGCGGCATGCAGCCCCACGCGGGCGCTGAAGGCGAGGTGGTCGACGAGGATCGCGTCGGGTTGCACGTCGTCGATGATCCGCGTGACGGCGCGCGCAGCATCCACCGGTCGCCACATGAGATCCGTCAGGCGTTCGGTCGCCTGGTAGGTGAGGGTCGCCACGGCCCCCTCGCGCGTTGCGGCGAAGAAGCCGCGGAGAGAGTCGCCCTCGTCGGCGGGCTGGTCCTCCGCTCGGATCACGCCGGCGTTCGAGCCGCGACCCAGCCTGAGGTCGGTGCGCTCGTAGCCGAAGGTCGCGACGATGTCGGCGGTGGCGGGCCCGGTGGCGACGACGACGCGGTCGCCTCGGTCGCGCCACGCGGTCGCCAGGGTGGCCAGCGGCAGCAGGTGCGAGGCGTAGTCGGGGCTGATGACCAGGAGCGTCATCGCGCCGACTCGGCGAGTTCGCGCAGCGTCGCCTCGTCTCGGGCGACCGTGTCGTACACGCGCCCGAGCGCGTCCGACATCTGCTGGATCGTGAACCGCCCCTGCACCATCTCGCGGCTTCGTCGGGCTCGCTCCTGGCCGCGCTCGCCCTGGGCCGTGACCACAGCCGTATCGACGGCCGCACGCAGCTGCCCCGGATCCCACGTCGCCGCGAGGATCCCCGTCACCCCGTCTTCGACGTAGGTCGCGGGCCCTCCCCCGTCGGGGGCGACGACCAGGAGTCCGGTCGCCATCGCCTCCAGGAGCGCGATGCCGAACTCCTCCTTGATGCTCGCGCACACGTACACTCCGCCGGGCGCGGTCGCCGATGGCAGACCCGTTCGGGCTGCCGCCATCCAGCGGGCGACCACGTCATTCGGGCGGTGTCCGGCCATCACCAGCCCGCGGCGCGCACGCTCGCCGGGCGGCACGATCGCGTCGATCAGCGCCAGCTGCTCGCGTTCGTCGAGCGAAGGCGAGTCGAGGTCGCCGCCGACGATCAGCAGATTCGCGCGGTCTGCCACCGGGCCGGACGCCCAGGACGCGACGAGGGTCGCCATGCCTTTGACGCGGTGCAGCCTGCCGACGCTGACGACGAAGGGCAACGAGCGGCGGTCTTCATCGAGCGCATCGACCAGTGCGCGCAGTTCCGCCAGCGCCGCGACGGGAGGCTCACCGGCGAGGTGGCGCTCGGCGTCGGCGAGGGCCGCCTCGATCGTCACGAGGTCGACGCCTTCGGGCACGATCGTGTGGCGCTCCGCGTGCGCGGTCATGTCGATCCCCACGAGCTGTCGCATGTCGTCTTCCAGGTTCGGACGGGGGAAGAACACCGTATGGGCGGCGTTGGCGGCGAGACTCTGGACGAGTCTCGTCCGGAACCAGAAGTGCTCGATGACGTCCGCTTCGCCGAAGCCGGAACGGGTGAGCCGACCCGATTTGTCGAGCGACTCGATCACCGCGTGCGGATCTGGAGCGACCGTGAAGACGACGGGGATGCCGAGCTCGCGCGCCACGTCGGCGGCGGCGAGGCTCCCCACATCGGCCATCCGCAGGTGGAGCAGGTCGACACCGTCGGCGGCGCGGAGGATCCGGCGGATGCCTCGGCGGGTCACGACCCGGAGCGGCCATGCGGCGGCGGAGGAGGCCGGATCGCGCAGGAGCGGGATGTGCCCGTAGAAGTGACCGACATCGGCCGTGCGGATCGCGCGAAGATCGGCCGTCGCATCTTCCACCGAGCCGCGCGACAGCGTGATGACCCGGCGGACACCGGTGGCCGGCTCGTTCACGAGCGCGTCGCCGAGCCGCACGAGCAGCGTCGCGATCCCTCCGTTGTCACCGGCTCCCGCCGACGAGAGGTGCGGATCGATGTCGGCGTGCAGGAACAGCTGCGCGACCGACAGGCCCGATCCGCGGTGCAGAGCCGCCTCGTGGGGTGCGAGGTCGATGAGCGAGAGTCGCGCGACATCGCCGATCAGGCCGGGCTCGGCCGCGAACGAGTCGAGTGCGTCGCGCACTGCAGGGCTCGGCGAGCGCTGCCCGAGTGCGGCGATCGCGGCGATCCGCACGGTCTCGTGCTCTCGTGCGTCCGTCGCCACGCGCAGAAGCGGCGCAGTCGCGATCGAGGCGCGCACGAGGCCGAGGGTCTCCACCAGCCGTGCCCGCGACGCGGGCTCGGTGATGCCCAGGAGCGCACCTTCCAGCCCCACCATGAGCGCCTCGGCGGTGCTTCCCGACCACTGCTCGAGGGTGCGCTGCGCCACCATGCCGGCGAACCCGCCGCTGACCACCAGCGCGAGCAGCCTTCCCATGGCCTCGGGCCGCGGCAGGCCCGATCCGAGCGCCCACGCGGCATGTTCCCGCACGAACAGGCGCCGATCCGAGAGAAGTCCGACGAGCGTCCGCGCCGCTTCGCCGTCGAAGACTTCGGCCAGGGCATGGATCGCGGCGATCGCGACCAGCTGATCGTCGGAGTTCAGCGCTGCGGCGAGCAGTCGCACGGTGCGCACGCCAGGATCGCGTCCCGCCTCGAACGCGAGATCATCCGCGAGCCTCATGGCGTCGACGATGCTCGTCGCCTTCGCGACCTGGTCGAGTGCGGTCTGTACGCCCACGCTCATCTCCTTCTATCGCCGGCTCGACGCGCGAAGCACGCACGCCGGCACGATACCGGCACTCGGATGCTACTTGGGCAGAATGGCCGTTCGGGTGGGATTGACAACGAAGATGGGCGAAAGGGGCCTTCATGCGGCTGGTTGCGATCGGCGACGTCGGGGTGCAGGGGGGCATCGTCCACATCGGCGATGAGGCGATGTTCGAGGCCCTTCTCGACGAAGTGCGCGTCCGCGGGGTGCGTTCGGTGGTCGCGATCTCGAACGCACCGACCGAGACGGCCCGGCGCTACGGCGTCGACGCGATCGACCGCATCGGATTCATGGGCGACCGCGGCGAGATGGCAGCGCGTCTCGCGACGGTGTCTGCCTGCCTCGACGGCGATCGCGTGCTTCCGGCCGATGACCCCGTGTGGCGCGTCATCGCAGCGGTGGAGGCGGCGGATGCTGTCGCCATCGCCGGCGGCGGAAACATGGCGTCGAACTGGCCGCTGCACATCTACGAGCGCGCCGCCCTCGGCATGATCGCGCGGCGGCGGGGACGGCCGCTGGTGGTCACCGGACAGACGCTGGGACCGACGCTGACCCCTCCGGATCGCGACGCGCTCGCTCCGCTCCTGGACGGCGCTGCTCTGGTCGGAGTGCGCGAGCACGCGTCGTTCGGGCTCGCAGCGGAGCTCGGCGTCGAGCGCGCGCACCTCGTCGCCAACCGGGACGACGCGTCGTTCCTGGGGTTCGATGACTACCCGCCCGAACCCGACGCGACGCGGCCTCTCGTCGTGAGCCTGTCGACTCACCTGGGCGGACTCCCGCGTGCCGAGACGGTGGGTGGCCTGGCGCGCGCCCTGGATGGACTGGTCGCGGCATCCGGGCTGAGCGTGATCTTCCACCCCCACTTCGGATCACTCGACCCGGCCGTGCACGCCGGCGACCAGGTGCTGCACGACGAGGTGCGCGCGGCGATGCGGGCCCCGTCGGAGGCCGTGCCGCCCGGCGACGCCCGCTCGTCGGCGGCGCTCGCCCGCTCCGCCGCGATGCTCGTCACGAGCAGGTATCACCCCACGGTGTTCGCGACTCCCGCCGGGATTCCGGTCGCCGCCCTCGTCGCCGATGACTACACCGGGGTCAAACTGCGCGGGGCCACCGGGTGGTGGGACCAGCAAGGCACGATGACGCTCGAGCATGTCGCGGGCGCACTGGGCGCGGCATCCCTCGTCGAGATCTGGGAATCGCGACACCGCGTCGCCGAGCGCACCGCGCAACTGCGGCCGGACGCGCGGGCCGATCACGCCGCGTGGTGGGACCGCGTGGTCACCGAGCTCGGAGGCTAGGGCTGCGGCGCGAACGCGAGGCGGAAGAGACCACGCACCCGGGTAGCGACGTGGAGGCGCTGGTCGGGGTCATTGCGGGCGATCTCGCCGGCGAGCATCGCCGTGGCCAACAGCACGTCCTCGATCGTCAGGTGCAATCCGGCGCGCCCCGCCTGCTGTTCGCGGGCGAGAAGGCGGGCCGCTACCTCTTGGTAGCGGGCACCGAGCGCAGCGATGCGGGGGTCATGACGATCGCCGTTGATCAGCTCGACGAATGCGATCGAGACCATCGCCTGATTCACGGTGCGGTTCAACAGGTCATCGAGCGTGCTGGTATCGGGCTCCATCAGCCGCTCGAGTTCGGCGACGTTCTCCTCGTAGACCGCAACGGCCAGCGCGGTGCGATCGGGGAAGTGACGGTAGAGACTCCCCTGCCCCACCCCGGCGCGTTTGGCGACCGCACTGAAGGGCGCATTGAGCCCCGCCTCGGCGTAGACCTCCCGCGCGGCCGCGATCAGGGCGCGGCGGTTCTCCGGACCAGCGGCGGGTCCACGATTTACTTTCGGCTGCTCTTCTTCCGACGACGACACGGGTGTAGCCTATTACCGGACATGCTTGTCCGGTAGAAAGGAACACATCATGGGCACCTCGCCTCTCACCGCCAACTCGTCGATCGCCACCTGGCTCGAAGATCCGATCGGCAACGCCATCCTCACCGAGATGCTCGCAGCGGGAGGCCAGACCCCCGAGGCATTCAAGCCGATCCGCAAGCTGGCGCTCAAGCGCCTCGTCAAGCTCAGCCAGGGCGCCTTCACGGAGCAGATGCTCGATGACCTCGTGCGCCGCGCGGCCGCAGGTGACGCGCCCGTCGCTCCGGCCCCGAGCTCTCCGGGGGCGGATGCTGCAGCATCCGCTCCCTCTCCTGTCGGGCGCGAATGGACCGAGCGCGTAGACCAGGGTCGCTTCGCCGGCAAGACGATCGTCGTCACCGGCGCCGGATCCGGCATCGGCCGGGCGACGGCGTCGCGCATCGCGCGCGAAGGGGGCCGCGTGGTCGCGGTCGACGTCAGCCAGGAGCGGCTCGACGAGTTCGGCGCCGCGCACTCGGATGCCGAGATCGTCGCGCTCACCGCTGACATCACCGACGACGCCGGAGTCTCGCGCATCATCGAGGCGGCCGGAGGCACGATCGACGGCCTGGCCAACATCGCCGGGATCATGGACGACATGACCCCGGTCGGCGATGTGTCCGACGCGGTGTGGGAGCGCGTCTTCCGCGTCAATGTCACCGGCACGATGAAGCTCATGCGCGCCGTCATCCCGGTGATGCTCGCGCAGGGCGGCGGCTCGATCGTCAACACCGCATCCGAGGCCGCGCTCCGCGGCTCGGCTGCCGGTGCCGCCTACACCGCGTCCAAGCACGCCGTCGCCGGACTCACCAAGAGCACCGCGTTCATGTACGGGCCGAGCGGCATCCGCGTGAACGCCGTCGCCCCCGGCCCGACCATCACCAACATCCAGGCGACCTTCGCCTCGCCGTTAGGAGCCGAGCGCGTGGGGACGGGCATGGCGATCATGCCCGACCCGGTCGAGGCCGATGCCGTGGCCGCATCCATCACCTTCCTGCTCAGCGACGACGGCGTGAACGTGAACGGCGTCATCCTCGCGAGCGACGGCGGCTGGTCTGCCGCCTAGGGTCGATGAGGGGCGCGGGGTGCGTCGCAACGCAAGACGCAGACGAGGAGTGATGTGGCGACCGAACTGACCGTGACCGGAACCTCGTGGGTGACCCCGAGCGTGAAGCGGGTCCACTTCCACTCCGACGATCTGTCGGCGTTCGCCGAAAGCGGGTTCACCGATCGGTACGTGAAGATCGTTTTCCTCAAGCCCGGGGTTCACTACCCCCAGCCGCTCGACGTACGGGCGCTGCGCGGCACTCTCCCGCCCGAGCAGCTGCCCGATGTGCGCACCTACACGGCGCTGTTCCCCGATGTCGACGCCGGAACGCTCGCGATCGACTTCGTGGTGCACGGCGACGAGGGGGTGGCGGGGCCGTGGGCCGCCCGTGCGGAGGTGGGCGACACGCTCTTGATCAACGGCCCCGGCGGGGGCTACCGTCCGAGCCCCGACGCCGAGTGGCACCTGCTCGTCGGCGATGAGTCGGCGCTTCCGGCGATCATCGCCGCCCTCGACGTGCTGCCGAGGGATGCTGTGACCCGCGTCATCCTCCTCGTCGACGACGCCGCGCATGAGCCGGAGCTGACGCTGCCCTCCGCCGGCGAGGTGCAGTACGTCCACCGCGCGGACGGCGCGGATGCCGACGGCGTGCTCGTGGACGCCGTGCGGGCGCTGGAGTGGCCGGAGGGCCGGGTCCACGCCTTCGTGCACGGGGAGGCGCAGGAGGTCATGCATGGCCTGCGCCCCTTCCTGCTGAAGGAGAAAGGGCTGACCCGCGATCAGGTCTCGGTTTCGGGGTACTGGCGCCGTGGCCGCACCGAAGACTCGTTCCGGGTCTGGAAATCAGAGCTGGCCGCCGCCGAACGCGCCTGATCTTCCTTCCGTCAGGCGAACGGACCGCGGTGCCGGCTGCGCGCGACGTAGACGGTGTTCGACGAGGTGCCGCCCGTGACGGCGTTCGCGAAATCGACGACGTGCGCTGCTCCGTCGTCGAACACGGCGTGCAGCGCGGTCATGAAGTCGTCGTCGGGCGGGTCGTCCGACCACAGGGCGAACACTCCGCCCTCGGCCAGGTGCCGGTCGAGCGCGCGCAGGCCGTCGGCCGAATAGAGGTCGGCGTGACTCGGATCGAGCTGGTGGCGCGGCGAATGGTCGACGTCGAGCAGGATGGCGTCATAGCCGCGAGCGCCGTCGGGCGGCGGCATCCGCATCACGGCGAAGAAGTCGTCGCACACGAGCGTCGTGCGCGGGTCGTCGACGAGCTCCGCCGAGACGGGCAACAGCCGTCGCTCGTGCCACCCGATGACCGCTTGGAGCCTGTCTACGATGGTGACCGCCCCGACGCGTTCGTCGCGCAGCGCGGCGACCGCGGTGTACCCGAGCCCGAGGCCCCCGACCAGCACCTTCAGCTGCGTGCCCGTCGTCGCGGCGAGACCGAGGGTGGCGAGCGCCTCTTCGGCCACAGTGAACAGGCTCGACATGAGGTACTCGTCGCCGAGCTTGACCTCGTAGATCTCGTGGCCGACGGCCGGCTCGGTGCGGCGGCGCAGAGTGATATCGCCGATCGGGGTGGACTGCCAGTCGAGTTCCTCGAACCGTGCGATCACAGCATCCTTCTCATGTAGATGCTCACCCTACGCGGCAGGATGCTGGGTTTCGCCGCGCAGGTCCGGCGCGCAGGTCAGCCGCGCAGGTCAGCCGCGCAGCGCGAGCGCGAACGGCAAGACCGCGTCAGCTCCGGCGCGCCGCAGCTCGCGGGCCGCGACCGTGAGGGTCCAGCGGCTGTCGGCGATGTCGTCCACGAGGAGCACCGGGCCCGGAGGAAGATCCAAACCGGACGCGTCGAAGCGATCCCAGAGCCCGGCCAGGCGATAGACGCTGTTGCCGCCCGGGTCGCCGGTCGGGCCGCCGCCCCGCGTGCCGAGCGTGCCGGCGAACGTGAGGCGCCCGGCGCCGGCGAGGCCGCGGGCGAGCGAATCCACCAAGAGCGGGCGGCGGCGCGCGGGCATCGCGACGACCGACACGGGACGAGCCGCCCACGGCCAGTCTGCCAGCACCCGTACCGCGGCATCGAGCAGGGCAGGCGTAATGGGCGCGTCCGAGGCGCCGTCGGCGAACAGAGTGCGAAGGGCGCCGCCCCAGCCCAGGTCGGTGAGGCGCGCGAGCGCGCGCCCCTCTTCGGGTCGCTCGTCCGCGGCGATCCGGCCCTTCACCGCGACGCCGAGGCGGTCGGCGCCGGTCGGCCACTGCGCGCGCGGCTCGATCGGCACCCCGACGCGCGCGAGCGACGCGGTGGCCGAGTCGGCGGCAGCCGATGCGATGTCCGCGTCGAACCATACGCCCGCGCAGTTGTCGCACCGGCCGCATGGGGTTGCCGTCTCGTCGTCGAGCGCGCGCTGCAGGTATTCCATCCGGCATCCGCTCGTCGCCTCGTAGTCGAGCATGTGCTGCTGCTCGGCGATGCGCTCGGCGCCGATGCGCTCGTACCGCTCGGCGTCGTAGGTCCACGGCTCGCCCGTTGACACCCACCCGCCGCTCACCCGGCGCACCGCGCCGTCGACGTCGAGCACCTTGAGCAGGAGCTCGAGAGGTGTGCGCCGGATGTCGACCAGCGCCTCGAGGGCGGGGGTAGAGGTCGGGCGGTCATCGAGTTCGCGGATCACCCGCTCGGCGCGGTCGCGCGTGGGCATCGACGCGGTTGCGAAGTAGCGCCAGATGTCGGGGTCTTCCGGGCCGGGCAGCAGCAGCACGTCGGCGTTCGCGGTCGCGCGGCCCGCGCGACCGACCTGCTGGTAGTACGCGACCGGCGACGAGGGCGCTCCAAGGTGCACGACGAAGCCGAGGTCGGGCTTGTCGAAGCCCATCCCGAGGGCGCTGGTCGCCACGAGCGCCTTGACCTCGTTGTTCTTGAGTTGGGCTTCGGATGCCTCACGCTCGCCCGGATCGGTCTGCCCCGTGTACGCCCGCACGGCGTGGCCGGCCTCGCGCAGCAGTCGGGCGGTGTCTTCGGCGCCCGCGACCGTGAGGCTGTAGATGATGCCCGAGCCCGGCAGATCGCCGAGGTGCGTGAGGAGCCACGCGAGCCGCGCGCGGGCGTCGGGCAGGCGCAGCACGCCCAGCCGCAGCGACGCACGGGCGAGCGGACCGCGGATCGTGACGACCTCTTGAGACCCATGCCCCTGTCCGCCGGCATCTACGCCTCGCCCCAGCTGCTCCTCGACGTCGGCGACCACGCGGCTGTTGGCGGTGGCGGTCGTCGCCAGGATCGGGATGCCTGCGGGCAGGCGCCGGATGAGATCTCCGAGGCGGCGATAGTCGGGGCGGAAGTCGTGCCCCCAGTCGCTGATGCAGTGGGCTTCGTCGACCACCAGCATCCCCATCCGCTCCACGAGCGCGGGGAGCTGCTCGTCTCTGAACGTGGGGTTGTTGAGCCGTTCGGGCGAGAGCAGGAGCACGTCGACCTCGTCGCGGTCGAGCCGGCCCAGCACATCGCTCCACTCATGGGCGTTGGTCGAGTTGATCGCCACCGCGCGCACGCCGGCGCGCTCGGCGGCCGAGATCTGGTCGCGCATGAGGGCCAGGAGCGGCGAGACGAGCACAGTCGGGCCCCCGCCGCGCCGGCGCAGCAGCAGCGTCGCGACGAAGTAGACGGCCGACTTGCCCCAACCGGTGCGCTGCACCACGAGCGCGCGCCTGCGGCCGTCGACGAGCGTCTCGATCGCCTCGAACTGGCCCTCATGGAACTCGGCGGGCGGTGAATCGGCACCGGGGCGCCCCACGAGCGTGCGCAGGATCTCGAGCGCCTCGGTGCGGGTGTCGGCGGTCATCGTCCGAGTCTGTCAGCCGCCGCCGACAGTCGGGTCAGGCCGCCGACAGTCGGGTCAGGCGATCGCCTGCACCGCGTGGCGGATCGAATGCCACTCGGCGTCGAGCCATTCGGCGACGACCTCACGGCGATCGTCGGCGCGCGCCGCCGGGAAGGCGATACCGCGGGTCGGCACGCTCGCGCCGAGCTCGACCAGCAGCGGTCGGAGCGTGGTCTCCACGGCGAGGGTGTGCTGCGGCGATCCGATCGTGAGCAGTGGCACGGCCGTGACGCCGTGCAGCCCGTTGGTCGGGTACCGGTCGAGGAACGCCTTGAGCAGCCCCGAATACGCCGCCTTGTAGGTGGGGCTCGCCACGATCACCAGATCGGATGCCGCGACCCGGGCCAGCAGGTCGTCCACCGTCCTGTCGCCGAAGTCGAAGAGCGACCCCGCCACCTCCGCGAGGTCGATCGTCTCACCCACGGTCGCGTCGCCCCGCGCCGCCAGCTGGGCGGCGACCTCCTCCGCCGCGAGACGCGTCGTGGAGGCGGGCTTGGGGTTTCCGACCAGGACGGTGATGACAGGCAACGGTGCTCCTCGGCGCTCGACGGTACGTCACCGATTCCACCGCACCGGCTTGGCGGGCGCCAACCTACGGGAAACCTCGCGTAACGCGCCGTCAGGCGGAGTGAGGGAGGGATGCTGCGCCCAGCGCGGCTTCGAGAGCCACCCAGGGGAGCATCGCGCACTTCACGCGCATCACGTATTTCGAGACGCCCTGGAACACCTCGGCGTCGCCGAGGAACTCCGGCGCCTCCTCGGCGCCGCGCGAGCGCATCATCGAGCGGAACGCGTCGATCGACTCGTGCGCGTGCTCCTCGGTGGCCCCTTCCAGCAGCTCCGACATCACCGAGGCAGACGCGGTCGAGATGCTGCACCCCTGGCCCGACCAGGCGAGGTCGATCATTCCGTCATCGCCGACCGCGACCCCGACCGTCATCTGGTCGCCGCAGGTCGGGCTCACCTCGGTGTGCTGATGCACGAAGGATGCGGCATCCCCCCGTCCGACCTTGCGGCGCGCATGATCGAGGATGACCTCCTGATACAGGCCGTCGAGGTCGCTCATCGGTCGGCTCCGAAGAACCCGCGCACCTCGGCCAGCGCTTCGCCGAAGCGCGCCACCTCGTCGGCGGTCGTGTACAGGTAGGCGCTCGCCCGGGTCGACGCGGTGATGCCGATGGCCCGGTGCAGCGGCTGCGCGCAGTGGTGGCCGACCCGCACCGAGATGCCGCGTGCGTCGAGGAACTGCCCGACGTCGTGCGCATGCACTCCCGCGACATCGACGCTGACGATCGCGGCGCGCGGGGTGCCCGGCGCGGGCCCGATGAGGGTCACATCGGGGATGCCCGCGACCGCCTCGGTCAGGAGGCCCGCCAGCTCGGTCTCGTGCGCGTGGATGCGCTCCATGCCCCAGCCGTCGAGATAGTCGACGGCCGCACCGAGCCCGACCGCCTGCGAGACCGGCTGCGTGCCGGCCTCGAACCGCTGGGGCGCGGGCAGGAAGTCGGCTTCGGTCATCGTCACCGTCGTGATGGTCGACCCGCCGGTGCGTGCCGGCGGCAGCGCATTCAGCAGCTCGGCCCGCCCGTAGAGCGCGCCGATACCGGTGGGCCCGAGCATCTTGTGCCCCGAGAACGCGGCGAAATCGACGCCGAGCGCGCCGAAATCGACCGGCAGATGCGGCACCGACTGGCAGGCGTCCAGCAGGGTGAGCGCGCCCACCGACCGCGCCAGCTCTACGACGTCGGCGACGGGTGCGATGTAGCCGGTCACGTTCGAGACGTGGGCGAACGCGATGAGACGGGTGCGATCGGATGCTGCGGCCCGGAGCCCGTCGATCGTCCAGGTGCCGTCTGCCTGCACCGGCGCCCAGCGGAGGACGGCGCCCGTGCGGGCGGCGAGCTTCTGCCACGGGAGGAGGTTGGCGTGATGCTCGGCCTCGGTGATGAGGATCTCATCGCCCGGTCGCAGGGCCAGGATCGTGTCACCGACGCCGGTCGAGGCATCCGACAGCCCCAGCGCGACCACGTTGACCGCGTCGGTCGCATTCTCGGTCCAGACGATCTCGTTCTCGCCCGCGCCGACGAATCGGGCGACTTTCTGCCGCGCGCTCTCGAAGGCTTCGGTCGCCGCGCCGACCGCTTCGCTGGCGCCGCGATGCACGGCCGCATAGTCGCGCTCGACGAAAAGCCGCTCGGCGTCGATGACCTGGGCGGGGCGCTGGGCGGTCGCGGCCGAGTCGAGGTAGGCACGGTCGGGGTGGTGACCGATCGACGGGAAATCACTGCGTGCATCCGCGAGGTCGCGGACATCGGTGGGGTCGTGGGCGAGCCGATCGCGCGAGGGAATGGTGCGCATGGGGGTCCGATCGTGGGGCGAGGGGGTCCTTCTAGTCTGCCTCGCGCAGCGCGGGGATGGGCTGGGTGCGTTCCGGACTGATCGGATGTCGCGCCCGCACCTTGCGGATGTCGGTGGCCGGTGGTTCGGTGAAGGCATGGAAACCGTGACATCTGCCGACGGAACACCCATCGCCTATCACCGCACCGGCGAGGGACCGGTGGTGATCATCGTGAACGGCGCGCTCTCTACAGCGGCCGACGCGGCCCCACTGGCCGACGCCCTCGTCGACGCCGGGTTCAGCGCCGTCACGTGGGACCGCCGCGCGCGCGGAGACAGCGGCGATGCGCGCGACTCGATCCCAGAGAACGAGGTCGACGATCTCGCCGCGGTCCTCGCAGCTGCCGGCGGAGGCGAAGGTGGCGCCGCCGTGCTGGGGCACTCGTCGGGAGCGGTGCTCGCCCTGTACGCCGCCTCGCTCGGTGTGCCGGTGGGCGCACTGTTCCTCTCCGAGCCGCCGCTGAGCTTCGGCGTCGACGAGGCGCCCGCCGACCTCGCCGAGCGGCTGCAGCAGCTCGTTGACGACGGCCACCCCGACGAGGCGGTGGTCGCGTTCCAGCTCGAGAACATCCGGCTGCCTCGCGAGATGGTCGACCAGTTCCGCGCGAGTGATCAGTTCGCCGCCGTCGCGCTGCTGGGTCAGTCGACCGTGTACGACACACGGCTGGTCGCGCAGGTGTCGACTCCGACGGAGGGGATGCTGTCGGTCTCACAGCCCGTGACGGTGCTGCGCGGCGCACAGACCTTCCCCATGCTCATCACCGCGTCCGACCGCCTGGCCGACGAGATCGACCACGCCGAGCTCGTCGTCGTTCCCGAATCGGTCATGCATCGCCCCGACCCGGCGGCAACCGCGCGGGTCGTCCGCGAGCGCCTGGGCTGAACCGCCGTTTCCGAGTCGTCCGCACGCCTGGTCGGTCGCTACGATCGAAGTGCCCACATCACGGAGCCTCTCGACGCAAAGGTCGCCATGTTCATCCTGTACATCGTTCTGTTCCTCGGCGGCATGTACCTCTTCGGCTTCGCCTTCACAGTCGATTCCTGGCAGGGGCTCATCTTCTTCGCCGGCCTCATGTGCGTCTCGCTCGCCCTCGCCCTCGCGTTCCGCCAGACCCGCGAAAAATCCTGAGCCCGCGCGGCGCCCTTACTGGCGGCGCCCTCACTGCACGAGCGTCTTGAGCTGTTTCTTCGCCTCGCGCTCCACGATCACCGGCAGGAAGTCGCGCACGTGCGCGCCGGCGACCGAGGCATACACGTCGTTCACCGCGATCCGGATCGTGTCGGCGGGAACATGGGGAAAACTCACTGCGAGTCGTTCGACCACTTGGTCGAGAGCTGCGCTTTCATCCGAAACGTCATCGTTCACGTCAACCTCCACGGCGAGGGACAAGGGGTTTTCAGAAACGATAGCCCTCGTCGATCCGGCCGCATAGAACTTCTCGCGGAGAGCGGTCAGCTGCCCGCAGGTGCGGTCACGAGATTGCCGCACATGCCGCAGATGCCGGAGGCCGCCACCTCGATGAAGCAGTCGGGGCACAGCATCCGGGGCTTCTCCTCAACGGCAGCGGCGCGCGACGTCGAGGGCCGGCGCTCCCGGCGGGGCGCCACGCGCTCCGGTACGGGCGGAGCGGCCACGACCGGGGCGGCGGGAACATGCTCTGCGCAGTAGAAGCGCACGAATCCGTCATGATTCTTCGGATGCCGGTGCTTGTACGCCCACAGTTCGGTGCGCGGACGCAGTGCGGAATCGGTGCCGCAGACCGTGCAGCGCACCGGTTCACCCGGAGAGATATCGGCGACGATCATCGGGGTCTCGAACGGGATGCCGTCTCGCCAGTCGGATGCTGCGACGATCTTCATGGCCTGCCCTTCGAGCGGTGCTGTGCCTTCCACGCTACGGGAAGGATCGGTCCGCCGGGGCCGCGGTCTCAGCTCGAGGGAGCAGGGTCCGGCTGCGAGCCGGCGATCCCGTCGCGGAGTGCCGCATACACCGCCACCTCCGGTGCGAGATCGGCGGCCCGCGCGAAGTAGGTGTGCGCCCGCTCGAGTCGTGCGGCCCGGTCGGGGCCGGCGACGAAGTCGGCCGAGCGCTTCCAGCCGGCACCGACGTTGCCCGCGGTGCTCGCCGAGCGAGGGGCCAGCACGGCGCCGATGCGCGCGATCCCGAGTCCTTGTTCGACCGCCTCCGGGCTGTCACCGGCGAGCAGGGTCGCGCTGAACGCGTCGTACCAGTCCACCAGGAGAAGCGCGCAGAGCGCGCACGGCGAGGTGACTTCGGCCTCTTCCCAGTGCCGGTGCGGTGCGGGTATCGCCGCGGCGAACCGCTGAAAGCCCTGCTGCAGAGTGGTGACGGCGCGCGTCGTCACCGATTCGGGATGCTGTGCGAACAGGTTCGCCAGCATCAGGAGGGGTGACAGGGCGAACGGGAGTCGCGCGGTGGCGGCGAACTCCGCCGGATGTGTCAGCGTCGCTGCCAGCCCCGCCACGAGGGGGCTGGCGAAGCTCGTGCCGCGGAACCCGGGCGGCTCCTCGACGACGAGCTCGGGCGTCACCAGGCTCCCCATCTCGGTCTCGGGCAGCCCTGAAGCGGTCAGGACGATGCCGCCCACCTCGACCCGCTGCGTGCGCTGGAATCCCACGCCGATCGCCCCGGCGAAGCAGGCGGGGCAGACCTGGTCGCGGATGTTCCCGGATGCGGCGACCACGAGCACATCGCCGGGCAGCCGGGCGAGCGCGTCGCACACTTCGCAGGCACGTGTGCATCTGCTGCCCGCATACGGCTCGGCGTGGGCGATCCATGCGTCCACCTCGCCGAGGAAGCGCACGGGGTCGGGGTCGATCTCGAGGGCGAGCGACGAGTCGATCCAGGTCGCATCGCGATGCGCGCAGTCGGTGGGGAACTCCACGCTCAGGTTCACGACCGCCGCGCGGCACTCCGCGGCGAGCGCCAGGCCGTCGGCGATCTTGGCCGCCCGGACGAAGGGGCCCGCCATCACGTCGATCAGCAGCAGCTGTGCGCCCGGTGCCGCGGCCAGCGCGAGAAGGGCGACGACGGTGCCGTGACCTCCGGCGGACGATGGCGAGGATGCCGCAACCCGCGACGCCGGATGCACGCGACCCGCCGGGATCATGGTGAGGTCGAACTCGCCGTCGAGGATCGCGATGATGCTCCCGACACCATCGTGATCGGTGCCGTCTTGGCCGGCGTCGTGCGCGGTCAGGATCGCCTCCCAGATGCGCCCGGTCCGCGAGACCAGGAGCTCACCGGTCGATGGGTGAAACGCGGTGCGGAGGAAGGCTGCCGAGGTGGTGCCGTCGGTCGCCAGTTCGCCGTCGGGACCGGTCATGCAGCCAGTATGGCGTCAGAGGGGCGGAAAGCGCTCTGCGCAGTTGCGCGGGGCTCACCGGGTGGCCCGCCGTCCCGAAAGACCGGCTCGTCACGAAGGCACGCCGAGGCACAGCATCCCGAACCGGCGTGTCATCGTCACCGACCGGTCTTTTCGAGAGCCCGGTCGGGTCAGCCGGCGAGCGGATCCCGGCGCCGGCAGTGCTACCGGGAGCTTCGGGTCTCGCCGACGCCGTCGATGCGGATCGATCCCGTGCGCGCCGACAGCACCGGCTCGGCCGTGGGGTTCGCTCCGGTGGCGAGTGACTCGTCGAGCAGCTGCATGTTCAGCGACGGTTCGCCTTCGGCGCTCTCGATGCGCGTGGCGAGGGGCTTCTCGACGACGAACATGAGGAGGACCGCGGCGATCAGCACGAGCGGCACCATGAGCAGGAAGATCGGTGCGAGCGCGTCGTTGTAGGCGTTGATGACGATCGAGTGCACCGGCTCGGGCAGGGCGGAGACGATCGCCGGCGTGAGCGAATTCATCCCGGTGCCGCCGGTTCCGCCCGCGGGCAGGTTTGCGGCGAGGATGTCGGTCAGTCGCGAGACGAACAGGCTGCCGACGATCGCGGCACCCAGCGACGAGCCGATCTGACGGAAGAAGTTGTTCGAGCTGGTCGCCGTTCCGACGATGGCCTGCGGGAACGAGTTCTGCACCACGAGGATCAGGATCTGCATCGACATTCCCAGGCCCAGGCCCATGACGGCAAGGTACACGCACATGATCCAGATGGCGGTCGTGGCGGTGAGGGTCGAAAGCAGGAAGAGCCCCAGTGCGGTGACGAACATGCCGACGATCGGGATCGCCTTGTACCTGCCGGTGTGCGAGACGATCTGACCCGAGCCGATGGATGAGACCAGCAACGCACCCATCATGGGGATCATCAGCAGGCCGGCCTGCGCCGCGCCCACTCCGGTGACCATCTGCAGGTAGGTGGGCATGTAGGCGAGCGCGCCGAACATGGCGACGCCGGTGATGAGGCCCGCGCCGGTCGTGAGATTGAAGTTGCGGTTCTTGAACAGCGTCAGCGGGATGACCGGCTCGGCGGCTCGGCTTTCGATGAACACGAACAGCACGGCGAAGACGACCGTCGCGATGATCAGCCCGATGATGATGGGCGAATCCCACGCGTAGGTGCTGCCACCCCAGGTCGTGAACAGCACCAGGCTCGTCGCGGCGATCGCGAGCACGATCATGCCGGCGAAGTCGATCCGCGGCTTGGCGTAGGAACGCTGGGGAAGCTTCAGGAAGAAGACCGCCGAAAGGATGGCGAGGATGCCGAGGGGGATGTTCATCCAGAAAGCCCAGCGCCAGCCGGGTCCATCGGTGAAGTATCCGCCGAGCAGCGGGCCTGCGACACTCGAGACGGCGAAGACGGCGCCCATGATCCCGGAATACCGACCGCGCTGGCGGGCCGGCACCACGTCGGCGATGATCGCCAGGGCGAGGATCATCAGTCCGCCACCGCCCAGACCCTGAACGGCGCGCCCCGCTATGAGGGTTCCCATCGAGTCGGCCAGGCCGCCCATGACGCTGCCGACGAGGAAGATCGAGATCGCCGCGACGAACAGCCACTTGCGCCCGACGAGGTCTCCGAGTTTGCCGTAGACCGGCATGACGATGGTCGAGGCGAGGATGTACGCCGTCGTGACCCACAGCATGTGCTCGACGCCATTGAGTTCACCCACGATGGTCGGAAGGGCGGTGCTGAAAATGGTCTGATCGAGCGACGCGAGCAACATCGCCACCATGAGACCGGCGAAGACGAGCAGCACGCTGCGCGTCGAGGGAACGCCACCCTGCGTGTTCGGTGCCGCGGATGCAGAGGTCATGAGAGCTTCTCCAATAGTGATCTGAGCGTCGTGATCGACCGCTCGTACGTCAGTCGCGGGTCGACAGTTCTCGCCTCGGCTTCGGCGTCGCTGGGGCTTGCCCACGCCTTCATGCTCACGCGGATGCTGGCGAGGCAGACGCCGATGATGAGTCGAGCCTGTTGGAGGCGCTCGTCGTCGCTGTCGGCGGCGAAACGGGCATCCGTGGCGAGCCAGCCTGCGACGATCTCGCCGAGCCGGCCTTCGAGTTCTGCGACTCGCAGCATCTGTCGCGTCATGAGCGGCGGATTCCTGCGAACGACCTGCCGGACCAGGTCGACGTTGGCGCGCCGCCCCCCGCTGGCTTCGAACACCGAGTACAGGATGTCGAATGCCGCGATCAGCGGGTCGCCGCCGTAATCGGGTGGCGCCTCGAGCTGGGCGGTGACCGCAGCCTCGTCCACCCCGAGGACGGCGTCTTCCTTCGAGGGAAAGTAGTTGAAGAACGTACGGCTCGACACATCGGCGCGTTCACTGATCGCGTCGACCGTCGCCGCTTCGAGTCCACGTTCGAGGACCAGTTCGATCGCCGCCGCATGGATCGCTTCGGAAGTCTTGACGCGCTTTCGTTCGCGCAACCCGACCGTCTCAGAAATATTCACACATGCATTATTGCACACTCTGCATATTTTCATGACTGCATGTCGCGGGCGATGTGGCACTCCCGCTGAGATCGAGTGCAGTCATTTGACTGATGCGCCGTCGTGACCGCTTTCATACTGTCGAACCAGCCGAAGCCCGCCTGCTCGACACTCCTTGGAGGAGAAATGAACCGCGTTCCCGATTCCGAGCTGGTCGGCATCCCCGCTGGCACGCTCATCACGGCGACGGCGGAAGAAGGCCGCACGCTCGCCCTCACCATCGCGCGCCACACCATCCACAACATCCAGCCCGACCTCGACGCACTCGTGGCGGGCCGGAAGGTGTACTCCCCCCATCCAGACAGCCTGATAGCCGCCAGCCAGGTCGTCGCGATCGAGTTCGCGACGATCGCGGCGGCGAACGACTATTGGCGCAGCTGAGCTGACGCCCGCACCTGTCTTGCATCACTTGAGTCGAAGGAATGAACCATGACCGAAGCGCCGATTCCTGTCGTTTTCATCCACGGCCTCTGGCTGGCAGCATCCTCGTGGAATCCTTGGCTCGAATTATTCGCCGCTCGAGGATTCGACCCGGTCGCACCGACCTGGCCGGGAGAGCCCGAATCGGTAGATGCCGCGCGCGAGGACTCCCAGTCGGGGGCGGGGCACGGCATCGACGACGTCACGACCCACTACGCGGAGATCATCGGAGACCTGGGTCAGAGCCCGATCATCATCGGGCACTCTTTCGGCGGCATGATCACTGAGAAGCTCCTCGGCCAGAACCTCGGACGCGCGGGTGTGGCCATCGATGCGGCACAGATCAAAGGCGTATTGCCGCTCCCACTGTCATCGTTGCGGTCGACGCTTCCCGTGTTCAAAGACTTTGCGAACGAGAAGCGATCAGTGTCGCTGACCGCGGAACAGTTCCGCTACAGCTTCGGCAACGAACTGACCGAGGAAGAGTCCGACACGCTGTGGGCCGAGTGGAACATCCCATCGCCGGGGAAGCCGCTCTTCGAGGCGGCCAGCGCAAACTTCTCGCGGCACTCGCCCGCGGCCGTCGAAACGGGAAACGACGAACGCGGGCCGCTGCTGCTGATCGCGGGAGGCAAGGACCACACTGTCCCGACCGCGATCACGAAGTCGACGCTCAAGCAGTACCGGCACTCCACTGCCGTCACAGAGCTCGTGGAATTTCCCGACCGCGGACATTCCCTCACCATCGATCATGGCTGGCGGGAGGTCGCTGAGAGCATCCTCAGCTGGATCGATGCGCGCGTGGTGAACGTCTCACGCTGAGCGCTGAGCCCTCGGGCGGCGCTCGGGCTGTTCGATTACCGCCGCCAGCTGCGCGCGGTTGGTGATTCCGAGCTTGGGAAAGATCCGGTACAGGTGCGAGCCCACGGTGCGGTGCGATAGGAACAGCCGCTCGCCGATCTCTCGATTCGACAGCCCTGCGGCCGCCAGTTGCGCTACGTGCAACTCTTGCGGTGAGAGCCGCTCCCACGCCGCCACATGTGCACGCGCGCTTTCCTCCCCCATCGCGCGCAACTCGTGCCGAGCAAGCATCGACCATGGGTGCAAGCCGTACGCGTCCGCCTGATCCCTCCCGGTGCGCAGTCGGTCCTTCGCCTCGTCGCCGCGCCTCCGACGACGTAGCCACGACCCGTATTCGATCAGCATCCGCGCACGGTACGTCGGCCATCGCGAAACCCGGCCTGCGATGGCGGTGAGGAAAGCAGCCTCCACACCGGCCGGATCGGTTCGCAGGAACGGCTCAGCGTACTCCGACGCCATGCGATGCCACGGCGAGGATGTGCGCGCCGTCCCGAACGAGGCCATGATGGGTCGGATCTCGTCGAGGCGACCGCAGTGGTAGGCGGCTTGCGCCAGATCGCCGAGGCACCACGGCGATTGCACGGGATGGAACGACGGATCATCTGGGTCGCAGGATCGCTTGAGCGCCGATGTCGCCTCGTCGAATTCACCGCGGGCGATGTGGTCGACGCCACGGGTGAGTTGCACACCGGTCAGCACATTCTGCGCGCCCTTCGTCGCCGCCAACGTCTCCGCAGCCGTGATGGCTGCGGCGGCGCCCTCTTCATCTCCGCGGAAGGCCGCGATCATCGCCAGAGCGATCACCGAACCCGATTCCCACTGCGCGGAACCCGTCTCCTGCGCGAGGCGGATGCCCTCCTCCGCGGCGAGCATTGCCTCGGGCCAGTCGGCCAACGCGATCGCGGTCCAGGTGTGCACGACACGCAGCGATGCAACGGCCCTCAACTGTCCGCGCGCCCTGAATCTGTCGATGGCGGCGGCCTGCAGGCGAGCCAGTGTCGGGTCGGCATCCAGCACGAACGCGGTGGCGTTGACGAGCAGCTCGTCTCGTTCATCGAAGGCGTCGAAGTCGATGTGGGACAGGCGCTCACGGACGAGAGTCGCGTTCGTCTGCGGATCGACGACGGCCAAGACCGCCACCACCCGCGGATCATCCGCGCCGAGATGCGCGGCCAGTGCTCGGGTCACGTCGGTGGCGGAGTCGGCCTCGAGAGTGAAACTGGCGGCGGTGAGGTGCGTACCGGCCGCGATCAGGAGTGACACGGCGAGGTCGGGATGGGCGGCAACGACGGCACGCGCGTGCGAAACAAGGCGATCGACCCTCGATTGCGAGTGCGCGGTGGCATCGAGACTGTCCCGCAAGAGGGCGAAGCGAGCCGAATCAATCGGCCCGAGTGCGGTGGCATCGAGCTGAGCCGCCAGACTACGCGCCACGCCGGGCCGATTCAGGTCGACAGCGGTCTGAGCGGCACGCAACAGTCGGCGTGAACGGCGGGCCGGATTCTCACTCAGCTCCGACGCCCGCGCCAACGCTCGGTGTTCCAAGGCAACGTCGCCGCCGGCGCGCGCGTGGGCCGCGACCTCATCGAGGGCCTCCGCGGCGTGTTCGTCGGCGCCGGTCGCCGCGGCCGCGAGATGCCACGCCGCCCGCTGGGGAGCGCCGAGAGTGGCGCCCAGCGACCTGTGCGCGGCGCGCAGTTCTTGGGCGGAAACCGTAGCCATCACCGCTGACCGGATGAGGGGATGCCGAAAGCGGATGTGTCCATCGTCGATTCGCACGGCCCCTGTTGCCGCGAGCTCTTCCCATACGCCGATCGAGGCATCCTGAGCATCGACCAGATGATCGGCGGCGGCGAGTACCTCCTCGATCGGAGCGCCGTCGCTGACGGTGACTACGAGCAATGCGGCGTTCGCCGCGGGGCTCAGCCCCGCCCATCGCACCGCGAAGCTTTCCCGCAGTCGGTCGCCGAGATGGATGCGGTCCTCCGCGTCATCCGACGGATTCCCGCTCGCTGCCAATTCCAAAAGCGCCAGAGGGTGTCCCTGAGCGAGCTCGAGGATCCGTCGTCGACCGGCGGCGTCGAGTTCCCGCCGATGCGACACCAACAAGGCCTCTGCATCCTCGTCAGACAGTGATCCGATGTGGAGTGTCGACAGGTGGGCCTCGTCGAGTGGACTCGACCACCCGCTGCGCTTGACGAAGACAATCGCAATCGGGTCTGCCCGAACGCGCCGTGACACGAAACCCAAGACCTGAGCCGTCGAGTAATCCATCCACTGCGTGTCATCGACCGTAACGAGAACACCTCGGCCCTGGCCGAGCTCGCTCAAGAGCTCCAGAACCGCGAGCCCGACCAGGAAGACATCCGAAGGAGCTTCGTCGCCCAGGCCGATCGCCGCATCCAGCGCCGCGCGCAACCGCGGCTGCAACCGCAGCCGCTGCGTCTCGACTGAGTGGAGCAAGCTGTGCAGAGTGGCGAAGGGCAGATGCACCTCCGCCTCTGACGCAACGGCACTCAGAACCACGACATTCCGCTGCCGCGCAAGACGCTCGCTGCAGGCGAGGAGCGACGATTTGCCGATGCCGGCTTCGCCCGTGACCAGCAGCGCGTCGCCCGATGCCGGCAACCCGGCGATGACACCCGCGATCCTCTCGACCTCGGCCTGCCGGCCGATCAACTCTCCGGCGTCCACCACCAACACTCACCGCAGCGCGCAGGAAAACCCGTCGGTCGAGGTCGGCACGTTGCTTTCCCGCGATCGTAGCCGTCTCACCGGGCTCCGGCGAGGGAGGTTGTGGACCCCGACCGGGT
Organism: uncultured Microbacterium sp.; assembly: GCF_964244775.1. NCBI lineage: Bacteria > Bacillati > Actinomycetota > Actinomycetes > Micrococcales > Microbacteriaceae > Microbacterium > uncultured Microbacterium sp. The sequence goes on from NZ_CAXTJR010000003.1 coordinate 159,381, forward strand.
GACGCGATTGTCAATCCCATGTCTGCATCGTCCCGCCACGGTGAGAGTGGAGACCGGGATCCGTCGCACCGGTTGACGGACCGCGGATGACGAGTGCGGAGTTCGGATGTCTGTGAACGTGCGTGAGCTGCAATGCAGCGTCGAGGCTGTCTTCCGGGTGTTGGCTGACGGCTGGCTCTACCCCTCATGGGTGGTGGGCGCAACGAGGATGCGGGATGTCGATGTCTCATGGCCGGATCCAGGCTCGCAGCTGCACCACTCGTTCGGCGTGTGGCCGGTGATGATCAACGACGAAACCCATTCGATCGAGTGGAGCCCGCCCCACCGAATGATCATGCGCCCCACCGGATGGCCGCTGGGTGAAGCGCGCGTGACCCTCGACGTCAAGCCGAGAGGAAAGGGGTGCGTCGTCCGAATCCAGGAGGAGCCCGTCGCAGGCCCCGGGGCATGGATCCCCCGGCCGCTCATGGAGCCTCTGCTGTGGTGGCGCAACACCGAGACCCTCCGTCGCCTCGCGTACCTCGCGGAAGGAATCGTTGTACCGTGACCGACGTGGAGTTGCCCTTCTTCTTCGTCGACGTGTTCGCCCGTGAGCCGCTCAGCGGCAACCCTTTGGCGCTCGTGCCCAACGCCGATGCCATCGACGTCGCGCGCATGAAGGCGATCGCTCAGGAGTTCAACCAGTCCGAGACCACTTTTCTCCTGCGGCCGACGGCACCCACTGCGCACTGGCGGCTCCGCTCGTTCACCGCAGTCGGCGTCGAGGTGCTCGGGGCGGGGCATAACGCCATGGGCGCGTGGATCTGGCTGGCGCAGTCCGGCGAGCTGCCGGCCGACCAGACGCGGTTCCGGCAGGAGATCGGCGACGACGTCCTCGCCGTGGAGGTCACTCGGCGCGACGGCGACGCGAGGCATCTCGTCACCATGGACCAATCTGCCCCGCAATTCGCGGCCACGGTCATCGACCGCGCAGCGCTCGCCTCAGCATTGGGGCTGGATGCTGTCGATCTCGCGCCCGACGATTCGCCCCAGGTCGTCTCGACCGGGGTCGGCCACCTGCTGGTGCCGCTTCACGACCGAACGGCGGTCGACCGCGCAACGCCCGACTCGAGCCGCCTGCTCGCGGTGCTGCGCGATGCAGAAGGCGAGGGCTGCTACGTCTACACCCGGGATGCCGGAACCGACGCGGTCGCGTATGCGCGCTTCTTCAACCCCACCGTCGGGATCGTCGAAGACCCCGCGACGGGTACCGCCGCAGGACCTCTCGCGGCACGTCTGGTCGACCAGGGCCATGTCGCGGCCGGCGCGCCTGCGACGATCGAGCAGGGAACGGCGCTCGGGCGTCCTAGCCGACTCGAGGTGACCGTCGACGGGCCGCTCGTTCGGCTGAGCGGGTCGGGCGTGCTGACGGCGAGCGGCACACTCCATCTACCCGCACGCTCGTAGCCGCCGCTCGGAGTCAGCGCAACCCGAGTCGCGCGAGCGCGTAGTCCCACGGTGCGTGCCGCTATCCGGGAGTGAGCTTGGTCCTCATGGTGCTGACGGGTTCGTTCCAGATTTTCGCGTCTTTCCTGACGACAGCCAGCACATCGTCAACGACCGCCGTTCGGATATGGATGTGTCGTTCTCGCGCCAGCTGACGAATCGCGGCTCTCACAGCGGGTATGTCGTCGCGAGGGAGGATCCGGTAGGCGGCTTGCTCGTCTGCCGCGGCGCGATCGAAGAGGTGCTGAGCGAGGCCGGACGTGGACATGTCTCATGGTGACTCTCGCCCCACCCTCGTGTCCACGTTCAGATCAGCGAATCCCCTAGCTTCGGCTGCATGACGTCTGCGATCCACTGCTCGGTACTGCGGGCTATGAAGTGACCGCTTCAGCGCGCGGGGAGGGGCCGAGCACCGGCACGAGGAGCTGACCCCCGCGAGCGGGCCCCTCCGCCTCATCGAGCATGGCCGAGGCGACTGTCGCTCGGCTGAAGGACGAGGGGATCAGTCTGCGTCGGACGGCATCCAGTGGCACCGTGTGGTACGTCGCCAGGCGTCCGTTGGTCAGAGGACCCGAGTGGAATACGGTCCCGCCCGCCGCAAGGATCTCGCCGTCTGCGGCGACCTTGTCCGGCAGTTCCGACCCCAGCGCCAGCGTGAGGATTCCGCGGGTCAACGCGCCGGCGATGTCGGCGGATCTGCCCGTGCCGAAAGCCCCGAGCCAGAGAATGCGCGGCGAGCCGGCACCGATGAGTGCGCGAGCCCCGGCGAGCAGAACTCCTGGCGCGTCGCCTCGCACCGCTCCGAGCCCCGAGACCACGACATCGGCGTGCTCCACGGCGCGGGCGATCGAACCGCGGTCACGAACGTCTCCGCTCGCCCGGGTGAGCAGATCGGACGCCGGCAGCTCCAGGGCCTCCGGGCGACGGGCGATCGCAGTGACGGTGTGGCCGCGGTCGAGGGCGTGAAGCACGAGCTGCTGGCCGGTCTTGCCGGATGCTGCGAGAACTGCGATGTGCATGCTGTATTCCTCGTCAGGAGATGGGGGTGAGTGCTGAGGTGAGCGCGCTCACGGCTTCGCCGTGCACGCCTGGTGCTGTCGCAAGGAAGTCGGTGCTGGCGAGCGACCACGGGGCGCCGTGAATGTCGGTGACAGTTCCGCCGGCCTCCTCGACGAGAAGGGCCCCGGGAAGCAGGCCCGACCGCACCGCACTGTGCTGCCAGAAGGCATCCATCCGTCCTGCCGCGACGTGAATGAGCTGCAGGGTCGGGGGAACGGACACTCGCGTGACGCCGGATGCTGCCATCATCACCGGGAGGGTGCGGGCGATGAGCGCGAAGGTATCGGCGGTCTCGCGGGGGCTCGCCTGGCCGGTTCCGACCAGAGCGGCCGAAAGCCGGGTCTTGGCCGACACACGGATCGGCCGGCCGTTGAGGAATGCGCCACCGCCTCTCACCGCCGTGTACGTGGCAGATCCCCCCGGGAGGGCTACGACTGCTAGGACGGGCTCATTGTCTCGAACGAGGGTGGCGGTCACCGCCCACTCGCTGATGCCGTGAACGAAGTTGATCGCGCCTTCCACCGGGTCGGTCACCCACCAGTCGCCGCGCGGGAGGGAGCCGTCATCGAGTTCATCCTCCACCCAGCGGGCCGCCGGGTAGGCGGCCTCGAGCAGTGGACGCAGAACGCTCAGCGATTCGGCGTCACCGGCTCGGATGCTCTCAACGACGTCGTCACGGCTCACCGGTCGGGGCTGCATGGCGAAGCGCTCGTGCATGTGGTCGGTCGCGGCGCGCACCGCCGCGGCGGCGGCACCAAGGAGCCGGGTATCGGTGGCAATCAGGTCTGTTTCGGTCATGCGTCAACGGTAAGGAACGTCCTCCATAACCGCAAAGACAATTATTGCATTCTGTAGTATTACCTGCGTGCAATTGAACTTGAATCTTCTCACGATGCTCGACGCACTTCTCGAGGAAGGCTCTGTGACGGGTGCCGCCGACCGGCTCCACGTCTCACAGCCGGCGACGAGTCGCGCCCTCGGGCGCCTCAGGAAGCTGACCGGAGACCAGATTCTCGTTCGATCGGGGCGGTCGATGATCCCTACCCCCTACGCCGTCGCCATTCGGGAGGAGGTGCACGCTCTCGTCCGGGCCGCCTCCGCGGTTCTCGCGCCGCAGCGCGAGTTCGACGTGGCGACCCTCGACCGCACATTCACCATCCAGAGCCACGATCTGTTCACCGGGGCGCTCGCGAGCGGCCTCCTGTCGATCGTGGAGCGGACCGCACCGTCGGTCCGCGTTCGGTTCGTCGCCGAGTCTTCTGAGGACACGGGCGAACTCAAGCGGGGCCGCGTGGACCTTGAGCTCGGTGGAACCGTGCCGACCACTCCCGACATCAGCTTCGAGGTCTTGGCCAGCGGCGGCGTCGGGATCGCGCTCCGTCGCGGTCACCCACTGGCGTCGGGAGAACTCACCCCGGAACGATATGCATCGGCGTTGCACGTCGTGGTTTCCCGGCGGGGCCGGATGCGCGACCAGATCGATGACGCACTCGCGTCGCTGGGGCTGACCAGGCGAGTGATCGCCTCGGTTCCGAACAGTGTCGACGCGCTGCGGGTCGCCCAGCAGACCGACGCGATCACGGCAGTCCCCGTCGAGGCGAGTCGTCGACTGGTCGAGGGTTTGGGCCTGGTCATCCGGAAACTGCCCCTGGACGTCCCGCCCACCCTTGCCGTCGCATCCTGGCACCAGCGATACGAGGCCGACCCGGCCCATCAGTGGCTGAGAGCGCAGGTGAGGGAGGCCTTCGCGGGGGCGTACAGCGCCGGCGGACACGATTGAGATCACCGCGGCGCAACCTGCGTTCATCTTCGAGCTACGACGTGCGAGCTCACTTAGCGTATGAACGCGGGCGTGACCGATCGCCCGTGAGCATCACGACCGAGCGATACGGAGCAGAAATGGCCGAAGCAGCAGTACTGGAAGCAGCAGGTGTCGCAACCGACGGCCTCGTGCACCTGAAGAGGCATGACGGCGTCGTCGAGGCGTGGAACGGATCCGACCTTCTTGCGACGAGTTCTCGCGTCATCGAACTGCACGAGATCGACGTACCCACCCGACTGTACTTCCCTCGCGAAGACGTGGTGCTCGACAAACTGCGTCCCGTCGAGAACACGACATTCTGTCCCTTCAAGGGCGTCGCGTCCGACTATTGGGCGCTGAAAGTCACCGCCGACGACGCACTGGCGGCGTGGTCGTACCCAGAGCCCATCAGCGCCTTCGCGCCGATCGCGGGCTATGTGGCGTTCTACGACTCCGTCGACGTTCGCCCTGTCGGCTAGGCATCGCGATGACGCGCACAGGGACGGTCGACCGTCGAGCCGACTACCCGTCGGCTGACCAGGGCCCGGTCCCTGTGCGCATCCGTCACTCGAAGGGCGGCGGCGCGCTCGGGTTCTTCGAAACCACCGCCGATGTCAGCGCCTTCACGTCCGCGGCCCTGTTCCAGCCAGGGTCGCGAGTCGATGCCCTCGTACGCTTCTCGGCGACACTCGGTTTCCGCGGCAGCCGCGAAGCGTGGCGCGACCTGCGCGGCTTCGCCGTCAAGTTCTTCACCGCTGATGGCGAGTACGACCTCGTCGGCAACAATTCGCCGGTGTTCTTCCTCCGCGACGAGGCGAAGTTCGCTTCGCTCGTGGTCGCACAGAAGATGTACCGCGACGGCGCCGTCTTCGACTACGACCGCCTGTGGGACTTCTGGACCCGCAACCCGGAGTCTGCCCATCAGGTGGCGTGGCTCCTGAGCGACCGTGGCATCCCCCTCTCGTGGCGCCACCAGGACGGCTTCGGTTCGCACACATTCCAGTGGACGAACGCCGACGGCGAGCGCTTCTGGGTCAAGTACCACCTGCGCTCGGAGCAGGGCACCCCCCACCTCACCGACGATGAGTCCGACCTCATCCTCGCCCCGGAGGTCGATCACCGCCGGTCCGACCTCCGCGACGCGATCGATCGCGGCGACCGACCCTCCTGGACGCTCTCGGTGCAGGTCATCCCCTACGAGGATGCGCGGACGGACGCGTTCAACGCCTTCGATCTGACCAAGGTCTGGCCCAAGAGCCAGTACCCGCTCATCGAGGTCGGCCGGCTCGTGCTCGATCGCAATCCGGACGACGAGGTCGGCGAGATCGAGCAGGCCGCGTTCGCGCCGTCGAGCTTCGTTCCCGGCATCGGCCCCAGCCCTGACCCGATGCTCATCTCCCGCATCGACAGCTACTGGCGCTTCCATCAGCATCGGGTCAAGGACGAGTTCGCCCGGCGCCCCGCAGTGCCGCCGTCAGGCCCGCTGGAGTCGAACTGGGACGAGGATTTCGCCCGCCGGGCGCGGGTGTGGAAGACGACCGATGACTTCACCCAAGCGGGCGAGCTCGTCCGGCGCGTCTTGGACGAAGACGCGCGGGAGCGACTGCGAGCCATCGTGGCAGCGCAGATCGCTGAGATCACCGACCCCGATCTCCGCGAAAGAGTCGTGAGCTACTGGACGCAGATCGACGCGGAAGAGGGCGCCAAGATCGCCGACGCCGTTCGCTGACTCCGTCTGATGACACAGCCGCGGACGACAGTCGCCGGCTCGGCTATCCGCTACGCCGCGGCCAGAGCGCGCTGTTCGCCCCGCAGATCGCGTGCGGCCGACAGCAGCGACTCCGTATAGGGATGCTGCGCGTCGTCGAAGACATCGGTGATGGGTCCGGTTTCAACGATCCGACCGTGTCGCAGAACGGCCACCCGATGCGCGATACGCCGGACGACCGCGAGATCGTGGGTGATGAACAGGTACGAGACTCCGGTGCGCTCCTGCAGCTCGATCAACAGATCGAGCACCCGCGCCTGGACGCTCACATCCAGCGCGGAGGTCGGCTCGTCGCAGATGACGAGAGGGCTCCGCCCGGCGAAGGCCCGAGCGATCGCGACGCGCTGCTTCTGCCCGCCCGACAGCTCGTCGGGCAGCTTGTCGAGGACATCGCCCGCGAGACCCGTGCTCAGCGCGAGCTCTTCGGCATCCGTCTCGCCGTGCAGGAGTTCGATCGATCGTGTCAGCGTCTGACGCACCGTGCGTCGCGGGTTCAGCGACGCGTCCGGGCTCTGGAAGACGAACTGCACCGGCACCCGTGTCGACTCATCGGTATGCAACTGGATGGAGCCGCCTGATCGGGTGAGCCCGGCGATCACTCGGCCCAGCGTGGTCTTGCCGCTGCCGGATTCGCCGACGAGGCCGAGGACCTCGCCTCGGCCGATGTCGAGGTCGACACCGTCGAGTGCCACGGTGCCGCCGTAGGTCTTCGTGACCCCGCGCGCACTCAAGAGGGGTTGCGCGTGCGTGGCCGCGACGGGTCGCGACTGAACCTCCAGGGAGGGAACCGCGTCGATCAGAAGCTTCGAATACCCGTGCTGCGGTCGCTCGACGATGTCGATCGCGGTTCCCGACTCGACCAGGATGCCGCGCTCGAGCACACCGATCCGCTCCGAGTGGGCAGCGACCAAGGGGAGGTTGTGACTGATCAGCAAGGTCGCGAATCCGCGCTCGCGCTGTAGCCGGTCGACGAGCGCGATGACCTCGGCCTCGATGCGGCTGTCCAGCCCGGTGGTGGGCTCGTCGAGGATGAGCAGCGCGGGGTCAGTTGCGAGCGCCATCGCAATCACGACGCGCTGCTGCTGTCCGCCCGACAGCTCGTGCGGGAATCGGTGCACGAGCTGGGCGGGATCGGGCAGCCCGACGTCATCGAACGCCGCGAGCGTCGCCTCGCGCGCTGCTCGGGCGCGCACACCTTGCAGCCGATAAGTCTCGCTGACCTGGCTGCCGACCGAACGCGTCGGATTCAGCGCCCGGCCCGGCTCCTGGTAGACGAATCCGATCCGCGTCCGCCGATACTTGCGCAGTGCGCGCTCGTTCAGGCCGAGCACGTCTTCACCGGCGACCGTGAGCTGGTCCGCGTGCACGAGCGCCCCGGCGGGAAGGAAGCGAGCGAGCGCGAACGCGATCGTGCTCTTGCCTGAACCGGACTCGCCGACCAGCCCGAGTGCGCCGCCGGGTGCGATGTCGAAGTCGACCCTGTCCACGGCGCGCTGGAGCTCTCCCTCGACCTTGTAGTCGACGGTGAGACCCCGAACACACACGACGGGTTCGGTCATCTTCGGAACACCTCTCGGAAATTGTCGGCGATCAGGTTGATGGAGACGACCAGAGAGGCGATTGCGAGAGTGGGGAACGCCAACGTCCACCAGGCCGACTGCAGGTAGCTGCGATTCTCGTTCACCGCGAGTCCCCAGTCCGGGGACGGTGGTGCAGAGGCGAGCCCGAGGAACGACAGCGACGACGAGATGAAGATCGCCGCCGCGACGCTGAGCGTCGCCTGCACCAGGATCTGGGGCCAGATGTTCGGCAGCAGCTCGCCGAAGATGATGCGCCGCGAACTCTCGCCTTGGATGCGCGCGCTCGGCACGTACTGCTTGCCCATCTCCACGAGGACGGCGGCGCGGACGATGCGCGCGATGCCGGGTGCGAAGAGGATGCCCACCGCCAGGACGATCGAGAGGGGACTGCCGCCGAAGGCTCCGACGATGACGAGGAGGAAGATGAGCGTCGGGAGGGTCAGAAAAACATCGAACACGCGCATGAACGCCTGATCGACCCAGCCCCGGTGGTATCCCGCGATCAGCCCCAACGTCGAGCCGAGCGCGGTGGCCAGGATCGCCCCGAGAGGGCCGATCAAGAGCGCGGATTCCGCGCCCGCGAGCACACGGGCGAACACGTCCCGTCCGATCCTGTCGGTGCCGAACCAGTGCTCGGCGCTGGGCGGCTGCAATCGCGCGCCGGTGTCGGCGAACGGGTCCAGCCCCAGCGCACGCCAACCCAGTGCGGCGAAGATCCAGAAGAGCACAACGGCCGCCGAGAGGACGAAGCCCGGCCGGGACAGCAGCGCCCGCCAACGGCGAGAACGGGTCGAGCGCACCGGTGTGCCGACAAGCGTGCCCAGCGCGCGATCGGTCGGCGGGGCGGCGATGGCCATCTCAGTCCACCTCTTCGAGTCGGACGCGCGGGTCGATGAGGACGAACGCGATATCGGTGATGAGGAGAGCGAGCAGGGCGATCACGCCGACGACCATCACCCCCGCCTCCAGGAGGAAGATGTCTTTCTTCACGGTGGCCGTTACCAGGAGGGCACCCAGACCGGGATAGCCGAAGAGAGTCTCCACGATGGCACTCCCCCCGAGCAGCGAGCCCAGATAGATGCCGAGCAGCGAGACGGTCGGGATGAGTGCGTTGCGCGCGACGTGCCCGACTGCCAGCTGGGGTCCGTGCAGCCCCTTGATGACGGCGGTGCGGTAATACTGCGAGCGTGTGGTGTCGAGGACTCCGGTGCGAGTCATGCGGGCGAGCACGGAGACATAGCCGAGCGCCAGAGTGATCGCCGGTAGGGCGAGGGCCAACAGCACCTCGCCGGGACTCCCGTCCAGGCGGATCGACGACTGGATCGGGAACCAGCGCAGCGACAGGCTGAAGACGATCAACAGGAAGACGCCGACGACGAATTCCGGCACGGAGGCGAGCGACATCAAGCCGATGGTGAGCGTCCGGTCGGTCCGGGATCCTTCGCGACGGGCTTGAACAGCCCCGAGTGTGAAGGCCAGCGGCAGGAGGATCACGAACGCGACCGCGCCGAGCAGCAGCGAATTGCCGAGGCGACCGAGAATGAGTTCCCGGACCGGAGCGCCGTAGATGATGCTGGTCCCCCAGTCGCCGGTGATGAAGCCGAACAGCCAGGAGAGGTAGCGCTCGAAGACTGAGCCGGTCAGACCGTGTGAGACATTCCACGCCTGGACTTGCTCCGAGGTGGCGTACTGGCCCAGTGCATTGCGCCCGGGATCACCCGGCACGACCTCGATGAGCCAGAAGACCAGGATCGAGACGGCGAGGAGCACCAGCGGCACCTGGATCAACCGTCGCCCGATCAGGATCGGGACGCGGCTGTGGCGGGCACGCAGGACCGCCAGCCCTTGCCGCGCCGTAGCCGAGGAGGAGGCGACGACGTCGGGCGAGGTGCTGGCGGTCATGCGGTCACTCCCCTGCGACGCTGATGCCGGCGAAGTTGTAGCCCGCCCAGAAGTCCAGCGGAGCGATGAACTCGCCCTGGACCCGCTTGTTCTGGAGTACTTCGGACTTCGCGAGCGCCGGAATGATGGTCGGCACGTCCGTCCACTGTCCCTGCGCGATCTGCGTGATCAGCGACTGCCGTTTTGCGTCGTCGGTGGTGGCGTCGAAGTCCGCGACGAGCTGCTGCAGTTCCGGGTTCGAGTAGTGCGCCGCGTTCCACGCCGCATCCGTCGCGTAGAACAGGCCGTAGTACTGCGACGGTACGCGCTTGCCCCAGCTGGTGATCGTGAGCGGCGCGTTCAGCCACGGCGAGTCCGCGCCTTCGGCGTAGTACTTCTCGTCCGAGAGCACGTCCAGGCCCACGTCGAATCCGTCGATCGCGTTGAGCTGCTGCTGGAGCACTTCTCCGTACAGCTGGAATGAGGTGGTGATCGTGAACGACACCGTGCGGCCGTGGAGCAGGGCGGCGACCTTATCGAGGTCCTGCTCGCGCTGCGGGATGTCCAACGGTTGCGGCAGGTAGTCGGGCAGCACCGGGTAGTCGTTTCCGACCGCTGCGGCACCGCCATAGACGCTGTCCACGATTCCCTGACGGTCGATCGCCCACGCCAGAGCCTCACGGATGGTCGGGTCGTCGAACGGCGCCTTCGTCACGTTCAGATGGATGCCGTGGAAGTAGCTGAATCCACTCGAGAGGGTGTCGTAATCGTCGACGTTGACCGTGGCCAAGACCTCCGGCGAGACATTGATGCGGTCGATCTCACCCGCTTGGAACGCCAGCGCGGCTGCCTGCGGATCTGCGTAGACCTTGAGCTCGATTCCGTCGAGTTTGATCTGGTCGGCGTTCCAATAGTCGGGGTTCTTCTTGTACGTGATGCTCTCGCCGACTTGGTAGTCATCGAGCACGAACTGACCCGCGCCCACAGCATCCGTCAGCCATGTTCCCGGCGTGTAGCCGGCGGGGAGGATGCCGGTGTTGTTGCCGGCGAGGAGTCTCGGGAAGTCCGAGAAGGGGCGGGCGAGCGTGAAGACCACCTCGCCGTCTGACCCTGCTTTGACCGAGTCGAGGATGCCCGCGAACGCGCTCGCGGCGGGCGAGATGCTGTCGTCGCCGATGAGCGCATCGAATGTCGCGACGACGTCACCTGCGGTGACGGGCGACCCGTCGTTGAACAGTGCTCCGTCGCGCAGTGTGAAGGTCCACGTCAGTCCGTCCTCGGAGGTCGTCCACTCGGTGGCGAGGCGCGGCACGGTCTTGCCGTCCGCGGTGAAGCTCACCAGCTGCTCGGTGACCAGACCGACCGCGAGCTGCGCGTCGGCGTCGGCGACGGTGAGTGGGTCGAGTTCTGCGCCCGGGTCGGTGATCCCGATCCGGTACACCGCGTCGGCGGTACCACTGGAGGTGGGAGCTGCACCGGCGGCACACCCGCTGAGGAGCAGGAGGCCGGCGGCGGCCGACGCGATCAGGGCGACGGAGCGACGTCGCCGCCTGCGCGAAGAGGGCAAGAGGGTCATGGCGGGTCCTTCGGTGCGGGAGACTGATGTTTCGGGGGATTGATGCTGCGTGCGGATGCTGCGGCCGGCGTGAGCTGCCTGGTTGTCGGCTATCTCACCAGCGGTGTCGAGACCTCGCGCGGTTGTTGCGGGCCGTGACGACTCATGACGACGTGTGACACGCCAGCGGTCGACCGCTCACGCCAGAACACCGTCGACCTCGACCGACACGCGCTCGGAGTAGAACGCGATCAGCCCGGCGATGGGCGCGACGACGGGCAGTGGCGCTGGATATGCCCACGCGATGGCGCGGTCGGGGGCATCCGCGCTGGCCCAGTACTGACTCGCTTCGCCCTTGTATGGGCACTCGCTCCAGCCGGCCACCGCCTGGAGCCACGACCAGTTCACGTCCTCCCGGGGCAGGTAGTACCGCGGCGGCAAGCCGGTCTCGTAGACGATCACGGGTGACGTCGAGTCGGCGAGGATACGCTCGCCGCCGCGGACGACGACGTGCCGGCTCGAAGCCAGCGCGTCGACGCGGTTGTGAGGATCGCGGGGGTGGGCGAACACAGTGTCCTCCTCCTCGGTCCAGCGATCGAGCACGCCCGGGTACCAGGTGAGGGCGATGAAGACGTCGAGCTCGTCGAGGTCCCACGTCCACGCGGCGGCGGCCACCCGGCGATCGCCGACGATGAGGTCGAACCACTGGCGAGCGGCGAGCTTCGGCCGGTAGTAGGCGGCGATGGGTGGCTCGCCGGGCACGAGCAGGTCGGTGCGCACGTCCTCGACCGGAAACCCGTACTCCGGAACCTTCGCTCCCGGTTCCCAGACCAGGATCGGTCGACGGCTGTCTGCGACGGCGATGTCGCCGATCCACCCGCGGACCCATCGCCGGCTCGGCTCCCATGCCCACGTCGCCGCTGGTGGCGGATCTCGGCGCACGATCCGTTCGGAGGTGGTGGGCTGGGCGGCGGGCGGCGGTTCGATGATGTGCGTCATGGGCGGCTCCTCGGGGATGCGTGCGCCCCTCATGAAACGCCGCGAGCGGTCGATCTGGTCGAGCGTTGCCCCCGATGACGACTCGTGACGGCGTGTGACGGGGCCTCCTGGTTACGGCGCGGGAGGACGGCATAACGTGACCGCCATGCCATCGCCTGACCCCTCTGTCCGCGCGTCGGAGCGGCTGCCCATCGGGCTGTTCGCTCACCTCGCCGATCATCGCGGCACGCTGGAGCAGACGTACGCAGACCATCTCGACCTCTTCGAGTTCGCCGAGACGGTGGGAGTCGACTCGGCGTGGGTGCGCCAGTTCCACCTCGCGAAACCGGATGCCGGCCGGCTCGGCGGTCTTCCGTCGCCGTTCGTGTTCCTCGGGGTGCTGGCAGCGCGCACGACCACGCTGCGACTGGGCACGGCGGCCATCACGCTGCCACTCGAGCAGGAGATCCGCGTTGCGGAAGACGCTGCCGTTCTCGATGTGCTCAGCGGCGGTCGCGTGGAACTCGGTCTGGCCAACGGTGGTCAGCCCGAGATCGCTCATGCGCTCGGGATCAGGCGAGACGCAGATCGTGATGCGAGCCGCCGCGCCTATCTCGCGGCGGTCGATCGACTGACCGCCGCGTTACGCGGCGGACGACTGACCGACAGCGGCGAAGTGCTGGCGCCCGCGCGACCATCGCTCGCTGACCGGATCTGGCACGCCACGCTCACCGAGCAGAGCGCCCTCGAGACCGGACAACGCCGCGAGGGTGTTCTGGTCGGGACCACGCAGCTCGTTCCCGGCGAGGTGTCCGCCGCCGCCTACCATCGTGGTCTTCCGGAGGGCGCGGTGCCGCGCGTCGGCCTGTCCACCTGGATCTTCCCGGGAAAAGACCGAGCGGATGCCTTGCGCAGGGCCGAGGACGGACTTACAGCGAAATGGCAGTGGGCCAAAGACTTCCTCCCCCGGGCCGACTCGGTCGCCGACATCGCGGGTCGACTCAACCTGCATTACGGGAACCCCGACGACATCACGGCGTCCATCGCGCAGCATCCGGCATTCCCGTACACCACGCAGATCCAACTGCAACTCGACGGGCTGTACCGCGACGTCGACGAACAGAAGGAGGCGCTGCAGGTGTTCACCTCCGCCGTCGCCCCCGAGCTTCGCAGCGTCGCGGGATCATTGGTGGCGGCATGAGCCGGGCACCTCTGATCTTCGCGGCCGGGATCTTCTACCCCGGGGGCGAGCACATCACCGGATGGCGGGCTGCGACATCCGAGCCGCGCTCCTACCTGGATCTGGACTACTACACGCGCTTCGCGCGGACGGCCGAGGAGGGGCGCTTCGCGACCCTCTTCTTCGCGGACGAACTGTATGTGTGGGATCGTTTCCGCTCCGGGATCGACCACGGCGTCAACGTGCGCCTGGAGCCGTTCACGCTGCTGAGTGCTCTGTCGCAGGTGACGACGAACATCGGCCTCGCCGCGACGGTCTCGACCACATATAACGAGCCCTACCACGTGGCCCGCAAGCTCGCCTCGCTCGATCACATCAGCGGGGGCCGCGCCGCCTGGAATCTGGTGACCAGCGCGAGTGACGAGGAGGCCCGCAACTTCGGTCGCGACGCGAACCTCGAGCACGGGCTGCGTTATCGGCGAGGCGCGGAGTTCGTCGAGGTCGTGAACGGGTTATGGGACGGATGGGAAGATGACGCCTTCCTCTTCGACAAGGAGTCGGGCTACTACGCCGACCGGTCCAAGCTCCATGTGCTGGGTCACCGCGGCGACCACTTCGCGGTGCGCGGACCGTTGAACATCCCGCGGCCACCGCAGGGACGCCCGCCGCTCTTCCAGGCCGGGGCGTCCGAGGCCGGACGCGAGCTCGCCGGGCGGACCGCCGACGCCGTCTTCACCCTCGGCGGTGGAGATCTCACCACCGCGACCGCGCTCTACCGCGACTACAAGAACCGGGCGATCGCCGCCGGGCGCGAAGCCGACGACCTCAAGGTGCTGCCGTGGTTCTCCCCGATCATCGGGCGCTCGCGGGCCGAGGCGGAGGACCGGTTCCGCGAGCTCGCGGAGCTGACGCCCGACCGAGTGCAGGTCGATCTGCTCGCGCACTACCTCGGCACCGATCTGGGTGAGCGAGACCTCGACGAACCGTTCTCGTTCACCTTCGACCTCGACGGCTTCAACGGATCGAAGTCCGGATACGAGTCCATCGCCGCGCTGCTCGCCGAGCGTCCGCACACGACCCGTGAGCTGGCGTGGGAGTTCCTGCGCCGCAGGTTCACGATCGGCACCCCCGACTCGCTCGCCGCGGATCTGGCGGAACGGTATGAGAGGGCGGCGGCCGACGGGTTCATCCTCATGGCGCCGACACTGCCGGAAACCCTCGACCGCTTCGTCGAAGACATCGTGCCCCGCCTCACCGACGCCGGCATCTACCCCCGCGAGTACGCCGGCAGCACGCTGCGCGAGAACCTCGGAATCGCCCGCCCCGCCGGAAGGTACGCCGCATGACCCGCCGCCTGCTCCTGGCCGCATTCCTCTTCCACCCGGGCGGTTCGCACGTGTCGGGTTGGCGTCACCGCACCGCCGAGCCGGAGCGTCACGTCGATATCGACTACTACGCGCAGTTCGCCCAGACCGCCGAGCGCGGGGTGTTCGATACGATCTTCCTCGCCGACGGCGTGTACCTCTGGGATCGGTTCCCCTCCGGCGTCGACCACTACGGCCAGACCCGGCTCGAGCCGCTCACGCTGCTGTCAGCACTCGCAGCGCGCACCGGTCACATCGGCCTCGCCGCGACCGTGTCGACCACCTACAACGAGCCCTACCACGTGGCGCGCGCGCTCGCTTCGTTGGATCACATCAGCGGCGGCCGTGCCGCATGGAACCTCGTCACTTCCCGTTACGACGAAGAGGCGCACAACTTCGGCGGCGACGACCACCTCGATCACTCCCTGCGCTACGAGCGCGGTGCCGAGTTCGTCCATGTCGTGCAGCGGCTGTGGGACAGCTGGGCGGATGACGCGATCGTGGCCGATCGCGAGAGCGGGATCTTCGCGGATGCCGAGAAGCTCGATGTCGCCGATCACCGCGGCGAGCACTTCACGGTTCGCGGGCCGCTCAACATCTCGCGGCCCCCGCAGGGCTATCCGGTGCTGTTCCAGGCGGGGGGATCGGATGCCGGTCAGGAACTTGCAGCGGCTACCGCCGACGCGGTGTTCACTCGCTCACTCCCGCTCGCGGAGGCGCAGCGCTTCTATGCCGGGCTGAAGGCACGCGTACTCGCGCACGGTCGGAGCGAGGACGAGCTTTCGATCCTGCCGTCGTACCGGCCCGTCGTCGCCGAGACGGAGGCAGCGGCACGTGCTCTCGCGACCGAGATCCTGGCGTCGACGCCTGACGCGCTCATCGTCGAAGACATCGCTCACTCGATCGGTCAGCAGCTCGTCGCCGACCCCGACGCGCTGATCGTCTACGAGCCCGACACCGATATCGCGAACGAGTCGAAGTCGCCGAATCGGCGGATCGCACGACTGCGTTCGGGTGAGTCGCTCACTCCGCGCGCGCTCTACGCGGAGTCGTTCTGGGAGTCCATCTCGGTCGGCACGCCTACTCAGCTGGCCGACGAGATCCAGGAGCGCTTTGAGAACGGCGCGGCCGACGGTTTCGTCGTTCAGGCGCTCACCCTTCCGTACGGGTTCGAGCAATTCGTCGATCTCGTGGTCCCCGAACTGCAAGGCCGCGGTCTGACCCGCCCCGGCTACGACGAGACCACGCTGCGCGAACGATTCGGCCTCGTTCGACCGGAGCGTCGGGTTCCGGCACCGGTCACATGAGCGCCGAACTCGACCATCTCTCTCACCTCATCCATCCACCCGTCACTTCTGGAGGAAGTCATGTCCGAATCCGCATCGACCATCGAAAACCGCCCTCTCGCTGAGCGCTCCCCCGAAGAACTGGCGGAACTGGCCTTCAGCCGCATCCGCATCGTTCCCGCGGAGGGCACGTTCGAAGTCCGCGACCGCGATCGTGTGATCGCCAGGTCGGACGCGGCGCTCGAGCTTCACGAGACAGGTCACGACGTTCGCATCTACTTCCCCCGCGAGGATGTCGACCAGACCACGATCACGCCGATCGATCACACGAGCTTCTGTCCCTTCAAGGGTGACGCGAGCGACTACTGGGCGCTGAGTGGTGACGAATCCGGCGCACCGGTCGCCTGGTCATACCCCGACCCGATCCCCGCGTCGAAGGACATCGAGGGATACATCGCGTTCTACGAGACCGTCACAGTGGAACGCGTGTCGCGGAACTGACATCACGTCACGGGCGCCGCCTATCTGAGCGACTCGAGCGCGGGAGGGTCCGACGGCTGGCCGGATCCATCGGCATCCACGTGCTCGTCAGAGGAGACTGCGGCGCCCGCACTTGCGAAGTGCGCGGCGTGGGCGATTTCCAGAGGAAAATACGACATGCCACTCCGTCCTCACTGTTCACTGCGCATCACGCTAATCGGGGCTCGCCCGGCGCGCCTCGCATCTTGTCGCATTGCGCAATGTGAGTCATCTGCGGCAAGGCGACCGCGTGATCACCGCCGGCCCAAGACCCCGGGCGTCCATTCGTCACGGCTATCCCGAAGTCGCTCATGTCTCGGGTCATAGGTCACAGTTCGGGACCACGAACCCTGCGGCAACCGAATCTGAGCATCCGCGGTTCATGGGCCGCTTGTGGTCGCATTCCGACCGCCGATGCGGCAATTCCTGGCTCACGAACTCGAGCGGCTCCCGCTCGCGAGCCGATTCTGGTCGCATTCCGAGTGTCGATGCGGCAGGACGTGGCTCATGAATCCGAGCATCGGCGCCGGCACCACCCGTTCGGCACGGATCTGAGTCAGCCCCTCTCGCCCATCTACGAGGTTCGCGGCCCCCGCCAACCACCTCGGCGACCCGCCGGCCGACGACGCGATCCTCGCCGGCGGAGGAACGGTCTTCAACGCGGGGCCACTGAAGAACGGGGCGATCTCGCCCCGCTACCGGATCGTGCCACTGGAGAGGGCGGCGCCGTCTGGCTCCGTCATCCATCAGCGGGCGACCGTAGCTTCGGCGATGCTCGATGAGGCCGAAGGGTCGCGTCGCGACGGCCAGTTGCTGGTGCCGGTGCCCTGACACGGCGATCCGTCACGCGCCCGATCAGTCGCCAGAGCGCTCGGTCGCTGCGTCGAAAAGAGAGCGGATCGGCGCGGTGTCATAGACGATGTGCAGTTCGGCGATCTTGCCTTCCCTATTCAGTCGGGCGACGTCGACCACTGTGAAGGGGGCGAGAGTGCCGTCCAGGAGGGTCCAATCGAAGTCGAACCAGAACGCGATGACGGGCGCGCCCGCATCCTCGCCGCGCAGCACTGTCCGCAATGCGAGACGCGATGACGACGTGTCCGCGAACAGCCGAGGGTAGAACTCGCGCGCCGCAACATCGCCATAGAGCGGAGAGTGGACGACGGCCGAGTCGTCGAACAGGGCCAGCACCGCGCGGAGATCGGCCACTTCGAGCGCTCGCAGATAGTCTGCGACGAATGTCTCTGCCGTCGTGGTGTCCATGTGATTCATCCTCTCGGTTGAGGTTACCGTGGGCTGTATGTCCGCCGACGTCTCCGCTGCGCACGACGGGTTGATCACCCAGCTCGGCCGCGTCGCCGCAACGGTGGCCGCACACTATGACGCCAGCGCCGCCGCCGTGGGTCTCGACTCGCAGCAGGCACGCTTGCTGTTCATCCTCGTCGTGAAACCGGTCAACATGCTCGGGCTCACGTCGTCGCTGAACGTTCCCAAGTCCACGATGACCGGACTCGTCGCACGTATGGAGCGTTCGGATCTTCTCGAACGGGACCCGGCGGCAGGCGATCGGCGCTCGCTGGTCGCTACGCCCACCGCAGCGGGCAGGACCCGCAGTCGGGAGTTCGAGCGCGACCTCGCCGGACGGGTCTCGGCACTGCTTGCCGGCTTAGACCAGGACGAGCAGCACGAGGTCGCCGATCTTCTCAGCGAGGTTCTCACCCGGGTGGAATCGCGAAGTCTCTACCCGGAGGGGAGTGTCTAGGCCACAGACACCGGCGAGTCCGGGATGCGGGAGAGCAGAGCGGTCAACCGATTCCGTCGTTCTGCGGGCAGCACGTCGACGATGTCCTTGATGCTCGACGCCAGCGCGGCCTCGACCTCGGCCAGCCGCGTCATTCCGCGGGCGGTCGTCGAGACGATGTAGCGTCGCCGGTCGCTCTCGTCGGCACCTCGGACCACCAACCCCCGCGCTTCGAGGCGCTTCACCGCGCTCGTGATCGTGGACTTCGGTGCGTTCAGGCTCGTTACGAGCGCGCCCATGCTGGGTAGTCCCGGCGATAGCCGCAGGATGTGCAGGTCGACCGCGGTCAGGTCGAAGGAAGTGCGCACGGAGAGTTCGCGGTCGCGAATCACCGTCGCCATTCTGATCAAGGCGGCGCCGGCAGAGATCGCAGGAGGGTCGCTCGCGGGTTCGGACACGCATTCCTCCTGCTCCCGCCGGAGTAGCGCCGACCTCGCCTCTACGCCCGCCGGTGTGAATAGTCCGGACACCCTCGAGTTTAGTCCGAGGGTCGTACTATTCTGATCTCATCAATTAGTACGAGTGTCGCACTATTCTCGAGAAAGGCTTCTCATGACCGTCTCCACGACATCCATCCCCACCGCGCACGGCGTGTCCACGCGGACTCACGCGATCGTGCTGGTCGCCGGCGCGGTGATCACGGTGGCGGCCAACACGGTCATCGCTGTGTCGGCGATCGCGGCCGGCGCCAGCGCGGAGTTTCATCCGCTGATGTTCGTCATCTTCGCGCCGCTCACCCTCGTCGGCTACTTCGCGGCCTATCTGGGATGGCGGATCGTGCGGTCTCGTGCGGCGAACCCGGCCGCCGTGCTGCGCGTGCTGGTGCCGGTTCTCGGCATCGCGTCGTTCATTCCGGATGTCGTGCTGCTGGCGACGGGTTTCGTTCCCGGCGCGTCGCTCACCGCCGTCATCGCCCTGGCGCTCATGCATCTCGTCGTCATCGCGACCATCGTGCCCATCGCGCTACGCATCGCGCCAGTCCGGTAATCGCGCCAGCGCGTCGACGTCCCAATCGATACCGCTGAAACGATCACCCTCCTCGCGCTGCACTACGCGCACCTCGTGAAAGAACGACTCGACGGTGACCAGCGTGAACGGTTCGAGGGCGCGCTCAGGCGCGTGCAGGCAACCGCGATTGAGGAATTGAAAGCTCAGCGGGCAGTCGAACGGCGACCGTTGCCCTCTGGTTGCGCGCCTCGCGTACGACCTGTCCGACCCCGATGCCACAGCGCCCGACCCGCTGCCCATAACTCTGATCAACACGGTCGCGATGGCGCTGAGAACCTTAGCAGAGTGAAATCGACGTTCTGCGCCCCGGCCAGCTTGATCGGCGTCCTACCGCGGATTCCGCGGATCTAGTGTCTCACCGGGAGATTTCCGGGCTACAACGGTCGCACGCCACGCACTCTATGCTCTCCAGAGTCGCCTCGGATCGGTATCCCCGGGATCCTCGGGGACACCTGGCGGACACCTGGGCGCGAACACGACGAGTGCGTCAGTCCTTAAATCTTCGGGACCAGTAGCCGGGTCGGCGGCGCTCGTGCGCGTACGCGACGATGACTATCTGTCCGTCGAGCATGACGAAGATGATGTCGAACGGGAACCCTGGGACGCTGCGCGAATAAACCTGCGGGGTCCGCTTCCGGTCGCCGTAGAAGCCCCACGTGATCGATGGGTCGAGAATGCTCGCATCGCCGCGTCGACGGCATCCATGAGCGCATCGCCCAGTCCCGGACGGCTTGACTCGTACCAGTGCGCTGCAGCGCGATACTCGTCGACGGCGTCCGCATGCTCACGCCAGCTGTATGTCACTCGCGGTGGGTGGCAATCTCTCGGCGCACGCGAGCGTGCGCCGCCGGTCCGTCTACAAGTGGTGCCGTGCCGTTGACGATCTGCTCCACGCGACGATCGACGACCTCATCCCACTCAGCATCGATCTCGGACTGATCCGTCTCAATGTCGCGGTCGACACTGAGCAGCAGCTGGTGAGCCGCCTCCAGGCGCTCGGCAGCATCGAGCGACTTGCCCGCCTCGATGTACTGCGCCAGCCCCGGAGTCATATGCCGATTGTACGGCGACGAGAGACAACCCCGCTGGAGCCTCCTGACCTGAGCCGCTACCCGCACCGAATGTCCCGCTGGATGAAATGCCCGATCTCGGTGCGCCTAACGAACGCGGACTCTGAGTCATTCAGGCCATCGGGGGACACCACCTTTGCGGGGTGTAGCCCCCTTAGCCATCTTCGACCAGCGAAACCGCGGTATCACGCGGCCGTGGGCACTTCACGGCGCGACTGTGACGCAGCAACGGAGGCCCAAGTGTCCCCCAGGTGTCCCCCGCGGGGGACACCTGGGGGACATTTGGGCTTTCCAGAACGGGATTTCCCGCGCGCATCGCGCACGGACACAACGAGAAAACCCCCGCTTTACCGGGGGTTTTTGAGCGGAGACGGAGGGATTTGAACCCTCGGACCCCGTGAGGGGTCTCCACCTTAGCAGGGTGGTGCACTAGGCCGAACTATGCGACGTCTCCAGGCATCCGCGCGCTGGAAAGCGGTGGAATGCGCCCGCCAATCATAACCGCTGCCCACGCCCGCGACGAACCGGATCAGCCCGAGACGTTGCCGGCCGAGCAGGTGTCCTGCGACGCGTCGACGCCCGGGATGTTGCTCGGGAGCGCCACGGATGTGGAGGTGGGGGCGGGGTTCGCGCCGTCCGTCGCGGTCGCCGCGGGATCGGGTGTCGCCGCCGGGGTGGGGTTCTCGACGATGACGCCGCCGCCCGCGTCGGGGTCGCTCGTGAGCGTGATCGGCTGGTTCGCTGCGAGCGCCGCCCACAGTGCATCGGCCGAGTTGTAGTCGGGGACGACACGGTTGGCGTCGTACGGATCGGTGAGCACCGGATACTGCACGAAGACGATCTGGTCGAACGGGACGCTCTTGACCGCGAGCGCGATCTGAACGAGCGTGACTGGGTTGGTGAGGCTCGTGCTCGGAGTGATGTTGTTGACCGCCGTGGTCGCGAGCTTGAGCAGCGTCCCGGGATTGGACAGCACGTTCTCGCTCACGAGCTTCTTCGCGAGCTTCGACATGTACTGCTGCTGGTTGCTGATGCGCGCCAGGTCGCTGCCGTTGACAAGTCCGTGGCGGGTGCGCAGGAACTGCAGCGCGTCGATGCCGGTGACGGTGCGGATGCCCGCAGGCCAGTCGATGCCGGTGTCGACGTCACGGATGCCACCGTTGCCGATGCAGACGTCGACCCCGCCGATCGCATCGGTGATGTTGATCACGCCGCCGAAGTTGACCTTCGCGGCGAACGGAATGCTGATTCCGCTGAGATCGGACACGGTCTTGACCACACACGAGAGGCCGCCGTACGAGAACGCCGAGTTGATCTGCTGCTTGCTCATCGCCGACGTCTCGTCGCCGTCTTCATTCGTGCACGAGGGGATCGGCACCATGAGATCGCGCGGGAACGAGATCACCGTGACCCGCCGAGGGTTGTCGGAGATGTGCACGAGCAAGTTGACGTCGTTGAGTTCGCCACTCGAATCCGCGCCCGTACAACGGTCGCCGAAGTACTGCTTGAACTCGGGGAGGCACTCATCGGTGCCCGCCACGAAGAGATTCACGCCGCCCTCGATCGCCCCGATATCCGGCGGCACGGCGGCCTGGCCCTCGAGGTCGACCGCATTGCTGGCGACGGTGGAGGTGAGCGAATACACCGAGTAGGCCGCGACGCCGGCGCCGGAGACGAGCACGACGGCGACGATGACTCCGACGATCTTCAGGAATTGAGAGAACGGATGCGGCGACTTCAGCGCCCCATGACGCGCCACCGGGCGACGGCCACGCTTAGCGGGCTTGGTCGTCTGACTCACTCGGCACCTCTCGGAAGTACGGCGCTTCGCACCTTATGAAGCGGAGGGTGTGGGATTCGAACCCACGGGACATTGCTGCCCACTGGTTTTCAAGACCAGGTCCATCGGCCGCTCGGACAACCCTCCCATTAGCGGAACAGTGCTCGAGTCTAATCGACAGGCCCATTCGGACTATTCTCTCCACCGCGCCTGGGCAGGTCCTGTGCGGCGCGCCTGAGTTCGCGCTAGAGCTTGCGGAGCACCTCGGCCACGCCGCCGTCCTGCACCGACGTGGTCGACTCGCCCGCAGCATCCCGCACTTCCTGCGGACCCTGCGCCATCGCGACCGCACGGCCGCCGTTCTCGCGGGCCCACCGGAACATGCCGACGTCGTTGCGGCCGTCGCCGAACACCAGCACGTGGGCGGGATCGATCCCGAGCCAGTCGCGCACGAGCTCGAGCGCCGACCCCTTGTCGACGCCCATCGGCGCGATGTCGAGCCACGCGGTCCAGCCGATCGCATACGAGACCTGGTTGAGGCCGATCTCGGCGACGAGCTTCACGAAGTCCTGCTCGGTCTGCCCGGGCGCGACGACGACGACCCTGCTGACCGGATGCTTCGTCAGCTCGTCGAACGGCACCTTGTGCGCGTCCTGCAGGTTCCAGTCGTCGAGGGTCTCGGTGTAGAGCCGGTCGCCGCCCGCGAGCTCGACCATGTAGCGCGCCTCCGGCAGGTGCTGTTTGAGCAGCGTCAGGACGGTGGTCGGGTCGAAGGTCTCGGTGTGGAACCTCTCGTACTGCGCCTCGCCGCTGCCCGCCGGGCCGATCCGCTTCATGATCACCGCGCCGTTGGAGCACACGACGTATTCGGGCGCGATGTCGAGCACCCGCTGGATGTGGCTGGTGCCGCTCCAGCTGCGCCCGGTCGCGAGCATGACCTCATTGCCGGCCGTGTGCGCGTGCTTGACCGCATCCAGGACGCCGGGGCTGAGGCTCTCGTCGTCGAGCAGGATCGTGCCGTCGATGTCGAGCACGATGAGCAGCCGCTCGGTGGGTGTCGTGGGGTCGGCGGCATCCGCGGCGATCTCCTCGACGAGCTCGGCGGCGTCGGCGCGCGGAACGACCTCGACGCTGCCGGTTTCGGGCAGGTGAGGCGGATGCCCCGGCTGATGCGTCACTCGACGGGCTCCATGACCTCGAGTCCACCGAGGTACGGCCGCAGCACCTCGGGCACGGTGACCGACCCGTCGGCGCGCTGGTGGGTCTCCAGGAGTGCGACGATCCAGCGGGTGGTGGCGAGGGTGCCGTTGAGGGTCGCGACGAACGCCGTCTTGGACTTCTCGCCCGCGTCGACGTCGGGGCGGTAGCGGATATCGAGCCGGCGCGCCTGGTAGGTGGTGCAGTTGCTCGTGCTGGTGAGCTCGCGATACGCGTCCTGCGTGGGAACCCACGCCTCGACGTCGTACTTGCGGGCGGCGCTGGAGCCGAGATCCCCGGCCGCGACGTCGATGACGCGATAGGAGAGACCCAGGTCCTGGAGCATCCCCTCCTGCATGGCGACGAGGCGCAGATGCTCGGCCTCAGCGTCTTCCGGGGTGGTGTGCACGAACATCTCGAGCTTGTTGAACTGGTGCACGCGGATGATGCCGCGGGTGTCTTTGCCGTAAGAGCCCGCCTCGCGGCGGTAGCACGTCGACCAGCCCGCGTAGCGCTTCGCGCCCCGGCCCAGGTCGAGGATCTCGCCCATGTGGAAGCCGGCGAGCGGCACCTCGCTCGTGCCGACGAGGTAGAGGTCGTCTTCTTCGAGGTGGTAGATCTCATCGGCGTGCTGGCCGAGGAATCCGGTGCCGCGCATGACCTCGGGACGCACCAGGGTGGGCGGGATGAGCGGGGTGAATCCCGCCTGCAGCGCCCGGTCGAGGGCGAGCGTCATGATCGCGAGCTCGAGGCGCGCGCCGATGCCGGTGAGGAAGTAGAAGCGGCTGCCCGACACCTTGGTGCCGCGCTCCATGTCGATCGCTCCGAGCAGTTCGCCCAGGGCGAGATGATCGCGCGGCTCGAAGTCGAACGTCGGGGTCTGGCCGTGCGTGCGCAGCGTGACGAAGTTGTCTTCGCCCCCCTCCGGCACCCCGTCGATCACGATGTTCTCGATGCGGCCGAGCGCAGCATCCGCTGCCTCTTCCGCGACGGTGACGGCGTGCTGCGCGGACTTGACCTGGGCGCTGAGCTCCTTGGCCTGGGCCATCAGCGCGGCCTTCTCCTCTCTCGGAGCCTGCGCGACGAGCTTGCCGTGCGCGTTCTGCGACGCGCGCAGCTCTTCGAAGGCGGTGATCGCCGCACGTCGTTCGCGGTCGGCCGCGACGGCTTCGTCCACCGAGTCTGGAGACTCGCCGCGAGACACCTGCGAGCGCTTGACGAGCTCGGGTCGTTCGCGCAGCAGCACCGGATCTATCACCCGACAAGTCTAGGGGCGGGGGTGCGCGAGCCCGACTAGGGTTGCCCCATGACCACGCCCTCCGCCGATCCCGACCAGGGCGGGCGGCGGGCGGCACTGGTCTACAACCCGATCAAGGTCGACAAGACGGCGTTGCGCGCGAGCGTGGAGAAGCTGTCGAGCGAGGCCGGGTGGCAGCATCCCCTGTTCTTCGAGACCACCCCCGCAGACCTCGGCGACGAGGTCACGCGGCAGGCTCTGGAACAGGGAGCGGATGCTGTGCTCGTCGCCGGCGGCGACGGCACGGTGCGCGCCGTGGTCGAGGCGATGTCGGGCTCGGGTGTTCCCCTCTCGATCGTGCCCAGCGGCACCGGCAACCTGCTCGCCCGCAACATGCGGCTGCCGCTGGCCGATCCGCAGGCGATGATCCGCGCGACGTTCGAGGGCGATCGCCAGCCGATCGACGTCGGGTTCGCGGCCATGACCCGCGCGGATGGCAGTACCGAGGAGCGGGCCTTCGTGGTCATGGGCGGCATGGGGCTGGACGCCGCGATGATCGCCAATACCAGCGGCGACCTCAAGAAGCGCGTCGGGTGGATCGCCTACGTCGACGGAGCTGCGCGCTCGCTCGTGAACGCCAAGCCTTTCCGGATCATGTACCAGATTCCCGGGCGGCGGCTGCATTCGGCGCGGGTGCAGAGCATCCTCGTCGCCAACTGCGGGTCGCTGCCGGCCGGCCTCGAGCTGATCCCCGAGGCGTCGGTGTCGGACGGCGAGCTGGACGTCGTGATCTTCCAGCCCAAGGGCGCGCTCGGCTGGATCCTCGTGTGGCGGCGCGTGGCGTGGGACAACAGCTTCCTGCGCCGGTTCCGGACGGGGCGGCGGGTGCTCGCGCTGCGCACGAAAGACAACTCGGTGCTCTACTCCCGCGGCGCGGGTGTGGAGGTCGCGGCGGTCGAGCCCCAACCGGTGCAGCTGGACGGCGACGAGTTCGGTGTGGCATCACGGCTCGAGTGCCGCGTGGTGGCGGGCGGGCTCATCACGATGGTGCCGAAGGGGCACAACACCGCCGGGTTCTGACGGTCGCTGCGTTTCGCAAGCCCCCCGATCCCCGGATCGCAGGTGCGAGAATGACCCTGTGGCCGGCCCTTCCATCGTGTGGTTCCGCGACGACCTGCGTCTGACTGATAACCCGGCGCTGCGCGCTGCGCTCGATCGCGGCGAGCCGATCATCGGCCTCTACGTGCTCGACGAGCAATCCGATGGCATTCGCCCGCTCGGCGGCGCCGCGAAGTGGTGGCTGCACGGATCGCTCGCCTCACTCGGCGAGCGCCTCCGCGAGCGCGGCTCGACGCTGGTGCTGCGGCGCGGACCGGCCGTCGAGGTGGTCACGCAGGCGGTGGCGGATGCTGCGGCCGGCGCCGTCTTCTGGAACCGGCGCTACGGCGGGGCCGAGCGGGCGGTCGACGCCGAGCTGAAGGCCTCGCTGCGCGAGGACGGCGTAGAGGTGTCGTCGTTCGCGGCATCGCTCCTGTTCGAACCGTGGACGGTGCAGACCGGATCGGGCACCTCATACTCCGTGTTCACGCCGTTCTGGCGCGCCTGTCTCGCGCTGCCCGCTCCGCGCGCGCCAATGCCCGAGCCGCGCGAGATCCCGGGGCCGAGCTCGACCCCGGCCGGCGACCGGCTGGAGGACTGGAGACTCCTGCCGACGCGTCCGGACTGGGCCGGCGGACTGCGCGACGCATGGGAGCCGGGCGAACCGGCGGCACGGGCTCGGCTGCGCGAATTCCTCGCCGGCGACCTCGACGACTACGACCGCGCACGCGATGAACCTTCGGCCGGCGTCACGTCAGGACTCTCGCCCCGGCTGCGGTGGGGTGAGCTGAGTCCACACACGGTGTGGCACGACACCGTCGATGCGCGCGCGACGGGCACGCGGGCGGCCGCGGCGCAGCGCTTCCTGTCCGAGCTCGGGTGGCGCGAATTCGCCGCGCACACCCTCTTCTTCCACCCCGACCTCGCCACCGTCAACCTGCACCGCGAGTTCGACGCCTTCCCCTGGCCGCGCCTGAAGCCTTCGCACCTCGAGGCGTGGCAGCAGGGCCGCACGGGCGTGCCTCTGGTGGATGCCGGCATGCGCGAGCTGTGGCACACGGGCGTGATGCATAACCGGGTGCGGATGGTGACGGCATCCTTCCTCATCAAGAACCTGCTCATCGACTGGCGGCTCGGCGAGCAGTGGTTCTGGGACACGCTGGTGGACGCGGATGGCGCATCCAACCCGTTTAACTGGCAGTGGGTCGCCGGTTCCGGTGCGGATGCGGCGCCGTACTTCCGGGTGTTCAACCCCGAGCTGCAGGCGAAGAAGTTCGACGGGTCGGGCCAGTACGTGGGCAGGTGGGCGCCCGAATACGCGGATCCGAATGCTGCGACCCCCGAGCCGCTCGTCGACCTCGGCGAATCGCGGAAAGCTGCGCTCGAGGCGTACGAAGAGGTCAAGCGCGCGCCGCGCTGACCGGCGCGGAATGCACTCGTGCCCGGAGCGGTTGTCTCGGGTGATGTCTGAGCTCCTGAGTCCCGCCCTGTCCGTCCTCGACCTGGTGCCGGTGCGCGGCGGTCAGAGCAGTGCGCAGGCGGTCGCCGCATCCCTCCATCTCGCGACACGCGCCGACGCGCTCGGCTACCGGCGGTACTGGTACGCCGAGCACCACAACATGCCCGCCGTCGCCTCCACGACTCCTCCGGTGCTGATCGCGGCGACCGCGGTGCGCACCACCCGCATCCGGGTCGGCTCGGGCGGCGTCATGCTGCCCAACCACTCTCCGCTCGTCGTGGCGGAGCAGTTCGCGGCGCTCGAAGCGCTCGCGCCGGGGCGCATAGATCTGGGCTTGGGCCGGGCGCCCGGGAGCGATCAGGTGATCAGCCAGCTCCTGCGCATGTCGGGCACGACGAGCGATGTCGAGCGCTTCCCCGACAACATCCGCGACATCGTCTCACTCGTCTCCGCCGAGGGCGCGACCGTGCAGTTCTCCAGCGGCGGCACGTACGACGTGCACGCGACGCCCGCGGCCGAGAGTACCCCCGAGGTGTGGCTCCTCGGCTCAAGCGACTACTCCTTACAGCTGGCCGCCTCATCCGGCCTCCCGTACGTGTTCGCGAACCACTTCTCGGGCGAGGGGCTCGAGCGCGCCCTCGATCTCTACCGCACCGGCTTCCGGCCGTCGGCGACGCTGTCCGTTCCGCGCACGTTCCTCACCGCGAACGCGATCGCCGCACCCACCGCGGAAGAGGCCGAGGCGCGGTCGCTGCCGAACCAGCGCATGATGGCGCGGCTGCGCACGAACCGGCCGCTGGCGGCGATGGAGTCCGTCGAACAGGCCATCGCCGGCGCGTCCGACTTCGACGGTCTGGCCGCGTCGATCATGGCGTCGGCCCGCTCGAAGTGGTTCGTCGGCACGGGGGCGGACGTGGCATCCGCGCTCAGCGAGTTCGCCGCGCGGCACGGCGTCGACGAGATCATGATCTCGCCGGTCGCGGGTTCGTATGACGGTGAGCCCCTGGATGCTTCGCCCGGCCGCACCCAGACACTCGAGCTGATCGCGGCCGCGCAGGCCGCCTGAGTCAGACGTCTTCGACGGGGGCGCCGCTGACCAGGCCCCGCAGCCAGTCGCGCGCCTCGACGAACACGTCGTCGGCATAGCGGTCGGGGTAGTGCACGACCGCGCGATCGGCACGCGGGTACGAGCCGAGGAAGATGACGCGCGGGCTGAAGCGGCGCAGGCCCATGAGGGCGTCCGCCATTCGCTCATCCTCGATGTGGCCGTCGGCGTCGATCACGAACCGGTACCGGCCGAGGGCGTCGCCGATCGGACGCGACGCGAGGAGCGACAGGTTGATGCCCCGGGTGGCGAACTGCTCGAGCATCTCGAGAAGTGCGCCCGGGTGGTCTTCGGGCAGCTCAGCGATGAGCGAGGTCTTGTCCGCCCCCGTCGGCGGGGGCGGCGCAACCGTCCGGCCGACCAGCACGAACCGCGTCACCGCGGCAGGATTGTCGCCGATCCGCTCGGCGAGCAGGTCGAGATCATGGTGCTCGAGCACTCCGGGGGCGGCGATCGCAGCATCCGCGTCACTCGTGCCGTCGAGGAGCCCCACCGCGCTGGCGATGTTGCTCGCCGCGGGCAGGTGCGCGTGTGCAGGCAGCTCACGGGTGAGCCACTGCAGGCACTGCGCATAGGCCACCGGGTGGGCGGCGATCAGCGACACGTCGGCGAGCGCGGTGCCCGGCCGAGCGACCAGGACGAAGTTCACCGGCACCAGGTATTCCCCGATGATGCGCAGCCCGCCCATGGTCGCCAGTGCGTCCTGCGCGGTCGAGACGCCCCCGTCGACGGAGTTCTCGATCGCGATCATCGCCGCGTCCGATCGCCCCTCTACGACGTCGGCGAGCGCTTCGCCGACATTGCGCACGGGGCGCCAGTGCTGGTCGCGCGCCTCGAGCACCTGCGCGAGCGCCGCCTCGGTGAACGTCCCCGCCGGGCCGAGAAAGCTGTAGGTGCGGCGTTCTGGCTGGTCCACCGCCGGGTCGTTGATCACCCGCATAGCCTAGCCATCGCGCCCTTTTCCTCGGCGAGACTTCATCCGGTGACAGACTGGACGCATGAGCCGCGCAGGACAGCCAGCCGAAGCATCCGATCTCATCGACGTCGATGAACTGATCACCGCCTACTACGACCGTCACCCCGATCCGGCAGTGCCCGAGCAGCGCGTCGCGTTCGGCACGAGCGGCCACCGTGGTTCGTCGCTGTCGACGAGTTTCAACGAGGACCACATCCTGGCCACGACCCAGGCGATCGTCGACTACCGCAACGCCCAGGGCATCGGAGGTCCCCTCTTCCTCGGCCGTGACACCCACGGTCTGTCTCGACCCGCCGAGCGCAGCGCCATCGAGGTGCTCGTCGCAAACGGAGTCGACGTGCGCATCGACGCCCGCGACTCGTGGGTGCCGACCCCCGCGCTGAGCCACGCGATCCTCACCTACAACCGCGATCGCGCGCTGGATGACCCGGGCCGCTCCGACGGCATCGTCGTCACCCCGAGCCACAACCCGCCCCGCGACGGCGGCTTCAAATACAACCCGCCGAACGGCGGCCCCGCAGACACCGATGCCACCGGCTGGATCGCGAACCGCGCCAACGAGCTCATCGCGGCCGGCCTGCAGGGCGTGCATCGACGGCGGCCCTCCGACATCGACTTCGACGCGCTCGGCGAGTACGACTTCCGCGAGGCGTACGTGCGCGACCTCGAGAACATCATCGACATCGAGGCGATCAAGAACGCGAAGGTGCGCATCGGCGCCGACCCGCTGGGCGGAGCATCCGTCGAGTACTGGGCGCTCATCGCCGAGCACTACGGGCTCGATCTGACCGTCGTCAACCCTGACGTCGACCCGACCTGGCGGTTCATGACGCTCGACTGGGACGAGAAGATCCGCATGGATCCGTCGTCGCCGAGCGCGATGGCATCGCTCGTCGCGAAGCGCCACGACTACGACATCCTCACCGGCAACGACGCCGACGCCGACCGCCACGGCATCGTGACGCCCGATGCGGGCCTGATGAACCCCAACCACTACCTGGCCGTCGCGATCGACTACCTGTACTCACACCGCGAGGGGTGGCCGAAGGATGCCGCGGTCGGCAAGACCCTCGTCTCGTCGATGATCATCGACCGGGTCGCCGAGTCACTGGGCCGGACGCTCCTGGAGGTGCCGGTCGGATTCAAGTGGTTCGTCCCCGGCCTGCTCGACGGATCGGTCGCGTTCGGCGGCGAGGAGTCGGCCGGCGCTTCGTTCCTGCGCAAGGACGGGACCGTGTGGACGACCGACAAGGACGGGCTCCTGCTGTGCCTGCTGGCCGCAGAGATCCTCGCGGTGACGGGCAAGACCCCGTCGCAGCGGTACGCCGAGCTCGAGGCCGCGTACGGAGCATCCGTCTACCAGCGCGTGGATGCACCCGCGACTCCGGCGCAGAAGGCGCGGCTGGCGAAGCTTTCTCCGGATGCTGTCACCGCGACCGAACTCGCGGGTGAGCCGATCACGGCCAAGCTCTCGCACGCGCCCGGCAACGGCGCGGCGATCGGCGGGCTGAAGGTGCAGACCGAGCACGCCTGGTTCGCCGCGCGCCCGTCCGGCACGGAGGACGTCTACAAGCTCTACGCCGAGAGCCTCCGCGGGCCCGATCACCTGCACGCCGTGCAGGAGGAGGCGCGCGCGGTCGTCTCGGAGGCGCTCGGCGGTTGAGCGCGTTTCGCGCTGGCCGATCGCCACCGCGAGCCCACCCCCGACAACTCGCTCACGAAGGAGCACCATGTCCTGGCTTGTGACCGGCGGAGCCGGCTATATCGGAGCGCACGTCGTGCGCGCCCTCGCGGACGGCGGACTGGTTCCCGTCGTCATCGACGACCTCTCCAGCGGGCATGCCTCGTTCGTGCCCGAGGGCGTCCCGTTCGTGCGGGGGTCGATCCTCGACCGGGCGCTGGTCGAAGACACGCTGCGCACGTACGGCGTCGAGGGCGTCATCCACGTCGCCGGCTTCAAGTACGCGGGCGTCTCGGTGCAGCGGCCGCTGCACACGTACGCGCAGAACGTCGAGGCGACGCGCATCGTGCTGGAGGCGATGCAGGCGGCGGATGTCGCGAACATCGTCTTCTCCTCGAGCGCGGCCGTCTACGGCACGCCGGATGTCGCCCTCGTCACGGAGGACACCGCGAAGGCGCCTGCCTCGCCCTACGGAGAGTCGAAGCTGATCGGCGAGTGGCTGCTGCGCGATCAGGGTGTCGCGACGGCCGAGTCGGAGCATCCGCTTCGTCACACGTCGCTGCGCTACTTCAACGTCGTCGGCTCGGGCGACCCGACCGTGTACGACACGAGCCCGCACAATCTGTTCCCGCTGGTGTTCGAGGCGCTCCTCGCCGGGCGCACGCCCCGCATCAACGGCGATGACTACGACACCCCCGACGGCACCAACACGCGCGACTACGTGCATGTCGCCGACATCGCGCTCGCCCACGTCGCCGCGGCCCAGCGTCTGGCAGGTGGCGAGCCCATCGAGGCCGCCTACAACCTCGGCTCGGGCGACGGGCTGAGCGTGCGGCAGATCATGGACGCCATGGCGCGCGTCACGGGGATCGACTTCACCCCCGACATCGCGCCCCGGCGCCCCGGCGACCCCGACCGGATCGTCGCGTCGGGCGAACTCGCGACCCGCGACCTGGGCTGGGCGATGCGCTACTCGGTCGACGATATGGTGCGCACCGGCTGGGAGGCGCGGCGGGCGGCAGGCGCCTGACCCGCCTCCTCGTCCGCGACCCTTCCGCGAGACCGGATAGGCGGTACGAGACCGACACGGATCGTCGCCGTCTCGTTCCGCCTATCCGGTCTCGCCCGAAGCGGGGGTGGGGCGCGCGGTGCTTGCGCGCACGACCAGCGTCGTCGGCACCGACTCGACACCGCGCGCCGGCCCATCGCCCTCGATCGAGCCGACCAGGAGGGCGACGGCCCGCTCGCCGAGACGGTCGAAATCCTGCCGCACGGTGGTGAGCGGGGGGAGGTAGTCGGCGGCGTCGGCGATGTCGTCGAATCCCACGACGCTCACGTCGTCCGGCACTCGCCGACCGACCTCGGCGAACGCCCGTAGGGCCCCGAGCGCCATCTGATCGTTGGCCGCGAAGACGGCGGTGGCATTGCCCGGCACGGTCGCTGCTGCGATGTGACCGGATGCTGCGGTCCAATCGCCGCGCACCACGTCGGGCGTGCGGGCACCGGCGCGCGCGAGCGCCGCATGCCAGCCGCGCTCGCGCTCGGCGGCCGCGAACGAGTCGGCCGGGCCCGCGATGTGGTGGACGGTGCGATGCCCGAGGCTGAGCAGATGCTCGGTCGCAGCGCGCGCGCCGTCGGCGTGCGCGGTCCCGACGACGCCGAATCGATCATCGGCGGGCGAGTCGACGACGACGAGCCGGAGGCCCGAGGGCGCCGAGGCATCCCTGACGACGGCCGTCGCCTCGTTCAGCACGACGGCGCCGTCGACCCCCTGCTCGCGAAGGCTTTCGAATGCGGTGTCGATGTCTGCCCCCGTGTGCGCGGTCGCGCCGAGCGTGACGACGGTGAGGGCATAGCCACGGGATGCCGCGGCATCCGCCACCGCCTGCAGCATGCGGGAGTTTCCCACCGTGGCGAGCGTCGACACGACCAGCCCGATCGTGTGCGTGCGGCCGGTGCGCAGCGCGCGCGCGGCGCGATGGGGACGATAGCCGAGCGCGCTCATCGCCGCCTTGACCCGGGTGCGGGTCGCGGGATCGACGCGCGGGCTCCCGTTGACCACGCGCGAGACGGTCTGGCCGGATACCCCGGCGCGGGCAGCGACGTCTGCCATCGAGACTCTGCGGTCACTCATGATTGTGCCCGCCCCTCCGTGTTCACAACTCCGGTCATCATGGTGATGTTGACGATAACATGGGCTTGTATTATCGTGTTGACGTGAACACACCGGAGTTGCACACGCCCGCCGTCGAGCTAGGTGCGGGGGTCGTCAAGCGCGCTACGCGGCTCGCCGACGGGCGCGAGCTGATCTACTACGATGACGCCGACACGACGCTGGGGGCGGAGCGTTCGGTCGACGCCCGCGTCCTCGACCCTCGGCCCGACACCGCCACCATGCGGCGCGACGTTTTGACCGGCGACTGGATCTCGATCGCCGCCGCCCGGCAGAACCGCGCGTTCCTGCCGCCCGCGCACCTCGACCCCCTTGCGCCGCAGACTGCGACGAACGCCTCCGAGATCCCGTCGGTGTACGACGTGGCGGTGTTCGAGAACAAATCGCCGTCGTTCGGCCCCGCGCTCGCGGCGGCGACGGACGCAGCGCCCGCCGCCGCCGATCCGCCCCGCGGCCTCGACGACCTCCAAGCGCCCGGACTCGACCGGACCCGCAGCTCGGTCGGCCGCTGCGAAGTGGTGTGCTTCTCGCCCGCGCACGAAGGGTCGTTCGGCACGCAGACGCGCAGCCGCGCGCGCACCGTGATCGAGGCGTGGGCCGACCGCACCGCCGCCCTCTCGGCCCTCCCCGGCGTGCAGCAGGTGTTCCCGTTCGAGAACCGCGGTGAAGAGATCGGTGTGACGCTCCGCCACCCGCACGGTCAGATCTACGCCTATCCCTACATCACGCCCCGGACGACTCTGCTGCTTGCCGCGATCGACCGCGAGGGCGCCGACCTGTTCGAGCGGATCATCGCCTCGGAGGCGTCCGGTCCTCGCGTCGTGGTGGAGGCGGAGCACTGGATCGCCTATGTGCCGTTCGCTGCGCGCTGGCCCGTCGAGGTGCACCTGGCCCCGCGCCGGCATGTGCCCGACTTCGCCGCGACCTCGGCGGCGGAGCGCGACGAACTCGCCGAGGTGTACCCGCGCGTGCTCCGCGGCATCGACTCGCTGTACGACACGCCGACCCCGTACATCGCGGCCTGGCACCAGGCGCCCGTGCACGTCGGGCGCGACGCGATCCGCATGCACCTCGAGGTCACTTCCCCCCGCCGCGCCGTCGACAAGCTGAAGTACCTGGCAGGTTCCGAGGCGGCGATGGGCGCCTGGATCGGCGACATCCCGCCCGAAACCTCGGCGGCGCGACTGCGCGAGGTGATCGAGCGATGACGGATGCTGCGACCGAGGCCCGCGCGCTCCTCCGGGGCCTCACCGACGCCGAGCCGTTCGGAGGGTGGTCGGCCCCCGGCCGCGTCAACCTCATCGGCGAGCACACCGACTACAACGACGGCTTCGTGCTGCCGTTCGCCATTGACCACCGCACGCATGTCGCTCTGGGCATACGTCAGGATGCTGTGATCCGCGTGACGTCGACGTTCGCCGCAGATGCGGTCGAGGTGCCCATCGCCGAGCTGCCATCACTCTTCCCGTCCGAGGGTCGCGTGCCCGAATGGGCCGCCTACCCGCTGGGGGTCGCGTGGGCGCTGGTCGCGGCATCCGTCGTCGATCCCTCAGAGCTCAGCGGCCTCGACCTCGCGATCGCGTCCGACGTGCCGATCGGAGCCGGTCTCTCGTCATCGGCCGCGATCGAGGGCGCGACCGCGACGGCACTGAACGACGCATGGCAGCTCGGCCTCGATCGCGTCGCGCTCGCGCGCATCGGACGCACGGCCGAGAACGACGCAGTCGGCGCCCCGACCGGGATCATGGACCAGATGGCGGCGATGCTGGGCCGCGCAGACGCCGGGATCTTCCTCGACTGCCGCTCGCTCGAGGCCACGGTCGTCGACCTCGGGTTCGCGGCGGCCGGCCTCGAGGTGCTCGTGATCGACACCGGCGTCAAGCACTCGCATGCCACGGGCGGCTACCGCGACCGCCGGGAATCGTGCGAACTCGGCGCGCGGCTCATGGGAGTGATGGCGCTGCGCGACGTATCGGTCGAGGACCTCCCCCGTGCTGCCGAGATCATGGACGACGTGACCTTCCGCCGGGTGCGGCACATCGTCACCGAGAACCAGCGCGTGCTCGACACCGTGCACACCCTGCGCACCGAAGGCGCCGGCGCGATCGGCGAACTGCTGCTCGCCTCGCACGCATCGATGCGCGACGACTTCGAGATCTCGGTGCCCGAGCTCGACACCGCCGTCGACTCGGCGATGACGGCGGGTGCGGTCGGTGCGCGGATGACCGGCGGCGGCTTCGGCGGTGCCGCGATCGCGCTCGTCGACCATGACCGGGTCGCCACGACGATGGATGCTGTGGCCGCTGCATTCGAAGCATCCCGGTTCTCGGCTCCGACGATGTTCACCGTGACGCCGTCGGAGGGCGCGCGACGCGACGCGTGAGGGTGCACTCCGAAGATCGAGGGTGCATCGCGGGGATCGAGGGTGCATTGCGGGGGATCTCGAGACGCGAGAGCGCACGACGGCGGGCGCGCAAGCCCTACCGCGGAAGAACGCAGGCGCTTAGCGTCGAAGGGATCGCGGAAACCCCGCGACGGAGGGACATATCGTGGCGCGCATCATCGTCGGCACCGAGAACACGGCCGAAGTCAGCCTCTTCTACACCGACCACGGCGCGGGTCAGACCGTCGTTCTGATCCACGGATTCCCGCTCAACGGCGAATCGTGGGGCAAGCAGCAGGCGGCGCTGCTGGATGCCGGATACCGCGTCATCGCGTACGACCGACGCGGGTTCGGCTCATCGACCAAGACCGCGAGCGGGTCGGACTACGACACGTTCGCGACCGACCTCGACCAGCTCATGATCGAGCTCGGTCTGCAGGACGTGGTCCTCGTGGGCTTCTCGATGGGCACCGGCGAGGTCGCGCGCTATATCGCGAAGTTCGGCAGCATGCGGATCGCGAAGGCGGTCTTCCTGGGCTCGCTCGAGCCGTACCTGCTCAAGACAGACGAGAATCCCGAGGGCGCAGGGCCGCAGGAGTTCTTCGACGGGATCGCCGCCTCGGTGCGCGAAGACCGGTATGCGTTCCTCACCGGGTTCTACAAAGACTTCTACAACCTCGACGAGAACCTCGGCACGCGCATCTCGCAGGAGGCGCTGGATGCCAGCATCCAGGCCGCGAACCTCGCGGGCAACGCCGCGATCGCCGCAGCTCCCCTCACCTGGCCGACCGACTTCCGCGCCGATATCGCGACGATCGCCGAG
Organism: uncultured Microbacterium sp.; assembly: GCF_964244775.1. Classification (NCBI taxonomy): domain Bacteria; kingdom Bacillati; phylum Actinomycetota; class Actinomycetes; order Micrococcales; family Microbacteriaceae; genus Microbacterium; species uncultured Microbacterium sp. The sequence continues at coordinate 195,625 of NZ_CAXTJR010000003.1, forward strand.
ACCGACATCCCGACGCTCATCGTGCACGGCACCGCCGACAACATCCTGCCGATCGATGCGACGGCGCGCAGGTTCCGCGAACTGCTGCCCCGGGCGACCTACGTCGAGATCGAGGGCGCCCCGCACGGAATGCTCTGGACGCACGGCGACGAGGTCAACAAGGTACTGCTGGACTTCCTCGCAGATTGACGCGGGCGGCCGCTCTGGCGGCGGATCGCTCCGAATATCAAGCGATGTTCGGTTTGGCGGCCGTTCGGTTTAGGGTCTGTGGCATGGCACAACGCGGTTCCTACGCCAAGGGCGTGGCAAAACGCGAGGAGATCCTCGAAGCAGCCCTCGGCGTGATCGCTCGTGAAGGCTATCGCGGCGCCTCCGTGAAAGTGATCGCTGACACGGTGGGGCTCAGCCAGGCAGGGCTCCTGCACTACTTCGACAGCAAGGACGAGCTGTTCACCGAGATCCTGCGCAAGCGCGATGAGGTCGATCTGGCGCACTACGGTTCCGACGCGCTGATGGATGCCTCGCCCACCGCGCTTCGCGACGGCTACGTGAGGGTGATCCGCCACAACTGCGAGGTTCCCGGTCTCGTGCAGCTGTTCTCACGGCTTGCCGTCGACGGCGCCGACCCCGAGCATCCCGCCCACGCGTACTTCCTCGGCCGGGGCGCGAGCCTGCGCAAGACCTTCACCGCCGTACTCGCCCGCCAGCAGGCAATGGGCCTCCTCACCGACCGCATCGACCCCGACACCCTCGCGCGGATCTTCCAGGCCGTCGCCGACGGTTTGCAGGTGCAGTGGATGCTGGATCCCCAGGTCGACATGCCCGCGATCATCGACGCGCTCTTCGATGCCCTCTCCCCGACTGCCCCCTCTCCGACTGCCCTCGCCCCGGTGCCCGCGCCGGCCGAACGCAAGGACCCCGATGGATTCTGATGCCGACGCCCCGATCGTCACCATCGCTCCGGGCGCCGTGTGCGGAGTGTGGCGCAACGGTTCCGCGGCCTTCCTCGGCATCCCGTTCGCGCAGGCGCCCGTCGGCGAGCTGCGCTTCGCGGCACCGGCGCCACCCGAGCCGTGGGACGGAGTGCGCGACGCGATCGAGTACGGCGCGACCGCCAAGCGCGATAAGCCCGGCGAGCAGACGCTGATCCCCGAGCCGGCGATCCCCGGCGACGCGACGCTCAACGTCAACGTCTTCACCCCCGCGCCCGGCGATCCCTCTGCCGCCCTGCCCGTGCTCGTCTACATCCACGGCGGCGGGTACACCGAGGGGTCGCCCGCGAGCCCCTGGTACGACGGGCGCGCATTCAACCGCGACGGCGTTGTCACCGTGACGGTCTCGTACCGCCTCGGCTTCGACGGGTTCGGCCACATCGCCGGCGCCCCGAGCAACCGCGGCGTGCGCGACTGGCTCGCCTCGCTCGAATGGGTGCAGGCGAACATCGCCCAATTCGGCGGCGACCCCGCGCGCGTCACGATCGCGGGGCAGTCCGCCGGTGGCGGAGCGGTGCTGATCCTGCTCGGGATGCCGGCCGCCCAGCATCTGTTCCACTCGGCGTGGGCCCTCTCCGGCGCGATCGCCAACGTCTCGGGCGAGCGCGCACGCACGGCGTCGGCCAGGCTCGCCCGGCTCGCCGGCGTGCCGGCGACGCGCGACGGCTTCGCATCGGTGCCCGAGGCGCGGCTGTTCGCTCTGCAGGAGGCGGCTGCCTCGCCCGACTCGTCAGACCCGCTGGCCGCGCTGGGCACGCTCCTGGATGAGGGACTCCCGTGGGGTCCGATGATCGACGGAGACCTCCTCGTCCGCCCGACCCTCGACGCGATCCGCGATGGGGTCGGCGCCGACAAACCGCTCGTGCTGGGCGCCAACGACGACGAGTTCACGATGGTGACCGACAGCGCGAAGGGCAAGCTGCGGTTGGTCCCGGCATCCCTCGCCCTCGGCCGGATGGTGCGCGACCGCGATGTGCGGCGCCGCTACCTCGCGGCCAACGCCGCGCAGCGTCGGAAGGGCACGGCGGCGGTGCTGGGCCGATATTCGACAGACCGACTGTTCCGGGCCTCGCTCGTGCGCACCGTGGAGGCACGGGGGAATGCTCCGACCTGGGCCTACCGGTTCTCGTGGGTGTCGCCGACCAAGCACTGGGCGGTGCACTGCCTCGACGTGCCGTTCTGGTTCGACTGCCTCGACGCGGAGGGGGTGACCGCGATCGCGGGCGAAGCTCCGCCTCGGGCTCTTGCGGATGCGATGCACGGCGCGGCGGTCGCGTTCATCCGCGAGGGTGAGCCGGGGTGGCCGGCGTGGACGGCGCGGCCCGGGGCAACGCGGGTGTTCGGGGGCGAGGCATCCCTCCCCGACGTGTCGGTCGACGGCTACGCGAGCGTGCGCGCGCTGGTCTGATCCGTCGGCGGGAGGCTACGGCATCACGCGCGCGTACGGCATGCGCCGCCGCATGACCTCGATCGCCGCGGGGTTCTCGTCGACGAGCACCGCGTGCCTGCCGAGCGCCGACGCGACCGCGCCGGTGGTGCCGCTGCCGGCGAAGAAGTCGAGCACGCGGTCGCCCGGGCGGCTCGAGGCCTGGACGATCCGGCGGAGCACGCCCTCGGGCTTCTGGGTCGGGTACCCGGTCTTCTCGCGGCCGGTCGTGGGCACGATCGTGTGCCACCAGACGTCGGTGGGCAGCTTGCCGCGCGCGGCCTTCTCGGGCGTGACGAGGCCGGGGGCCATGTAGGGCTCGCGGTCGACGGCGTCCGAGTCGAACCAGTACCCGGCCGGATCCTTGACGTACACGAGGATCGTGTCGTGCTTGGTCGGCCAGCGCTTGCGGGTCTTCGCGCCGTAGTCGTACGCCCAGATCAGCTCGTTGAGGAAGCGGTCGCGGCCGAATAGAGCATCCATCAGCACTTTCGCGTAGTGCGCTTCGCGGTAGTCCAGGTGCAGGTAAAGGGTCCCGTCGTTGGCGAGCAGCCGCCAGGCCTCGACCAGCCGCGGCTCGAGGAACGCCCAATAGTCGTCGAAGCGATCGTCATAGCTGCGGAGATCGCCGCTCAGCCGTTCGTACGCTCGTCCGTGGAACCCGGCGCGGACCACGGTCCCCGTCGGCGGCGTGCCATAACTCCTCCTCGGCAATCCGCCGTCGCCGGCCGAGGCCGGTGGAATCGGCGCATCGGTCAGCACGCCCGCATTCTCAGGCGGAGTTGTGACACGCGCGGACCGCGCGGTCTCGACCGCGCGGTGCTGCACCCGACCCGTGTTGAACGGGGGGTCGAGGTAGATCAGCGTGAACGCGCCGTCGGCGAATCCGGCGGCGACAGCGAGGTTGTCGCCGTGGTGGATCTCGACCGACCCACCGACCGATCCTCCGGCCGGTTCACCGACCGGAGGACTGCTCACGGCACCCGTCGGAGCCACGCATCGGTCGAGAACTTCGAGTCGACGAGCGCCTGCGCCTCGGCGTATTCCGCTTCGGTGATATGCCCCGGCACAGCGCCGTAGAGGTTCGCGAACGTGTCGATGAATCGCTCGATGATGGCCTCGCGCGGCAGGCCGGTCTGCCGGCGCAGCGGGTCGACGCGCTTGGCCGCCGACACGGTGCCCTTGTCGCTGAGCTTCTCGCGGCCGATGCGCAGCACCTCGGTCATGACCTGGCCGTCCATGTCGTAGCTGAGGGTCGCGTGGTGCAGGATTCCGCCGTTCGCGAGCCGCTTCTGCGCGGCACCGCCGATCTTGCCCTGCGGCGAGGCGATGTCGTTGAGGGGCTGGTAGGTCGCCTCGATCCCGAGCGAGCGCAGCGCCTGCAGTACCCAGTCGTCGAGGAACGCATACGAGTCTGCGAACGTCATTCCCGCGACGAGCGATGCCGGGACATACAGCGAGTAGGTCACGATGGAGTTCGCCGCCATGAGCATGGCTCCACCGCCGGATATGCGCCGGACGACGTCGAAGCCGTGGCGGGCCGCACCTTCGGGGTCGACCTCGTTGCGATACGACTGGAACGAGCCGATGACCACGGCCGACTCGTTCCACTCCCATAGGCGCAGCGTCGGGTTGCGACGTCCGTCGCCCACGCGGGCGGTGAGGACTTCGTCGAGCGCGAGGTTCATCCGGGGGCTGACCGGAGGCTCGTGGACGATCTCCCACGAGAAATCGCGCCAGCCGGGCGCCGTCACGAGCGCGCGCCGCACGGCCGTACCGACCGACTCGGGGGTGAACCCGAGCAACTGCGCCCCCTCGGGGAGCGCTGCGCGCACCGCGGCGGCGATGGTCGCGACATCCGACTCGACCGGCAGGCCGTTCACGGCCGCGTCGATGTCGAGCAGCGCGTCGTCGGGTTCGAGGAAGAAGTCGCCCGCGAGGTGGAAGTCGACGATGCGACCGTCATGTGCTTCGAGGTCGACGACGACGAGCTTTCCGCCGGGCACCTTGTATTCGCCGTGCATGGCCCCAGCTTAAGCCGCCGCAATGCACCCTCGACCGTCGCAATGCACCCTCGACCGTCGGTATGCACCCTCGACCGTCGGTATGCACCCTCACCGAGGGTGCATTGCGAGAACCGAGGGTGCATTGCGAGAACCGAGGGTGCATTGCGGGCGAGGCGGCGCGATCAGTCGCGGGCGGGGAAGCGCTGGTCGAGCCAGGCGAGCAGGTCGCCGCGCACGCGATCCTGCATGACCTCGTTGAAGATCTCGTGCCGCGCGCCCGGGTACACGAGGGTCGTCACGTCGCCGAGGCCCGAGCGCGTGCGGTACTCGTCGGCGAGCTTGTGGACGCTCCGCGGCCCACCCACCGTGTCGTCCCGGCCGACCATCAGCAGGATCGGGATGTCGCGACCGAGGTTCTTGCGGGGCCTCCCGAAGATCCGGACACCCTCGATCGGCCCGAACAGCCGGGCCAGCGGGGTCGTCGTGGTGAGCGGATCGTCAACGAAGTCCTTGCCGACGGCGTGGTCGGACGAGAGCCACTCCGTGCCCATCGCGCCCTTCGCCTTCCACGGCGCGTTCAGGTCACCCGCATTGAGCGAGCCGGGCATCCGGAGCGCCGTCCCTGAGAGGATGACGGCGTCGTAGGCCTCGGGGTGGTCGTTCAGGAGGATCTGCGCGATGAACGAGCCCCACGAGTGCCCGAGCAGGATGAGCGGGAGCCCGGGATTCTCGTCGCGGATCAGCTCGGTGAGCTGCCAGATGGCGGCCACAGCCGCCCGGTGCCCGCCCTTGCCCAGCTTCCCGAGCTTGGCCGCATCGCCGCCGTGCTGTTTCATACCGGTCCGGCCGTGCCCGCGATGATCGTCGGCGTACACCGTGTACCCCTCTGCGACGAGGCTCGCGATCGTCGCGGCATACCGGCCGGTGTGCTCGCCGACGCCATGGAGGAGCTGCACGACCCCGCGCGGCGTGGTCGTCGCCGGGTGGACGTCGTAGACGATCGCGATGCCGTACGCATCGATGAGTTCGGGCATGACGCCGAGTCTAGATCGCCGCCCTCCCGGTCGAGCCGTGAAGAGTGCTACTGTCTCGATCGACCTATTTCGCTAGAAAAGCTAGGTAAAAATCATGGTGGACTTCGCACGACGTCGCTGGGCCGGGCTCATCTTCATCAGCATCGCGGTTTCGCTGATCATCGTCGATTCGACGATCGTGAATGTCGCGATCCCCTCGATCGTGGGCGACCTCGGCCTCACCTCGACCGAAGTGCAGTGGGTGCAGGAGGCCTACACACTCGTCTTCGCCTCGTTGCTGCTGGTCTTCGGCAGCCTTGCCGACAGATTCGGACGACGACGGATGCTGTTGATCGGCGTCGTCATCTTCGCCCTGTCGTCGGTGGCCGCCGCGTTCGCCCCCACCGGTGGCCTGCTGATCCTCGCCCGCCTCGTGCAGGGCGTGGGCGGTGCCATGGTGCTGCCATCGACCCTGTCGCTGATCAACGCGACTTTCCGCGGGCGCGAGCGCGGCATCGCGTTCGCGGTGTGGGGGTCGACGATCGGCGGCATGGCCGCGCTCGGGCCTCTCCTCGGCGGCTGGCTGACGACCGACTTCTCGTGGCGCTGGGCATTCGGCATCAACGTTCCGCTGGGCATCCTGATCATCGTCGGCGTGCTGCTCACTGTCGCGGAGTCGCGGGCTGAGTCGGTCGGATCCATCGATGTCGTCGGCGCACTCCTCGCCATCATCGCGAGCGCCTCGCTCGTGTTCGCGCTGATCGAGGGCCGCACCTACGGCTGGTGGGAGACTGCCACTCCCCCGACGATCGGCGACTGGACGTGGCCGTGGCAAATCTCCCCTATCCCGTTCGCGTTCGCCATCGCCGTGCTCGGCGTCGTGGGCTTCATCGCGTGGGGCCGCCACCGCCAGCGCATCGGGCGATCGACGCTGATCGCCTTCTCGCTCTTCCGCATCCCGTCGTTCCGCAACGGCAACATCGCCGCGATGGTCGTGTCGCTCGGCGAGTTCGGGATCATCCTCTCGCTCCCCCTGTGGCTCCAGTTCGTGATCGGCTTCGACGCGCTCCAGACCGGCTTCGTGCTGCTGGCTCTCGCGATCGGCTCGTTCGTGGCGAGCGGAGCCGCCGGCGCCTCGAGCGGGCGCATATCGCCCGTCCTCGTCGTGCGTGTCGGGCTCGCCGCCGAGATCGTGGGCGTCGCCGGCATCGGCTTCGTGGTCTCACCGGACGCCGCATGGGGATGGCTGCTCCCCTTCCTGTTCATCTACGGCTTCGGCGTGGGCCTCGCGACCGCGCAGCTGACCGGCGTGGTGCTCGCCGATGTCCCCGTCGTCGAAAGCGGTCAGGGTTCCGGTACGCAGTCCACATCGCGACAGATCGGCTCGGCCCTCGGTGTCGCGATCCTGGGAACCGTCCTGTTCACGAGCACAGCGGGCATCCTCGGTGCGAAGCTCGACGGCCGCGGGCTCGACTCCGCGCAGCGCGATCAGGTCGTCTCGGCCGTGGTCGACAGTGCCGGCGGGGCGATCGCGGGACTGGAGGCATCCCCGGCGACCACCGATATCGCCGACGATGCGAAAGCCGCATTCTCAGATGGCACGCGCCTTGCGGCGTTCACGGCGGCCGGCTTCCTCACGCTCGGCTTCCTCGCCACGCTCTCGCTCGGCTCGGGTCGCTCCAAGCAGACCGAAGACGAGGCGCAGCCGGCATCGACCGGCTGACGTGGCGGGGAAATAGATCGTTAGCATGACTAATAAGCTAGGCTAACGATTTGTATGAGCACCCCCGACGACATCCCCGACCAGAACCTCGGCGCGACAGCATCCGAGGTCCGCATGGCGACCTTCCGCCTGGCCCGCCGCCTCCGCGCACAGCGAGCGATCGACACCATGAGCGACGGGCAGTTCGCCGTGCTCGCCGCCCTCAAGGTCCATGGCCTGCACACGCTGAGCGAGCTCGCCGACCGCGAGCGGGTGACCGCGCCGTCGATGAACCGCACCGTCACGCGCCTGGAGGAGTCGGGATATCTCACGCGGACGACGGATGCTGCGGACCGCCGGAAGGTGAACATCGCCCTCACCCGGGCCGGCCTCGCCGTCGTCGAAGAAACGGTGCGCCGACGCGATGCCTGGCTCGAAGGGGCATTGGCCGAGCTCACCGGCACCGAACGCGAAACCCTCGCCCGGGCAGCCGCGATCATGCGAGCGATGGCCGACCGATGAGCCGGGGGGCCATTCGATGAGCTCGATGTTCCGATCGCTGTCGCTGTTCAACTACCGCGTCTGGTTCGTCGGCGCGCTGATCTCGAACATCGGCGGCTGGATGCAGTCCACCGCACAGGACTGGGTGGTCCTCACCGAGCTCACCGACCATGACGCGACGGCGATGGGCGTCACGATGGCGCTCCAGTTCGGGCCACCGCTGATACTCGTGGGCGTCACCGGATGGGTGGCCGACCGGTTCGATCGTCGCAAGCTCCTGATGGTGACCCAGAGCTCGCTCATGCTCCTGGCCGTCACGGTGGGCGTCCTGCTGCTCACGCACGTGCTGACGCTGCCGCTCATGTGGGTGTTCGCGCTCGCGTTCGGGGTGGTCACCGCCTTCGACGCCCCCGCCCGGCAGGCGTTCGTGTCGGACGTGGTCGCCCGCGACAACGCCTCCAACGCGGTCGCGTTGAACGCGGCATCCTTCAACGCCGCACGCCTCATCGGACCGGCGGTCGGCGGCGTCATGATCGTGCTGGTCGGAACAGGGTGGATGTTCCTGGTCAATGCAGCGACCTTCTTCGCGATGCTGATCGCGCTGTGGGTGATCCGGGCCGACGAGCTGGTGCCACGTGTGCACACACACGGAGCCGCACGCCTGGCCGACGGCTTCCGCTACGTCTCGAAGCGCCCCGACCTCATCGTCACCTTCGTCATGGTGTTCCTGCTCGGGGCGTTCGGCATGAACTTCCCGATCTTCGCGTCGACGATGGCGCTGGAGTTCGGGCAGAACGCCGACGGCTACGGTCTGCTCAGCTCGGTGCTCGCGGTCGGGTCGCTCGCTGGAGCGCTGCTGTCCGCACGGCGCGACCGGGCCCGGATGCGCGTCGTGGTCTATGCCGCGGGCGGATTCGGCGTCGTTTCGCTCATCTCCTCCTTCATGCCGTTGTACGCGCTGTACGCGGTCACCCTCGTGCTGGTGGGCTTCTGCACGGTGACGATGCTCACCACCGCGAACGGGTACGTGCAGACCACGACCGACCCCGCCCTGCGCGGCCGCGTGCTCGCGCTCTACATGGCGGTCATCATGGGAGCCACTCCGATCGGCGCCCCCATCGCCGGCTGGGTCGCCACCACGCTCGGGCCGCGGGCCGCGATCCAGGTGGGGGCCGCGGCGGGCCTGCTCGCCTGCGCGATCGGCGCCACGTGGATGATCGCATCGGGCCGGCTGCATCGCGACCGGTCGCGCCGCTTCCACCTCACGATCGACGAGACACGACCGGTGGGAGTGGTCACGCGCGCACCGGTGCACTGAAGTCGGCGCGGCCGGGCGAGTCCGCAGCGCTCAGCCGCGCGGCGCGCGCACGCCGACGCGTTCGAGGTGCGCGTTGGTGAAGCATCCCGCGGGGTCGAGGCGTTCGAAGACCGCGCTCGCGTCGGCGAGCCTCGGGTGCACCCGCTCCATGTCGGCAGCCCGGAAGCCGTGCACCTTGCCCCAGTGCGGCCGCGCGTCGAAGGGGGCGAGGGCCGCCTCGATGAGCGGGATCACCGAGCCGACCCCCTCGGCATCGCGGGCCCACGTGAAGTGGATCGCGAGGAAGTCGCGCTGATACGCGCCGCTCAGCCACAGCTCGTCGGCCGCGGCCGTGCGCAGCTCGGTGACCAGGAGATACGGCTGGATGCTGGCAGCCAGCGCCCTGACCGCGCGCAGCGCCTCGGGTCCACGCTCGCGGGGCACGAAGTACTCGGTCTGGATCTCGTCGCCGTACGAGGGCTGGGCCTCGAGGCGGAAGTGCGGCAGTCGCAGGAGCCACGGCCCGGGCACCCCGCCCTGCTCGGTGACGTTCGTGTCGAGAACCGGGGTGAGCGCCTGCCCCACGACCGGATCTCGGACCGCCCCGGCGAGTTCATCGGGGACGGGGTCGTCGTCGGCGTCCAAGCGGGTCTTCACCCACACGTGTCCGACCTCGTCGTCGCCCCAGCGGGTGAAGACCGACACGCTGTACCCGGCGCCGGTGACCTCGTCGAACCGGTCGAGCAGAGCATCCCATTGCAGCCCGCGGTAGATGTCCTGCCGCATCCGGAACGAGGGCTGGAGGTCGAGCGTGAGCGACACCACGATGCCGAACGCGCCGAGCCCGACCACGAGCGCGGCGAAGTCGGGGTCGCCGCGGCGCACGTCGTGCAGCTCTCCGTCGGCTCCGACGTAGCTGATGGCGGCGACGGCCGTGGAGAGCACGCCGTTGCCGTCGCCCGAGCCGTGCGTGGCCGTCGCCGTCGCGCCGCCGACGGAGATGTGCGGGAGCGAACCGAGGTTGTGCAGTGCCCAGCCCCGCTCCTCGAGCCACAGCGCGAGCACGCCGTACCGGGTACCGGCCGCGACCGTCACCGTCCGGGCCACCGCATCCAGCGCGAATCCGCCCTCGAGTCCCCCCAGGTCGATGAGGGTGCCGGCGGTGTCGGGCAGGTCGGTGAACGAGTGGCGAGTGCCCAGCGCATGCACGCGGCCGCCGCTCTCGATCGCCGCGACGACGGCGCTGCGCACTTCGTCGATGCTCGACGCCGCGACGATCCGCGGCGCGGTGTACTCGTATGTTCCCGCCCAGTTCCGAGGCATCCTGCTCCTTCATCCGACCTGTCGCGCCTACGCCTCGCGGGTGATCATCACCTTCACGTGCAGGAGCGACGTGAACGGGCCGGCGTACACGCCACGCAGCGGGGGCACATCGCTGTAGTCGCGGCCGCGGCCGACGAGCACGTGCCGGTCGCCGATCTCGATGTTGTTGGTGGGGTCGAACCCCTGCCAGTCGCCGGCGAACCATTCGACCCACGCGTGCGATTCGCCCGCCACCGCGACGCCGACCTCGGCGTTCGCGCGCGGATGCAGGTACCCCGAGACGTAACGAGCCGGGATGCCGACCTCGCGGAGGGCGCCGAGCGTGATGTGCGCGATGTCCTGACAGACGCCTTTGCGGGCTTCCCAGGCCTCGTTCGCCGTGGAGTGCACGCCGGTGATGCCGTGCATGTACTCGACCGCGTCGCCGACCGTTGAGGCGATCGCGTGCGCCGCGTGACCGGGGTCATCGTGCTGGGCCGCGATGCTGCGCGCGATCTCGACGACCTCCGGGTGCGGCGCCGTGCGCTCGGTCTGGCTGAGCTGCTCGACGGTCTCGATCGAGCGCGCGGCTTCGATGTGCAGCCGGTCCCATGAGATGTCGGCGTACTCGAGCGGGCGGGGGCGCACCTCGACGAGGCTCTTGGCCGTGATCTGCAGCGCGGCGTGCGCCGACAGCACGTCGAAGACGGCGACCCGGGTGCCGAAATAGTCGACGTAGTGGTTCACGGCCGTGCCCGGCTCGATGTCGAGCGACGAGCTGAGCACGAACTGGCTGTCTGTCGAGTTGGGCAGCATCCGTGCCTCGTTGTACGAGGCAGAGACCTCGCCCTGGTACGTGAACCCGGTCTGGTGCTCGATGCGGAGTCGTTTCATGAGGTCTCCCCGATCCAGCTCGGCTCGGCCTGCGTGGGGAAGAAGCGGTAGCGGATGGCCTCGGATGCCTCGCGCGTGACCTTCTGCACACGGTCCATGTGCTCGGGCAGCTCGCCGAGGATCTCATTGATCGGCCGGTACTCGAGGTCGTTGCGGATCTGGCCGAGCGCGCGCAGCACCGTGTTGGAGTGTCCGACCCGGTCGGCGACCGGGTCGATCGCGCTCATGCAGGCCTCGGCGGTCTGGATCGAGTAGATGATCGAGCGGGGGAAGAGGCGGTCGAGCAAGAGGAACTCGGCGGCGTTGCGCGCGCTCGGCATGCCGCGGTAGGTGCGCAGGTACGCCTCGTACGCACCACACGAGCGCAGGATCGTGGTCCACGAAGGACCGGATGCTTCGGTCAGCGACCTCGTCGCCAATAGGCGTGCCGTCATGTCGGTGCGCTCGATGCTGCGGCCGAGCGTGAAGAACTGCCATGCCTCGTCGCGACTGGTCGACGAATCGACGGTGCCGATCGCGAGCGCCGAGCGCTCACGCACCCACTTGAAGAAGTCGTGCACCTTGTCGAGCTGCAGGCGCCGTGGCATCCGCGAGTTGGTGGTGTTCAGCGTCTCCCAGAGCTCGGTGCTCACGATCTCGCGCGCGCGGCGCGCGTTCTCGCGCGCTGCGCCGAGCGCGTAGCCGATGCTCGACGGGTTCGCGCGATCGATCGCGAGGCGGGCGAGGACGTCCTCGCGGCGAACGGTCTCATCCGCCCCGGGTGGGACCGATCCCATGACCAGCAGCAGCGAGCGGCACGCGGTGTCTTCATCGACCCACGGGTCTTCCAGCAGCAGCTGCAGGTGCACGTCGAGGATGCGGGCCGTGCCGTCGCTGCGCTCTATGTAGCGCCCGATCCAGAAAAGAGATTCGGCGATCCGGCTCAACACGGCGAACTCCCGGACGTCGGTTCCTGAGCTTGTTGCTGCTGCTGCTCCTGCTGTTCGCTGTGGCCGCGCGGGCGGTCCTGGGGCGAGTGGGCGGGCTCGGGCCGGCTGTCGTAAATGATCGGGATGGCGGCGGTCACCGTTGCGGCCTGGTCGGCGACGAGGCCGGCGAGGCCGACTCCCTGGCCGTACTCGACGTGGCCCGGCGCGGATCCGCCGACGATCCAGGTGTCCTTCGAGCCGCCGCCCTGGCTGGAGTTGACCACGAGCTGTCCTTCGGGCAGGGCGACGCGGGTGAGTCCGCCGGGCAGAACCCAGACGTCGTCGCCGTCATTGACCGCGAAGGGGCGAAGGTCGGCGTGGCGGGGGCGCATCCCGTCCTCCACGAGGGTCGGGATGGTCGAGAGCATGACGACGGGCTGTGCGATCCAGCCACGGGGGTCTGCGATGAGGCGCCCCCGGAGCTTGTCGAGTTCGGCGGGCGAAGCATCCGGCCCCACGACCAGTCCCTTGCCCCCCGAGCCGTCGACCGGCTTGACCACGAGTTCGGAGAGGCGATCGAGCACCTCCTCGAGCGCACCGGGATCTTCCAGGCGCCAGGTGTCGACGTTCTTGAGGATCGGCTCTTCCGCGAGGTAGTACCGGATCAGGTCGGGCACGTAGGTGTAGAGCAGCTTGTCGTCGGCGACGCCGTTGCCGACCGCGTTCGCGATCGTGACGTTGCCCAGGCGCGCAGCCAGCATGAGCCCGGGGGCGCCGAGCATCGAGTCGGCGCGGAACTGCAGCGGGTCGAGGAACTCGTCGTCGACCCTGCGGTAGATCACGTCGACGCGCTGAGGCCCGCGGGTCGTGCGCATGAAGACGCGTCCGCCGATGCAGATGAGGTCACGGCCCTCGACCAGCTCGACGCCCATCAGTCGTGCCAGCAGCGTGTGCTCGAAATACGCCGAGTTGTACACGCCCGGGGTGAGGACGACCACGTTCGGGTCTTCGACACCCGACGGGGCCGAGGCGCGCAGGGCGGCGAGGAGCTTGTTCGGGTAATCTCCGACCGGGCGCACGCGCATGGAGACGAACAGCTCGGGGAGAGTCTGGGCCATGACCCGGCGATTGGAGATGACGTAGCTGACCCCGCTGGGCACGCGCACGTTGTCTTCCAGCACCCGCATCTCGCCGTGCTCGTCGCGGATCAGGTCGATTCCCGACACCTGGATGCGGACGCCGTTGGCGCTGTGGATGCCGGCGGCCTGCCGGTAGAAGTACTGCGACGACGCGATGAGTTTTGCGGGCAGCACTCCGTCGCGCACGCAGTGCTGACGGCCGTAGGCGTCGTCGAGGAACGCCTCGAGCGCTTTGACGCGCTGCTTGACGCCCGCCTCGACGCGCGCCCATTCGTTGTACGTGATGACGCGGGGCACCGCGTCCAGCGGGAAGGGTCGCTCCTCGCCGGCGAAGTCGAACGTCACGCCCTGGGCGAGATACGAGCTGGCGAGCGATTCGGTGCGCCCGCGGAGCTCTTCCTGAGTCATCTTGGCGAGGGCCTGATACAGCTCCCGGTAGGCCTCACGCGACTGCGCCGTCTCGCCGGGATGGTCGGGAATCCCGAACATCTCGTCGAACGCGGGAACGCCCGACGCGGTCTTGCGCGGCGCCAGCGTGGAGCCGTACCCGTCGAACAGATCGCCCATGGGGAGAGCCTAGCCCGCGGCATGTTGCGGGAGTATTTCCGATCTTGTGCACAGGCGGCGGCCGTAGGCTTCGGTCCGTGGGACCTGTCACACGCGCCTGGCGCGGCCTCGACGGCGCCGTCGCAGGCGTCGCCGCGGTCATCTTCGGCGCGGGTATCGGAGAGCTCGCAGCCGCGATCCTCTCGCCCGGTTCCAGCCCGTTCGCAGCGATCGGCTCCGCCCTCATCGACTTCGCCCCGCCGTGGGCCAAAGACACGGCGATCGACCTGTTCGGCACGAACGACAAGGCGGCGCTGCTGGTCGGGATCGCGATCGTGCTCCTGGTCGTCGCCGCAGGCGCCGGCATCCTGGAACGGCGTCTGCCGCCGTGGGGACGCGTCGTCTTCCTCCTCGTGGGCGCCGCGGGCGCGGTGGCCGCCATGACGCGCGCGGACTCGGGGCTGCTGTCGTGGATCCCGTCCGTGATCGCCGGGATCGGAGCATCCGTCGCCCTCTGGATGCTGGTGCGCCGCGCTCCTGGAGCGCAGGCGCCGGCGCAGACTGCGCGGGACGACCCCGGGGTCGATCGGCGCCGATTCCTGCTGTGGAGCGGCGGAGCGGTGGCGATCGGCGTGTTCGCCACGATCGGCGGTGCGACGCTGCGGGCGGGGGCCCGGTCTGTCGAGGCCATCCGGGCGAAGATCACGCTCCCCTCGCCTGTCGCGACCGCGCCTCCGATTCCCGCATCGGCCGATCTCGGCATCCCGGGTGTGGCGTCCGTGATCACGCCGAACGCGGGCTTCTACCGCATCGACACGGCGCTGATCGTCCCGCAGATCGACCCGGCGGACTGGAGCCTGAAGGTCACCGGCATGGTCGAGAACGAGTTCACGCTGACCTGGGACGAACTGCTCGCCCTCCCCCTCGAGGAGAGCGTGACCACCCTCACCTGCGTGTCGAACGAGGTCGGCGGCGAGCTGATCGGCAACGCGCTCTGGCTCGGCTATCCGATCCGCGAGCTGCTGGCCCGCGCGCGGCCCAAGGCCGGTGCAGACATGGTGTTGTCGCGCTCGATCGACGGATTCACCGCCTCGAGCCCGCTGGAAGCCCTCACCGACGATCGCAATGCGATCCTCGCGGTGGGGATGAACGGCGACCTGCTGCCCGCCGAGCACGGCTTCCCCGTGCGGATGGTGGTTCCCGGCCTGTACGGCTATGTCTCGGCGACCAAGTGGGTCGTCGAACTGCAGGTCATGCGCTTCGGCGATGCCGCCGCCTATTGGACGCAGCGCGGGTGGGCCGAGCGCGGCCCCATCAAACTGGAATCACGAATCGACGTGCCGCGGCAGGCGCAGGGTCTGAAGGCGGGCGACACGGTCATCGCCGGCGTCGCCTGGCAGCAGCATGTGGGCGTCTCGGGAGTCGAGGTGCAGATCGACGAGGGCGACTGGGTTGCGGCCACGCTCGCGACCGCCATCTCGGACGACACGTGGGTGCAGTGGAGCATGCCGTGGACCGCGAGTGCGGGCGACCACGTGCTCCGCTGCCGCGCGATCAGCGCGACGGGCGAGGTGCAGACCGGTACGCACGCCGACGTCGTGCCCGATGGCGCGACCGGCTGGCACGAGCGCCGCATCACCGTCTCCGCCTGAGCGGCACGCACGGTCTCCCTGAGCTAGCCCCAACCGGTCCCTGAGCGCGTCGCAATCGGTCCCTGAGCTCGTCGCAATCGGTCCCTGAGCTCGTCGAAGGGTCGCGGCCTCAGCCGTCGAGCACCACACGGAGCTGCTCGACCGCCCAGTCCAGTTCGGTCGCTCGCACGACGATCGGCGGTGCGATGCGGATCGTCTGCCCGTGGGTGTCTTTGACCAGCACCCCGCGGGCGAGCAGGCGCTCGGCCACCTCGCGTCCTGTCCCGACGGCGGGGTCGATGTCGATGCCTGCCCACAGGCCCGCGACGCGCACAGCGGTCACGCCGTGGCCGACGAGGCCCTCGAGCAGGCCCGCGAGGTGCTCGCCGAGCGCGGCAGCCCTGGTCTGGAACTCGCCGGTCTCCAGCATCTCGACCACGCGGAGTCCGACGGCGGCGGCGAGCGGGTTGCCGCCGAAGGTCGAGCCGTGCTCGCCCGCGCCGATCACGCCGAGCACCGCGGCGTCGCCCACGACCGCCGAGACGGGAAGGATGCCGCCACCCAGCGCCTTGCCGAGGAGGTAGAGGTCGGGCACCACGCCCTCGCGGTCGCACGCGAAGGTGGTTCCGACCCGGCCGAGGCCGGATTGGATCTCATCGGCGATGAACAGGACGCCGTGCCGTGTGCAGATCTCGCGCAAGGCGCGGAGGTAGCCCTCCGGGGGGATCACGACCCCCGCTTCGCCCTGAATGGGCTCGATCAGCACCGCGGCCGTGTCCGCATCGATCGCGGCCTCGATCGCCGCCGCGTCGCCGAACGGGACGTGCACGAAGCCCGGCGTGAACGGACCGAACCCGTCGCGCGCCTGCGGGTCGTCGCTGAACCCGACGATCGTCGTCGTGCGGCCGTGGAAGTTGCCGTCGGCGACGACGATGGTCGCAGCATCCCGAGCAATGCCCTTCACGCGGTAGCCCCATGCGCGCGCGACCTTGATGCCCGTCTCGACCGCCTCGGCGCCCGTGTTCATGGGCAGCACGAGGTCTTTGCCGCACAGTCGCGCGAGCGCCGTCGCGAAGGGGCCGAGCCGGTCGTTGTGGTAGGCGCGGCTGGTCAGGGTGAGCCTGCCGAGCTGCTCGCGCGCGGCGGCGAGGATGGCGGGATGCCCGTGGCCGAAGTTCAACGCCGAGTAGGCCGAGAGCAGGTCGAGGTAGCGCTTGCCCTCGACATCCGTGACCCATGCCCCCTCGCCGCGCGCGACGACGACAGGAAGCGGGTGGTAGTTGTGGGCGAGGTGATTCTGCTCGTCGGCGATGAGGCGGATCGCGGTCGTGTCCAGCGATGGGGTGCTCATGAGCGGCCTCGCAGCTCGAGCGTGCAGCATTTGATTCCGCCGCCGCCGAGCAGCAGTTCGGACAGATCGACCGTGATCGGGTTGTAGCCGCGCTCGCGCAGCTGCTTCTCGAACCCCTTCGCCCGCGGCGAGATGATCACGTTGAGCCCGTCGCTGGCGGAATTCAGCCCGAAGACCGAGCCGTCTTCGTCGGACACATGGATCGCGTCGGGGTAGCGCTCCGCGAGGATCTGCTGGCTCTCTGCGTCGAAGGCCGACGGCAGGTAGGCGATCGTGGCGCGTGCAGGGCCCTCGGCCTCGACTCCCTCGACGGGGTCGAGCACCGCGATCGCGGTATCGAGATGGTAGAACCGCGGATCGGTGAGGGTGAGCGAGACGACCTCGCGACCGAAGATCTCGCGCAGTTCGCGGTGGCTGTCATCGGTGGATCGGAAGCCGGTGCCGGCGAGGATAGTGTCGCCCACGAGGAGGAAGTCGCCTTCGCCCTCGTTGACCTCGACGGGCTCGCGCGTGTCGAACCCGTGCGTGCGGAACCAGTCGATGAAAGGCGCCGACTCGCCCTGACGCTCGGGAAAGCGGAACTTCGGGCCGTATGCGACCCCGTCGATGAGGAACCCGCCGTTGGCGGTGTAGACCATGTCCGGCAGCCCCTCGACGGGGTCGATGAGCTCGACCTCGTGCCCGAGCTCGAGGTACAGGTCGTGCAGCACCTGCCACTGGCTGACGGCCTTCGCGGTGTCGGTGGGATTGGCCGGCTCCATCCACGGGTTGATCGTGTAGCTGACCGTGAAGTGCTCGGGGCGGCACATCAGGTAGCGGCGGTGGTGGGCGATTCGCGTCATATCTGCTCCTGAGAAGCGGGGCGGCGGACGCTGTCCTCGAGGCCCGACGGCCCTTCGTTCTGCGTCTGTACGACGGAGCGCAGGTGAAGGGGGCGACTCGGGCACGCCGGATCCGATTCTCGCATGAGTCATCGCCGGTTCTCCCGAAGCGGCGTACCGTTGCGCACGGCACGGTAAGGTAGTTGACCTGCGACAACGACAGCCATGAGGCGCGTCGCCGCATCCCTCCCGCTGATCTGTTTCGAGGTCCGATGTCTGACGCAGCCGCTTCCCGCACCTCCACCGGGCGCATCCGCACGCCGGGCTCGGCCCCGGTCATGACCCACCGGATGATCATGTTCGTGATCGTCGGTCTCATGGCGGGCATGTTCCTCTCGGCGCTCGACCAGACCGTGGTCGGCACCGCCATCCGCACGATCGGCGACGACCTGAACGGCCTCAGCCAGCAGGCCTGGGTCACGACCGCCTACCTGATCGTCTCGACGATCTCGACGCCGATCTACGGCAAGCTCTCCGACATCTTCGGCAGGCGCCCGCTGTTCATCTTCGCGATCGTCGTGTTCATCATCGGCTCGATCCTCGCCAGCTTCTCGACGTCGATGCTCGAGCTCGCCGCCTTCCGCGCCATCCAGGGTCTGGGTGCCGGTGGCCTCATGTCGATGCCGCTCGCGATCATGGGCGACATGCTCGCCCCGCGCGAGCGCGCGAAGTACCAGGGGTACTTCCTCGCGGTGTTCGGCATCTCGAGCCTCATCGGGCCGCTCGTGGGCGGCCTGTTCGCCGGCGCCGACGAGATCCTCGGCATCGCCGGGTGGCGCTGGGTGTTCCTCATCAACGTCCCGATCGGACTGATCGCCCTCGGCATCGTGCTGCGGTTCCTGCACCTGCCGAAGCACTCCGTTCATTCGGTGCGCATCGACTGGTGGGGCGCCGCGTTCGTCGTCCTCGCGCTCGTGCCACTGCTGCTCGTGGCCGAACAGGGCCGCGAATGGGGCTGGGGATCGCCGCTCGCAATCGGCTGCTACGTGATCGGCGTGCTCGGACTGATCGCCTTCGTGATCACCGAGACGCTGATGAAGGACGACGCGCTCATCCCGCTGAAGCTCTTCCGCTCATCGACGTTCTCGATGGCGACGATCATCGGCGTCTTCGTCGGCTTCGGCATGTTCGGCGCGATGCTGACCCTGCCTCTGTATCTGCAGCTCGTGCTCGGATCGACTCCGACCGAGAGCGGCTTCCAGATGCTGCCGATGATCCTCGGCCTGATGATCTCTTCGATCGCGAGCGGCCAGATCATCGCCCGCACGGGTCGGTACCGGATGTTCCCGATCCTCGGCACGGCATTCCTCACCGCCGGATTCTTCTGGCTGACCTTCCTGCAGTACGACCGCTCGTACTGGTTCATCGCCGGCGCGATGCTGCTGATCGGCCTCGGCCTCGGCCAGCTCATGCAGACCCTGACGATCGCGAGCCAGAACTCGGTGGGCCTGCGCGACATGGGCGTGGCCACGAGCGCATCGACCTTCTTCCGGCAGATCGGTGGAACGCTCGGCACGGCGGTGCTGCTCTCGCTCATGTTCACCGTGCTCCCCGCGAACGTGCAGACCTCGTTCACCGACACCGAGACCCTCACCGAGTCTCTCGACGCGGCCTTCGACCCTGCGGTCGCGACCGCTCCGGCGAACGCCGGGATCATGGCGCAGATCTACACGCCGATCACGAGCGGCATCACCGATGCGACCACGGCTCAGATCGAAGGCGGGCTCACGAAGGCCGCGGATGCTGCGACCCAGGCCGTGGCCGCGCAGGTCGCGGCGGGCACGCTCCCCGCGTCGGCCCAAGCGGCAGCCACCACGGCGGCCGTCGCACAGGCGCAGGCCGCCGCGGCGACTCAGATCCAGCAGCAGATTCCGGTGGCCCAGATCTCGGCGGACGGGACGGTCACCCTGAACTTCTCCGACCCGGCCGCGCGCCTGTCGTTCGTGAACTCGGTCGTCCCGACGATCGAAGACCAGTTCGCCTCCGGCACCGGCACGACCTCGATGGACAGCGGCGCGCTCAACGACACGTCCTTCCTGGTCGGGGCCGATCCGCGACTGAGCAAGCCGCTCCTGGTCGCGTTCAACGCCTCCGCCGTGCTCGTGTACTGGGTCGCGATGTTCGTCGTGCTCATCGCCTTCGTGCTGACGCTCTTCTTCAAGACGCCGCCGCTGCGCGCGAAGTCGGCCCTCCAAGAGGCCGCCGACAACGCGGCCGAGGCCAGCGCTCGCGACGACGAACTGGTGCGGGCGACGAAGGCCGCCGATACCGCCGGGGTGATGGTCCAGCCGTAGCCCGCCGCCTATTCCGCGGGGTCGGGGGCGACGTCGACCACGATCTTGCCGACCGTGCGGCCCGAATCGATCCGCGCGAGAGCCTTGCCCGCGTCGGCCAGCGAGAACCGCTCCTCGATCACCGGGCGGATCCGCCCGGCGGCGGCGAGGGCGGCGAGCCCGCGGGTCACCTCGGGCTTGGCTACGGCAGCGAGCGGACGGATGCTGCGGCCGCCGCCGATTCCGATGAGGGCTCCGCGGATGATGCGTCCGACCGGGCCGAACACGTCGTTGCCCGCGCCCGACACCATGACGAGCGAGCCGCCCGGGCGCAGGAGCGCCTTGAGCACGCGCAGCGGCGCGGTACCGGCGATGTCGATGACCGCCTCGAAGGATGCAGGCGGCAGGGCCGCAGCATCCGTCTCCCGATAGTCGAACGTGCGGACGGCACCCAGGTCGGTGACCATCTTCAGGCTCGGCTCACCGCAGGTCGCCCACACCTCGGCCCCGCGTACAGCAGCCAGCTGCACCGCGAAGTGTCCCACCCCGCCGGACGCGGCGAGCACCAGCACGCGGTGCCCGTTCGCGACACCGGCGCGCTCCAGCGCCTGCCACGCGGTTCCACCCGCGAGCGGCAGGGCTGCAGCGACGGCCGGCTCGAGCGCAGCGGGTCGCGCAACGAGTCGGGATGCCGGTGCGAGGGCATACTCCGCGAGCCCGCCCCCGCCGGGCAGCTCGCCCATCACCTCGTCTCCGACCGCCCAGGCCGTCACACCCGACCCGACCGCCACGACGGTGGCCGCGACATCCATCCCCCGCGCGGCCATCCTGGGCCTGCGGATTCCGAAGGCAAGGCGCAGCAGCAGGGGGGTGCCGCGCATGACGTGATGGTCGGCGGCGTTGAGGCTCGTCGCCCGGACGCGCAACAGCACCTCGTCGGCCCCGGGCACCGGGACCTCCACGCGCTCGGAGGCAACGACGTCGGGGCCTCCATAGCGATGCTGCCGCCACGCGATCATCGTGCGGGTCCGGGTGAGATCGGTCATGATGAGGCTCCTTCGGGGTATTGGAAGACGTCGTCGAGGCCGACGCCGAAGACGCCCGAGATCTGGAAGGCGAGTTCGAGCGTGGGCGAGTACTTGCCCTGTTCGATGGCGATGAGGGTCTGGCGCGTCACGCCGACACGCTTCGCGAGTTCGACCTGGGTGAGCCCCGCGCTCTCGCGGAGCGCCCGGATTGAATTGGTGACGCGCGTGGGCTTGACCATCAGACGAGTCCGCGACGGTAGGCGATGACACTCGCGATCCCGCCGACGAAGGCCGAGAGCGCGAACCCGAAGAACATCGTGTTCGCGATCCAGAACCAGTCGGCCTCGAACGCGCACAGCACCATGACGCCGAGTCCTGCGATCACGAGGAACGCCTGGCCGACGCGGCCGCCCATGCGGGCGATGTCGCGGTCGCGCTGATCGGACTTCCCGACGCCGTCGGGATCCCGCATCCCCGCGAAGATTCCCCACAGGATGCTGATCACGATCGAGGCGACGATGCTCAGGCCGATCGTCCAGAGCATGATCGGCCACCACACCACCTCGGTGAGCGGCCTCCCGCCGGCCGCCTGCAACACGATGATCACGTAGGCGGTCATGGCGATCACCGTGACGACGAGGCCCGTCCAGACGTTGCGCTCCTCGTAGACCATGGCAGCTCCTTGATGTCTAGAATGTTTGACATCGCCACGATAGCTCGGTCCGAGCATCCGTGTCAAGAATTCTTTACATCACGACTCGCGGTCGTCCGCAGGCCTCGCCGAGGGTCGATCATATGACGGCGGCCGACCAGTCGTCGGGGTTGCCGAAACGGTGCGCCGTGATCGCGATCGCCTGCTCGTGCAGGAACGGCAGCAGCTCGATGCGCGCGGCGGTGGTGACCTCGTTCGCGTACACGGCAAGGTCGGGGTCGCCGCCGGTCGCCTGGGCGAGCGCGCGATGCAGCACGGCGACGGCGGGCGGCGAGCCGACGAGGCGCACGCGCGAGGGGCGAGCGGATGCCGTACCCACCGCCGACGACAGTTCGTCCGCAGACAAGCCGGCGAGGCCTGCGAGGCCTGCGGCACGCTGCAGCCATTCCTCGTCGCTCTCGACGAACACCGCGACGTCCTGAGCGGTGAGGGCGCGACGGACCTCCGCCGGGACGCCGGCCGGCGCGCTGATCGTGAACCGCGCGCCCGCGCGAAGCCCGGCGACGATGACGCGGAGCAGCGCCTGCGGCGCAGCATCCTCCGTCGCCCGCACCGCCACATCGACCGGTCGATAGCGGAAGAGGTTGCGCTCCACACCCAGTCCTGACACATCGCGGACCTGTCCGAACTCCCGGTCCCACGCGATGGCGTCGGCGAGCGCCGCGCGGCGCAGCCAGTCGAACGCGTCGTAGTCGAGCGAGGGCTGGGAAGCCTCGATCAGGTTCGTGATGCGCGAGTCGAGGCCGCGCAGGTGCAGCGTGGCCGACGGCGCACCGCCGCCCGATGCCCGCCACGAGCCGAGGCCGATGAGGTAGTTCGGGCCTCCGGCCTTCGTCCCGGGTCCGACCGATGAGCGCTTCCACCCGCCGAACGGCTGACGCTGCACGATCGCGCCGGTGATGCCGCGATTGACGTAGAGGTTGCCCGCCTCGACCTTCTCGAGCCAGTGTGCGAGATCTTCCGGGCTCTGCGTGTAGAGGCCCGCGGTCAGGCCGTACGCCACCGCGTTCTGCAGCTCGATCGCGTGCGCCAGCGACGTCGCGTGCATCACGCCCAGCACCGGCCCGAAGAACTCCTCGAGGTGAAACCGCGACCCCGGCTCCACCCCGGTGCGGATGCCGGGCGTCCAGAAGCGTCCGGTCGCCTGTGGCCCGAACTCCAGCGGCCGCGGCTCGACCAGCCACCGCTCGCCCTCGTCGAGGGTGCTGAGCGCCCAGCGCAGCTTGCCCTGCGGCACCTCGATCACCGGGCCGACCTCGGCAAGCGGATCGGTCGGCGGACCGACGCGCAGCGAGGTCGCCGCGTCCACGAGCTGCCGCGCGAACCTCTTCGACCGGGCGACGGGGCCCACGAGGATCGCCAGCGATGCGGCCGAGCACTTCTGCCCCGCGTGCCCGAACGCGCTTCTGATGAGATCGGATGCTGCCAGGTCGAGGTCTGCCGAGGGCATCACGATCATCGCGTTCTTGCCGCTGGTCTCGGCCAGCAGCGGAAGGTCGGGCCGCCACGAGCGGAACAGCGCCGCCGTCTCCCACGACCCGGTGAGGATCACGCGGTCGACGTCGGGGTGGGACAGGAGCTGCTGTCCGAGTGCTCCCTCGTCGATGTCGACCAGGGCCAGCACGTCGCGCGGGACTCCCGCCTCCCACAGCGCCTCGGCCACCACCGCGGCGCATCGACGAGCCTGCGGGGCGGGCTTGAACACGACCCCTGAACCCGCGGCGAGGGCAGCGAGCACTCCCCCGGCGGGGATGGCGAGGGGGAAGTTCCATGGCGGGGCGACCACGGTGAGCTTCGCCGGCACGAAGACCGCGCCGCTGACCCTGTCGAGCTCACGCGCGGTGGCGGCATAGTAGTTCGCGAAGTCGACCGCTTCGCTCACCTCGACGTCGGCCTCGGCGAACACCTTGCCCGTCTCGCTGGCGGCCACCTCGATGAGTTCTCCGCGTCGAGCCTCCAGCGCATGCGCGGCCGCGACCAGCACGACTGACCGCTCGGCCGCGGGCAGCGCGCCCCACCGGGCCGCGGCATCCCGCACCCCCGTGATCGTCGCCTCGAGCGTCTCGGCGTCATCGATGCGGGATGCTGCGACCGTCGCGTCTCCGGCCGTCGAGGTCTCGACGCGGCCGATGATCTCTCGCGCCCAGTCGCGGTTGGCCGGGAGGGCCGGATCGGAATCGGGGGTGTTGCGGAAGCCCGGTGCGCCGCTCGCTTTCGCGCGCGACCCGTGCGACTCGCGCGCGGAGAACACCGCCGTCTCGACGTACGAGTCGCCGCCGAACCGCACAGCGTCGGCCGACGGCTCGATCGGCATGGTGTCGGCAGGCTCGGCCGCAGCCGAGCGCGCGATGCCCAGCACCGCCTGGGTGAGTCCCGGCCCTTCGTCGGTCACCGCCTCGCGGCGGAGGCGGTCGTCCGGTGCGTCCGGTGCGTCCGGTGGGCCGCCGGCCCCTCGGTCCTGGCGGCGATTCGGGCCGACGGGTAGCGAAGGGTCGGCGGAGCGCTCGAGCGACGCGAGGAACCGGTCGCGTTCCCTGTCGAACATCGCGGGGTCCTCTGCCAGGTCGAACGCCGCGGAGAGGAAGTTGTCACTGGACGCGTTCTCTTCCAGGCGCCGCACGAGGTAGCTGATCGCGACGTCGAACTCGTCGGGACGCACGACCGGCACGTACAGCAGCACGTGCCCGACCTCGCGGGCGACGGCTTCGACCTGGCCCTGGGCCATGCCGAGCAGCATCTCGAACTCGACGTGATCGGTGACCCCGCGCTCTCGCGCCAGCAGCCACGCGTACGCGATGTCGAACAGGTTGTGGCCGGCGACGCCCAGCCGCACGGCAGCGGTGTTCTCGGGGCGGAGGGCGACATCGAGGCAGCGCAGATAGCTCGCGTCGGAGTCGACCTTGGCGTCGTAGGTCGCGAGCGCCCAGTCGTGCATGACAGCATCCACTCGCTCCATTGCGAGGTTCGCGCCTTTCACGAGGCGCACTTTGATGCGCGCCCCGCCGGCGGCGACGCGCTCTTTCGCCCACGCCGTCAGCTGCTGCAGGGCCGGAAGCGCGTCGGGCAGGTAGGCCTGCAAGACGATGCCGGCCTCGAGGTCGTGCAGCCGCGGGTCTTCGAGGATGCGGGTGAAGACCGCGATGGTCAGGTCGAGGTCGCGATACTCCTCCATGTCGAGGTTGATGAAGGTACCGTCCGACGCCGCGGTCAGGTACAGCGGCGTGAGGCGCTCGATGACCTTGTCGACCACCTCGTCGAACGCCCACATCGAGATGTGGCTCGCGATCGCCGACACCTTGACCGACACGTAGTCGACGTCGGGCCGGCGGATCAGCGCGTGGATGCCCTCGAGCCGGCGCAGCGCCTCCTGCTCGCCGAGCACGGCTTCGCCGAGGAGATTGAGGTTCAGGCGCGCTCCGCCTTCGCGCAGCTTCGCGATCGCGGCGCCGAGCTTCTCGGGCCGGGCATCGATCACGAGGTGCCCGACCATGTCGCGCAGCACCCGACGCGCGATCGGGACGACCGGCGACGGCAGCACCGGCGCCATCGCGCCGCCGATGCGCACCGCACCGCGCAGGTACCAGGGCAGGAAGCCGGGGACGAGGGGTGCGACACGATGAAGATTGGATGCTGCGGCCGACAGGCTCTCCGGGCGCATCACCCCGTCGACGAAGCCGATCGTGAAGGGCAGGCCGTTCACGTCTTTCAGGACGCCGGCGAGGCGCTGCGCCGACGGGTCGACCTCGGCGTTCGCGGACTCGGATACCCACCGCCTGGCGAGGTCGATGGCGTGAGCGGCGCGTGCAACATCGCTGTCGGGCATGGCCTCCAGCCTACGGCCGGGCTACTCCCAGGTGCTCGGCGCCTCGGCGCGCGTCGAAGGGAGAGCGGATGCCGCGGCCCAGTCGTGGATCCAGGGCGCCAGCGGCGGGAGGGTGTCGGGTCTGCCGAGCGCGGCGAACAGCTCGTCGTGCGACACGATCCCACCCGATCGGCGCAGGAACCGGGCGCGCACGATCATCTCGGCGTAGATCTCGCCCTTCACCACCGCCCGGTGCACGAGATACACCGACTTGTCGTCATGGGCGAGCAGCCGCGTCTCGACGTCGA
Organism: uncultured Microbacterium sp.; assembly: GCF_964244775.1. Taxonomy (NCBI): domain Bacteria; kingdom Bacillati; phylum Actinomycetota; class Actinomycetes; order Micrococcales; family Microbacteriaceae; genus Microbacterium; species uncultured Microbacterium sp. Next base: position 221,337 of record NZ_CAXTJR010000003.1, read on the forward strand.
AACGCTGCCAGAGCTCCAGCGACTTGCGGAACGTGATCGTCTCGCTGGCCACCACGGCGTACCACTTCTCCTTGGCGAGGAGATCCCAGAAGCCTGCGCGGATGAGCAGGTCGAAGCGCCCGAGGTCGAACAGGGAGGCGTAGCGCCCGTTGTTCATGTGGCCGAGCAGGTCGAGGTCGGTGGGCAGGGTCGTGATGCGGACGGTGCCAATCGTGGCCGCGTCGACCGGCCCGTGGCGCCGCAGTTTCGACTTCGCGCGCCAGATCGTCAGGAGAGTGCGCCAGATCACGTTCACGAGGAGCGATCGTACCCGGCGCTGCGGCGGTGATCGAGTAGCGAGCGCCAGCGAGCTCCGCAGCGGCGGTGATCGAGTAGCGAGCGCCAGCGAGCGTATCGAGACCCGCCGGACCTGCGTCACACGTCGGCTTCGATCTCGATACGGCGCTGGCGCGCCTACTCGATCACCGCGGGCGGCCGGCACTGGCGCGCCTACTCGATCACCGCAGAAGGGCTTGCGCCGGTGCGCCCGTCTCGCGCGCGAGGAAGCGCGTGTGGCGGTCGTTACTTCCGTTGGCACCACAATGAGAACATGCCGGCCGCAGGGTGGACGTTCGATGACTTCGATCACCTCGTGGTGCGCGACTATCGCACGCCATGGGCGGGCGACGAGTACGGTCGGCAGATCGTCAGCGATGCTGAGGAGTGGGCGCACCTGCTGGGCAGACAGTTGTTCGATTTCACCGCGGGTCGCCCTCTCCCCGGCCGGGTGGAAGGCGGCATGGTTCTCGCGGAGTACCACGCCTGGAATCGCGAGTCGTTCGTGCGCACGGTCAGGGCGCTGCAGCTGAGCCTTCGCCATCGCGATGCGATCCGGCGGATGCATTTCCACACTCTGGCGAACTGCCTCCTGAGGATGTGGCGACCGGTGTTCGGCTTTCCCGGGACGCCGACGGTGATCGATCGGCGTCAGGCGCAACTGCTGCTGGCGATCCACGCGGCCAACATGATGACCACTCGTGAGGTCAATCTTCGAGGCGGCAATGTTCCTACCCCAGGCGACAAAGACGAGCAGACGCTGCTGGATGCGCAGCACGGAATGCTCACCGAGACCGACGCCGCGGTGACGATCCTCGAGATCATCCGCGATATGCCCCACGTGATCCTGCTGCCCGCACCGCCGCAATTCGAGTCGGGCCCCAGTCGCCACAACGTCGACTTCCTTCTCCTCGATGTATCTCGTCGCGCGGCGGTGGGCATCCAAGTCAAGACAAAGATGTCGCAGTCCACCCCCCGGAACTACGACGAAGGTGTCGTGTTCGTGGACGGGACGATCGATCTCGGTAACGAGCGGCTTGCTACGCGCAGTCGCCGAGGGTCAACGCTGGTCAGGAAGGCGTGGCCGGGCCTGATCAGCGGACACTTGCTGATGAGGGCCAATGAACGCACACCCGTCAATCGACCGTGGGCGGATGTTATCGTGGCGCGTCGGGAGGGCCTGCGCGAGAGCCTTCACGGGACGACGGACTACCTGGCGCGCGCCGTCCAGCATGTTCGGCCGCGCCTCCTCGCAGCGCTTGAACGGCCTGAAGCACGCCTCGATTGATGTGCGCATGGTCGGGCGGTGGGCTCGCCGGAGCCTAAGGACCAGTCGTCAAGTGTGCGCCGACGGAGGCGCGGTCTCCGCGCTGAGGGTACTCGCGCCGCGCCATGCGTGTGAGTGTCTTCCGCGCCCGCGCTTGGACGGCGTAGTGGGCGTCGTCACTCAACGCCTCGAGCACGTCAGCGGGAGTGTTGCGGTTGCTCGCGATCATGATGCGCACATCAACATCGGTATCCCCGACCAGAGCCGGAATGAGCGTGGCCGGGAGCTTCTTGTGCGCCGCGAGCTGCCGCCGCACGATCGCTTCAGGGTCGCGAGCAAGCGCGACGAACAGATCCGGTGGCAGGCGCTTGTGTCCAGCGACCTGGGCGCGGACGGCGGGGTGTTCGTCGGCTGCAAGCCGAGCGAGGAGATGCACGGCGAGGTTCTTACGTTCCGCGACCGTGAGTCGCACGAACCTGTCTTCGTCGCCCGCCAGTTGAGCGAGCGCATCTGGGGGCGTGCTGGCATGCCGGGCGATCGCCTGGCGCACCGACTTCTTCGGGTCGTTCCCCAGCCGCCGTAAGACATCTGTGGGTGTGGCAGAGTTCGCGCCGATGCGTTCGCGTACCGCGCGTCCGCCGAACGACAGGACGTCTAGATCTGCGGGGTCGGTCGTCGGATCGGATGCTGCGGTGAGGCGCACCTCCTCCGTCCAGCGAGCGACGATCGAGAAGCGCGGTCTCGTGCGGGCCGCGGTCTGACGTTCGGCGGCGACTGCCACCGCGCGCACCGGGTCAGCGCGGAGTCGCGCCAGGAGCGCGGAGGGAATCGCAGGGTTGTACGCGAGAGCATGGCGCGCCGGAGGCGTGGCCTGAGCTGCGATCTCCATCAGCACCTGAGCAGGAGCCGAGGGATTGCGGGTCATCAACAGCTTGGTCCACGGATGGCGCCGCGCCAGCTCGAGCAACGCCGACGTGGACGTCTCGGGGTCGGCGGCCGCGACGGCGCGCTGATGCCGTCGATCGCGCGCCGCCGCTTTGCCGTCTCGTGGTGCCGATTCTCTGGATCTCTTCGTGGTGCTCATGACTCAAGCAAGGGATGGCGGGCAGCGGGCAGTGTTCGCGGGCCACTCAGCAGATGGTCACAGAAGTCGTGGACAGACACAGCGAGATGCTGTGAGTGCTGAGGAATGCATTGTCGACAAACATTTCGGCGCCCTCGTCAAGGGTCTGCAGGTTCAGGAAGAAGCGCATGGGTTCACCTCCCCTCGTGTGTTGGCAGGCCCGCGAGTGCTGCTGAGGCGGGGAGGGCGGCAGGAGGAAACAGGAACGGAAGGGCGGACTCCGCGGCACGCTGAGGGTCGTACGCGAGCAACGAGTAGGAGTTCAGTGCAGCGAGCACGCCGGCAGCTCCGGTGGCCAGGTCGCTGGAGAGACGCATGAGGCCGCCACCCGCAAAGCCGATGCCAGTTGCGTGGCGCACGGCATGCAGACGCAACGCGCGCGCGTGCTCGTCGAGAGCGGCACGCGACTCAGGGGTAGACAGCCCTAGCCGCGCCAACCCGATGTGGAACATCATCATCCCGGCGCGTCCGTTGAAAACCCCTGCCTCGATCGTGAACGGGGTGCACGCGGCGCGGATGATCGCCGTCAACGCCTGCCGGTAGAGGTCGGCGTCGTCCAGGTGCGGGAGCAGTTGCGCAAGCACCACGCCGATCCCCGCTGACCCGGACGCGAGGTAGGGCATGAGTCGGTGGCCCTCGTCGACATGCAGCGATCCATCGTCGACGGCCACGCAGTGCCGCAGGTCGTAGTCGAGCGTGGTGATCGCCAGCTCAAGGTGCCGCGGATCGCCGGTGCGTTCGTAGAGGCGGAGCGCGAAGAGCGCGGTACCGGTGGCCCCCCACATGAGGCCCACACCGCGCGGCCCGAGCGGGTCGACAGGAACGCCTGGTGTCAGCACGGGGCGTGCACCATGTCGCTCCTGCAATGCGACTGCGAGGCGTACGGCGTCATCGAGGAGCGCGGGCCGGCGGTCGACTTCCGACAGGAAGTGAAGTCCGATGCCGGGCAGGCCCCCGTACAGGTCGGGCCCGAGTCGGCTGAGATTCGTGGCCCGCAGGCGGGCGACCGAGTGGTCGGCACGTGAGTCGTCGCCCTCGCGACGATGCACCCACGCGGCGCCCGCGAGCCCATCGTAGAGGCCAGGGTCGGCTCCGTCGTCGGTCAGGGCAGCATCGGTGGCGTGATGGAACCAGGCGAGCGCAATGGGGTCGACCTCGAGCCCGCTGCTGCGCAGGCCGTGGATCACCCCGGCCGCCCCGTGAGCCAGCGCATGCCCACCGTCACCGAACTGCGCTGGATCGCCCGGCCAGAGACGGTCTCCGCGTGAAGGGTCGGCGGAGGCCGCGAGCGACCGCCCGATCATCACCATCAACTCCGAGATACCCGGCTCGGAACCGACATCCCACGACCGAAGAGCTGTATCGGCGCGGCCTGCAAGCCATGATGGCGGTTGCCGACGACTCGACCGCGGGCGAAGCGCGCCGGCGACCTTGCGAGCCCAGGATTCGGGGAGCGCATAGGCGTCTCGCGCGTAAGAGATCAACTCGTCGACTTTCGCGCGGTCGAGGTGCATCACAGGTGTCAGCGGGCAGAACAGCGAAAGCTTCACGCATGCGAGCGCGTAGAGGTCGGCGTCCGCGCCGCCGCGACCGTCGGAGGGCACGAAGCCGGGCGCCCCCATCTCGACGGGTGCGTATTCGTGCAGTGGCGTACTGAACTCGAAGTCCAGCAGCACGACCTGCCTCTCTGGCGTCACCATTATGTTGCCCGGGTGCAGGTCGCCGTGGGTGAAACCGGCGGCGTGGATCCGCGCGAGAACTGCCGCGGCCTGGTCGCCGACGTCGAGTGCCCATCGTCGGTACGCGAGGAAGTCCTCCGTGCTCGCGCCCGCGCGGATCGTGGGGGTCTGCGCGACCATCGCTCGGTGCAGCGCGATCCCGTCGACATGGTCCAGTGCGAGGAACACATGACCATTCACCTCGAACAGCTCGCGAACGGCGACGACACCCGTGCCGGCGACGGCCAGCAACCGGGAGTGCTCGTCGCGTAGACGAGTCGTCGCGTCTCGCCCATCAGGGGTGAATCCGACGTGCGGCCGCGCCTCTTTGAGCACCACCTGATTCCCGTCGCGGTCGCGGGCCAAGTAGGTGCCCCCGGCATTGGAGTAGGCGAGTGGGCGGATGATGTCGTACGCGAAGCCGTCCGGCTTGGCGCCATCTCCCAACCGATCCGACTGCTCGCGCAGGAACCCGGGAAGATCTACCCACGGGGGCGGCGTGAACGCGGGCTCCCGACGGTCTTCGACAAGCTCACCATCCGGGCCGCGCAGCCCATGCCGCTTGTGGCCGTTGTCGTCCCTCAACCAGGCGGGTGCGAACGCACCATAGCGAACGGAGAGGGGGCCGTCCTCCCAGCGCAGGTCAGACAGGATCCAAGGCCCTGGCATTCCGCTCAACCGAGCATCGAGCTCCTTCAGAGTGCGATGCAGTGCCGCTTCGTCGATGGGGTAGATCGTGATGACCTTGCCCGACGCGCTTCGATCAGCGTCCTTCCCGCTCTGTGCGATGACCGCACCCAGGTCAGGAAGATGCTTGAAAGCGATCCGGTTCGCGTGGCAGTAGGTCGAGGTGAGCGCGACGATCTCGGCGGCGTTCGCGGGTATCGCCGAGATGTGGATCTTCCAACCCTGATCGGGCAGTGTCATTTCGTTCGGCGCTCGGTACGACCAGGTGCCGTCGTCGACGCAGCGCCACGAACTCCACTCGAGCTCGGGTGGGGCTGCCAATGGCCGTTGGCGGCGGGCGCGGCGTCGAGAGGGATGGTCGTAGAACACCGGGTCGGCGAGGGCGAACAGACTGTGACGCGGGTCCACTCGCGGTTCCTTCCAGGAGAGATCTGATCCATGTCCAGGAGAGTGGCGTCACGCGTCGCGCCGGTCGTCGGCGGCCGCGGCACCGGGGGACGGCTCAATCCTGAAGGGTGGCGGCTCGGGCATCTAGTACCGATCAGATGCACTTTCGTTGAGCCCGAATGGCACCCGCTGGTGCCATTGGGCACTTCCAATGGCACCAGCTCGCATCGCCCAGGTCAGCCGAGGTAGCCCTTCTGGAACGCCCAGGTGATGAGCTGAGTGCGGGTCTTCGCGTCATACTTGCCGAGCATGCGGCTGATTGCGCTCTTCACCCCGCCTGGCTCCATGACCAGATCTCGCGCGATCTCCTTGTTGGTCTTCCCTGCCGCAAGTCCTTCGAGGATCTCTCGCTCCCTCGACGTCAGAGGGCTCGCGTCCACCGTCGTGGGGCTCGCCTGGCGGTTGCGTCGGCGAAGCTCCGCGAACACCGTGCGTACCACTTTCGCGTCGACCACGTCTTCACCCGACACGAGCGCGCGCACTGCCGCAGCGAGGTCGTCGGGCTCGACATCTTTCAAGAGATAGCCGGATGCCCCCGCGTCGATCGCGCCGTAGACGTCCTCGTCGAGGTCGAACGTGGTGAACACGAGAACAGCGGCGCCGCTACCGCCAGCGACGATCTGGCGCGTGGCCGTCACACCGTCGCCGGCGGGCATGCGCAGATCCATGAGCACCACGTCGGGTCTTAGTTGAGCCGCAGCGGTCACGGCAAGGGGCCCCGAGGAGGCCTCACCGACCACTTCGATGTCGGCGTAGGGGTGCAGGGTGATCCGCAGGCCGTTGCGCATCACCGCCTGATCGTCGACGATCAGCACCCGGATGGGGGCGTTCGGCGGACGAGTTGCGATGTGTGCATTCACGACGTGACTCGGTGACTCTCGAGAGGCACCACGGCTCGTGTCTCCCATCCGCCTCCGGGGACGGGTGCGCTTCTGAGTTTGCCACCGAGCATCGTCACTCGCTCGCCCATGCCCACGAGGCCGTAGCCCGATCGCCGCGGGCCCGCCGGATCGGGAGAGGGGTGCAGGGTCGGGGCGTTCGTGACAGTGATGGTCAGAGATCTTTCCGTACGTGCCACGCGTACGGCGACAGCAGCGCCGGGAGCGTGCTTTCGTGCGTTCGACAGTGATTCTTGGACGATTCGGAAGCACGCGAGCGACGCCGCCGGTGTGAGGCCCTCCACGTCGCCGTCCACTCGAACCTCTACCGGCTGATGTGCGGCTCGTGCCGAGTCTGCAAGGTGGGCGAGGCTGTCGCGAAGGGCGGGCGCCGCTGCGCTGGAGCCCGCCGTCTCGTCGCCATCTTCACGGAGCATTCCGATCACCTCGCGGATGCTGTTCATCGCCAGTACGCTCTCGTCGCGGATCGACCGGAGTGCCGAGCTCGCGAGCGCGCTGTCGTCGTCGCCAAGGTTCAAGGCAGCCTTGCTGTTGACGATGATGCTGCCGAGGTGGTGCGCCGCGAGGTCGTGGAACTCTCGCGCGATCCTGGTGCGTTCTGCAGCGATCGCGGCCGAACGCGTGCTCGCCGCTGCGAGCTCCAGCGCCTCCGCTCGTTCCGTCTCGAGCGCTGCGCGCGCGCGTTGCGAGCCGTAGAAGAGACCTGCGAGCGTCGCGAACGCATAGAGCGGTACGACTCGCAGCACGACGGCGATGACGGAGAGCACGCTCAACCCGCCTTCGACGACATAGGCGATCAAGAGGTAGACCGCGAGGTCGAGGCTGACGGCGATCGAAAGCGGGGTAAGCCATCGGCGGCGAGGCAACAGCGCGGTCACCGTGAACACTGAGAACAGCAGCGCGGGCGTGATGAGCAGGGCCCGGTCGATGGTCAGCAGCACCGTGCACTGGAAGAGCACGAACACGATCCAGAACACCGGCAGGGGGTAACGGGTCGCCCATCCGAGCGCCACGGCTTGCAGCGTGAAAATCACCAGCGGACCCCACACAGCGAGGGGTTCGATCGGCCGACCGGGGATATCCGCGAAGAAGAACGTCGTCCCCACCGCGACACTCAAAAGGAAGTACCCTGCGCCGGTGACCCAGCAGCCGAGCGCCCACACCCAGTCGGGCAACAGCATCCGGGGTCGGCCCGGGTTCGAGACCGTCACGGTAGCTCTCTACCACATGAAGGCAACCGAATGGCATCGCGCTGCAAGTTCGCCTGGCAACTCGTGACGCAGTTGGCATGGGTCGGAAGGTGTGCGCGGATGCCGTATGGCCCTACGCTGGCGAGGTGGACATGCCTGCCGCCTTCGCTCGTGCGGGCTCGGTTCGAGTGCGGGAATCTCTCCTCGACGCCGCTGCGATGGAGTTCTGGGAAAGCGGCCTGGCCGGCACCCGCATCCAAGACATCCTCGATCGTGCCGCCGTGTCTCGCACCAGCCTTTACCACCACTTCGCCGGAAAGACCGAGATGGCCGACGCCATCGTTGCGGAACGCACCTGGCAGCGCATGACCACCGACGACGCAGCCGGAACCGGTCGAGGACTGCCTGCGCTGGGGCGATTCCTCCGTGCGGCCGCGGAGCACGCAGAGCGCGACGTGCGAGCTCGAGCACTGGTGCGCATCGCCCACGAGCTGCCCGATCCCGCCGCCGACTCCGGCCTCGAAGCGTGGCGGAATCGAGTGCGCGACACTCTGGAGCAGGCGGTCGTCGTGGGCGACATCCCGGGTGCCGTCGCCACGGCGAGTGTCGCTGCCGGCGTCGCGTCGCTTCTACGCGCCGCGATCCTCGAACCGGCCGCCGGAGACGACTTCGCGGAACGGGCGCGCGTGCTCTGGCTTCTCATGAGGCCTGGGCTGGGCGCCGCGGGTCACGATGTGATGTCGATCTGACTTTTTCGTCTGTTCAGCGATTCGGCGCGTCCCGCACTCGCGACGTCGAAACGCTTCTTTTGCGGCACTGACGGGACTATTCTCCTGCCGATCCCGTTCGTTCACCAATCGTTCACGGCCGAACCGGACGAAATAGTTTGCTTCGGTGGCCCGAGGCTCGGCATACTCAAAGCGTCGCCAGAGCGGTTCACCGATCGAAGCGATAGCAAGACTCCTCGGGCAGCGTTCGATGTTGGATCGCCGCTCGGGCGTCGTCGGCAAGAGTGTGCGAGAAATGCGGCAGCAGTCCACGGACCGATCATCGTCCGTCCCTCCGCATAGCGCACCGGACCGGGGACATCTACGGCCAACTCTCGCCGCGGTACTCGGTATCGCCGCGCGGTGGTGTCGGTCGTGGAGTGCGCAGCCTCGGCTTCGCGTCAGGCGAACGCTCTCGACATCAGTCGGGGGTGGCGTCCAAACCCCATCAGTTCAGATCACACTCATTGGAGAAATCATGTCCCTGTTCCACAAGCCGGGCGCGCGTGTCGCGTTCGGTGCCGTCGCGGGTCTCGCCGCGCTCGGTCTCGTCATCGGTGGCGGCACCCTCGCCGCCAGTGCCGCCAACGACCCGGGCAGCAACAGTCGCCCGAACTACGTCGCTGTCGGATCCGACACACTTCAGGACCTCTACGGAGCGTTCGCGAGCTCGACGACGCCGAACTACCACATCGATTCCTACACCGCGTTCGCCTCGGAGAACATCACGGTCGACGGCGTCAGCATCTCACGACCGGCCGGCTCGGGCGACGGGGTCAAGGCGCTCAGCGCGTCGCTGAACCCTGCGAGCAACAAGTTCAACAGCGCCACGCACAGTGTTCTGGGCGACCAGTACCTCCGTCAGGGTGCAGACGCACCCGTGCAGATCGCTCGCTCGTCGTCGCGTCCTGCGTCGGGCTTCACCTTCGCAACGGGTGACCTCGCCTACATCCCGCTCGGCCGTGACGCGGTCTCGGTGGCGATCCGGAACGTGCCCGGCGTCACCAACCTGACCACCGCCCAGCTGTTCGCGATCTACAGCAGCGGCTCGTACGACAACGCCCCCACCGGTCTCAGCGACGGTGACGTTCAGCTCTCGAGCGGCGTCGTCCAGCTGCGCGTCGCGGGTGCGTGGGTCAGCCTCACGCCGAAGCTCCCGCAGTCGGCGTCCGGCACGCGGGCGTTCTTCCTGTCAGCCACAGGCGTGTCGACGATCGGTGCGTGGGTGACGCAGGGCGCGACCATCGCGGAGAACGACGGTGCGCAGCTCACCGCGACCGGCCAGCTCATCCCGTTCTCGGCGGCCCAGTGGGTTGCGCAGTGGAACAACGTCGCGACGCGCACCTTCACCCCCTTCTCGTCGCCGATTAATCTCATCAGCATCAACAGCTCGGCCGCGTACAACCTCACGGGCGGTGCCGGCACCCCCGCCAACCCGGGAACCGCATCGGCAGGCGCTCTGTACGGCAGCGGGAGCACCGCGCCCACGCCGGGTGTCGGCACCTTCGCCCGCGACGTGTACTCGGTCGTCGGCAAGGCCTCCGTCCGCGGCAACAACGCCACCACGCATGCCTTCGAGGCGAATGCCACTGCGACGCCGCTGGCGACTCTGGTCACCACGACGCTCCCGGCAGCCAGCCAGGTCGCCCAGTACGGGTTCCTCCCGCTGAGCTACTCGGCGACGACCGCCAACTGGCTGTACGGCCCGTACACCAACCCTGCCCTGTAGGTCACGTTGCACCACTCTCCGTCCGGGGCCCTCGGGGTTCCGGACGGAGAGTGCGTGCGTCATCCAGTTCCATTTCGATCGCGCTGGGATCGCCCACTCCTTGCGCTGCCTCACCCGAAAGGCCCTCCACCCGCTTATGTCCCGTCAGCATCATCGCCGCACCGTTTCGACCCTCCTCGTCGCGGTACTCGCCGCCGCGGCGCTCGTTTCACTTCCCGGCGCTGCCAGCGCCGACGATGGCCCTTCGATCACGATCTCCCCCAGCTCGGGCCCGAACCTGACTGCAGTGTCGGGGTACACCACTGCAAACGAACTCGACTGCACCGCCGCCCCGTTCGGATACCGGAGTTATCTCTACTGGTTCTCGACCACGGCGTTCCCCAGCAGACTCGCGACGATCACGAATTCTGCCCAGACGACGGAGCTCCCGGACCTCGATCCGGGAGTCATCATCCGCGCCGGTAGCCCGATCCTCCCCGGTGGCGGGGGGGAACCATTCCCGAATCCCGACGGGGACTATTCGTGGTTCACGCCGGACTGGGCGAACCGGGGACTGCTCAGCAGCTTCCTCACCCCGGGGGCCTCCTACACATTCGCGGTCACCTGCGGAAGTAGTGGCTCCACGCCGGGCGGGATCGATCAGGGTGACGGCTCCTACCGCTACACCATCGCCTGGACGACGTTCACGGTCGACGCGTCTGGCGCGTGGTCGGTACCGGGAGGCGCCGTTCAATCGGCCGCTACCACGACGGGGCTCTCCGCCACACGATCGGGCAAGACGGCGTCGCTGACGGCCACCGTCACCTCCAATGGCGCTCCCGTCACCGACGGGAAGGTGGAATTCTCCGAAGGCGGGACGACGCTGGGCGAACAGCCCGTGTCGGGCGTCGGCGTCGCCTCGTTCACCACGGGCGAACTGACGGCGGGCACGCACACGCTCACGGCGACGTACGTGCCGGCCTCGAATGCCTATGCGGAGTCCACCGGCTCAGCGGCAGTCGACATCTCCGCGGACGCGGTGACGACGCAGACCGAAATCGCGCCAGTGCTGAACGCCGACAACACCGCCACTCTGGCGGCGACCGTCACCGGCGCGGGCAGCCCGGTGGCAGGCGGCACCGTGCAGTTCCGCGACGGCACGACCGCCGTGGGAAGCCCTGCCACCGTGGGCTCGGACGGGAAGGCGACGTTCACCACCCCCGTGCTGGCGGCCGGATCGCACACCTTCTCCGCCGTGTACACGCACGCACCCGGCGCGGACTTCACCAATTCGATCTCGCTCGACGCGGTCATCACCGTGGCGGATGCTCCGTCGGAGCAGGGCACCTCGCTCGCCCTGGCAGCGGTCGCGGCGGTGACCACCGCGGGTGAGTTGTCTTTCGGTCTGGGAGCGGTCGTGTTCGAGGATGGCAAGAGCGCCTCTGACGCGGCGGGTACCGTGCAGTTCAGCCGTGACGGGAAGGCGATCGGCGACCCGGTCGCCATCAGCGGAGGCACGGCGGCACTACGCGACACCGACGTGAAGTTCGACACGAGCTACAGCTACAAGGCCGTGTTCACGCCCGCAGAAGGATCGACGCTGAAGACGGCCGAATCGCCGGATGTCTCGGTCTCGATGAAGGCGGCGACGATGCTCACCGGCGGTGCCACTATCACCCCGGGCGCCGTCTACCGAGTGGTCGCCCCGGACGGTACGTTCAACGGCAACGAGACCGTGACCGGCGAGATCCGCTCCACGCCGACCCCGATCGGCACGAGCACCGCGACCGCCGCAGGCGGGATCGCGTTCACCTTCACCGCTCCGAGCGGGCTGGAGCCCGGGGCGCACTCGATCGTGCTGACCGGCGCGAGCGGCAAGACCTACACCCTCGCCGTCAGCGTGGCCAACGCGGGTGGCAAGAACACGCCGGCGAGCTTCGCCACCGACTGGGTCAACCAGGTGCGCGACAACCCCGCTCTGCTCGCGGGCCTCCTCGGCGCACTGGTGCTGTTCGCCGCTGCAGGGATCGTCGGCTGGAACGTGTTCTGGCGCCGCCGCGGACGATACGCGCGCAGCTGAGCTCACGCCTGCCGCGAGTCGGATGGGGTGAACCGCCGCATCCGACTCGCTGTTCGGCATTTCAGATCCCGCTGCGTCGACCCACCAGCGCCCTCCCGCGACCGACCGAAAGATCTCATGACCTCCCATCCGACCTCCCGCCGCACCCGACGTACCCTGAGCCGAATCCTCGCGGGCACCTCGGCGTCGCTCCTCGTTCTGACGACAGTCGCGGCGTTCCTCAGTCCCCCGGCGACAGCAGCGGCGCCCGCGGCCGCGTGGGGTCCGGACGGTACGTTTGCGACCGATAGCTCACTGACGGTCCGCTGGGACAACGCGGGAAACCCCACGTCGAGCGTCGTGCCGCGTGACGCGTCACAGACGCTCCCGCACACGGGCGCCAAGACATACGCAGACCTCGATCCGGCCCTCGCGGCCGAGTACGGGCGGGTATTCGGCGATCTGCAAGTCACCGTCGCGCAGACCAAGAATCTCGTCAATCAGAGCATTGAGATCTCTGCGATCGGCGCCGAGGACGGTCATACGACCGGTACAGGCTCCTACTTGGAGGTGTTCCAGTGCTGGGGTGCGCCGAAGGCGGACGGGTCACCCGACCCTTCTGCGGAGCAACCTGATCCGGCGACCTGTCAGACCGGTGTCTCGACAGCAAACGACAACCAGGCTCAGTGGCTTTCCACCCTTGCCGCAGCGGATGCGAATCTCGTTCTCGGCGGCGACTGGGAGAACCTGGCGTGGACGCGCGACCCGCAGACCGGGTCGCCGAGTCGCAGACCCGACGCACTCGCAGTTCCATTCCAAACGATCGACGGCAAGACGGTGTCGGATCGACTGGTTACCAATCCTTACTTCAGTCCGGCAACGACCAATGAATTGTCCGGGAATGACTTCAAGCTTCGGCAAGACGGCGGCGCGGAACGCCCGTTCGAGGTGCAGACGACGATCGAAGCCGGGGGTCTCGGGTGCGGAGTGCAGCAGGACCGCGCCTCAACGGCTCGGTGCTGGCTCGTGGTCGTTCCCAAGGACAACTCGTCTGATTCTCTGGCGGATGTGAGCAGATGGAGTCCCCTATCACCGACAGTGTGGGCGAACAGGCTGCAGGTTGAGCTGGGGATGTCGACGATCGACGCGCGCTGCCCTTCCGGCGCGTCCCGCACCCTGCTGACCGGCAGCGAGCTGCTCTCGCAGGCTATGGCGTCGTGGATCCCCGCGATGTGCACGCAGGCCGATTCGGCAGTCGGCTACACCGTGCTCGGCGACGCGCAGGTGCGCCGTGAACTCGACGCCAGCACCCGACAGAGCGCGGTGCTCAGCATCCCCGGCGCCGCGGACACGTTCGACGTGCCCCTCGCGCTCGCCGGCACCGTGATCGCCTATCGCGTCGACAGCTATGCCGGGGAACCCATCTCACAGTTGAAACTCAACCCCCGACTGGTGGCGAAGTTGCTCACACAGACGTATCTCAACGGCATGGACGAGGTGATCGATACGCAACTCGAGGAGAAGGCTCCGTGGACGTCGTCGCAGGATCAGCACCTCGTGGCGGCGCTCGCCGATGATCCAGAGTTCCGCACTCTGAACGGCGGCACCCCTCCCTTCTACGGGAGTGGCGGCAACGGCGATCTCCTTGCGTCCCTCTTCCAGTCCGACGGCGCCGCCCAGATCTGGAAATGGGTACTCGCCGACAAGGGGGCACGCGCATTCCTGCATGGATGCCCCGATGACAGCGGCATGACGATCAACCCGTTCTTCTCCACGCGGACCTATGAGGAGTGCCCGGCGCAGCGGGGCGAACTTGACAAGATCACCGCAGACCGCATCGCCCAAACGAAGAGCCCCGAGACCTACACGTACGCGACACCCACCTACCCGCCCGATGCGGTTCCGTTCTCGCAGCCCGGTTGGTACGCCCGCGATTCGGTGTTGGGTCCCGTGACGGACGCAGCGACGGGCGAGACCACGGAGCAGGTGGTTCGGACGGGGATGTCGTTGTCAGACCTGCACCCGCGACTGAACGACCTCAACGCAGTGGGCCGGTCGGTGGCCAAGAGCATCTATCCATCGAACCAGGCATGGTGCCCCACGTCCGAGGATCAGACGTGCCTGCCCAAGCCCGGCAAGTGGAAGCAATCCTCCGTGCGGCAGGGGTATGGCTATCGGTACGTCATCGGCATCACCGACAGTGTTACAGCCGCCCGATCGCAGCTGCAGACCGCGCTGTTGTGCAGCACGGACGACTCGGCCGGTGAGCACTGCGTCGGCGCGACCCAGGCTTCGCTCACCACAGCAGCGGAGCACTTCGATGACGGCACTGGCACTCCCATACCCGCCGGAACGACGGACTACGCCGCAGGCGCATACCCGCTGACGCTGCCGATCTACGCGTCGGTCGCGAAGAAGGGGCTCGAGACGGCGCAGGCGAAGGGTCTCGCGTCGATCCTCGGCTGGCTCACCACGACCGGTCAGACGACCGGCTATGACCTGGGCGAGCTCCCGCCGGGCTACGCGCCTCTCACGACCGACCTGAATGCGCGCGCCGCCGAGTCAGTCGCCAAGCTCGCCGCGTGGGTGCCCCCCACCACCGCGACGACGACCACCCCGCCTACCGCGCCCACCGGGATGACTCCGCAGTCGACCACGAAACAAGCCGTCGCGGCACCCCGTGCCGCCGTGCCGGTGCAGGCACCCGCCGCGGCCGTAGCTGCCGCGCAGAGCGCGGCGAGCGCCCCATCCGGCGCAGTCGCGAACCCGGCGCTGGTCGCGCAGGTCGGCACCACCCCTCCCACGGAGAGCGGCTTCCCCCAATTCGCTCTCGCGATGGGGTTGGTGGCCGCGCTGATAACCGGAATCGCGTCCCCGCTCGTCGGCGGGCCGCGCAGGAGTCGGTCATGACCTCCCTCATCGAGAACCCCGTCCTGGACGACACGGCGGAAACCTTCACGACGACGCCGCGTTATCCGGAGGACCAGGGCGCAGAGGTCGCGCCGCGGGCGATCCGGAAGGTGCTCGAGCCGAGCGACCGCATCTTCCGTGGCGTCGCCCGCATCGGCGGAGCGATCGTGCTGACGATCATGATCCTGGTCGGGTTCTTCCTCGCCGCCAACGCTGTCCAGGCGATCAGCTCGGTCGGGGTTGTGGAGTTTCTCACCACGCAGGAATGGTCGCCCGAGACCGGGCACTTCGGGATCGCCGCGCTCGCGGTCGGAACCGTGCTGATCGCCTTCGTCGCCCTCGTCGTCGCGTTCCCGCTGAGCCTGGGTATCTCGCTGTTCATCACCGAGATCGCGCCGCCGGGTGTCAAGCGCATGCTCACCTCGGCGCTCGACCTGATGGCCGCTGTCCCCTCGGTGGTGTTCGGCCTGTGGGGTCTCGCATGGCTGCAGGTAGTCATCGTCCCGTTCTCGAAATGGCTGTCGGACTGGTTCGGATGGATTCCGATCTTCCACGTCGATGGCGCCGACCCGAGCAACCCCCTCCCCACCAACACCCTGTACACCTCATCGACGTTCATCGCCGGTCTGGTGGTCGCGATGATGGCGATCCCGATCATGGCGTCGATCATGCGTGAGTCGTTCTCCCGCGCCCCCCAGGGCGAGCGAGAAGGTGCGCTTGCGCTGGGCGCGACCCGGTGGGGAATGATCAGGCGCGTCGTGCTGCCATTCGGCCGTGGCGGTGTGATCGGAGCGACCATGCTGGGCCTAGGGAGGGCGCTGGGGGAGACGATCGCGATCTACCTCATCATCAGCCCAATCTTCACGATCAGTTTCCAGATCCTGCAGAACGGCTCGAACTCGATTGCCGCGCACATCGCCCTCCGCTACGGCGAAGCCAGCGACTTCGGTTTGTCCGCTTTGATGGCCGCGGGGCTGTTCCTGTTCCTCGGAACGATGCTGCTCAACTCGGTCGCCTCCACTGTCATCGCCTTCTCGCGCTCCGGCGCAGAGAGCGAGGGATGATATGGCGACCGTCCTGGATGCCTTGCCGCTCACCGAGGCGGAGCCCGACACCGTCCTGCCTCGTAGCGTTCTGCCCGAGCGGCCGCCGGAAGCTGAGCCGTTGCGCACCGGGTTTCACCGGGATGACACGATCACCCTGCTGAGCTCTGCCGGTGCCGCAATCGGCATCGGTCTGCTCCTCAGCCTCGGGCTCGGCGTGATCGGCATCGGATGGGCGCCCATCGTCGCCTTTGCCGTGTTCGTCCTTGTCTACACGGTGATGGTGTTTCTCGGGAATCCGGGCCCGGCCGTCCGCGATCGGTTCTGGACGATCATGCTCTGGTCTGCGGGGATCGCCGTGCTCAGCGCACTGGTCCTGGTGATCGGATTCACCGTGATCCGCGGCGGGAACGTCTTCGCACAGATGTTCGCCGACAACGGTCAGAGCCCGTGGGATCGACTGCACTTCTTCACGCAGGACATGGGCGGAGTCGGGCCCCTCTCCGGACTGGATGAAGGCGGCATCCTGCACGCCATCGTCGGCACCCTCATCCAGATCAGCATCGCGCTGCTCATCACGATTCCGCTCGGGCTGCTGACCGCAGTGTTCCTCGGCGAGGTCGGCGGGAAGTTCGCGCGGGTAGTGCGCACCGTAGTCGAGGCCATGACCGCCCTGCCGAGCGTTGTCGCGGGTCTCTTCATCTACGCGGCGATCATCATCGGCATCACACGGGAGCCGAACGGTTTCGCCGCGTCGCTGGCGATCACGGTGCTGATGCTGCCGATCATGATCCGCTCGGCCGACATCGTGCTCCGCCTCGTTCCCGGCAACCTCCGCGAAGGCGCGCTCGCTCTCGGGGGTGGGCAGTGGCGCGTCGTGTGGAAGGTGGTGCTCCCCACTGTGCGCCAGGGCTTGGTCACCGCGATCATCCTCGCCACCGCGCACGGCATCGGTGAAACCGCGCCGGTGCTGCTGACGGCGGGCGTGACAAGCAACCTGAACTTCAACCCATTCAACGAACCGATGGCTTCCCTGCCGCTCACCGCTCTCGAATTCGTCCGCAGCCCCCAGCCGACCATGATTGCGCGCGGGTTCGCAACCGCGACGACCCTGCTCGTGATCGTACTGGTCCTCTTCCTGATCGCCCGCGCGATCGGCGGACAGGACGCCGGCGCCACCTCGCCCGGGCAGCTGGCCACCCTCGCTCGCCGCTCGGAGGCGACGCTTCACCGCATGCAGGAGCTACCCATCCGACTCGCTGAGCGCGCTGCCCGGGCCGAGGCCAATCATCCTGCCCGCGACGAGCACATCGAGCGCCTGCTTGCGATGAACCCACCAGAGGCCGCAAGACGCCCGGCCACCGACCGACAGGACACTGACCGATGAACACCCACCGACCCGCGCGCCGCGGGCCGCGCGCCGCGCTTCTGCTCCGACTCCTAGGGGCGCTGCTCGGCATCGGCCTCGTGGTGAATGGAGCCGTCACAGCATCCGCCGCGAACTACCTCACCATCTCCGGCTCCGGCTCATCGTGGGCGGGAAACGCCCTGAAGCAGTGGGTGTCGGAAGTGAAGACCGAGGGGGTAACAGTCAACTACAAGGACGGCGGCTCATCGACCGGGCGCAAGGAGTTCGCGCAGGGCGTCGCCCAGTTCGCGATCAGTGAGATCCCGTACACCGGTGACACCGCTGATGCGACCGACTCGCTCCGACCGGATTTCGCCTACGGGATGCTTCCCGTTGTCGCCGGCGGGACGAGCCTGATGTACAACCTCCCGGTCGCAGGTAGTCGTTTCACGGATCTGAAGCTGTCTCCGGCTGCGATCGCGGGTATCTTCTCTGGGCAGATCAACCGCTGGAACGACCCCGCGATCGCCGCAGACAACCCCGGCGTCGCGTTGCCCGACCAGCGCATCACCGTTGTCGTGCGCTCGGACGGCTCGGGCGCGACCGCCCAGTTCACCCTGTGGATGAAGCGGCAGTTCCCAGACGCATACGCGCACCTGTGCAGCACAACGGGTGCATGCGACCCGAATTCCGCCACCAGCTACTACCCGATCAACAGCGTCACGATGCCGAACATCATCGCGCAGAACCAATCGTCGGGTGTCACCAACTACACCGCCGACAATGCCTACACGATCAATTACGACGAGTACTCGTACGCGCAGGGCGTGGGCTTCCCGGTAGCTCAAGTCAAGAACACCGCCGGCTTCTACACCGTCCCGAGCCCCGGGGCCGTGGCCGTCGCGCTCACCCAGACGCAGATCAACACGGACGCCAGCTCACTGAACTACCTCAGCCAGGACCTGTCGAACGTATATTCCTACGGCGATCCGCGCACCTACCCGCTGTCGATGTACTCGTACGCGATCGTTCCGCACCAGGAGACGAGCTACTTCACCGCAACCCAAGGTGCCACGATCGGATACCTTCTCCGGCACTCCCTGTGCGACGGTCAGCAGTCGATGGGCGACCTCGGCTACTCCCCCCTGCCGATGAATCTCGTGCTGGCTGCGCTCGACCAGGTCGTCAAGGTCCCAGGCGTCGACGCCGAAACGAACGCGTCCATCGCTGCGATCAAGACCGGCACTCTCAGCGGCGGTTCTAATCCGTGCAACAACCCCACGTTCCAGCCCGGCGACTCACCGAGTCACAACGTGCTCGTAGACTCCGCCCCGTTCCCGGCGGGCTGTGACGCGACCTGCCAAGGGCCATGGAAGCTCGCAGGCGCCGGCGTCAACAACGGCCCCTCGTACGGCGACGGCACCACCGCCGGCGCCGCTGACGGAGCTACCGGCACGAACGCCGGGGCGACCAGCACGACCACGGGCACCGGTACCACGGGCACCGGTGCAGCGGGCGCGCCAGGTACCACCGCGACCAAGGCGCAATCGTGCGACCCCGATACGGGAGTGTGCACGAGCATCGATACGCTCAACGCCTCCGCCGCCGGAAACGCGAAAGCGGTGCCCGCCGTCATTCCCGGTCATCTGGGCTGGACTACCGCACAGAATCTGATGATCATCTCGGGCATCCTCGTGATCGGACTCGTCCTCGCCCCACCGCTGGTATCGGGACTCGCGCGGAGAAGGCGATGACTGCGCTCGCGGACGCCGCCCCGCTTCAGGAAGGCCCGCCGCCAACCGCTCGCGGCGGCCGACTCGCGCGGGCCGCCGCAGCGTGGGTCGACGCACCGCCGTTCTCGCAGGCCGTAGGCCTCCTCCTGGGCACGCTGTCCGCATCGATCATCGTGCTGCTGGTGACCCTCGTCCTGATCTCTCCGATCCAGCACTTCACCGCCCAGACCGGCCTGTTCGATCGGTTCCGGCTCACCCTCGCGGAAGGCTCGGTGCCCGTCGGTCCGGTCACCAACACCGGCGACATCGTCGACCCCGGAACGCCGATCGCCATGTTCACCGCGCCCGCAGTCTCGGTTTCCGAGGAGATCATCGTCCAAGGCACGGCGGGCGCGGAGACCATGCAGGGCATCGGCCACCGTCGCGACACCCCCTTGCCGTGCCAGCCCGGCACCAGCGTGCTGATGGCCCGCGCGGCAGCCTACGGTGGTGTCGGCGGCCGCTGGACGCAACTGCAGACCGGCGACCAGATCTCCGTCACCACCGGGCAGGGGACCTGCACCTACACCGTCACCGGACAGCGGCGCGCCGGCGACCCGGCTCCGGCCGCACCGACATCCGGCAACGGCTCGCTCGTGCTGACCACGGCGGCGGGTCTCCCGTTCATGCCCAACGAGGTGCTCCGCATCGACGCGATCCTCACCGGTACGGCCTTCGAGGCCGCCGCCGATGTCCTTCCGTCGGCGGCGCTCCCCCCCGCCGAGAAAGCGATGGCCGTCGATGACTCCATCGGCGTGCTCTTCGGCTTGGTCCTGCTGCTGGAGCTGCTCGTGGCCGCCGTCATCGCGGCGACTTACGCGTGGCGACGCTGGAACGCCTGGCAGACGTGGGTGTTCGCCGTCCCCGTCCTTGCTGCGCTGGCTGTGATCACCGCGAACGCGGTCAACCAACTCTTGCTTCCCAACCTTCTGTGACCCCTGGAATACACCACTATGCGAATCCCCTTCACCTCCCGCCCGACCATCGCCGACACCGGTGACGACGTCACCGGTGTCCTCACGCCCGCCGAGGCAGCCCAGCTCGGCGGAAACGGTCCGGTCGACTCGGTCAACGACGTCACCGACCTCGTTCCTCCCGCGCAGACTCGCCGTAGCGGCCCCGCGGATGATGTCACCGAAGTGATATCAGTTGCGCCCAGCCGGGCATCCCGAACACGGGAGCGGGAGGTCGTCGGCGGGGACACGAGCGTGTCGGCAGATGCGGAGTCTGTGCAGCGTGTCGAGAAGGCGTCGCCACGGCGGCTTACCTGGGGCCGGAGAGCGCACGGTGAGGTCGCGCGCACCGCAGACGACGTCCGCCGCCGGACCTTCGGCGACACACAGCCCGGCGAGCTGATCGCCGACAGCATCACCGCGTGGTTCGGGACGCACAAGGTGCTCGACCGTGTCTCGCTCGACATGCGGGCGGGCGAGGTCACGGCACTCATCGGCCCATCCGGCTGCGGCAAGTCCACGTTCCTGCGCATCCTGAACCGCATGCACGAGATGATTCCGGCGGCGAAGCTCAACGGGAAGGTCCTTCTCGATGGGGAAGACCTCTACGCACCCGACCGCCGGCTCACCGTCGCGCGCCGACAGGTAGGGATGGTGTTCCAGAAACCGAACCCGTTCCCGGCCGAGTCGATATACGAGAACGTCGTCAGCGGGTTCGCGCTGTCGGGCGTGCGTCTCTCCCGCGATGAGAAGGATCTCATCGTCGAGGACTCGTTGCGAAAGGCGTCTCTCTGGGGGGAGGTCAAGGACCGCCTCGAGCAGAAGGCCGGCGGACTGTCGGGCGGTCAGCAGCAACGTCTGTGCATCGCCCGATCACTTGCCGTGTCGCCGCGCGTCCTCCTGATGGACGAGCCGTGCTCGGCGCTCGACCCGACTTCGACCCTGCGGGTCGAAGAGACGATCGAGCAGCTCAAGGGCTCGACCACGATCGTGATCGTCACGCACAACATGCAGCAGGCCCGCCGCGTCTCCGATCGCACCGCATTCTTCCTCGCCGCGCAGAACACGCCCGGTGTGATCGTCGAATACGGGCGGACCGAGGCGATGTTCGAGGCCCCCCAATCCGAAGACACCTTCCGGTACGTCAATGGACAGTTCGGGTAGCGAGATGCGCAGAGGAGTGTTCGGGTTGGCGCTGGCGGCATTCGTCATCGTCGGGTTCGTGTTCTGGGTCGGTGCGATGCCCAAACCCGCGGCCGGGCCATTGCAGGCCGTCGCGCGGCCGGTCAGCACGCCTGCGACATCGGCGACGGCATCCGACGATCCTGCGGCTCCGTCGCCATCGACTGATTCGACGGCCACGGAGGCGGTCACGCCCGGTTCTTTGCCATCACAGGTGCCCGCACCGCCACTAGCGCCTGCTACCGAGACGGCGGCCGGCCCCGACGTGTGGGCGGAGGACGTCTCGTCGCGCACTCGCGTATCGGTGGCGGCGCTGCGCATCTACGCGGATGTGGTGATTGCACAGCAGGCGCAGACCCCGGGGTGCGGGATTGACTGGACCACACTGGCGGCGCTGGCCGATCCGGTCGATGTCGTGCCCGTGGCGATCGATGCGAGCAGTCGAGCCGTCGCTGCCGCCCTGTGCGACGGAGGTCGCGACTTGGCGGCCCCGGGAGGTTTGGAGGGGGCACTCTCCGCGCTCGGACGCACCGCCGATCAGGCGCACCTTGCCTCGGTGGTCGCCTCCGCATACGCATCGGCGGCCGCGTCGTGACGGTCGCGCCGACGCGACGTGCCCTCGACGGGGGTGACCAGGGCTCGCCGACCGAAACGGCTCAGCCCCGGCCATCAGCTCGTCGCAGCACCGGCCGGCGCGGGACGTGGCAGTCCGCGCGTCACCGTCGGGAAGTGCGCCAGGAGATCCGGCGACGCCGGCGCGGCGCAAGCCTCGGCCTGTCGCTCGCCGTCATGAGTATCGTCGGAATCGCCCTGACGGTCGCTGTCGTGGTCATGATGATGTCCGTCCCGCCGCAGACTGTCGAGCCTGAGTCGATCGATCAGCCCGTGTATGCCGAGCCGGAACCAGGAGTCGACCCGGTCGAGCAGGCGGCGACGACGACGCAGAATGACCTTTACGTCGCACCGCAACCCATCCCGGGGCAGCCGCTTCAGTTGGAGATCCCGGCCGTGGGCATCCATGTGGCGGTCGGATCGATGTCTGTCCCCGACGATCGACGTGTCAATCCGCCAACCCCGGGCTCGGCGTATTGGATTCGCGACTATTCCGTGCTCGGCAATGCGGCGACCGGGACAGGCTACATCGCAGGCCATACCTACCGCGGCAGGGGGAGCGCGGTGTTCAACCCGTTGTTCGATCACGAGACGCGTGAGGCCCGCATTCATCCCGGAGACGCGATCGAGGTGACGACCCCTGAAGGAGTCACCTCCTACACCGTGACCGCGGTGCAGAACTACGACAAGGCAGCGGTACCCGACGAGACCGAACTGTGGCAGGACGTGCCGGGCAGGCTGGTGCTGGTCGCGTGCTGGTACAACGGGGCAGATCCAGCCACCGCGAACATGGTCGTCTACGCGCAGAGGGCCGAGCCCTAGCATCCGTGCGTGTCTTCTCTCATCATGATCGAACCGCTTGAGCCTCATGTCCCCGCTGCCGCCCTTGCGGGGCGCTATCACCTCCGCCAGCTGCTGGGGGTCGGCGGCTCGGCGTCCGTTTTCCGTGCCGTGGTGCTCGACGACGGCGCGTCCGACCCGGTCGCGGTGAAGATCCTGCACCCGCACCTGTGCGCAACCGAAGCCGCGCGCGCATCGTTTCTCCGTGAGGCTCGCCATACCGCGGAACTCCAGCACCCTAATGTCGCGAAAGTCCTCGACTCCGGGCTGCACGAATCGGGAGGCATCACTCAGGCGTGGATCGCGTTGGAAATGCTAGAGGGCGGCAGCCTTTCCGAACGCATCGCCCGACGCGGACCGATGACGCCCGCGGAAGCGGCCGAGGTTCTCGGGGGAGTGCTTGACGGGCTCGGCGCCGCGCATGCCGCTGGCCTCGTTCACCGCGACGTCTCGCCCTCGAATATCCTGCTGCGCACGGACGTCACCGACCGCCAGCTGCGCGCGGCAGACGTGTGCCTGGTCGACTTCGGCCTCGCCGACCTCGCAGGCCGCGATACGACGGGCGGCGACATCCTCCGCATCACCTCGGGTGACGGCGTGATCGGCAACGCGAGCTACCTGTCGCCCGAACAGGCACTGGGCCGACCCGTCACCGCGGCGGGCGATGTCTACCAGACCGGTGCCGTGCTCCACTTTCTGCTCACCGGGCAAGCGCCCTACCCGCGCACGGATCGCACGCAGACCGCTCACGCCCATATCACGGCGCCCCCGCCGGTACCTTCCGCTCTCGTCGCCGCAGCCCACCCGCTGGACCGTGTCGTGACCCGAGCGATGGCGAAGGAGCCCGCGCACCGGTACCGCGACGTCGACCACTTCCGCGTCGACATGGATGCCGCGATCCACGACGCTACCGTTCGCCAGCCTGCGGCGCCCACCCAGACCACTCGACGACTGCCCGGCGCGCGCCAGAGCGCAACGGGCATCGTGTCGACGTTCGGCAGGACGGCGAGCACAGGGGTGGTCGCATCGGCCCCGGTCGTGCGATCGCGCGGCGGCGGGCTGACCGCATTCTTGATCGTCGTGATGCTGATCGCGGGGGTCGCCGCCGCCGGTTCTTCGTGGTCGACGGCATGGACCGACCCTGGTCACGGCGAGACGACGAAGCCTGCGTCCACGCCGATCGCCGAGTCGTCCATCGACGAGCCCGCTCCTTTTGAGACGCCACCCCCTGCTGTATCGTCCACACCGCCTCCCTCGCCGATCCCGATTGCCGCGCTCGTCGCCGTGGTGCCGAATCTCAGTGGAACACTCGCCGAAGCGCAAACTGCTCTCGCCCGCAGCGGGCTGAGCGCAGGCACACTCACGCGCATCGAGTCGAGCAGCCCGCTGGGGTGGGTGCTCGCGCAGCGGCCCGCGCCTGGTGAGTCGATCGCCCAGGGCGGCACGGTGGAGCTGACGATCGCCAGTGGACGCAATGTCGTGCCGGACGTCACCACCCTCGACATCCCGTCGGCCGTCGCCGCCCTCCAGGGCGCAGGTTTCGCCGCGCTCGCGCCCTCGGCATCACCCGGGTCCACCATCCTCGCCACCGACCCCGTCGCGGGCACCATCGTGGGACTCGGCACCCCGATTGTCCTGCGCGTGGTCATTGCAACCCCCACGCCCGATCCCACCGTGACGACACCGCCCGGGGGTGCAGGATGAGGCGCACCATGCCGCCTCGGCTGAGGGGTCGACGATGAGCGCTCTGGAATTCCCTGCGGCATACGGAGAACGAATCCGACTGGCTCTCGCCGACGTCTCGCGTGGCGGCGACGGTGAGATGGGTGGATCGGGCCCGCTTGGCGAGAGCGCGTCGGACGGTCCCCTGGCGCGCCCACGCGACATCCGGGGCCTCGTCAATGGGCGCCGTGGCCGTGCCCCCGACCATGTCGACCTGCCGCTCCGCGGCCGGGTCGAGCATCCGCGCCCTGTCACCATCGAAGGCCACGGACTACTGGATGCGCGTCTCGCCGAGATCGTAGAAATGTTTGACCCCGCTGTGGACGCGGATCGTGCTCGTGGGCGGCGGGCCGTGCGCGATGCGGTGCTGCGGATGCGGCCGATCGACCGCGCAGCGCCGGCACTCAAACTGCCGCGGCCGCACAAGGACGGCGTGTTTTGGGGTGTGACCGCCGAGAACGGTCTGACCGTCGCACTCCGCGCCCGCAATCTTCTCACCGCTCGCGCAGCGGATGAGGACGCACGTCGGATCCTCACGCACCCCACGCAATTCGACCTCATCTGGGTCCACAACCCAGGCACGGCGGAGCATTCACTCTGGGTCGCCGCAGGCGGCATCATCCTTTTCGTCGCCGGTCAGGTCTGGCGCCAGCCCAACTCAGTCGCGGAACGCGCGGTGCTGAAAGGACTGTGCTCGGTCGGCCGAGACGAGATGTCGGCGGACGGCCTGGCCGACTGTTGAGGAGCCTGTTGCGTGGGACCGGATCTGGGGAGATCCGCGAGTTCGGGCATAAGTATGTGACCTCGATCGGGGCTGATCCCGCGAGAGGGTAGTCCTGTGCCTGTTCCGCCGAGCGAGCGCATTGGTCCGTCGACGCACGCGATCCGGTTACAGATTCCCCCGATCGTTGAGCGAGCGAGCAGACGAAACGCCCGACGCCGCACGTCGGCTCCGATCTCGAGCCGGCGCTGGCACGCCTACTCGATCACCGCGGGCGGCCGGCGAGGCGATCGCGCATCCGCGTGGGCGACTTCGTGACCGCTCGCCATGTCATCGACGCGTCCCACCAGTACGGACCGCGCACCTCGGGAACCCCGCGATTCATCCGGATCTTCCACCCGCTCGACTCGATCGTCCGGTGGTGATGCCAACAGAGCATCACCCCGTTGTCGGTATGAGTCGGGCCCCCGCGGGAATGCTCGTGCACGTGGTGCAGCTCGCACCATGCCGCCCGCACACCGCAGCCCGGGATAATGCATCCCCCGTCGCGGAGCGCGATCGCCCTGCGCTGGTGAGGGGTGAACACCCGATCGGGAGAGTCGATCGAGAGGATGCGGCCGCCGCGATCCGAGACGACCCGCTGGATGCCTCCGCAGCACGCGATCTGCCGGGCGAACGTGAGAGAGACCGGCTCGGCGCAGCCGTCGATGTGCGCGAACCCGCGGCCCGACTCGATGTCTTCTGCCCGCACCGACACCACGAGAGTAGGCGCAGCGCCGCCGAGCGTCGGCAGAGCGCCCGAACCGGCAACCGTGAACAGTGCCGTGGCGAACGCGTCGTGCAGCTTCTGCGTGTGCGTGCGGTCATCGGCCACGGCGTTGCGGGCAGCCTCGCACTCGGCATCCGAATCGAGCTCGCGGAATGCCGGCCCCCGGTCGTCGACCTTCGGATTGAGGATGCTGTCGAACACGAGTTGCAGCTGGCCCGCGACCTCGGGCAGAAGGCTGCCGCGGAGCGGCACGAGCCCGTCACGGCACGCCCCCAGTGCGACGCCCCGCTTGCGCATCGCCGCCCCGCGCAGCTCGGCGCCGTCCTGATCGAGGTACATCGCCCACACCGAGGCGAGCGCTCGTAGGTCGTCGGCGCAGGCAGGGGGCGCAGCATCCACCCCTTCACCACGCGCTGCGGCGGCGAGCTCTTCATCGGCGGCGAGTTGCGCTGCTCTACCCGCGACCATCGCAACCTGCGCGAGAGGCCCCACGACCGCGAGCAGCCCATCGGCCCCGACATGGCCCGAGGCGAGCGCGCCGCGCATACCCGGGTAGTCGGACGGGAGCACCTCACCCGAGGAAGGCGCGACGCTGCGGATGATCGCGCGCCCGGCCTTGAGCAGATCGGCGGCGGTACGCGACGACACCCGCGTCACCCGCTGCACCAGCTCGCTCGCCGAACGGCACCCGAACCGGGCGGCCAGGCGCTCCTCACGGATGGGACCGTTCGACCGATACTCCACATGCGCGGCAGCCTCGATCTGAAGGGCTTCGGCGCGACGGCCGATACGGGCGGCGAGGCCCAGAATCGACAGCAGAACATCGTCGGATGCCGCGACCGCCCCATCCGACCCGAACACGTCGGACACCGCTGCGGCGAGCGCGGAATCGAGCGCTTCGAGCTGTGCGGCGATGTCTTGCATACCTCTATTGTGCCGAGGGCCTCCGACATTCACCCCCGGTAAAGTGCCAGATCAGAGGTCGTTTCTGTACAGATTTTGCTCCCGGCTATCCGCTCGATTTCTCGTGTTCATCGGCGGCGCGTAGAGTCTGGCCATGGAAGCCGAACTGCAGACCGACATCGTCGTGCGTCCGGTACGGGATGTCGATGCTGAAGCTCTCGGTCGCGTGCACGCGACCTGCTGGCACGAGACGTACGACCACCTGATCAGCAAGGCCGCGCTCGAGCGGGTGTCGCCTCGCCGCCTCGCCGAGCTGTGGACCCACTGGGCATCACAGGGGCCCGAATTCCGGATGAGCGCGGCATTGGCCGGCGGCGAGATCGTGGGATTCGTGGGTTCAGGGCCTGCGCGCGACAAGGACGCCCCGACCTACCGGGAGCTGTACTTCATCTACCTGCTCGACGCGTGGCACGGGACCGGCATCGGTCAGCGCCTCTTCGACGCCGCGGTCGACGAGGGCGAGAGCCTCTACCTCTGGGTCGCCGACGACAACCCGCGTGCACACCGGTTCTACGAGCGCAACGGGTTCACCCTCGACGGGGCGACGCACACCGAGCCGTTCCTGGGCGAGACGCTCACCGAGGTGCGGTTCGTCCGCTGAGCCGCTCTCGCTGCGTGATCGAGACCCTGCCGTGATCGAGATCTGGGCCTTCGGCGGCGTCCCCGAGATCACTCCCGGCACCGACCTCGTCGGCGCGATCGTGGATGCCGGAGCCGACGTCCTGCAGACCGGCGACATCCTCGTGGTGACCTCGAAGATCATCTCAAAGGCCGAGGGCCGCATCCTGCAGGCCGCCGACCGCGAAGACGCGATCACGGCCGAGACCGTCCGCGTCGTCGCGACCCGCACTTCGCCCGACGGACACGTGACGCGCATCGTGCAGAGCCGGCTCGGGATCGTCGCCGCCGCCGCGGGTGTCGACGCGTCGAACACCCCCGAGGGCACGGTGCTGCTGCTGCCCGAGGATCCCGACGCGTCGGCGCGTGCGCTGGCTCTCGGGCTGCGCACCCGGCTGGGCATCGAGGTGGGTGTCATCGTCTCCGACACGCTCGGTCGCGCGTGGCGCGATGGGCAGACGGATGCCGCGATCGGCGCCGCGGGAGTGCACGTGTTCGAAGACCTGCGGGGGCAGACGGATGCCGAGGGCCGCCCCCTCACGGTCACCATGCCGTGCGTGGCCGACGAGCTGGCCTCGGCGGCCGAGCTCGTCAAGGGCAAGGCGGCTCGCCGCCCGATCGCGGTGGTGCGCGGACGCGCCGACCTGGTCGGGTCGCTCGACCTGCCCGGGGCACGGTCGATCGTGCGGCCGTTGGAGCGCGACATGTTCCGCCTCGGCGCCGACGAGGCGTGGGCCGAAGGGTTTGCGGCGGGCGCAGCATCCGTCCACGATCGCGACGCGGAGGCGTTCGGCCCACGGTCGTAAGCTCAGGCCTTCGCGGGCGAGGGCGACGGCCCGGTGATCGCCCCGCGAGGATGCGCAGGCTCGGGGAGCAGTCCGATCAGGAGCTGCGTCTCGGTCGCGGGCATCGAGTATTCGTGCTCGGGAGCGGGATACCGGCGAGTGCGCACATCGTCCGCGTAGGCGGCGACCGCCGAGATCATGGGTTCGCGCAGCTGCGCGTAGCGCTTGACGAAGCGTGCGGCGTGACCGTCGTAGATGCCGAGCAGGTCGTGGAAGACCAGCACCTGCCCGTCCGTCGCCGGCCCCGCGCCGATGCCGATGACGGGGATGTCCAGGAGCGGCATCATCGCCTCGGTCGCGGCGCTCGGGATCGCTTCGAACACGAGGGCGAAGCATCCGGCGTTCTGCAGGGCGCGCGCGCTGTGGAAGACGGCGAGGGCCCCTTCGGCGGTGCGCCCCTGGGCGCGGTAGCCGCCGAGGGTGGCGGCGGTCTGCGGCGTGAGCCCGACGTGACCCATCACCGGGATGCCGGCGGCGATGATCGCCCGCGCGCGCTCGATAGAGGTGCCGCCGCGCTCGATCTTGACTGCGTCGGCGCCTGCTTCTTTCACGAAGCGCTGTGCGGTGGCGATCGCCTGTTCATCCGAGACTTCGTATGAACCGAACGGAAGGTCGGCGACCAGCAGCGGCGTGCGCAGGCCACGGCGTACCGCTGCGGTGAGCATGAGCATCTCGTCGACGCTGATCGGTACGGTGCTGTCGTAGCCCAGCACCGTCATCGCGGCCGAGTCGCCGACCAGGACGATGTCGACCCCTGCGGCATCGGCGATCTGGGCGCCCGGATAGTCGTACGCGGTGACCATCGCGATGGGCTGGCGTCGCGCCTTCTGCTCACCGAGGCGCGCGAAGGTCACCGGCGGGCGTGCCGGCGCGTGCTCTGACAGCGGGCCGGTGCTCATGATGTGTGCTCTGTCCGTACGGGTCGCATCACTGCGCCTCCATGATTCTGTTGTCGATCAGACGGGCGCGCCCCACGCGTGCGGCGACGGCCAGGAGTGCGCCGTCGCCGATGCTGTGGACCTCGGCGAGGTCGTGGGGAGAACGCAGTTCGAGGTATTCAGGGTCGATGGCTGCGTCGGCGAGCACCCGACGTGCCGCGTCGAGCACCGACGCGGCACTCGTCTGCGGACCTGTCACCACCGCCTGCGCCGCGTCGAGGGCGCGGTTGAGCGCGGTCGCCCGCCGGCGCTCGTCAGGATCGAGGTAGACATTGCGCGAACTCATCGCCAGTCCGTCCGGCTCACGCACCGTCGGGCAGGCGACGATGCGCACCGGGATGTCGAGATCGCGCACGAGCCGGCGGATCACGAGCACCTGCTGCGCATCCTTCTGCCCGAAATACGCGGAATCGGGTGCGACGATCTGGAACAGCTTGGCCACCACCGTCGCCACCCCGTCGAAGTGCGCCGGCCCCCGGTGTTCCCCATCGAGCACCTCCGTGACGCCGCCGACGTGAATGGTCGTCGCGAAACCGCTCGGGTAGATCTCCTCGACCGACGGGGCGAACAGCACGTCCGCGCCCGCCCCGGCGGCGAGCGCCGCGTCGCGCTCCTCGCTGCGCGGGTAGGCGCCGAGGTCTTCATTGGCGGCGAACTGCGTCGGGTTCACGAAGAGCGAGACCACCACGAAGTCGGTGTCGGCGCGCGCCCGCCGGATGAGCGAGAGGTGACCCTCGTGCAGGGCTCCCATCGTCGGGACCAGTCCGATCGCGGCGTCGCGGGATCGCGCCTCGGCGACGGCGGCGCGCACGTCCGCGATGCTGCGCACGATCCTCACGCGACGCCCCCGGTGCTCGGCGCCGGCCTTCTCGCGGCCAGCGCACGGGTGCGGTCGGCGAGTGCGTCGAAGAGCGGCAGCACGTCGGGGGCATTCGCGCGGATCGCCTCGCGCTGTCTGTCGACCGTGGCGTCGTCGCCCCGCTCGATCGGACCGGTGAGTGACTCGTCCGGCCCGTGCGCCGCCCAGTTGGCGACGGTGCTGCGCACCAGCGGCTCCATCAGAGCCCGGGCGTCCGGCTCGGTCAGTCCCGCCGTCGCGGCGACCTGCTCGGCGGCCGCCAGCAACGTCACCACGAAGTTCGATGCGAGGGATGCCGCGGCGTGGTAGCCCGCGCGATGTGCCTCGTCGATCGGGAACGGTCGCCCGCCGATCCGGATCGAAAGTTCGCGCGCGACATCCAGCGCCTCGGGCGAGCGTCCCGCGACCGCGCACCCGATGCCGCGGAACGCGTCCGCACCCTCGGCGCCGGCGAAGGTCTGCAGCGGATGCAGCCCGAAATCGACGCCGGATGCCTCGAGCGGCGTGGCGCCGGACGTGTGGCCGACGAACCCGTGGGTCTCACCGAGGGACGCGGCCACCCCGGCGATAGCCTCGTCGGGCACGCAGAGGAGGATCACGTCCGCATCCGGCACGGTCTCGCCACGCCCGGTCGGCCCGGTGACCACCACGCCGGCCGCGCCGAGCGCCGCCGCCACCGCGCGCCCGACGCGACCGCGACCGACGACGGTCGCGGTCGCCACAGGGGAACGCGGGGTGGGGGTGGTGGGGGTCATGTCATTGCGAGCAGGCCCGGTCGACGGGGGCTCTGTGGTCGATTTTATCCTCGGCGTCGCCGGCTCCGGTGCCCGCCCACTCAGCGTGACTGGCAAGGCGAACAAGCGATTGATAGGGTGGCCGCATGGCGATGAGTGTAGCGCCTCGCCGCGGGCCGGTTGCCGCACGCGATCGATGGGGTGAGGCATGAGGCTGGTGGCACTCATCGGCGGCATCGGCGCGGGCAAGAGCACCGTGTCGTCGCTGCTGCACGATCTCGGCGCGGCGGTGCTGGACGCCGACCTCACCGCACGAGCGGTCGTCGACCCTGCGACACCGGCCGGGCGCAGCATCCTGGCCCGCATCGCCGCAGAGTTCGGCGCGGGAGTGCTCACCGTCGACGGGGGGCTGGATCGCGCTGCGGTCGCCGAGCTCGTCTTCGGCGACGACGCGAACCGCGCGCGATACAACGCGATCATCCATCCCGCGATCCGCGACGCCACCCGGACCGCGATCGACGCCGCACGTGAGACGAACCCCGACGGGGTGCTGGTGCACGAGATCCCCCTGCTGACCGTACGCAGCGCGCCGCTCCCGTGGACGTACGATCTCGTCGTGGCGGTGGAGGCCGACGCCTCCGAGCGCATCCGCCGCCTCGTGTCGGGTCGCGGCTACACCGGCGACCAGGCCAAGGCACGTATCGCCGCGCAGGGCGATGAGCAGGGCCGTCTCGCGATCGCCGATGTCGTGATCCGCACGGACGGCACCCTCGATCAGACCCGCCGCGACGTCGCCGAACTATGGGCGAGTCTGGCCGATCGGGCCTGAATCACCGCGCCGCCGCGTCCACTCGATGGACGATCTCGCTGAGCGCTCGCGCCACGTCCCGTCGGTCGTAGCCGAGCAGCGCGACCTCGGCCGGATCGGGCTCATAGGCGATCACACGCCCGCGCCCCTGGACGATGAAGCGGTCGGGCTGGAACGGGTGGTCCTCGTCGGTCTCGTCCACGACGAGTTCCGACCCGGCGGCTGTCGCCAGCGCCTGGAAGTACTGCTGATAGGTGAGGTTCTCGTCGCCGACGAGGTAGGCGGTGCCCGCTGCCCCACGGTCCAGCGCCCCGAGGGTGGCCTGCGTCAATGAGCGGACGGACATGTAATTGGTGCCGCCCGGAGGCGCCGAGAGCGGAGGCGTCGGCAGTTCGCCCCGGACCCAGGCGATGAGCCGCGCGAACCCCCGCAGACCGCGGCCACCGCTCGTGCCGACGATCGACGGCGGGTTGAGTGTCATCGCGGCGAAGCCGGCGTCGCTGAGCCCGCGTGTGCGCGCATCGGCGTCGCGGCGCGCGGCGACGTACGGCATCGTCTCGGCGAATTCCGGGCGCAGGTGGTGGTAGTAGCTGCCGAGCTGCACGAAACGCTTCACTCCCCTCGCTTTCGCGCCCGCCGCGAACGCGGGGACGCCGACGCGTTGCATCCGATCCCAGATCGCTTCGTCCTGGACATCGACTCCGATGTGGCGGATGTCCTGTCCCGCCGCGAACACGATGTCGCTGAAGCCTTCGAGCGCGCGCGGCTCGGCGCCCTCCGAGTAGTCTCCGACCAGCCGCGGGATACCGGCGATCGCGGCGGGGTCATCCGCGGATGCGGGACTCCGCGACATGATCGAGACCCGGTCGCCCCGGTCAGCGAGGCGTCGCGCGATGTGACTGCCGATCATTCCGGTGCCCCCCACGACCAGGATGCTCCGATCGCTCACGAGAAGTTCACCTTTCCCTCGACGATCACGGGCTCGGCGTTGCGGGCCACGTCGAACAGCCCGTCGTCCCACGAGCGGATCGCGAGGCGATCACCGGGAACGACGGGGCCGCTGAACCGACCGTGCAGGAACGTGAGGTCTGCCGGATGCGCACCCGCCTGATCGGCGAGGGGAAGCGTCGCGGCGACGAGCGTGCAGAGCCCGTGCATGATCGGGCGCGGCTGCCCGATCATGCGCGATGCCGTGGGATCGACGTGGATGTGGTGGCGGTCGCCCGTCAGGCGGTAGAGCGCGGCCTGATTCGCGGCGGTCTGCAGCGCCAGCTCCTGGCCTGCGCTCTCAGGATTGCGCGCGGCGCGCGCCGGGCCGCGATCGCCCCTGAAATCTCCGACGCCCGGGGCGAAGATCGACCATGTCGCGGCGAAGTAGTCGCTCTCGACGACGATCTCGAACACGGCCGCCGTTGCCTTGTCCCATACGTCCGCCACGCGCGCGGACATCACGATCTCGCCCGCCCGCGGCAGCGGCGCCAGAGACGTGAAGCTCTGCGCCCCGTGCACCGGGCGCGCGCCGTAGACGCCCTCGGCCGCCAGGACGTCCGGCGCCCACTGCGCGAGCGTCAGCGCGAACGTCGGCAGGACGCGAAGGTGGTCCTCGAAGACGAGATCGAGCCGTTCCGGCGATGCGCCGACGGCGAGCGCGTACAGGATCGCGTCTCCCTCGGAATATCCGACAGTGCGCTGCCCGAGAGACCGCCCCGCCCACTCGTGCATGCTCATGCCCCGTAGATCGGCTCCGGGGAGACGCTCTCGGCGATGAGTTCAGCGAGGACATCGCCGACCTCCTCGGCCCGCCAGCGGCGGCCGGCGTCACGGGCCGGACCGTGCCGCCATCCCTCCTCGACGCAGATCCGTCCGCCCTCGATCTCGATGACCCGGCCGGTCACCGCGTGCGAACCGGGGCTCGCGAGCCAGGCGACGAGCGGAGACACGTTCGCGGGATCCATCCTGTCGAAGCCGTCGGCGGGCGCCGCCATCTTCTCCGCGAACGCGCCCTCGGTCATCCGCGTGCGCGCGGACGGCGCGATCGCGTTCACCGTGACGCCGTACCGCGCGAGTTCGCCCGCCGCCACCAGAGTCAGCGACGCGATCCCGCCCTTGGCGGCCGCGTACGCAGCCTGGCCCACGCTTCCCTGCAGCCCTGCGCCCGACGACGTGTTGATCACGCGCGCGACCGGCATACGCCCGTTCTTGGCTTCGGAGCGCCAATACGCGGCGGCGTGACGCAGCGGCGCGAAGTGCCCCTTGAGGTGGACGCGGATGACAGCATCCCATTCGGATTCCTCGGCGTTGACCAGCATCCTGTCGCGGACGAATCCCGCGTTGTTGACGAGGATGTCGAGCCGGCCGAACGTCTCGACGGCCTCGGCGATGAGCGCCTCAGCCTGTGCGAAGTCGGCGATGTCGGCGCCGTTGGAGAAGGCCTCGCCGCCGTTCGCGCGGATGATCTCGACCACCTCGGCACCCGGACCGCGCGACGCCCCATCGCCGCCGAGAGAGGTGCCGAGGTCGTTGACCACAACCTTCGCCCCCTGCCGGGCGAGCTCCAGAGCGTGCTCCCGCCCGAGCCCGCGGCCCGCGCCCGTCACGATCGCGACCCGGCCTTCGCATATTCCCGTCACGTTCCGACTCCTCTTCGAGTAGATGGGATGTGCTCCCGTTGAGAGTACAACCAAGCAAATGCTAGGGTAACAGCTATCAGCGCGGGCAATCGGAACGAACCGATAGCCGCCCCAACGTTAGGTCGATCACATGGCAGTGAACTCGACGGTGCACACCGACGGCATCCGTCTCGTGACGATGGACTACCCCCCCGTGAACGCGCTCCCCGTCGCGGGATGGTTCGCGATCGCCGATGCGATGCGCGAGGCCGGTCGTGACGAGAAGACGCGCGTCGTCGTGCTGCGCGCGGAGGGGCGCGGGTTCAATGCGGGCGTCGACATCAAAGAGATGCAGCGTTCCGACGGCTTCGACGCGCTCCTGGGCGCGAACCGCGGGTGCTTCGAGGCCTTCAAGGCGATCTACGAGTGCGCCGTCCCCGTGATCTCGGCGGTCAACGGCTTCTGCCTGGGCGGAGGCGTAGGTCTGGTCGGCAACAGCGACGTCATCATCGCGTCCGATGACGCCTACTTCGGTGTTCCCGAGGTCGACCGCGGGGCCCTCGGCGCCGCCACCCACCTCGCGCGACTCGTGCCCCAGCACCTGATGCGATCGATGTATTTCACCAGCCGCACCGTGAGCGCCCAGCGACTGCTCGAACTCGGATCGGTGACCGAGGTCGTGCCGCGGGCGGGCCTCGACGACGCCGCGCTAGCCTTCGCGGCGGAGATCGCCGCGAAGGACCCGCGCGTGATCCGTGCGGCGAAAGGGGCGCTGAACGGCATCGATCCAGTCGATGTCAACCGGTCGTACCGATTCGAGCAGGGCTTCACGTTCGAGCTGAACCTCGCCGGTGTCGCCGACCAGCATCGCGACGAATTCGTCGCACCCGGACGATCACGCCAGACGTGAGCACCCCGCCGCAGATCACGACCCCGCTGACGGCGCTGACGGGCATCGCCCATCCGATCGTCCAGACGGCGCTCGGCTGGGTTTCAGGCCCCCGCCTCGTGTCGGCCACCGCGCGGGCGGGCGCCCTCGGCATACTCGCCTCTGCAACGATGACCTTCGGCGAGCTCGAGGCGGCGATACTCGCCGTACGCGCCCGCACCGACCAGCCCTTCGGCGTGAATCTGCGCGCGAACGCCGGCGATGTCATGGCCCGCGCCGAACTCCTCATCACGCACCGGGTCACCGTGGCGTCGTTCGCACTCGCGCCCAGTCGCGAGCTGATCGACCTGTTGAAGGACGGCGGTGTCGTCGTGATCCCTTCGATCGGCTCGATCCGTCATGCCGAGAAGCTGCAGTCGTGGGGAGCGGATGCCGTCATGCTGGCGGGTGGCGAAGGCGGAGGCCATGTCGGCAGCATCCCGACATCGCTGCTCCTCCCGTCCGTGACCGCCGCGGTCGAGATCCCGGTCGTCGCGGCGGGTGGCTACTTCGACGGGCGGGGCCTGGCCGCTGCACTGGCCTACGGCGCGGTCGGCATCGGGATGGGCACACGATTCCTGCTGACCCGGGAGAGCCCGGTGCCGCGGGCCGTGAAAGAGCGCTACCTCGCCGCAGGCTTGGACGGCACCGTGGTCACGACCAAGGCGGACGGCAAGGCGTATCGCCTGCTGCGGACCGAGTACGTCGAAGGGCTGGACTCGTCGTCGATCGACCCGCAGGAGCTCGCCGTCTCGACGCCCCACCGGCTCCGGGCCGGTCTGGTCGACGGCGATGCCGGCGCCGGAGTCCTCGCCTCCGGCCAGGTCGTCGGGGTGATCGACGACCTGCCGACGGTCGAAGAACTGGTCGATCGCATCGTGCGCGAAGCGGTCGTGCGACTGCGCGCCGCCGCGGCCACCGTCATCCGCTGATCAGAGGCACGGGCCGAGCGGTCACATTCGCTCGATGATCGTCACGTTCGCCAGACCCCCGCCCTCGCACATCACCTGCAGGCCGTAGCGGCCTCCGGTGCGCTCGAGTTCGTGGAGCATCGTCGTCATCAGACGAGTTCCGGTCGCGCCGAGCGGGTGCCCCAGGGCGATTCCTCCGCCATTGACGTTCACCCGGTCGCGCTCGACGCCGGTCTCCTTCATCCAGGCCAGGACCACCGACGCGAACGCCTCGTTCACCTCGAACAGGTCGATGTCATCGGCCGTCATGCCGGCGCGCTCGAGCGCGTGCTTCGTTGCGGGGATCGGCGCGGTCAGCATCCACACCGGGTCGTCGCCCCGCACCGAGAAGTGATGGATCCGCGCCCTGGGGGTGAGTCCGTGCTCCGAGAGAGCGCGCTCCGAGGCGATGAGGGTGGCGCTGGATGCGTCGCTGATCTGCGATGCGAGCGCTGCGGTGACCCGGCCGCCATCGCGGAGGGTGGGCAGGCCCGCCATCTTCTCGAGCGTCGTATCCCGACGAGGCCCCTCGTCGGTCGTGAACGCTCCGACGGGGGCGATCTCTCGCGCGAACCGGCCCTCGTCGATCGCGGCGATCGCGCGGGTGTGGCTCTCGTAGGCGAACTGCTCCATCTGTTCGCGACTGATGTCCCAGCGCTCCGCGATCCGGTCGGCCGAGCGGAACTGCGAAACCTCCTGGTCGCCGTAGCGTGCCAGCCAGCCGGGCGACTCGGCGAACGGCGTAGTGAAGCCGAATTGTGTGCCGAGCACCATCGCTGCGGAGATCGGGATCGTCGACATGTTCTGAAGACCGCCCGCGACGATGAGGTCGCTCGTGCCGGACATCACCGCCTGTGCGGCGAAGTGCACCGCCTGCTGGCTCGAGCCGCATTGCTGGTCGATCGTGACGGCGGGCACGTGATCGGGGAGGCCTGCCACGAGCCATGCCGTGCGGGCGACGTTTCCGGCCTGCGGTCCGACCGTGTCGGTGCAGCCCATGATCACGTTCTCGACGGCGCCGGGGTCGATGCCGCTGCGTTCGATCACGGCGGCCAGCGCATGCGCGCCGAGATCGGCAGAATGCATCTTCGCCAGCGAACCGCCCCGCTTGCCTACGGGCGTCCGGACGGCTTCGACAATGTATGCGGTGGGCATTTCTCTCTCTTCGATCGGATGCTGGGGGGCGGACGGGGCCGCGCTCAGGCGTGCTGACTGCTGACGGAGACGACCTCGCCGGTCATGTACGACGAGTAGTCGCTGGCGAGGAACACCATGACGTTGGCGATCTCCCATGGCGCGGCA
This sequence comes from uncultured Microbacterium sp., assembly GCF_964244775.1. Lineage (NCBI taxonomy): Bacteria > Bacillati > Actinomycetota > Actinomycetes > Micrococcales > Microbacteriaceae > Microbacterium > uncultured Microbacterium sp. Next base: position 258,943 of record NZ_CAXTJR010000003.1, read on the forward strand.
GACCGGCCGAAGGCCTCGCGGCCTTTCAACTCCTCGAGGAGTTCCGCCGAGGTGACCTTCTCGAGGAAGGGATGCATCGCCAGGCTCGGCGAGACCGCGTTGACCCTGATCCCGTGGGGTGCGAGATCGATCGCCGACGAGCGGGTCAGCGCCATGACGCCGGCCTTCGCCGCTGCGTAGTGCGCCTGCGACTCCTGTGCGCGCCAGCCGATCACCGAGGCGTTGTTCACGATCACGCCGCGGGTCTCGGAGGCGACCATGCGCCGTGCAACCGCGCGCACGCAGCGGAAGGTGCCGGTGAGGGTGACATCCAGCACCTTCCCCCACTGGTCGTCGGTCATCTCCAGGATCGAGGCGGTGCCGCCCAGTCCGGCGTTGTTGATCATCGTGTCGATCGGCCCGGACTCCTCGGCGACATCGAGGAGCCGTCCCACCTGGTCTTCGTCGGTGACATCGCACACGACTGCGCTGACCCGGTCTGCGCCGAAGCGGCTGCCGAGTTCGTCGCGCGACTGCTCGAGCCTGCCGGCATGCGTGTCGCCGATGACGACGTGGGCCGCGCCCTCTTCGAGGCACTTGATCGCGGCCGCCGACCCGATCCCCGCGCCGGCGGCCGCGGTGATCACGACGCGGCGACCCTCGAGCAGGCCATGCGGGGCGACGTACTCCGGGACGGGCTGTTCGATTCTGGTCACGGTCGTGCCTCTCTGGGAAGTCCGAGCACACGCTCGGCGATGACGTTGCGCTGAACCTCGTCCGAACCGCCGTACAGGGTGTCGGCGCGGCTGAACAGGAACAGGGTCTGCAGGTCGGTGAGCTCATAGGGGGGCGAGACCGTGAGAGCGGAGGGGCCGGCCGCGGCCATCGCCAGTTCGCCGAGGGATCGGTGCCACTGCGACCACAGCAGCTTGGCCACGGATGCCTCGGGCCCCTGCTCCCCGCCGAGGGTGCTCAGCGCGTACAGCCGGATCACCTCGAGGCCCATGTGCGCATGGACGATGCGGTCACGGATCAGCGGGTCGGAGATCGTCCCGGTCGCGCGAGCGGTCGCGATGACAGCATCCAGCTCGCGCCGGAAGGAGATCTGCTGCGCGAGGGTCGAGACTCCGCGCTCGAACCCGAGCGTCGCCATCGCCACCCGCCAGCCGTCGCCCGGCCGGCCCACCACCAGATCGGCGTCGGTGACGGCGCCGTCGAAGAACACCTCGTTGAACTCGGACGTGCCCGTCAGCTGGACGATCGGGCGCACGTCGATGCCGGGCTGATCCATCGGCACCAGAAGGTACGACAGGCCGGCATGACGCGTGCTGCCCTCTTCCGTGCGGGCCAGGACGAAGCACCAGTCCGACTCCCGCGCGAGCGAGGTCCACACCTTCTGACCGTCGATGCGCCAGTGGCCGGCATCGAGCCGCGCCTTCGTCGCGACGGCCGCGAGATCCGACCCCGCCCCCGGCTCGGAGTACCCCTGGCACCACAGCTCATCCACCGCGAGGATGCGCGGCAGGAACCGCTCGCGCTGGGCGGGGGTGCCCAGCGCGATGAGAGTGGGCCCCACGAGCTCCTCGCCGAGGTGGTTCGCGCGGGCCGGTGCGCCCGAGCGGGCGTACTCTTCGTGGAAGATGACCTGCTGGGCGATGTTCAGGCCCCGCCCGCCGAACTCGACGGGCCATGCGACGCAGGTCCACCCGTGGGCGGCCATGTGGCGATTCCACTCGACGCGCTCTGCGAACGCCTCGTGCTCGCGACCGGAGCCACCCAGGCCCTTGAGGGCCGCGAACCGCCCGACGAGGTTCGCCTCGAGCCACGAACGGATCTCAGCGCGGAGATCCTCATCCTCCCGCGAAGCTTCTACGTCCACAGCACCTCCTCGTGCACCGCCGTTGGCCCTCGACTCCTGCGTCATCTATAGTAGCCACACTACCAAGCAAATGATTGGTTCGAGTTCAGAGAGGAGCTCGCGCGATGTCGCAGGCACCGCAGGCTGACACCCCCGAGGTGGTCAGGTACGAGACGCGCGGCTCCGTCGCGATCGTGCGGATGAACCGGCCCCGGTATCGCAACGCGCAGAACTCGAAGATGACCTACGCGCTCGATGCGGCGTTCACTCGCGCGGTCGACGACGACACCGTCAAGGTCATCGTGCTGGCCGGTAACGGAGATCACTTCAGCGCCGGCCACGACATCGGGACCCCCGAGCGCGACATCGATCAGAGCTTCGAGCGCAAGGCGGTCATCTGGTGGGATCACGTGGGGGCCACGGGCGTCGATGCGCGGTTCGCCCGCGAGTCCGAGGTGTACCTCGGCATGTGCCGGCGATGGCGGGAGATCCCGAAGCCCATGATCGCCATGGTCCACGGCGCCTGCATCGCAGGCGGGCTCATGCTCGCGTGGGTCTGCGACTTCATCCTCGCCTCCGACGACGCGTTCTTCGCCGATCCCGTCGTCAAGATGGGCATCCCGGGCGTCGAATACTTCGCCCATCCGTGGGTGACCAACCCGCGTGCCGCCAAGGAGATGCTCTACACCGGAGACCGGATGACTGCGGAGCGCGCGCGGGAACTCGGCATGGTCAACCACGTGTATCCGCGTGCCGAACTGGAGGCAAAGGTGCTGGCGATGGCGGATCGGATCGCCGGGATGCCTCGCCTCGGCCTGGCTCTGGCGAAGAAGGCCGTGAATCAGGCCGAGGATCTCCAGGGCCTGCGCACCGGGATGGACTCGGTGTTCGGGCTGCATCACGCCGCGCACGCGCACAACGCCGAAATCCAGGGCGACTCGCTCGGCGGCGTGGATATCCGCTCGATTACAGACACCGAGAGCCCGTCATGAACCTCGACCTGACCCCCGAACAAAAGGCGTTCGCCGCCGAGGCGCGCGAATGGCTGGCTGCGAATGTGCCGGCCAGCCCCCTTCCCTCGATGGACACCGAAGCAGGCTTCGCCGCCCACCGCGCCTGGGAGGCCACTCTTGCCGCGGGCCGCTGGTCGGTCGTGTCGTGGCCGGAAGAGGTCGGCGGCCGCGGGGCGGGCCTGGTCGAATGGGTGCTCTTCGAGGAGGAGTATTACCGGGCCGGCGCCCCCACCCGCGTCGCGCAGAACGGCATATCGCTGCTCGCGCCCATCCTGTTCGAGCACGGTACGCCCGACCAGCAGGCGCGCTACCTCCGGCCGATGACGGACGGCTCGCTCATCTGGGCGCAGGCCTGGTCAGAGCCGGATGCCGGCAGCGACCTCGCGAGCCTGCGCAGCACCGCCCGGCGCGACGACGCCCGCGGCGGATGGGTGCTGAACGGGCAGAAGACGTGGAGTTCACGTGCCGTGTGGGCCGACAGAGGCTTCGGCCTGTTCCGCTCCGATCCCGCCGCGGGGCGCCACCACGGCCTCACCTACTTCTTGTTCCCGCTCGACGCCGAGGGCATCTCGGTGCGACCCATCGCCCAGCTGGACGGCGATGCCGGCTTCGCCGAGCTGTTCTTCGACGACGTATTCGTGCCCGACGAAGACGTGCTGGGCACTCCGGGCGACGGATGGCGCGTCGCGATGAGCACCGCCGGGAACGAACGGGGGCTATCGCTGCGAGCGCCGGGCAGGTTCATGGCCGCGGCGGAGCGGCTGATCGGCCTCTGGAATGACCGCGCCGACCCCCAGAGCCCTGCCGGCGCCGACGTCGTGGACGCGTGGATCGGCGCCGAGGCGTACCGCCTGTTCACGTGGCAGACCGTCAGCCGCGTCCTCGAGGGCGAGACGGTCGGCGCCGAGGGGAGCATGAACAAGATCTTCTGGTCTGAGCTCGACATCCACATCCAGCAGACCGCCCTGGACATCCTCGGCCCCGAGGCCGAGTACCGCGGGGCGGCCGCGGCCGGCGGGGGACGGTGGGTCGAGGACTACCTGTTCTCGCTGGCCGGCCCGATCTACGCGGGCACGAACGAGATACAGCGCACCATCATCGCCGAGCGGGTCCTCGGGCTCCCTCGCGAAGGAAGGCGATCCTGATGAGGTTCGTTCTGACGGACGAGCAGGAGGCGTTCGCCGATGCCGTCGACGAGCTCGTCGCGGCCGGCGGCGGGGTCGACGTGCCGCGATCGTGGGCGGAGGGATCGACCGCGCCAGGGCGAACGCTCTGGGCGCGGTTCAGCGAACTCGGACTCACGGGGCTCCGCGTGCCCGAGGACGAGGGCGGTCTGGGCGGCACGCCCAGCGACGTCGCCGTGGTCTTCGAACGGCTCGGCTACCACGCCGTGCCCGGGCCCTATCTGGAGTCGATCGCCTTCCTTCCTCACCTCGTCGGACCCGACCTCACGCAGGAGATCGCCGACGGGAGCGCGGTGGTGACGGCGAGCATCGCCCCGCACGTGCCGGCGGCGAACGACGCCGACTTCGTCACGCACCGTTTCGTGATCGCCGAGGGCCGGATCTTTCCCGCGTCCGTCGCCCAGGCGATCCCGTCGCTCGCCGCCACGCGGACCCTCGCGGTCCTCACTCCGGAAGGCGAGGGGCGCGAGGTCGACGGCGAAGTACTGCAGCGCGCCGTCGACGAGGCGGCCCTCGCGAACGCCGCGTTCCTCATCGGCGCGGGCGAGCGCCTGCTCGACGAAGCCGTCTCGTACACCAGCATCCGCACGCAGTTCGGTCGGCCGGTCGGCGGGTACCAGGCGGTCCAGCATGCTCTGGCCGACGTCCGCGTCGCGCTCAGCTTCGCTCGACCGCTCGTGCAGGCGGCCTCACTCAGCCTCGGTTCGCCGACGAGCGGCCGCGACGTCTCGGCCGCCAAGGTCGCCGCCGCCGGCGCTGCCACTCGCGCGGCGCGCACCTCGCTCCAGATGCACGGTGCGATCGGATACACCGCCGAACATCACCTCGGGCTGTGGGTCACCGTCGTCCCGGCGCTCGTCGGCGCCTGGGGAACACCGGCGTTTCATCGCGCACGGATCGCGCGCAGCATCCTCGCCCATTGAGCAGGGAGACACCAATGCCAGATCAACTCACCGAGGAGCAGTCCGAACTCGCCTCGTTCGTCCGGACCCTGCTGGGGCAGCGCTCCGACAGCGCGGCGAACCGCGCGGCGATGGCGTCAGAGCCCGGCTACGACCGCGACCTGTGGCGGGTGCTGTGCGAGGAGATCGGTGCGGCGTCGCTCGCGATCCCCGAAGAATTCGGCGGCTCGGGCTTCAGCGTGTTCGAGACCCATCTCGTGCTCGAAGAGCTCGGCGCAGCCCTCACCCCCTCGCCGTACCTCGGATCGGTCGCGATCGCTGCGCAGGCGGTGCTGCTCGCAGGAGATGAGGATGCCGCGGCCCGCCTCCTCCCCGGTATCGCCGACGGATCGCGGATCGCGACCCTGGCCTGGGCCGATGCCGCCGGTCGCTGGGCGCCCGACCGGGTGTCGGTGCGGGCATCCGCCGGCTCCGCGGGCGAGGGAACGTGGAGACTCGACGGTGACAGCATCCTGGCCCTGGACGGAATGGCCGCCGACACGATCGTCGCAATCGCCCTCACCCCGGACGGCCCGCGGCTCTTCGAGGTCGTGGACGCGGACGCCGTCGAGCGGATCTTCACCCCGGCCCTCGACCCGGCACTGCGTTTTGCGACACTGCGGTTCTCGGCCACCCCGGCCCGCCCGATCGGGGGCGCCGACCCGGAGGTGCTCGACCGCGTACGCGACGCAGCCCTGATCGCGATCAGCGCCGTGCAGGTGGGCGTGGCCGGGCGTGCGCTGCGGAACACGATCGACTACTCGACGCAGCGGGTGCAGTTCGGGCGCAAGATCGGATCATTCCAGGCACTCAAGCACAGGATGGCCGACATGCACGTGCAGGTGGAGACCGCACGCACCGTCTCGCGCGCGGCCGCGGCGCTCGCCGCTGACGGAGCGAGCGACCTCGTCGAGCCCGCGGCGCTGGCGAAGGCATGGTGCTCGGATGCTGTCGAGCACGTCGCCGCCGAGACCATCCAGCTGCACGGCGGAATCGCGATCACCTGGGAGCACGACGCGCACCTCATCTTCAAGCGCGCGCACGCGACCTCCCAGCTCTTGGGCACAGCCGCCGAGCAGCGCACACGTATCGCGACCCAGATCGGACTCGTCGAGGTCTGACCGACCCTCGCAGGCGGACCGCGACGACCGGCGATCAGGCGGTCTGGCCGCCGTCGATCACGAAGTCCTGCCCGGTGCAGTAGCTGCTCGCGTCGCTCGCGAGGAAGGCCACCAGGTTCGAGACCTCATCCGGCCGCCCCGCCCGCGGGATCGGGATCGTCGAGATGAACCCCCTGCCCTGCCGGGTGTCGTCGCTGGCCATCGCGGTGTCGACGGCGCCCGGGCAGATCGTGTTGACGCGGATGCCGAACGGGCCATACTCGCGCGCGACCGATCGCGATGCTCCGCGCAGCCCCCATTTCGACGCGGAGTACGGCACGCGTCCGGCGTACCCGGTCAGCCCGGCGGTGGATGAGATGTTCACGATCGAGCCGCCGCGTTCGCGCATAAGCGGCAGGACGGTCTGCATCCCGAAGATCGGTCCGAGCAGGTTCACCCCCATGGTCAGGCGAAGGGCGCTCTCGCTGGTGTCGGCCAAGGGCGCGACGGGTGCGTACCCGGCGTTGTTCACGAGCACGTCGACCCGCTCGAAGGCCTCGGCGGCGGCCGCCATCACACCGTGCCAGTCCTGGAGAGACGCTACGTCGTGCTGCAGACCGATCGCGCGGTCGCCGAAGCCGGCGGCGACCGATTCGACCACCGCGCCTTCGAGATCCGTCAGGACCAGCAGCGCACCCAGTTCGTGCAAGAGTGCCGCGTGCGCGCGCCCCTGCCCCCCGGCTGCGCCGGTGATGAGGGCGACCTTCCCATCCAGTCGGACGAGCGGCGGGGCGGCAGTCATGACGGTCCTTTCGCGCTGGTTCGCATGACGGGCATGCGGCTTCGGCTCACTTGCCCACGACGGTCCAGCCGCCGTCCACCGCGAGGCACTGGCCGGTGACGAAGGTCGCGTCGCACAGCAGATAGGTGATCGCTCCGGCCACTTCGTCGGGCTCGGCGAGGCGACCGAGCGGCGCGCGGGAGCGCACCTGATCCAGGTCGTAGCCCGCGGCCACGAGATCTTCCACCATCGGCGTGCGGGTGTGGCCAGGGGCGACCGCATTGACCCGGACACCGAGCGTCGCCCACTCGATCGCGAGATTCTGCATCAGCTGCGAGACCGCGGACTTTGCCGGACCATAGTCGGCCTGATTCGCCCACCCGCGATAGGCCGTCGTCGATGAGATGAGCACGATCGAGCCAGGGCGGCTATCGAGCCGGCGCACGACCTCTCGACAGACCGATAGCGTCGCGACGACGTGCACGTCGAAGAGCCGGCGAACGCTCGCGAGCTCGATCTCCACCGCCGGGACGTACGCTCCGCGGATGCCGTGGCATGCCACGACCCCGGTCACCCGGCCGCGCTCCGCGGCGGCGAGGTCTACGGCCGCGCTGACCGCGGCTTCATCGAGGACGTCGACGACGAGTGATCCATGGTCGTCGGCGGCTATCTCGGTCAGATCGAAGACGGTGACCTCGTGTCCGCGATGCAGCAGATCGGCGACGACCGCCGCTCCGATGCCGCTCGCTCCGCCGGTGACGATCGTGTGGGAAGCACTGTCAGGCATTATCTACCTCCACGTCGCGACTCAGGAGTTGGCGACCAGGCCGACCGGAGCGACGGCGGCGCGGAGCGCCCCCGCGAATGCCGCCGCGATCGCGGAGGCATCCCACGAGTCGGCCGTCGTCGCCGCAGCCACCCGTGGGGGCTGCATGACACCCAGCCGGACGCCGTCGAACCGGACGATCTGCCCGTTCATGGGCGCCGACAGGCTCGAGAGGAGATAGATCACGGCCGGAGCGATCCTCGCGGGGTGCAGGCCCTTCGCGGAGTCATCGAGCCCCATGAGGTCGGACATCGGGGTCCAGGCGAGGGGCGAGATCGCATTCACTCGCACCGATGTGCCGGCATTCTCCAGCGCCCACCCGTAGGTCAGCCCCATCACCGCAGCCTTCGTCGACCCGTAGAGCGACAGATCGGGCAGGCCCAGCATGGCTCCAGAGACGACGTTCACGATAGTGCCGCCGGTCCCGCGTCGCATGGCCCGGACGGCCGCCGTGCCGCAATGGATCACGCCGGCGACGTTCGTCGCGAGCGAGGCCGCGACCACGGACGCCTCCTGCGCAGTCGACTGGCCGGAATTGAGCACTCCGGCGTTATTGACCAATCCGTCGATTCGACCGTACGCCGCCAGGCATGCGTCGACCAGGCGCTCCCCCATGGGGGCCTCCGCGACCGAGCCCGGCTCGGCGACGGCGTGACCACCGGCATCGCGGATCAGCTGCACCGTCTCGACCGCGGCGGCCGGGGCGACGTCGTTCACGACGACGGATGCGCTGGCGGCGGCCGCGGCCAGCGCATATTCGCGGCCGAGGCCCCCACCGCCGCCCGTGACGACGACGGCTATGCCCTCGAGCTCGTGAGTCATGGCGTCAGCTCAGCCGTTCCAGCACCATCGCCATGCCCTGACCGCCGGCGACGCACATCGTCTCGACCGCGAACTGCTCGTCGCGCTCCTGGAGCGCGTGGATCGCCGTCGTCGTGATGCGCGCGCCGGTCATCCCGAACGGATGGCCGAGCGCGATGGCGCCCCCGTTGACGTTGACGCGTTCGGGGTCGATGCCGATGTCGTCGATGGACGGCAGCACTTGAGCCGCGAACGCCTCGTTGATCTCGAGGATGTCGATGTCGGACACCGACAGCTTCGCGTTCGCGAGCGCGCGGCGCACCGCATCGACCGGACCGAGCCCCATGATCTCGGGGCTCACCGCCGACAGGCCCGTGGAGACGACGCGCGCAAGCGGCGTCAGACCGAGTTCGGCCGCGCGGGTGTCGCTCATGATGACCAGGGCGGCAGCCCCGTCGTTCAGCGGGCAGCAGTTCGCCGCGGTCACGGTGCCGTGGTCGCGGAACACCGGCTTCAGACCCGAGATGCCCTCCAGAGTGACGCCGGCCCGCACACCATCGTCGCGTGCGACGATCGTTCCGTCACCCAATCGCACCGGCGTGATGTCGCGATCCCAGAATCCGCGCAGACCCGCCGCCTCCGCGCGGTTCTGGCTGCGCACGGCCCACTCGTCCTGCGCGTGGCGCGATACGTCGCGCAGCTGCGCGACGTTCTCGGCCGTATCGCCCATCGCGATGTAGATGTCGGGCAGCTCACCCCGCTCGCGCGGATCGGACCACACCGCGTCCGGGTCGGCGGCGAGGCGGGCGGTGCGCTCGGCGGCCTCGGCGTAACGGAGATTCTTGGTGTCCGGCATCCCGTCGGACCTCCCCGCGGAGAATCTCGAGACGGTCTCGACGCCGGCCGAGATGAAAACATCGCCCTCACCGGCCTTGATGGCATGGAAGGCCATTCGCGTCGTCTGCAATGACGACGAGCAGTAGCGGTGGACGGTGGTGCCGGGCAATCCGTCCAGCCCCAGCTGCATCGCGACGATCCGCCCGAGGTTGTAGCCCTGCTCGCCGGCCGGCTGCGCGCAGCCGAGGATCAGGTCTTCGATCGTGGTGGGGTCGAGTTCGGGCACGGCGTCGAGTGCGGCTCGGACGATCTGGGTCGCGAGATCGTCGGCCCGGATCTCGCGCAGCGAGCCTTTGAACGCGCGACCGATCGGGGATCGTACGGCGGATACGATGACGGCTTCTGTCACGATGTGACTCCCTCGGGTCGTAGGACGGTATCGGCGTGGGGTGTGTAGGCGAGGAAGGCAGGCCATTCGCCTCCGCCGTCGACGGCGAGGACGGCGCCGGTGATGTGGCTGGACAGCGGTGAGGCGAGCATCACGCACGCCGCACCGATCTCGGCGGGTTGCGCGAGGCGCCCGCGCGGTATGGTCTGGGCGACTTTCGCGTAGCCTTCCTCATCGCCGTAGTGGCCCGCAGCGCCCTCGGTCTCGACCATGCCGCACCTGACGGCGTTGACGCGGATGTGGGGCGCCCATTCGGCGGCGAGGCTGGCGGTGAGACTCTCGACTGCCGCCTTGGCCGCGCCGTAGACCGCGGTGCCGGGGCTCTGCCGCTGGCCGCTGAGGGACGAGATGTTGATGAGGCTGCCGCCGTTCTCCTGGCGGGCGAAGACGGGGTACACCGCTCGCGCCATGAACGCGACGGAGAGGAAGTTCAGCTCGGTGATCGCCCGGAGGTAACGCGGCGACCCATCGACGAACCGGCCGAACGGCGAGCCGCCGGCGTTGTTGACCACGACGTCGATGCGGCCGTGGCGTGCGGCGACGTCTTGCACCCACGCCTCCACTTGATCGGGGTCGCGGACGTCGACAGCGGTGAAGTGCGCGGCTCGGCCGGCGAATTGGGGGATGTCGGCAGGCTCGTTCCGCCCGCAGAATTCGACGTGCGCGCCGGCCTCGAGGAAGCGCTCCACGATCCCCACTCCCACACCGCGTCCTCCGCCGGTCACCAGCACGACCCAGCCGTCGTAGTCGATGCTCAACGCCATCGTGATCCGCTCCTTCGCCTCGTCGCGATCTGTCCAGCTTACCAACCAAATGCTAGGTTTGGCACTATGGGCAATGGCGCCGCAGCACAGCATCCGCGAATCAGCGTCGTCACCGGCGGTGCCCTGGGAATCGGCGGGGCGGTCAGTCGTCGGCTCGCCGCCTCGGGCGATCATGTCGTCCTCCTCGACATCGATGACGAAGCCGCACGGCGGACGAGCCGCAGCATCGAGGAAGAAGGCGGCACCGTCACGGTCGTCGTCGCCGACATCACGACGGAGGACGGCGTCGATGCGCTCGCCCGGACGGTGCAGGATCGGTGCGAGGGGCGCGTGGACGTGCTCGTGAATAACGTCGGCGACTTCCGCCCCGCGAAGGCGGTCTTCCACAAGAGCAGCCCCGAGCAGTGGGACGCGTTGCATCGCATCAACCTCTGGCACGTGTTCGCGGTCACCCACCGCCTCCTGCCCGGGATGATGGAGCGCCGGAGCGGCGCGATCGTGAACCTCTCGACGGTAGAGGCGTTCCGCGGCATCCCCGGCGGCGCGGTGTACTCCGCGTACAAGGCCGGGGTCTCCGCCTTCACGAAGAGCCTCGCGGTGGAACTCGGGCCTTCCGGCATCCGCGTCAATGCGGTCGCCCCCGATCTGGCCGACACCGAGCAGACGCCCGCCGCTCTGATGCTCGGCGGTCGTGATCCCGACCTCATCCGTTCGTGGGTCCCCCTCGGAAGATTCGGCCGCCCCGACGACTACGCCGACGTGGTCGCCTTCCTCGCCTCCGACGATGCGCGCTTCGTCACCGGGCAGACGCTCGCCGTCGACGGGGGCACACTGGCGGCGTCCGGCTGGTACGGCAAGGCGGGCACACGCGGCTGGACGAATCTGCCGGACCACGCCTGAGCCGTCGAGGCGGCAGCCCGCCGCGCACGATCAGACGGCGGCGCCCGCGCCGAAGTACGCGTCCTGGATGTCTTCCAGCGTGATGTCGGCCGCGCGGCCGCTCAGCACCGTCCGCCCCATCTCGATCACCGACACCTCGTCGGCGATCGCGACGGAGTCCTGCACGGCCTGCTCGACCAGCAGGATGCCGATACCCGTCGCCTTCAGGGCGTGCACCCGTTCCATGACCTCGCCGACGATGACGGGAGCAAGGCCCTGGCTGGGCTCGTCGAGGATGAGCAGCTGCGGCTTCGCCATGAGGGCCTGGCCGATCGCCAGCATCTGCTGCTGGCCACCGGACATGCTGGCGGCGGGCAGGGCGCGCTTCTCGCCGAGGATCGGGAAGATCTCATAGATCTCCTGCGCCGCGGCGATGAGCTTCTTCTTGCTCACCCGCGTCGAGAAGCCGCCGAGCACGAGGTTCTGTTCGATCGTGAGTTCGCGGAAGACGCGCTTGCCTTCCTGCACGTAGGCCATTCCCCGCGCGACGCGGCGGTACGCAGGCGCATCGCCGAGCTTGTCGCCGAGATAGCGGACCTCGCCACCCGCCGTCTTGTTGAGCCCCGAGATCGCACGGAGCGTCGTGGTCTTGCCCGCCCCGTTACGCCCGAGCAGGACGGTGATCTGGCCGCCGCGGACGGTGAGGCTGACATCTCGCACGACCCGGAGATCGCCGTAGCCGGTCTCCAGGTGCACCACCTGAAGCAGCGGGGCGTCGGATTCAGTCATCGCCTTCTCCGTTCGCCGACGCGATGTCGGGCTCGAGCACGACACCCAGGTATTCCTCCATGACGCGCGGGTTGCGTTCGATCTCGGCCGACGTGCCATGGGCGATCACCTTGCCGTGCGCGAGCACGTAGATGTCGTCCGCGAGGCGTAGGACGAGCTGGAAGTTGTGCTCTACGAGGATGATCGTCAGCCCCGCGGCGCGCAACCGGGTGATGAGTTCGGCGAGGACCTCGATCTCGTCTTCGTCGAGCCCGGAGGCCACTTCGTCCAGGAGCAGCACTTTCGGCGAGCCGATGAGGCTGCGGGCCACCTCCAAGAGACGGCGGTTGCCCAGCGGAAGCGAGTCGGCATCGATGTGCCGCTGCGCGCTCAGTCCGACGAGGGCCAGCGCCCGCTCGGCCTCGGCCCTATCGTCCCGGCGGATGCGACGGAATCGGGGCGTCCGCAGCACCGCTTGCAGCACCGAGGCGCGGTCGTGGGCGTACCGGCCGGCCTCGACAGCCTCCAGCACCGTCAGCTTCTCCGGAATGTTCGGCGTCTGGAAGGTGCGTGAGACGCCTTCCCGGGCGACCTGGAACGACGAGACCCCCTGCACCGGCTTTCCGTCCAATGCGATGGAGCCGGCATCCGTGCGATAGAACCCCGAGATCAAGTTGAGCAGCGTGGTCTTGCCCGAGCCGTTCGGGCCGATGATCGCGGTGACCGATCCGGGAGCCGCGCCGATGCTGACCTCGGAGAGCGCCTTGTTGCCGCCGAACGACTTCGACACCCCATCGACCTGCAGGATCGCGCCGTCGAGCTTGGTCACGACGGCGTCGCCCGCCGGCTTCTCGACGTAGCCGACCGCACGCCGCGCGGAGTTGTCGAGGCGTCGGACGAGACCGCGGAACAGGCCCGCGATGCCCCCGGTGAACACCACGCCGCCGAAGAGCAGGAAGGCGCCGGTGATGATGAGGCCGTACTGCTGGAAGTTCGTCGCCTGGTTCAGGCCGAACTGCAGCACCGCGGCGCCGATGAGCGCGCCGTAGACACTGGCCGACCCGCCGAAGATGGATGCTGCGAGCACGGTCATCGCGAACGTGAACGCGAACGCCTCCGGCGAGATGAATCGATCGAGGTTCGCGAACAGCACGCCGGCGATACCCGCCGGGAGCGCGCCCAGCGCGTAGGCGGTCAGCTTCATCCGGAACACCGAGATGCCCATCGATGTGGCCAGCACCGGGCTCTGCTTGAGCACGCGGAACGCCGTTCCGTGCCGTGAAACGACGAGGTTGCGCATGACGATGAACCACAGGAGGGCTACGACCACGATCAGGACGTAGAAGCTGCGTACGTCCAGCAGATGACCGAAGAGCACCGGCGGCTTGATACCGCTCAGGCCGTTGCGACCGCCGGTCGCGTCCTTGAAGATCGACAGGATGTCGGGGACAAGCAGGATCAGGAAGAACGAGGTCATCGCGAGCGACCAGCCGCCGAGCCGGAGGCCGGGGATTCCCGAGACGAGACCGACTGCCAAGGCCACGAGCGCGCCCGCGACCAGCTGGATCGAGATCTCGGTAACTCCGGCTCGACTGAGCATCCCAGCGGTATACGCACCGGCCGCGTACATCGCGACCTGACCCATCGCGAGTTCGCCGGCGAACCCCAGGCTCAGGTTGAGTCCGGAGACGATGAGGGCGAGCAGGATGGTCAGCTCGACCTGGCGGGTCACCGAATACGACATGCCCAGGAAGGGCAGGAAGATCAGCAGGACCCCGAGAAGGAGGGGAATGATCCACGTGGGAAGGGCGCGGAATCTCAACCAGAGCGCAGCCACGTCAGACCGTCCGTTCCTTGCGTCGGGTGAACAACCCCGTCGGCTTGACCATCAGGATCACGATCAGGATGAGGAACACGCTGACGTTGGCGAAATCAGATCCGATGTACCGGGTCGCGAGCGCCTCGGTCATGCCGACGATCAGGCCACCGGCCAGCGTGCCCCAGAGCGACCCGAAACCACCGATCGCCAGCACGACGAAGCCCTTCAGGGCCAAAGAGGCGCCGAGCGTCGCCACCGCATATGTCTTGGGTCCGACCAGGATGCCGAGAAGTCCGGCCAGGACACCGGTGAAGACGAAGGCCATGAACGCGAACCGCCGAACGTTGACGCCGCGCAGCTGGGCGGCTTCGCGGTCCTCGCTCATGCCGAGCAGGGCGATGCCGATGACGCTGCGTTTGGCGAACTGCGTGAGGCCGACCACGAGCAGGACGACGACCACGATCAGAGCGATCTCGACCGGGTACACGCGGCCGCCCAAGAAGTCGAGCACCTGATCACCGAGGAAGAACGGCACCCGATAGGGCTCGCCCCCCCAGATGACCTGGGCGACGCCCTCCATGATGATCGACGCGCCCAGCGTCGTCACCAGGAGGTTGTGCATGTCTTTCACCGGACGGATCGCGACGCGTTCTTCGAGGGCGGCGATCGCGCCGACGATGATGGCCGCGATGATGGCGACGAGCCACCAGGGAAGTCCCCACGTCACGATCCCGACGTACGTGATGAAGGCGCCCAGCATCATCAGTGATGCCTGGGCGAAGTTGAATGTCTTCTGGGAGATGAAGACGATGTTGTATCCGATGGCCACCAGTGCGTACACCGCACCGAGTGCCAAGCCTGACCAGATGATCGTCATCGGCGTCCGTCCTCGCTCACGTCATTATCAGCGCGGAAAGTGGTCCTGGGCGTGCCGCCCAGGACCACCTCGCAGGAACTTACTGGTACTGCCCGTTCACGAGCTTGCCCGGCGGGATGAACGCGTACTCGCTGGTGGCCGCGTGGGGAGCGTGCGAGTCCGAAGTGAAACCGTACTTCGTCAGGATGACCGTCTTTGCTGCATCCTGCACCGCGGGATCGATCAGGGCATCGGCGACCGCCTGGGCGTCGAGCGAACCGGCGGATTCGGCCGCAGCCTTCACCAGCCACATCGCGTCGTAGTTGTAGGCGTTGATCAGCGAGGACTTGATCTCGCCGTTCTGGAGCATCAGCTTCACCGCATCGTTGACGGCGGTGTCATCCGCGTTGTAGACGGTGCTGTTGAAGACCTGCATGGTGAGGTTCTTCACCTGAGCCGTACCCAGCACGCCGGTCGGCGGCTCGGTCGAGATGAGGCCGGTGGCCGCCACGGACGTGTTGCCGATGATCGGCACGGTCCATCCGAGCTTGTCGAGGCTCTGGAGGACGTAGCCGAGGGGTGCACCGTAGGCGTCGAGGACGAGCACGTCGGGGTTGGTCTCCTTCAGCGCCTCCAACTGCGGAGTCATGTCGAGGGACGCGTTGTCGAAGCCCTGCGAACCGGTGACGTCCAGGCCCGAGTCGGCGAAGGTCGAGGCAGCCAGCTTGCCGAACAGCTCGCCGTAGGCGCTGGAACCGTGCAAGACCGCGACGCTGTCGAATTTCCTGTCCTTGATCTCGGGCACGAACGCGTCGATGTAGTTCTGCGCGCTGGGCGACAGGTCGAAGTTGTACGGATTCGTCGTGGGATCGCCGGAGGTGGCGGTGGGCCCGATGTTGAACGAGATGATGTTGTTCTGCGTCAGGATCGGCAGCATCGCGTCTGCGACGGTCGACGGACCCGAGTTCATGACCACCGAAGGCGCGTTGTCTCCGGCGAGAAGCTCTTGGAGCTTGGTGACGGCGACGGTGGGATCGCCCGTGTCGTCGATGACGTCGATCTCGACCTGGCGCCCCAGGATGCCGCCGGCAGCGTTGACCGCTGCGACCGATGCCTTGGCCGAGGTCACCGAGGTGGTGGAGTTGTTCGCCAGGATGCCTTCGGCGCCGATGCCGCCGAACACGGCGACCTTGATGGGATCGCCACCTCCCGATGCGCTGCCTTCGGGGGTGGCGCCGCCGGCGCACCCTGCAAGGGCTAAGCCTGATATCGCGAAAAGCGCGATGGCTGCTGTGACCGTGGTGCGACGCATGATGCGTACCTTCCTCGTCATTGAGTGGAACTGCGGGTCCGAAGCGTGCCCCGCTGGTGGGGGTATCAAACGCTTGGTTTCATCAGCATAAGACGAATCTGCGAATCCACCAAGCGCTCGTTTGCTTGGTGGATTCGGAAAGGGGTTCTCCGCATCGAAATCCTGTGGCCGAACCGCGGGAAATCGCCTGCGCGCAGCCGCTCATGTCATATTGCTCTCAGGCGTGTGCCGATTGGACACGCTGGTGTGTAGACGGGTTGATCAAGGAAGATCATGAACGAAAGCCAGCGGATGCTCGCGCTCCTCAACGAGCAGTTTCCCGACATCGCGAGCCTGCCGCCGGCCCGAGCGCGGGCAGTCGTCGACGCCAGGGTCACGCCGCCGCGGAACCTGGACGATGTCGCACGCACCGAGGATCACTCCGTGCGCAGCGGCGCGCGAACCGTGACGGTCCGCGTGTATTTCCCGCACGCCCCTCGCACCTCCGTCCCCGCGACGGTGTACGCGCACGGCGGGGGATTCCTGCACGGATCGATCGCGAGCCACGACGGGTTCTGCCGACGCTGGAGCCGGGCGACGGCGTCGGTCGTGGTCTCGGTCGAGTACGCCCTCGCACCCGAGCATTCGGCTCCCGACCCCACCGACGACATGATCGCGGCCGTCGGTTGGACGCGCGCACATGACTGGGGGCGCCGCATCGTCGTGGCGGGAGACAGCGCCGGCGGCAATGTCGCGGCATCCGCCGCTGTCGCCCTCGCGGAACGCGGTGACTCTCCGCTCGTCGGACAGGTGCTGATCTATCCGATGCTCGACCCCGGCATGTCGTCGGCGAGCTACCGTACCCGCGGCGAGGGGTACTTCATCACCGCTCGCACGATGGAGTTCTACTGGAGGACGTATCTGGGTGGGGCGCCCGCCGACCGAGCCGCAGACCCGCTCGTCGATCCGACGGCAGCAGCAGCGGCGGCGGCCGTCTCGCTCCCGCCGGCAATAGTGGTGACCGGCGGGCTCGATCCCCTCCACGACGAGGGGCGGGACCACGCGGGCCTCCTGCGGGATCGCGCCGTGCCCTGCATCTACCGGACCTACCCCGATCAGTTCCACGGGTTCCTCACGATCCCCGAGTACGGGCCGGGGATCGCGGCATCGGCACTCCTCTGGGCCGACTTCGCGCACATGTTCACCGAGGAGGACGCATGACCCATCCGATCCCCCACGCCGATGTGATCGTCGTGGGTGCGGGCTTCGCCGGGCTGTACACGGTCATCCACGCCGCGCGCCGCGGACTCACTGTCATCGGAATCGAAGCGGGTGCGGATGTCGGGGGCACCTGGTATTGGAACCGGTACCCTGGCGCGCGCTGCGATGTCGAGAGCATCGACTACTCGTACTCGTTCGACGACGAGCTGCAGCAGGAGTGGCGGTGGAGCGAGCGCTACGCGACGCAACCCGAGATCCTGCGCTACCTCTCCCACGTCGCCGACCGATTCGACGCCCGGCGCCGGTTCCGGTTCGCCACGCGCGTGGTCGCAGCCGAATGGGACGACGGCGACGCCCAGCGCTGGACCGTCGCCACCGACGCCGGTGACCGGATCTCGGCGAGCTGGCTGGTGATGGCGACCGGAAGCCTCTCGACCCCGTTGCTCCCGGACATCCCCGGTCGCGAGTCGTTCGGCGGTGAGGTGCTGATGACCGCGGCGTGGCCGCACGAACCCGTCGATCTGCACGGCAAGAGGGTGGGCGTGATAGGGACAGGGTCATCGGGCATCCAGTCGATACCCCTCATCGCCGACCAGGCAGCGGAGCTGGTGGTGTACCAGCGGACGGCGAATTTCAGCGTGCCGGCGCTGAACCGAGAGCTCGACGACGATGAGTGGACGCACGCGCTCGAGGAGTACCCGCACCGTCGGCAAGTGTCGTGGGACTCCCTCGCCGGCTCGCCGTGGACGGCTCACGACGTTCCCTACGAGGAGGCCGACGAGCAGGAGCGAGCGCGTGTGTTCGAGGACCGCTGGACGCGGGGCGGCGTACTGTTCGGCAAGGCCTTCCCGCGCCAGACGGTCGACATCGAGGTGAACGATGCCGCCCGGCGGTTCTTCGAGGGAAAGCTGGCCGAGATCGTCCGCGACCCGCAGACCCTCGACGATCTCACTCCGCGCGATCATGCGATCGGGACGAAGCGGATCTGCACCGACTCCGGGTACTTCGACACGTTCAACCGCCCGCACGTGACCCTGGTCAACCTGCGGCGCGATCCGATCATCGAGATCACGGCGGAGGGCGTCCGCACCGAATCCGGCTTCCGGCCGCTGGAGGTCATCGTCTTCGCCACCGGGTTCGATGCGCTCACCGGCGCGCTGACCTCGATCGACATCCGTGGGCGCTCCGGACGGCTGCTCCGCGACGAATGGAAGGGGGGCGTCGTCACGAATCTCGGGATGGCCGTGCCCGGCTTCCCCAACCTGATCATGCTCAACGGGCCCGGAAGCCCCACCGTCCTCACGAACATGGCGATCGGTTCCGAGCAGCAGGGAGATTTCGCACTGAGACTCGTAGACCACACGATCGCGCACGGCTACACGTCCGTCGAGACGCGCGAGGACGCGGCCCGCGCATGGACCGACGACATCGCCGTCCGTGCCTCACGCACGCTGTTCGCCGGCGCGCGCTCGTGGTACACGGGAGCCAACGTCCCGGGTAAAGCCGCCGGATTCCTGCCGTTCATCGGTGGATTCCGCCCGTACATCCATGCCTGCGACAGGGTCGCGGATGCCGGCTACGAGGGGTTCGTCTTCAGCGTCGTGGCGACCGAACCCGCCCCGGCCTCCGCCTGACCCGCAGCCGGACCGCGAACGTGACTATCATCGAAGTACCAATCAAGCGATTGGTGGGTGGAGAGTGAGCCACCTGACCCGTCACGAAGGAGTGTCATGGGAAGCATCGACTTCGGCTTCGCCCGCGGCGAATCGATCCTAATCACCGGAGCCGGGAGCGGCATCGGCAGAGCGACCGCTCTTCACGCCGCCGCCATGGGCCTGTCCGTCAGCGCATGGGACCTCAACCCCGTCGGCCTGGACGAGACCATCACGCTGCTCGAACCATCGGGCATACAGGTGCACCGGTGGGTCGCCGATGTCAGCGACGACGATGCCGTCGAGGCCGGCATCGCGGACGCCGGTGCCGCACTCGGGCCGATCCGGCTGCTGCACAATAACGCCGGCCCCGCCTCCAGCGCCGACCTGCCGTTCGATCGCGCGGTCGAGATCTGCGTCGGGAGCGTGCGGCGCGTGACGGATGCCTGGGCTCGGACCACTCCCGGAGACGGAGCCGCGATGGTGGCCACGACCTCGGTGGCGGGAAACCTCATCGGCACGGGGAGCGCGTGGTACTCGGCATCCAAGGCGGCCATCATGGGGTACGTCCGTCATCTGGCGGCCTACCGTGCCGGCGAATTCCGCAGCAACGGTGTCGCACCTGGAATGACCGACACCCCGCGGCTCGCGGGGTTCCGCGAGAGCGACACGGGTCAGCAGGTGCTCGCCCGCATCCCCCTCCAGCGCATGGCGTCTGCCGACGACATCGCCTACGCGACGCTCTTCCTCCTCTCGCCGGCAGCGAGCTACATCAACGGCGTCTTCCTCCCGGTCGACGGCGGCTGGATGGTCACGCAGTGAGATGACGCCGCCGCGATCACCGTGCCTGGCCGCCCTCTGCGCGTTGCTCGTGCAGCGGCCGCGCGGTCTCGGATCCGGCGCTCACGCGCCTGCGGTCCGGTTCGACCGTCGTCAGCGGCTGCACGGGTCGCAGGGTCTCGCGGCTCCGCTCGGCGAGCTGCCGATACACCGCGACACCGTTGCGCTTCCATTCGACGGCGACGGCATCGAGCTCCTTCACGATGCGCGCAGGGCTCCCCAGCGCAAGACTCGCGGGCGGAACGATCATGCCCGCGGTCACGAGCGCTCCCGCACCGACGAGGGAGTCCGCCCCGACCTCGGCGCCGTCCAGGACGATCGCGCCGATCCCGACCATGGCGTACGAGTGGACCGTGCAGCCATGGAGCACGGCGCCGTGACCGATGTGAGTGTGCGGATCCAGCACAGCGTCTGCGCCGGGGTAGGCGTGGATCGTGCAGGAGTCCTGCACGTTCGATCCTTCGCCCACGACGATTCGGCCGAAGTCACCGCGCAGGCTCGCGTGCGGGCCGATGTAGCACCCCGGACCGATGATGACGTCTCCGATCACGCTCGCGCTCTCGTGCACGAATGCGGTCGGATCCACCACCGGCGTGATGCCGTCGATCTCGTAGCAGGTCATGCCGAACCACCGTCCCTCTCGCGCGCCGAGCATCCGATGCGATCCGTGGTCGTGCGGCTCGACGCCGTGTGCCATCATGCTAACGTAGGAACCCAAACAAGCGCTAGGTTCAGCCGCGGCGGCGCTGCCCGGTCGAAGGAGCAAGGATGCCCGATAAGTTGACCACCATCGGCGACGCCGTCGCCTCGATCGAGAGCGGGATGACGATCGGCATCGGCGGGTGGGGATCGCGTCGCAAGCCGATGGCGCTCGTCCGCGCGCTGCTCCGCTCGGACGTCACCGACCTCACCGTCGTGGCATTCGGCGGCCCTGACGTCGGCCTGCTCGCCGACGCGGGCAAGATCAAGAAGCTCGTCTACGGCTTCGTGTCGCTCGACAGCATCCCGCTGGATCCGCTCTTCACCGCAGCGCGGGGACGCGGCGAATTCGAGACCGAGGAGTTCGACGAGGGCATGTTCGTCGCCGGGCTCCGCGCAGCGGCGCAGAGACTGGATTTCCTCCCCCTGCGGGCAGGACTCGGCTCGGACGTGCCGGTCGCGAACCCGCGACTGCAGACGGTGGCGTCGCCGTACAGCGACGACGTGTACATGGCGGTGCCTGCGCTCCCGCTGGACGTCGCGCTCGTGCATGTGAACCGCGCGGACGCACGCGGGAACGCCCAGTACCTCGGCCCCGACCCGTATTTCGACGACCTGTTCGCGATGGCGGCCCAGCGCACGATCGTCTCGACCGAGAAGGTCATCGCCACGGAGGACCTGCTCACGGAGGGGACCTTCCACACCCTGCTGTTCAGCCGGATGTATGCGCACGCCGTGGTCGAGACTCCTCACGGAGCCCATTTCACGACGTGCGAGCCCGACTACGACCGCGATGAGGTGTTCCAACGTCACTACGTCGCAAGCGCCAAGGATCCCGCGGCGTGGCGAGACTTCCACGCGCGATTCCTCGCATCGGATGAAGCCGCCTACCAGGACGCGATCGCCGCCTTCCACGCCGAAAGGGAGAGTCATGACAACTGAAGTCACTCGCGCCGAGGTGTGCATCGCCGCCTGCGCCGACACCTACCGGGATTCGGGCGAGCTGCTGGCCCACGCCGTGGGCGTGGTGCCGACGTTCGGAGCGCGCCTGGCAAAGCTGTCGTTCGCCCCCGACCTGATGCTCAGCAGCGATGCCTTCCTGGTGAAGGCCCCCCCGACGGCCGACTCCGCGGCAGCGCCCGTCATCGAGGCCTGGATGCCGTTCCGCCGCGTCTTCGACGTCGTCGCCTCAGGCCGCAGGCAGAGCATCATGGGCGCGAGCCAGATCGATCGCTACGGCAATCAGAACATCGCGCTGATCGGCGACTGGCAGCGCCCGACCCGACAGCTCATCGGCGTGCGCGGGGCTCCGGGGAACACCGTCAACCACCGCGTCGACTACTGGATCGCGCGCCACTCGGCCCGCGTGTTCGTGGAAGCGGTCGACCTCGTCTCCGGCGTGGGCAACGACCGCGCCCGCGCGGGCGCGCCCGCGCACCGCTTCCACCACCTCGGGGTCATCGTGACGAACCTCGCGGTGCTCGGCTACGACGCCGATGGCCGCGTCGCCGTGAAGTCCATCCACCCCGGCGTCGATCCCGCCACCGTCCGGGAGAACACCGGCTTCGCGCTCGATGTCGACGCTGCGCCCCTGACGCGCATCCCCGATGACGAGGAGCTTCGTCTCATCCGCGAGGTGCTCGACCCGCGCGACACCCGGTCGAAGGAAGTCCCGGACTGAGCGAGTCAGTCGACGAGGAGTCCGTTGTGCAGGAAGTCCAGGAAATGCAGGCTGACGCTGGCCGCCGTGTGGTGCCCACCGGGGCGGAACCAGCGGATGGTCGACCACAGCGCGTCGCGGACGAAACGGTAGACGATGGCGGGATCCATCGAACTGCGGAACACCCCGCTGGCCTGGCCGGCCGTGATCTGCTCGACCCAGATCTCCTCGACGCGGTGGCCCCGCTCGGCGACGAACTCGAAGCCCGGCTGCGTGGACAGGAAGGCCGCCTCGTTCTGGTACAGACCGACCGCGTCGGGTTGCCGCTCGATCGCGGAGAATGCATGCTCGATGAGGCGGTCCAACACGACCCGTGGTCCGCCGCCGGTGGCGGCGATCTCCTCGAAGCGACTGACCAGCTCATCCAGGAACTCGCGCAAGACCTCCTGCAGGATCGCTTCCTTCGAGGAGAAGTGATGATAGAGACTTCCGGACAGGATGCCGGCCTCATCCGCGATGTCGCGCACCGTCGTCGCGGAATAGCCTCGCGAAGCGATGAGTTTCGCCGCGATCGCGAGGATCTGCGTGCGTCGCTCGGACACCTGGTCTGGACGGGTCACCCTCGGGGTCACTGCCATGGGGGTTCCTCCAGCCGATTGGGACAAGCGCTTGCTCTATCCTGCCCCATCCGCCCGCCGAGCGGGAGTGGACACGGACACCACGCACCGACGACCGGCGCCGAACCGAGGGGATGACGGTGAACAGACCTTCCGATGCACAGACGGTACCCGCGCTGCTGGCGGATATGAGGCGACTCGGCGGACATCCCGCGATCGTCGACGCCGGCGACATCGTGACGTACGGAGAGCTGGAGGAGCGGGTGCACGAGGTGTCGCGCGCCTACCTCGCCAACGGAGTGCGCCGCGGCGATCGGGTCGGGCTGTGGGCGCCGAACACGATCGGCTATATCCTCGCGATGTTGGGAGCCCAGTCCATCGGCGCGGCGATCGTTCCCATCAACACGCGATTCACCGGGCCCGAGGGGGCTGCCGTCCTGGGCCGGTCGCGCGCCGGCGTCCTCGTGGTGAGCGACGGATTCCTGGGGAAGAGCTTCTCGGCGATCCTGACGCGCGCGGTGGAGGAATCGCTCGTGGCCGATCCGGTGTCGGGCGGGCTGCCGGACCTGACGCGGATCGTCGGACTCGGTTCCCGACCCCACGGCCCGCTCGGGATGGACTGGAGCGAGTTCCTGGACAGCGGACGGGCCATCGATGACGCGACGCTGCAACGGGCGCTCGCGGAGGTGGAGCCCGACGATGTGATGGACATCCTGTTCACCTCGGGAACGACCGGGCTGCCCAAGGGCGCCATGACGGCGCATCGTCAGACGATCGGCGTGGCGCGTGCGTGGGCGAACGGTGCCGACCTCGTTCCAGAGGACCGGTACGCGGTCGTCAACCCGTTCTTCCACGGCTTCGGCTACAAGGCGGGCATCGTGGCGAGCCTGGTGACCGGCGCGACGATCTATCCGGTGGCCACCTTCGATCCCGACGCACTGCTCGAGCTCGTGCAGTCGGAGCGGATCTCCGTCCTGCCCGGAGTCCCGACGATCTTCACGACCCTGATCGATCACCCTCGGCGCAGCGAATACGACCTGTCGTCGCTGCGGTTCGCGATCGCGGGGGCGACCGCAGCCCCCGAGACGCTCTTCCGTGACATGGTCGAGATCCTGGGCTTCCAGCGCGTTGCGCAGGCGTACGGACTCACCGAGTGCATCGTCGCGACGATCTCGCGCCCGGGCGACTCGCTGGAGCACATCCGTCAGACGACTGGGCCCGCAGTGGAGGGAACCGAGATCCGCATCGTGGACGAACGCGGCGACGACCTCCCGGTCGGCGCCGACGGTGAGATCCTGCTGCGCGGCGACAACGTGATGCTCGGCTACTTCGAGGACGACGCGGCGACGCGGGCGGCCATCGACGACGACCGATGGTTCCACACCGGAGACGTGGGGCGCCTCGACGAGCACGGCTGCCTGAAGATCACCGATCGGCTGAAGGACATGTTCATCGTCGGCGGGTTCAACGTGTACCCCGCCGAGGTCGAGAACGTGCTCCGACAGCATCCCGCGGTCAACGAGTCCGCGGTCATCGGAGTCGACGACGAGCGGCTGGGCGCGGTCGGGCGCGCATTCGTCCTCCTCCGCCAGGATGCGCTCGAGCGCCCCGATGCGGCCGCTCTGACCGCGTTCTGCCGTGACCGCCTTGCGAACTTCAAGGTTCCGCGCGAGTTCGTGTTCGTCGAAGACTTTCCGCGCAACGCCACCGGCAAGATCATGAAGGCCCAGCTGCCGAAGGGCGCAGAAGGACGCGCCTGACGCGGCGGTCACCGCACGTCCAGGACGACCTTCCCGAGGGCGAGACGGCCCATCACGACCTCGAGCGCGGCCACAGCATCCTCCAGCGGGAAGGTGGCACTCGTGTGCGGGCGCAGCGCACCCTGCTCGTACCATTCGAACAGCCTCGCGAAGTTGCGGGCGTTCGCCGCGGGGTTCTTCCGCGCCCAGGCCCCCCAGAGAACGCCGTGGAGCGTGGCGCTCACGATGAGGAATCGATTCATTCCGACCTCGGGAATGTCGCCCGACGCGTATCCGACGCTGAGATAGCGGCCCCCCCACGCCAGGCTGCGGGCGGCGGTCAGAGCCGCGGCGCCCCCCACCGGGTCGTAGACGACATCGATGCCGCCGGGAGCAACCCGCTTGAGCGTGTCGCGCAGATCGCCTTGCGAGTAGTCGATCGCGAGCGAGGCGCCGTGCGCCAGGCACAGCTCCCGCTTTTCGGGAGTGGATGCTGCCGCGATCACGTTCGCGCCGAGCGCGGCGCCGATCTCGACCGCCGCGAGGCCTACTCCGCCGGACGCACCGAGGACCAGCAGCGTCTCGCCGTTGGCTAGCTGGGCCCGATCTACGAGCGCGTGGCATGACGTGCCGTACGTCACGACGAACCCGGCGGCATCCGAGAACGGCATCGACGCTGCTATCGGGAAGACCATGTTGGCCGCGACGACCGCGTGGGTCGCGTAGCCGCCGAGCGTCGAGAACGCCGCCACCCGGTCGCCGGGGGCCACATTCGACACGCCGTCGCCGACTGCTTCGACCACGCCGGCCACCTCCGAGCCGGGGATGAAGGGGAGGGCGGGCTTGGTCTGATACGTGCCCGCCAGTACGAGGCCGTCAGGGAAATTCACTCCGGCGGCGTGCGACTGGATGAGGACTTCGCGTGCGCCGGGGCGAAGGTCGTCGATCTCCTCGAAGTGCAACACCGGCGGATCGCTCAACTCACGGCAGATCTGCGCTTTCATGGAGAGCTCCTTCGGTAACCAAGCATGTGCTTGGTTACCGTACCACGCTCCTTCCCGAGTGCGTCGACGTTCCCGCAGGCGCGGCCCGCCGGGTATACCCAGCCACCAAGCAAGTGATAGGTTGTTCCCATTGCCCCGACGGCGGCGGCGAGAGGAGCGCGATGATGACCCGCGAGTCGATCCCGTCATCGCACGCGCTCCTGCCTCCGGCTGCCACGCTCGCGTCGTTCGAGCAGTGGCTTCCGGATGCGCTCGACGGGTGGACGGCTCCGACCGCGTTCACTCTCATCGCCGGCGGGCGGTCGAATGTGACACTGCTCGCGACCGATGCGCGCGAGCAGCGCGTCGTGCTGCGGATGCCCCCGCCGGGGACGCTGCTGGCCACCGCACACGATGTCGTGCGCGAGGCGCGCATCATCGATTCGCTCCGCGACGCCGTGCCGGTACCGCGCGTGCTCGCCACGGATGCGGACGGTGGGGTGGCCGGGGCGCCGTTCGCCGCTTTCGAATTCGTCGAGGGCGCGGTGCTGCGCGGCTCCGCCGCGGCAGGCGAGGCGACGCCCGCTGCGCGCGCGGCCGCCGGATACTCACTCGTGGATGCCCTGGCCGCACTGCACGCGCTGTCGCCGCAGGAACTCGGGCTGAGTGATCTCGTCCGCGAAGGCGACTACGTCGGCCGACAGCTGCGCCGGTGGACGCGGCAGATGACCTCGGGCGGCGGCCGGCACCGCGACGTCCTCGTCGCGCTCGGCGAGCGCGTCGGCCGGGCGGTTCCGCCGCAGCACCACGTCGCACTCGTGCACGGCGATCCGAAACTCGACAACTGCATCTTGAGCCAGGACGGCACTCTCCGCGCGATCGTGGACTGGGAGCTGTCTGCGGTGGGAGACCCGCTGGCCGACGTCGCGCTGATGATCGCGTACTGGGCCGAACCCGGCGACCGGCATACCGCCCTCCAGGACCCGCCGACGCGCGTGCCGGGCTTCGCGACCCGGCAGGAGCTCCTCGACAGGTACGCCGCGGCGTCTGGCCGGGATCTCGCCGCGATCGGGTCGTACCTCGCCTTCTCCTACTGGAAGCTCGCCTGCATCGTCGCCGGTGTGGTCGACAGGTCGGAGCGGGACGGCTCGATGGACTCCGTGGCATCCGAGCGGTTCCACCGCCAAGTGCAGCGGCTGGCGGACCTGACCGAACAGGCACTCGATTCGGCCGCGGGGCTCCCGTAACGCTCACCCCACGAACACAGAAGGCAGGAATGAGATGACCACTCCGTACATCGACGGCGCCCCCGAGACGGCAGCGACCGGGCCTCTGATCGTCAGCGGGCTGGACGGGCTGCGGCGGGCCGTGGGCGCGCAGCTCGGCCCCACCGAATGGCTGCAGATCGACCAGGCGCGGATCGACGGCTTCGCCGCCGTGACCGGCGATCACCAGTGGATCCACGTCGACCCCGTGCGGGCAGCATCCTCGCCGTTCGGGTCCACGATCGCGCACGGCTACCTCACGCTGTCGCTGTGCAACTACTTCCTCCCCCAGCTGATCACCGTCGAAGAGATCAGCATGGGGATCAACTACGGGTCCGACCGGGTGCGCTTTCCGGCGCCGGTGACCGTGGGGTCGCGCGTCCGCGGGCGCGGCGAGATCCTGGAATGCACCGATGTCCCGGGCGGCGTGCAGGCCAAGATCCGGATCACCGCCGAGATCGAGGGCTCCGCCAAACCCGGATGCGTCGTGGAGACGCTCAACAGATGGATGGCGTGAGATGAGCTGGGATTTCCAGACCGATCCCGAGTTCGCGGGCAAGCTGGCCTGGGCGACCGAATTCGTCAAGGCGAGGATCGAGCCCCTCGAGACGCTGGATCTCGAACACGACGACCTTCTGCGGATCATCGCGCCGCTCCAGGACGAAGTGAAGGCGAACGGGCTCTGGGCCGCGCACCTGACTCCCGAGCTCGGAGGCCAGGGGATGGGGCAGGTCGCGCTGGCCCTCCTGCACGAGGTCTTGGGCCGCACGCTCTATGCGCCCCTCGTCTTCGGCAACAACGCGCCGGATTCCGGCAATGCAGAGCTGATCGCGCTCGGCGGCGACCAACACCAGAAGGAGCGCTGGCTGTACCCGCTGCTGGCGGGCACGATCCGCTCCGGATTCTCGATGACCGAGCCGGATTCCGCCGGTTCCGACCCGACACTGCTGACCACCCGCGCGGTGCGCGACGGAGGCGATTGGGTGATCACCGGCCGCAAGTGGTTCACCTCGAACGGCTCGATCGCCGACATCCTCATCGTGATGGCGGTCACAGATCCCGACGCGGCTCCGCATCGACGCGCCTCCATGTTCGTGGTGCCGCGGGAAACGCCCGGAGTGAAGGTCGTGCGAGACGTGCCGACGATGGATCACCCGCACGCCGCGTTCGGGCGATACGGCAACCACGCCGAGATCCTCTACGAGGAAGTGCGCGTTCCGCACGGCAATCTCCTCGGGCAGGTCGGCGACGGCTTCCTCCTCGCCCAGAAACGACTCGGCCCCGGCCGCATCCATCACGCGATGCGCTGGATCGGCCAGGCCACGCGCGCCTTCGACATGATGTGCGAGCGCGCCGTCTCGCGCTTCTCGCACGGGTCGACGCTCGCCGACAAGCAGATGGTGCAGACCTGGATCGCCGACTCATACGCCGACCTGACGCAGATCCGCCTCCTCACCCTGTACGCCGCCTGGCGCATGGACCAGGTCGGTGCCGAAGAGGCCCGCACCGAGATAGCCATGGTGAAGTACTCCGGCGCGAAAGTACTGCACGAGATCATCGATCGTGCGATCCAGGTGCACGGCGCCCTCGGCTTCTCGACCGACATGCCGCTGGAGTTCATGTACCGCAAGGCCCGGCAGGCGCGCCTCGTCGACGGCGCCGACGAGGTCCACAAAGTCGCCGTCGCGCGACGCGTGCTGCGGGGTTACACCCCGCGCGACGTGCCGAGCGAGCACATCCCCACCCGCCGCGCGGCCGCCGCCGAGCAGTTCGCCGAAGCGCTCGAAGCGCTCGAATCTGGAGAATGAGAATGAACCTGCTGCAAGATCGAGTCATCGTCATCACCGGTGCGGGCGGAGGCCTCGGACGCGCGCACGCCCTGGCCCTCGCCGGCGAGGGAGCGAAGGTCGTGGTCAACGACCTGGGATGCGCGGTGGACGGCACGGGCGCCGACGCCGCCGTCGCGCAAGCGGTCGCGGACGACATCACTCGCGCGGGCGGAACGGCCATCGCCTCGGCCGCGGATGTGGCGACGATGGACGGGGCCCGATCGGCCATCGACCTCGCGCTCGAGAATTTCGGGCGGCTCGACGGTCTCGTCAACAGCGCCGGCGTCTTGCGCGACCGCATGTTCGTCAACATGACCGAGGACGACTGGGACAACGCGATCCGCAACCACCTGAAGTCCTTCTTCTGCCCCACCCAGATCGCGGCCGCCTACTGGCGCGACGAGAGTAAAGCGGGCAGGCCGGTCAGAGCATCCGTCGTCTCCATGTCGTCGACCTCGGGCCTGATCGGCCAGGTCGGTCAGTCCAACTACGGTGCGGCGAAGTCGGCCATCGCCGGCGCGACGGTGATCCTCGCGCAGGAGCTCGGCCGCTACGGCGTCCGGGTGAACGCGCTCACGCCGGTGGCCCGCACCCGGATGACGCAGAACGCGCCGGGTGTCGCCGAACTCGTGAAGGCGCCGGCGGATCCCGACGAGTTCGACATCTTCGACCCCGCGAACGTCTCGCCGACCGTCGCCTGGCTCCTGTCGGACCGGAGCGAGGTCACCGGTCAGATCTTCTACGTGAAGGGCGGCGAGATCCGGCTGTTCGACGGCTGGTCTTACGCGGGAACCGATGTCGTGGCACAGCGACGGCGCCCGACGGACGCGGGCGAGGCCATCACTGCCCTGATGGGCGCAAGGGCGGAAGTCGTCTCAGGCGGCGTCCACTCGTGACGATCCGCTCGTTGAGCAGCGCCCAGGCGGCGGCCTGGAGCGCGGGGCGACGCCCCACGCCGGAGGAAGTCGCCCCGGATGTCTGGGCCGTGGCTGTTCCGATCCCCGAGGGGACGATCCCGCACACGCTGAGCTACGTCCTGCTTTCGCCCGATGGCGGTGTGCACGTCATCGATCCCGGATGGGATCATCCCGACGTCATCCATGCCCTGACCGACGCTCTGTCCGGACTCGACAGACGCCTCGAAGATGTGCGCACCGTCATCGCGACGCACTTCCACCCCGACCACCTCGGCGCCGCCGGTCGGCTGCGTGAGATCAGCGGCGCGGAGGTCATGCTGTCCGCGACCGAGCGAGAGGTCCTGGCGCAGGAGACCGCGCCCGCTCGGCTCGATCTCGACGCATACGCGTCGGTCCTGGACGCGTGGGAGGTCCCCGGTGAACGGCGCGAAGAACTGTCCGCGTCGTTCGGGCGGCCGTCGCTGGTCGACGACCTCGAGCCGAGCAGGATGCTGGGCGACGGCGACACGGTGGTCCTCGCCGGTCATGTGCTCGGCGTCGTGCAGACCCCCGGCCACACGAGCGGGCACATCTGCCTGATCGATGACGGCCGACGCGTCCTGTACTCGGGCGATCACGTCCTGCCGGGGATCTACTCGGGGATCGGCATCGGCACCCTGCCGGGGAGCGACCCGCTCGGCGACTACCTCGACTCACTGGATCGGCTCGCACCGTTCGACGAGTTCACCGTGCTGCCGGGCCACGAGTTCCGCTTCTCCGGCCTCGGGGAACGACGCCGCCAGATCGCGGAGCATCACCTCACCCGAACCCGAGAGGTCGCCGCTCTGGTCGACGAACTGGGCGACGCCTCGGTGTGGGACTACGCCCGCCGCGTCACGTGGACGTCGGGATGGAACGGTCTGACCGGCTTCTGGCTGCACTCCGCGCTCCGCCAGACGGAATTGCACCGCGACTTCGTGCGCAGCGGTCGCTCTGGCAGGCGACTTACGGGCGACGCGACCGACGACTGATTGCAGCGCTCCTAGACGCCGAAGCCGCCGTCAACATCGAGCTTCTGCCCGGAAATGAAGCCGGCGCGGGGCGACGCGAGGAAGGCCACCGCCTCGGCGATGTCGACCGCCGAGCCGAACCGGCGCAGCGGGATGTTCGACATCGCGACGGCGAGGGCCCGCTCGTCGAGGTCGCCCGACGAGATCAGCCGCTCGGCCATGCCGTCCGTCAGCATGCCGGGTCCGACGCAGTTGACCCGCACGCCGTAACGGCCCTCCTCTGCCGCGAGCGCCATCGCGAGCGACTCGATCGCGCCTTTCGGTGTCGACGACAGGCCGTCACGGACGGGGTAGCGCCGGGTCGCGGCCGTCGTGACGACCACGATCGACCCGCCGGACGCCCGCAACGCCGGGAGCGCCGCGTGCACGACGGTGAAGAAGCCGACGACGTCGTCCGCCAGGTGTCGCGCGAAGTGCGCCGGATCGACCGTGGACAGGTGCATCATCGGCACATGGGGGCCTGCGGCGTGCACGAGGGTGTGCACCGAGCCGTGACGCTCGGTGACGTCCTTCAGGAGTTCTTCGGCGGCCGGGAAAACACCGAGGTCGAGCCGGAGAGCCTCGACGGCGTCGCCCAGTTCGGCCAGGAGTGCGGTCGGCTCGCTGCTGCGGTAGGTGAGTACGACGTGTGAACCGTCGCGAACCAGGGCACGCACGACCGCCTGGCCGATGCCACCGGCGCCCCCCGTGACCAGCGCGGTGCCCTCGCGTGCGGAGAAGGACCCGGGGATATCAGCGTCGACAGCCATAGACTCACGATATCAGGAAACTACCTAGCATTTGGTTGGTAAGGTGGTCGCACAGCTACGACAACAAGGAAGTGATCATGGTGCGAGCACTACCCCGTTCCTCCGCGCGGCAGGCGTCGTCTCACGCCGCCGAGCCCCGCACGGTCGGAGCCGTCTCATGACCGCCCTGCAGACGCGGCTGACGGAGCTCACCGGCGTGCGGTACCCGATCGTCCAGACCGGAATGGGCTGGGTGTCGGGGCCCGAGCTGACCTCGGCCACCGCGAATGCCGGCGGTCTCGGCATCCTCGCCAGCGGCACGCTCTCGCACGAGCAGATGCGGGCCGGCATCGCGGCGATCAAGGATCGGACGGAACTGCCTTTCGGCGTGAACCTGGTGGGCTCCGCCCCCGATGTCGAGGAGCGCGCGAAGACGCTCATAGCCGAGCGCGTCGCGGTCGCATCGTTCGCGCTCGCGCCGCAGGAGCGGGTCTTCCGGCTGCTGAAGGATGCCGGCATCGTCGTCATCCCCTCGATCGGCGCACGTCGACATGCCGAGAAGGTCGCGGCGTGGGGAGCCGACGCCGTCCTCGTCCAGGGTGCGGAAGGCGGCGGCCACACCGGGGCCGTCCCGACCAGCCTCCTCCTGCCGCAGGTGGTCGACGCCGTCGACATCCCCGTTATCGCGGCCGGCGGCTACTTCGACGGTCGAGGTCTCGTCGCAGCGATGGCGTACGGCGCTGAAGGCATCGCGATGGGCACCCGATTCCTGCTGACCTCCGACAGCACCGTGCCCGAGCACGTCAAGCAGCGCTATCTGCAGGCCGGCGTCGACGGGACGGTCGTCACCGACCAGATCGACGGGGTCCCGCAGCGGGTGCTCCGCACGCCCGTCGTGCAGCAGCTCGTCTCTGAGGGGCGCGGCCCGCGCGCGCTCGTGCGCTCACTGCGCAGCGCGGTCGCGTTGCAGCGCGAAGTGGGCTCGAGCTGGCCTTCGGTCATCCGGCAGGGCCTGGAGATGCGCCGTCAGCGCTCGTTGACATGGGGGCAGCTGATGATGGCGGCCAACACTCCGATGATGATCCGGACCGGGATGGTCGAGGGCAACATCGAGCTCGGCAGCCTGGCGAGCGGTCAGGTCACCGGCTTGATCGAAGACCTGCCGTCGTGCCGTGAGCTGATCGAGCGCATCATGGCCGAAGCGGAGCTCACGCTCGGCCGACTCGCGGGCTAGAGCACCCGCGACGCGCGGCGCGCCAGACGCCAGACGCCGTCTTCGCGCCGCACGACGTTCTCGTACTGCCCGATCGAGAGGCACGCCGGGCCGGCGTCGTTCACTCCCCAGAACTGCCAGACCGCGTAGACGCGGGCCGAGTCGTCGTCATCGAGGTCGATCGTGATGTCGGACACGATGTGCACCGTGCGTGTTCCCGGGCCCTGGATGCCGTCGGCTCTGCGCTGCTCCACGCCGGCGCGGATCTCGTCGCGCCCGCGATAGGTCGCGCCCGCCCACCCGATCGCAGCGACGGGCTCGTAGCTGAACACGGCGTCCTCCGTGACCATATCGAGGTACGGTCCGATGTCTTCGGCGATGTCGGTGAGGGCGGCGAATCGCTGGATCAGGAGCTGGATGGCCACGAGATCGTCGGCGCGGACATGACTGGTCATTGCGGTTCCTTTCGAGCCTCCGCGGCGTCACGGAGGTGTGTCGAACGATGCCGCGCCGGCCGTTCTTTGTCAAGCGTTTGCTTGGTTATGCAGGTAGCCTGGACGCGTGCGCGACGATGCCCCGGCCGATCCTCCACTATTCACGCCACTGCGACTCCGCGGTATCACCCTCCCGAATCGCATCGGCGTCTCGCCGCTGTGCATGTACGCCGCGCACGATGGCTTCGCGACCGACTTCCATCTCGCGCATCTCGGCCGCTTCGCCCTGGGCGGCGCGGGCCTGGTGATCATGGAGGCGACGGCGATCACGCCGCATGGGCGAATCTCGCACCACGACACCGGTATCTGGAGCGACGCGCACGTCGAGGGTCTGAGCCGAATCGCCGCGTTCCTGTCCGCACACGGGGCGGTCCCCGGCATCCAACTCGCGCATGCCGGCAGACGCGCGGCCGTGCGCCAGCCGTGGTTCGGCGGCGTGCCACTCACCCCGGCCGACACCTCCGAGGGCCTGCCACCCTGGCCGATCGTTGGACCGTCGGCGATCTCGGCCGGAACAGGATTCGCGGTGCCGCACAAGCTCACCACGGTTGAGATCGCCGCATCCATCGGGCAATGGCGGGATGCTGCGATCCGCGCGGTCGCGGCGGGCTTCCAGGTGATCGATCTGCACGGTGCGCACGGCTACCTGCTGCACTCATTCTTCTCGCCCCTGTCGAATCATCGCGACGACGCCTACGGCGGTTCGCTGGAGGCGCGGATGAGATATCCCCTCGAGGTCGTGACAGCGATCCGCGGAGCCATCCCCGACGACATCGCCCTCGCCTACCGGCTCTCTGCGGTCGACGGCATCGAGGGCGGCCTCACCCTCGACGACACCCTCCGCTTCGCGGCGCGGCTGGGCGAGTCCGGCGTCGATCTCATCGACACGTCGTCGGGAGGAATCTCCACCGACCGCGCGAGCGACACCCGTGTGCGCCGCGGCTTCGCTTTCCACGCCGACTTCTCCCGGTCTCTCCGGCAGGCAACCGATGCCCGCGTGGCGACCGTCGGGCTCGTGATCGACCCTCACCAGGCGAACCTGCTCGTCACTCAAGGTGATGCGGATCTCGTCTTGGTCGGCCGGCAGATGCTCGACGATCCGAACTGGGCGCACCACGCTCGTGTGGCGCTCGGTGACGAAGAGTACCGCGAGTGGAATGTGCGGTTCGGCAGCGCGCTGAGGCCTCGTGCGGCGACGATCGGCCGGCTGCGAGCCGCCGGCGAGACTCCGCTCACCCGATTCGGAATCTGATCAGAACGGATCGGCCGATCCGAGCAGGGCTCGGGCTTCTGCGTCGCCGTCGAGGAGCCGGTTGACCCGATCCCGGATCCGCCAGCCGGCCGGAGTCCGCACGAAGTCCCAGCGGTTCGCGCTCGCCCGCTCGGCGATCCACTGATCGCCGCGATGGATGAGGACGACGGAGTGCGTCACGGCAACCGCGGTGTCACCCTGGATCTCGACGGCTGGTGCCGATATCACGTGCGCACAGCCGGCGGTCAGATACCCGCGATGCGTGTCGTTGTCCACGATCCAGGCCATTTCCGCCTGGGGGATGGTCGTGCCGTCCACGCGGAACGTTCCGCCCTCGACCCACAAGCCCGCCACGGCCACGGCGTCGCCGCGGTCCACGGCCGGTCCGTATGCCGCGATCAGGTCGGCGATCGCCAGTCGATCCTCCACGCGGCGCAGGCGCCGCTCGATGTCGTCCGTCACCAGTCCTGCCACGGGATGATGGTCTTCAGCGGCGTCGACAGGAGGACTTCTGCGCCGGGAGCGGCCGGGCCCTCGCGTTCTTCCACCGCAGCGATCTCGGGCGTCACCGCGAGCGGGTCCTCATCGAGGTAGAGCAGTCGGATCCGCATGCTGCCCTGCGGGGCGTCGGGCGTCTCGTCGAAAGGCAGTGTCGCGTGCCGCTGCGGATGGCTGAAGGCGAAAGTCCACGCACCAGCGACGCCGTGCACCCGCAGGAGAGCCGGGATCAGCTCGCGATCCTCGTGCCCGAACGCCCGGTGGGTGTCCGCGCCGTGCGGACTCTGGTATCGGGTGAGAGTCACGTGCAGGCCACGATTGGGGCGGAAGGGCAGGGCCTCCTGATCCACGAGCACATGCGGCGACGCGTAACCCTTCACGGGTCGGAAGAATGCCAGCAGCGATCGCTCGACATCGGGAATGAGCGGGCCACGGCCCCACTGGAAGGAATCCTCTCCGAGTGCGGTCCACGCGGCGACCGACTCTGCGACAGGGGGGCGGAACCAGTACATCGCCAGGTAATCCGCGAGCGCGTACTGCCCGGTCCCCCGCGAGAGTGCCGCATACGACTCGGGCCGCGCCCATCGGTCGCCCCACGCGATGCCGGGAAGCGCGAGGTTGATGGGGCGATGATCCAGCTGATGCCACTCGTTGTACGCGCGGTGACCGGCTGGATCAGTGATCCTCAGCAGCGAGAAGAATGCGAGGTCGGCGAACATGCGTGACCTTCCCGATCGGAGTCTGCGGCGACGTCGATCAAACGAATGCTAACAAGCGCTTGGTTGTCAAATCTACCCGTCTGCGCCAGGATCGAGCTGTGCACCCCGCCATCTCGATCAACGCGCTCTGCTTCCCCGAGGCTACCGACCTCGCATCCCTGGCCGACGAGTTGCGGGCCGTGAACGCGCATCGCGCGACGGTGCCGGCCGCGATGCTCCCCGACGCCGATCGCGTGCGGGGCTGGCTGACCGAAGCGGGCTGCGAGCTGGAGGCCGTTCTCCACGTCATGTTCGGCTTCGGGGCGATCGTGCGCGACGCCGCAGTGTGGGAATCGGAGCGTACGAAGTTGCGCCGCTCGATCGACATCGCCTACGCGGCGGACTGCCATTCGGTCTACGGCACGACGGGCGGGCGCGGCGCGATGACGTGGGCGGACGCCGCCCGGTGCTACCTGGAGGTGGTCGCGCCCTGCGTCGCGTACGCGGCCGAGCGCAGCATCCGGCTCGTCCTCGAACCCACCCCCGCGGCCTACGCGGATGCCCACCTACTGCATACGCTCCGCGACACGATCGATCTCGCCGAGCGGGCGCACGCGGGCGTGTGCATCGACATCTTCGGCTCGTGGACCGATCCCGACCTGGACGACCAGATCCGCCGCATCGCCGCCGACGGCGCACTCGCGCAGGTGGCCGACTACGTGTACGGCGATCGCAACATTCCCTGCAGGGCCGTCCCCGGAGACGGCGCCATCCCCCTGCGGCACATCATCGACGTGACTCTCTCAGCCGGTTACGCCGGGGTCTTCGACCTCGAGCTGATCGGCCCGCGCATCGACGCGGAGGGTCATCGCGCGGCGGTCATCCGCGCCGCGGACGTGCTCGGCGGGATTCTGCTCGACGCCGGGGTCTGACGCGGACGGCTCGCGTTCAGCGCCCGCTGACCTTGCCCGACAGGCGGGCGATCGGAGCGAGCACGAGCGGTCGCGCCGCGATCCACGCCGCGACGATCAGCACCATGGAGCCTGCGAAGATCCAGAATCCGACCCAGTTGATCGCGTCCTGCCCGCCGTACATGTGGTTGAGGTTCCGGAGGGCGCCCGTCGCGAAGACGAGGGTGACGTGCACGATGATGAAGATCACGAAGTAGAGCATCACCGGGAAGTGGATCGCGCGGGCCCATTCGATCGGGTACGCCTTGTTCAGGCGCTCGGCGTTCTTGGGCCAGAGTCCCGACATCCGCACCCCGGTGATCACGGCGAGCGGCGCGGCGATGAAGATCGTGACGAAGTAGGCGAGCACCTGCAGGCTGTTGTAGTTGACCCACCCGTTCTCGGTCGGCCAGTCCAACGACACGTACTGCAGTGCAGCCGAGATCGCGTTCGGAATGACATCCCAGGATGTCGGGACCACCCGCATCCACTGCCCCGTCGCGAACAGCAGCACGATGAAGATCAGGCCGTTGAGGAGCCAGAGCACGTCGAGCGACTGGTGGAACCACAGCGACAGGCTGATCTTGCCCCGGCCGTTCTTCGACCAGCGCGGCGTCCAGAACGCACCCGGCCGCTTGTCGCGCCGTACCTGAAGGCCGGTGCGAATGATCAGCACCAGGAAGAACGTATTGAAGAAGTGCTGCCAGGCCAGCCAGCCCGGGATGCCGACGGGAGCCCCTTCGGGAAGCTTCGACTCACCCGGATAGGTGATCATGAAGTCGCGCATGAAGTCCAGGCTCAGAAACCACCG
Organism: uncultured Microbacterium sp.; assembly: GCF_964244775.1. Lineage (NCBI taxonomy): Bacteria > Bacillati > Actinomycetota > Actinomycetes > Micrococcales > Microbacteriaceae > Microbacterium > uncultured Microbacterium sp. The sequence goes on from NZ_CAXTJR010000003.1 coordinate 296,203, forward strand.
CACGAACAGCACGGCCGACGCGGCGAGGATCAGCAGCGCGAGGGCGGCGAAGATCCCCGAGACTGCAAGCGGCCAGGGGGGAGGCTTCACCAGGGAGCGGATGCCGGTGGCCTCGGGTTCTGCGAGAGTCTCGGGCCGCGAACGCGCCGCCGACCCCGGCCACACGGTCTGCGGAAAGGGGAGGGGCGGGCGGGGGCCGCGGGGGCGGACATGCTCGACCGCGGTAGGCGCCGCAGGCGACGGCTCGACGACCGGAGCGATCGAAGCGCTCTCCACGATTGGAGTGATCTCGGCAACGACGGCTTTGGGCGCGAACCCGGCTGGCGGCCAAGGGTCGCCGCCTTCGACTCGAGGGAGGCCCCGGCGCACAGACCGCATCTCGGTCTCTGAGCTTGCCGAAGGGTCGACCGTCTGGGTCGTGACGGTCGGGGACGACGCTTCGACAGGCTCAGCGACAGCGGCCGCTGCAGGTGCGATCGCGGATGCCGGCGGCCAAGGCTCGCCGCCGGGGGTACGCGGGAGGCCCCGGCGCACAGACCGCATCTCGGTCCCTGAGCTTCTCGAAGGGTCGGCCGTCTGAGTCGTGACAGCCGGCGACGACGCTTCGACAAGCTCAGCGACCGGGATCAACTCCACGACTGACGCTTCGCCGGCCAGAGGCCAGGGCTCGCCGCCAGGCCGCCGCGGCAGCCCGCGTCGCACCGTCGTCCCGAACGTCGCCACTACGCCTTCTTCGCCTCGAGGGCTGCGATCAGCTGCGGCACCACGGTGAACACATCGCCGACGACACCGAAGTCGGCGATATCGAAGATCGGAGCATCCGCGTCCTTGTTGATCGCGATGATCGTCTTCGCGGTCTGCATGCCGGCCTTGTGCTGGATCGCGCCCGATATGCCGAGAGCGACATACAGCTGCGGCGACACCGAGACACCGGTCTGCCCGACCTGCGCAGAGTACGGCACGTAGCCGGCATCGACGGCTGCGCGCGATGCGCCGACCGCGGCGCCGAGGGCGTCGGCGAGCTGCTCGACGAGTACGAACTGTTCCTTCGAGCCCAGTCCACGCCCGCCCGAGACGACCTTGCCCGACCCGCGCAACTCGGGACGCGACGACGCCACGACCGCTTCCTCGACCGCGTCGATCGACGCCGCCTTCTTGCCTGATGGCGTGACTTCGAGCGTCTCGACCACCGGGGTGACCGCCTCGGCGCGCGCATCGATCGCACCCTGCCGCACGGTGATGACGGGCGCCCCGAACGTCGAGCCGGCGGTCACGTTGTACGAGCCGCCGTACACGGAATGCTGGGCGAGAATGCCCTGGTCATCCCTCGCGATGCCCACCGCGTCCACGCACAGCGCCGAGCGGGTGCGTGCCGCGAAGCGGCCGGCGACATCGCGGCCCTCGATCGAGTTGGAGATCAGCACCGCATCGGGCCGCACCAGCGCGGCTGCCGCGACCAGCGCGTCCACCACGGGCACCGTCAGCCCCTCGCCGGGCTGGGCGACCAGCACGGTCACCGCGCCGAGTGCCCCGGCATCCGCTCCGAGCTTGTCGTCGCCCACGACCAGCGCGACCGGCGTGCCCACCAGCGACGCCGCGCCCAGCAGCCCGGCTGCAGACTTCGCGAGTGCCCCCGACGGGGTCACCTCGACGAGGACGAGGATCGAGTCTTCTGCGAAATCAGTCATCGGATGCCTCTCACACCAGCCTGTTCGCGATGAGGAACTCGGCGACCTTGTCGCCGGCATCCCCCTCGTCGGTGATCTTCACTCCACCCGCACGCGGCGGCTTCTCAGTGATCGCCGTCATGATCGACCGGGCCGCGGCCGGATCGTCGGCCTCGATGCCGAGATCGGCGAGCGACACGATCTCGAACGGCTTCTTCTTCGCCGCCATGATGCCTTTGAAGTTGGGGAACCGCGCATCCGGCAGCGCCTCGGTCACCGAGATCACCGCGGGGAGCGGGGCAGACACGGTCAGGGTCGCCGCATCCGCGATCCGCGTTCCCGAGACGGCATCGGAGGAGATCTCCACCGACGACAGCGCGGTGAGCTGAGGCACATCCAGCAGCTCCGCGATCATCGCGGGCATCACCCCGCCAGAACCGTCCGTCGACAGGTTGCCCGTGATCACCAGGTCGAACCCGGTGCGCTTCACCGCGGCTGCCAGCACCTCGGCCGTGAGACCCAGATCGGCGCCGTGCAAGGCGTCGTCCACAACCTGCACCGCAGAGCCGGCGCCCATCGCCAGGCCCTTGCGCACCGTCGCGGCGGCAGACTCCGGCGTCATCGAGAGGACCACCACCTCGGTGCCGGCATTCTTGTCGGCGTAGCTCAGCGCGACTTCGAGCGACCGCTCGCCGATCTCGTCGAGCACCGTGTCGCCGGCGCCCCGATCCGCGAGCCCTGTCTCGAGGTTCAGCTTGCGATCCCCGTACGTATCGGGGACCTCCTTGACCAGCACGATGATCTTCATCGACATCTCCTCACGCCTCCGGCGAGTCTACCCAACCGTGTCGCAATGTACCCATTCGAGCACCGCGTTGGTGCCTTCCGCCCGCACGGAGCGGTTTTGTGTATACATTCCCGAGTTTCGGGGGGTCGTCCGGCCGTCGGGATCACCGCTCGGTAGCGTGGGGGCAAAGAGGGGTGGAGCAATGGCACGTCGTGAACCGCTCCCCGTCGACCCGATCGCGGAGGCGAAGCGCCAGTGGCTGGCGCACGGGTGGACGGATGCCGCCACCGGCATGACCGCGGTGACCTCGATCATCCGCGCGCAGCAGCTGCTTCTCGGTCGCATCGATGCGACCCTGAAGCCCTTCTCGCTCTCGTTCGCACGGTACGAGATGCTGCGGCTGCTCGCCTTCACCCGCGAGGGACGGATGCCGATGGCCAGCGCCATCGCGCGCCTCCAGGTGCACCCGACGAGCGTCACGAACACCGTCGACCGACTCGTGCGCGACGGCCTGATCGCGCGCGAACCGCACCCGGACGACGGGCGGGCCGCGATGCTCGTGCTCACCGATGCCGGCCGGGAGCTGGTGGAGCGGGCGACCGACTCGCTCAACGCCGAGGTGTTCGTCGAGCCGGGCCTGGATCCCACCGATACCGACGAGCTCGTACGCATCATCGCGCGCCTGCGCAAGGCGGCCGGCGACTTCGCGGATCCGAAGCCGCTGCCCGAGCCCCTCTGAGGGGGTCAGCTGTTCGTGAAGTCGGGGCTGCGCTTCTCACGGAACGCCGCCATCCCTTCCTTCTGGTCATGCGTGGAGAACAGCTCGGCGAACGCCCCCCGCTCGAACCGAAGGCCCTCGGCGAGCGTCGTCTCCATGGCGGCGTCCAGCGCCGCCTTGGCGGCGAACACCGACGGCAGCGACTTCGAGGCGATCGTGTCGGCGATCTTCGCCGTCTCGTCCAGGAGCTCGCCGGCCGGCACGACGCGTGAGACCAGGCCGGAACGCTCGGCCTCGTCGGCTCCCATCATCCGTCCCGTCAGCACCATATCGGCGGCTTTGTAGTAGCCGACGGCGCGGGTCAGGCGCTGCGTGCCACCGAGGCCGGGGATCACGCCGAGGTTGATCTCGGGCTGCCCGAATTTCGCCGACTCGGCCGCGATGATGATGTCACACATCATCGCCAGCTCGCAGCCCCCGCCCAGCGCGTAGCCGGCCACGGCCGCGATCACCGGCGTGCGGATCGCGGCGAACTGCGACCACCCGCCGAAGTGATCCTCCTCCACCATCTCGGGCCCGGACTTGGACTCCATCTCCTTGATGTCGGCGCCGGCGGCGAACGCGCGCTCTGATCCGGTGAGCACGATCGCACCGATCGCCGGGTCGGTATCGAACGCCGTCGCGGCCGCGACCACATCGTGCATGAGCTGCGTGTTGAGGGCGTTGAGCGCCTCAGGCCGGTTGAGAGTGATCCACCCCACGCGTCCACGCGTCTCGACCAGAATCGTCTCGTACTCGGTCATTTCTCTCCTCGGCGGTTCGTCTGCATTCGCTCGCTCAACGACCGGATGCGCGGACGGTGTGGATGATCCCGGAGAAATCCTGCCCTGCGCCGGGCCCCTCCGCGAACTCCTGGTAGATCTCGCGTGCAAGCCGACCCATCCGAGCGTCGACGCCTGTGGCATCCAGCGCATGCGCGGCGAGCCCCAGGTCTTTGTTCATGAGTGCGCCCGCGAAGCCGGGCTGGTAGTCGCGATTGGCCGGACTCGTGGGAACGGGCCCGGGAACGGGGCAATTCGTCGTGAGCGCCCAGCACTGCCCCGACGCGTGGGACGCGACGTCGAAGAGCGCCTGATGGGTGAGCCCCAGTCGCTCGCCCAGCACGAACGCCTCGGCGACCGCGATCTGCGAAACCGCGAGGATCATGTTGTTGCACACCTTCGCCGCTTGCCCGAGGCCCGCGCCGCCGCAGTGCACGATACGGGCGCCGATCGCCTCGAGGATCGGGCGCGCGATCTCGAAGTCGGCATCGGAGCCCCCGGCCATGAACGCGAGCGTCGCGTTCTCGGCGCCGACGACCCCGCCCGAGACAGGGGCGTCGAGGCTGCGGAACCCCGCGCCCTGCGCCAGCTCGTGGGCGGTTCGCGCGTCGTCGACCGAGATGGTCGAGCAGTCGATGAAGAGTGCATCGGATGCGGCGACCTCGAGCAGGCCCGCAACCTGATCGCTCCCCCGATAGGCGTCGAGCACCTGGACGCCGGTCTGGAACATCGTGATGACGACATCAGCGCCGGTCGCAGCATCCGTCCCGCTCGGTGCGACGTCGAGGCCGGCCGCACGGGCCGCGTCGATCGCAGCGGGGAAGACGTCGAAGCCGACCACGTCGAAGCCCGCTCCGGCGAGGTTGCGGGCCATCGGCAGTCCCATGTGGCCGAGGCCGAGGAAAGCGATTCTCATCGCACGCCCCCCATCAGCTCGCGCCCGATGATGACGCGCATGATCTCGTTCGTGCCCTCGAGGATCTGGTGCACCCGCAGGTCGCGCACGACCTTCTCGATGCCGTAGTCGTGCAGATAGCCGTAGCCGCCGTGCAGCTGCAACGCGTCGTTCGCGACCCGGAACCCCGTGTCGGTGGCGAAGCGCTTTGCCATCGCGCACTGCATCGCAACGTCTTCGTGAAGTTCGTCGATCGCGATCGCGGCGTCGCGCACCAGTGCACGCGCCGCCTGCAGCTCGGTCGCCATGTCGGCGAGGGTGAACACGACGGACTGCTTCTCGGCGAGCGGCTCGCCGAACGTGAAGCGCTCGTGCACGTACTGGACGGCGCAATCGAGCGCCCACTGCGCTCCACCGAGCGAGCAGGCCGCGATGTTGACACGACCGCCGTTGAGGGCCGACATCGCGATCTTGAAGCCTTGCCCGAGGTTTCCGAGCATGGCGGATGCCGGCACCCGCACCTCGTCGAGGATCACCTGCCGGGTGGGCTGCGCGTTCCAGCCCATCTTCTTCTCGTTCGTTCCGAACGACAGGCCCGGTGTGCCGGCCGGCACGAGGAACGCGGTGATCCCGCGCGCCGCCGATCCCGGGCTCGGGTCTGTGCGCGCCATCACGATGTAGATCGCTGACGCCCCCGCACCAGAAATGAACTGCTTGACTCCGGTCAGTACGTAATCGCCGCCATCGGCGATCGCCGTCGTGGTGATCGCCGCGGCATCCGATCCCGCCCCCGGCTCGGTCAGACAGTAGCTGCCCAGATCGGTCATCGCCGTGAGCGCGGGCAGGAGGTCGTGGCGCTGGGAGTCGGTGCCGTAGGTGTCGATCATCCACGCCACCATGTTGTGGATCGTGACGTAGGCGGCGATCGACGGATCGCCCTTCGCGAGCTCTTCGACGATCGCGACCGCGTCACGTCGGGCGAGACCGCAGCCGCCGACATCCTCACGCACGTAGAGTCCGCCCAATCCCAATTCACCCGCTCGAGCGAGGACGTCGAGAGGGAAGTGCTTCTCGGCATCCCACTCGAGCGCATGTGGCGCGAGGTGGGTCGCGGCGAACTCCCGCGCGGCATCGAGCATCGCCGCACGCTCGTCGTCGGAGACCAGATTCGGCAATACCGCGGTCATCGAACTCCCCCTTATTTCTCTTTTTCGCTCTCGGCCCGCTGGTCATGCCGATCACAGTGGCACATTTGCGTCCATCACTGTACGCATCATGGTCAGTTTAGCTTGCATACCGAGTACTTGCTATGACTTCCATGTACATTCCGCCTCCCACCATGCCTTAACGTGTATTGAGAATGATTCTCAATAGGAGGGATGGGGGATGTTCGCGGGCACCGATACCACCGACGACGTCGTCGACGCCATCCGACGACAACGCCGGTCAGGCGCGCTGACCGTCGTGGCGCTCGGAGTGACTCTCCTGCTCGTGGGAGTCATCGCGCTGGCCATCGGACCGGTGCGGATCGATCCGCGCACTGTCGCGGCCGTGCTCGGTGACCGGCTGTTCTCGCTGGGACGCGGCGACTGGTCGGACTCGGTCGACCAGATCGTGTGGAACACCCGCGCTCCGCGGGTGGCGATGGCACTCGTGGCCGGAGCGGTGCTCGCGACGGCCGGCGCCATGCTGCAGGCGCTCGCGCGCAACAGCCTGGCCGACCCGTACCTGCTCGGGTTGAACTCCGGAGCCTCCACCGGGGTCGCCCTCGTGGTGCTGGTGATGGGCGGAGGCAGCGCGCTGCTGTTCACCGGTGCGGCTCTCGCCGGCGCGATCGGCGCGGTGCTGCTGGTCCTGCTGCTGGCGGGTGCGTCGAACCGGCGGGGTCCGCTTCGCCTCATCCTCGCCGGTCTCGCCGTCGGCTACACGCTGAATGCGGCGACGAGCTTTCTGGTGTTCTCGAGCGATTCGCCCGAAGCGGCCCGCTCGGTGCTGTTCTGGCTACTCGGATCGCTCGCCGCGGTGCAGCCGATTTCGCTTCTCGCCGCGGCGCTCACCGGCGTCGCGGGCATCGGCGCCCTGATCGCCTTCGCACCGGTGACGGACGCGCTCTCGTCTGGAGACGACTCCGCCAGATCCGCGGGCATCGACCCCGAGCGCACCCGCGTCGGCGTGATGATCGGGGTCTCCGCCATGGTCGGCGTGACCGTCGCGGCGGTCGGCGGCGTCGGGTTCATCGGTCTGGTCGTGCCCCACCTCGCCCGGCGCCTGGTCGGCGGCCGCCATCGACTCGTGCTTCCGGTGGCGGCGCTCCTCGGCGCCATCCTGCTCATCGTCGCCGACACGATCGCCCGCACGGCGTTCGCTCCCCAGGAGATTCCGGTCGGTGTCATCACCGGCATCGTCGGCGCACCGTTCCTGCTCGTCCTGCTGCGCCGCACCGCTCCTGACGCGGGCTGACCCTCCGCCCACCCGACCAGTCCCCCGCCCCCGCCCCCGCCCCCGCCCCCGAGCCAACACCCGCTCCGACTACTCAGAGAGACATCGATGACCACCCGACGCCCCTTCCGCATCTCGCTGGCGGTGACGGCCGCCGCCGTTACCGTCTTCTACCTGAGCGCCTGCTCAGCCACCCCGACCGCTGCGAGCGCAGGCGCCGCCGGCGCCTCGTCCGCAGCATCCCCGATCACCGTCACGAACTGCGCAACCGAGGTCACGCTCGACAAACCGGCGCAGCGAATCGTGATGGTGAACAACGACGCCCTGGCGAACGTCGAGGTGCTCGGCGCCGTCGACCGCGTGGTCGCCCTGACCGTGACCCCCCAGCCGGGGCTGTACGACGACGCGACCTATGACACCCTCGACTCGCTCGGGCTGCTCTCCACCGAGACCAACTCGACCGGCGGGTCGATCGTGTCGCGGGAGAGCATCCTCGCAGCCGATCCCGACCTTGTGATCGCGCCGGAGAACGCCGTCGACAGGGCGGCGCTGGCGGCGAGCGGGATCGCCGTGTACAGCCCCAGCGCCTACTGCACCGACCCCGGACCGGAGTTGCGCGAGAAAGCCACCTTCGACCGGGTGTGGGACGAAGTGCGCACGCTCGGCGCTCTGCTCGGTGAGAGCCAGCGGGCCGACGACGAGATCGCTTCGGCGACGAACAGCGTCAGCGACCCCGCACCGGATGCCGGCACCGCCGCGGCCCTGTACGTCTCTTCGGGCGGCAGCGTGCTCTCGCCCTACGGTGCCCCGAGCATGGTGACGCCTGTCTTCGCCGCCGCCGGCCTGACGAACGTGTACGCCGACTCGGACGAGCGGGTCTTCGACGCCAACATCGAAGACATCATCTCCCGCGATCCACACACCATCGTGCTGCTGTACGGCAGCGGCGACCCGCAGGACACCATCGACGCCTTCCTCAGCGCACCGGGCGTCTCGGCGCTCAGCGCGGTGAAGGATCATCGTGTCGTTGCGCTCAAGTTCGCGTACACCGACCCGCCCAGCATGCTCTCGATCCAGGGGCCGGCTCAGTTGAGCGCCCTGTTGGCGGCGCTGGCGTGATCCGAGCGGAGGGCGTCACGGTCGTCGCCGGCGGGCGCGTGCTGCTCGACGACGTGTCGATGGTGGCGCCCACCGGCTCGGTCACCGGCATCGTCGGGCCGAACGGCAGCGGCAAGACCACGCTGCTGCGCGCGCTCGTGCGGGCGATTCCGATCGCGTCGGGCCGGATCACGATCGATGATCACGACATCCGCACACGGTCGCGCCGGTGGATCGCCCGGCGAGTCGCCGAAGTCGGCCAGCGCGCGAACCCCGACCCCACTCTGCGGGTCGCTGACGAAGTCGCCTTGGGCGGTCTCGCCGATCTCGGCGTGCTGCGGTCGGGCGGTGCGGCGTTCGATGCCACGGTGGCGGTGTCTCTGGGTGCCGTGGGCTTGACCGCCCGCGCAGGTGATCGGATGGCGACGCTGTCGGGTGGCGAACTGCAGCGCGTCGCCCTCGCCCGCGCGTTGGCGCAGGGCGCTGATCACGTGCTGCTGGACGAACCCACGAACCACCTCGACATCCGGCATCGGCTCGAGGTCATCGGGCTGCTCGGGCTGCTCGCCCCGACGGTCGTCATCGTGCTGCACGACCTCGCCCTCGCCGCGCGCGTCTGCGATCAGGTCGTCGTGCTCGGCGCCGGCAAGGTGGTCGGCGCCGGATCACCCGAGCGGCTGCTGCGCCCCGAACTGCTCGATCCCCTGTACGACGTATCGACCCACGTGCTCTCCGACCCCGATGGTTACGCGCACTTCTCGTTCTCCCTCCCCTCTGAAAGGAATCACCGATGACCGACACCACCACCATCCACACCTCTGCCATCCACGCCTCTACCCACGAGGATGCTCGCTCACTCGCCACCCGGTGGGACGCACAGCAGACCGGCTACATCCGCCACCGTGCCGACCGCTTCGACACGATCGCCCGAGTGGTGACCACGATCGCGGCCGGCACCCCCGAGCCCCGCATCCTCGACCTCGCCGGCGGCACCGGATCGCTTGCCATCGAGGTTCTGTCGCACCTTCCGCACGCCCGGGCGGTGGTGGCCGACAAGGATCCCGCGCTGCTCGCGATCGCCGCTGACCTGGGGTCGGCCGATGCTCGATTGCAGACCGCCGAGGTCGACCTCGCCCACAACGACTGGGCCCGCCATCCGCTGATCGCCGGCGTGCCGTTCGATGCCGTCGTCTCGTCGACGGCGTTGCACTGGCTGCAGCCCGCGACGCTGGTCGATGTGTACCGCGTCCTGCCGGATGTGCTCCGCCCGGGCGGCATCCTGCTCAACGGCGACCACCTCGCCTATAGCGAGCGCCAGGAGAGCGTGTTGGCGCGGATCGCGCGCGAGGACGATGACGCCATGCAGCGAGAGACGTTCGCCGGTGGCGTCGACACGTGGGACGAGTGGTGGCAGGCCGTCGCCGACTCCGGTCGCTACGCGGATGCTCTCGCCCGCCGCGACGCCGTGTGGGGGGCCGACCTGCACCAGGCGCCGCCGAAGGTGACGCTCGGCTTTCACCTCGAAGCGCTGCGCAGTGCCGGGTTCGTCGAAACGGGCACGGTCTGGCAGTACCTCGACGATTACGTCCTGTACGGCATCACCGGCTCGCCGGCGCTCACGTAGCCCAGACCATGAAGGGGCGCAGCTCCAGTTGCCCGTTGCGGGCCATCGGATGCCGCGACGCGATCGCGATCGCCTCGTAGAGGTTCTCGACCTCGAGGATGTCGAAGCCCACGATCACCTCGCTCGTCTCGGCGAACGGCCCGCGGGTGGTGAGCACCTTTCCTCCGCGCACCTTGACGACGGTGGAGGCGGAGGCCGGCTCCAGCGCCTCGCCGATGACGCGCTTGCCGGACGCATCGAGCGGATCGACCCACAGGTCGACATCGGACTCGTCGAGCTCGGCATCCGGCTCGAGCGAGGTGACGACGAACATCATGTACTTCATGGCGTGATCCTTTCAGGTCCGGGCGCGAATCGCTCGGCTCACTGAGGGCGTCGCACGGGCGCGACGCGGATCGACACTTCTCCCGAGAAGTGTCGAAACCGTCGTCGCCCTCGCGCTCCGTCTGCGCATCAACGCATCACAATAGGTGATGCTACGATGCAGGAATGCGTACGACCATCACTCTGGCGCCGGAGGCCGACGCCCTGGTTCGCCGCGTCATGCGCGAGCGGGGGCTGTCGTTCAAAGATGCCGTCAACGCTGCGATCATCAGTGGACTCTCTCCCGAAGTGTCCGCGCCTTTTCAGACTCCCGTCCGCCATCTCGGGCGTGCGCGAGTCCCGCTCGACAAGGCACTCGCAGCGGCAGCCGATCTCGAGGATGAAGCCCTCGTGCACAAACGTGAGCTCGGCAAGTGAGACTCGTCGACGCGAACGTACTGCTGTACGCGGTCGACGCGGACTCACGCCACCATGACGCAGCACGCAGATGGCTCGACAGCGCGCTGTCGGGTGCCGACACCGTACTGGTGCCATGGGTCTGCGCGCTCGCCTTCCTGCGCCTGACGACGAGCGCACGGGTCTACGAGAAGCCGCTCGACGTGAACGATGCGATCGACATCCTCGAAGGCTGGCTCGCTCAGCCCACCGTGGTCGTGCCCGAACCTGCCGCCGGTCATCTGGGAAGACTTCGCGAGATGCTCAGCGACACCGGCTCGGGCGGAAATCTTGTGAACGACGCGCATCTGGCCGCCCTGGCACTGCAACACCGCGCGACAGTGGTCACTTTCGACACCGACTTCGCGCGGTTTCCCGGCGTGGATTGGATACGGCCGGCGTAGCGCGGCGAATTCGCGAGAGCGGCGGTGCCGGTCTTTACCTCAGCCCTCCGACTCCGCGGGCCGCTCGGCTGCGGCCAGGGATGCGGCATCCGGTATGTATCCCTCGATGTGCCGTTCGTCGACGCCGTTGTAGGCCGACAGCGGCCGGATGAGGGCGTTGGATGCTGCCTGCTCGATGATGTGCGCCGTCCAGCCGGTCACGCGCGCGGCCACGAACAGCGGGGTGAACGTCGGGGTGTCGAAGCCCATGAGGTGGTACGCGGGGCCCGATGGATAGTCGAGGTTCGGGTAGATGCCCTTCCGGGCGACGAACTCCGACTCGAGCGCGTCGTACAGCGTCTCCAACTCGCCCGCATCGGGACCGTCGGCGGAGTAGTGCTCGACGAGCGTGTCGAGCGCCGCCTTCATCGTCGGCACGCGCGAGTCGCCCTTCTTGTAGACCCGGTGGCCGAAGCCCATGATCTTCTTCTTGTTCGCCAGCGCGTCATCGAGCCACGGCACGACGTTGTCGGCCGACCCGATCTCGTCGAAGATGTGCATCACGGCCTCGTTCGCACCGCCGTGCAGTGGTCCCTTGAGCGCACCGATCGCGCCGACGACGGCCGAGTACAAGTCGGACATCGTGCTGGTGATGACGCGCGCGGTGAAGGTCGAGGCGTTGAACGAGTGCTCGGCGTACAGGATCATCGACACGTTGAACGCTCGGCGCACGATCTCATCCGGCAGCTGGCCGAAGGTCATGTAGAGGAAGTTCGACGAGTAGTCCAGGTCGTCGCGGGGGTCGACGAGCTCGTGGCCGCGGCGACGGCGCTGGTCGTACGCGACGATCGCGGGGAGCTTCGCGAACAACCGCGCGCTCTTGCGCAGATCAGACTCACGGGAGTCGTCGTACGCCTCGGGGTCGGACGCGCCGATCACCGAGACCGCGGTGCGGACGACATCCATCGGGTGCGCATCCAGCGGCAGCAGGTCGATCGTGATCTTGACGTCTTCATCCAGCGCCCGCTGCGAGCGCTCGGATGCCTCGAATTCGGCCAGCTGCGCAGCATCCGGAAGCTCTCCGTGCCACAGCAGGTACGCGACGGCCTCGAACGGCTGCGTCGCCGCGAGCTCTTGGACGGGGTACCCGCGGTAGAGCAGCGAGTTCGTGTCGGGGTTGACCTTGCTGACGGCGGTGTAGTCCACCGTGACGCCCGCGAGGCCCTTCTTGATCTCTCCGTCGGTCATTGACGTACTCCTATCTCTGAATCTCGAAGTTGAAGACGCTCGTGTCGAAGTGGTTGTAGCCCTCGTAGTCGATGAGCTCGTAGAGGTCGGCGCGGTGCTGCATCTCGCCGAGCTTCGAGGTCAGGTGCCCCTCGTCGTTCAGCGTATCCAGCGCACGGCCCGCCGCTCCCATCGCGATCCGCAGCAGCGAGACCGGCCAGATGACGATGTTGACGCCCGCGTCGCGGAGCTGTGCGGACGAGAAGAGATCGCTCTTGCCGAACTCGGTCATGTTGGCCAGGATCGGCACGTCCAGCGCCGCGCGCATGGCCTCGAACTCGCTCAGATCGCGCATCGCCTCGGGGAAGATCGCGTCGGCTCCGGCATCCACGAGCGCCTTCGCGCGATCGATCGCGGCATCCAGCCCATCGACCGCCCGGATGTCGGTCCGCGCCATGATGAGGAAGTTGGGGTCGCGCCGCGCATCTACGGCGGCGCGGATGCGCTTGATCGCCGTGTTCTGGTCGACCACGGCCTTTCCGTCGAGGTGCCCGCAGCGCTTGGGGTTGATCTGGTCCTCGATGTGGGTGCCGGCCAGCCCCGCATCTTCGAGGGTCTGGATCGTGCGGGCGACGTTCATCGGCTCGCCGAAGCCGGTGTCGGCGTCGATGATCGCCGGCAGCTCGGTCATCCGGGCGATCTGCTGACCGCGGCCGGCGACCTCGGTGAGGGTGGTCAGGCCGATGTCGGGGAGGCCCAGGTCGGCGCTGAGCACGGCACCCGAGATGTAGACGCCGTCGAAGCCCTTCTGCGTGATGAGCCGTGCGCTCAGCGGGTTGAACGCGCCGGGGAAGCGCAGCAGCTCACCCGAGGCGAGCCGTTCGCGCAAGAGGCGCCGCTTGTCGGCCGCCGGGGTCTGGGCGTACAGCATCAGAACAGCCCCTTCGGGGCAGGGGCGGCGGCGAGGATGCCGGGCCCCGCCACGATCGTCAGCTGTGCGACCTCTTCGGCGGTGAGCTCGGGCAGGCGCTGGGCGAGCTCGAGGAATCGCTCGATCTCGTCCGGCGTGAGCACGGGCTCGGCGAGCGTCCGGAATTTGCGGATGTAGTCCTCGCGCGCGAACGGCCGCGCACCGAGCGGGTGCGCGTCGGCGACGACGATCTCGTCGATGATCTCGCTCCCGTCCGTGAACCGGATGACCACTCGGCCGCCGAAGGCCTTCTCGTGGGGGTCTTCGGAGTGGTACCGGCGCGTCCACTCCTCGTCTTCGGCGGTGGTCACCTTCTGCCACAGGGCGACGGTGTCTTCGCGCCCCGCACGCTCGGGCGCATACGAATCCACGTGGTGCCACGTGCCGTCCTGCAGCGCGACGGTGAAGATGTACGGAATCGAGTGGTCGAGCGTCTCGCGGGATGCTGTCGGGTCGTACTTCTGCGGATCCCCCGCGCCCGAGCCGATCACATAGTGCGTGTGGTGGCTCGTGTGCAGGACGATCGACTCGACCTGCTGGGCGTCGGCGCCGAGCCCCTCGCGCAGCTCGGGATTCTCGGAACCGAGTTTGCGGGCCAGGTCGATCCAGGCCTGGGCCTGGTACTCGGCCGAATGCTCTTTCGTGTACGAGTCGAGGATCGCGCGCTTGGCCTCGCCCGGTGCCGGCAGGGGCACGTCGTACGAGGCGTCCTTGCCGTCCAGCATCCAGGCGATCACGCCGTCTTCGCCCTCGTAGATCGGCGAGGGGCTCGTCTCGCCGCGCATCGCGCGGTCGACGGCCTCGACCGCCATCTTGCCCGCGAAGGCCGGGGCGTGCGCCTTCCACGACGAGATCTCGCCCTTGCGCGACTGCCGAGTGGCGGTCGTGGTGTGCAGGGCCTGGCCGACGGCCTGGTAGATCGTGTCGGCGTCGAGGCCCAGGAGCGTGCCGATGCCGGCGGCGGCCGACGGGCCGAGGTGGGCGACGTGGTCGATCTTGTGCGTGTGCAGGCTGATGGCGCGCACCAGATCGATCTGGATCTCGTACCCGGTCGCAAGGCCGCGCACGAGCGCCGCGCCGTCGGCGCCGACGTGCTGGGCGACCGCGACGATCGGCGGGATGTTGTCGCCCGGATGCGAGTACTCGGCCGCGAGGAAGGTGTCGTGGTAGTCGAGTTCACGCACGGCCACGCCGTTCGCCCACGCCGCCCACTCGGGGCTGGTGTGCCGCTCGATCGCGCAGCCGAAGACCGTCGCGCCCTTTCCGCTGATCGACACCGCGTGATCCAGCGCCTGCTGCCGTGCTGCACTCACGGGCGTGCGGGTGAGGGATGCTGCGGCCACCGCCGCATTGTCGATCACCCGGTTGACGATCATCTCCACGACGGCGTGCTCGACTTCGACCGGGTCTGCGGCGACCTGGGCGATCTTGTACGCGAGCTGATCTTCTCGGGCGAGGGGTTCGTCGCTGCGGTAGACGCGGACGTGGTGTGAGACGGTCATGATTCTCCTTCGATGATCGAGCGTGTCGAGATCTCGGTCGCTGAGCCTGTGTGGGTCGCTGAGCCTGTGTCCGTCGCTGAGCCTCTGTCGGTCGCTGAGCCTGTCGAAGCGTCGACGGAAGACAGGATGCTCGCCAGCGCGTTGTGCAGATGCACATGCGTGGCGTGCGCGGCCAGGTCAGCATCGCGCTGAGCGATCGCCCGGGCGATCAGCCCGTGCTCGGCGACGGAGGCCGCCAGCCGGTCGGGGTTGTGGCGCGCGAGCCTGCGCACCCGCACGAGGTGGGTGCGGATGCTGCGGAGCGCCGAGGTGAGGTAGTCGTTGGCGACGGCGGCGTCCAGCTCGGCGTCGAAGCGAGCGATGAGCGCGTAATAGGCGTCGAGTCCGGCTCGGCCATCGAGGCGGGCGTGCGCGAACGCTGTCGCGAGGGCGGCGAAGGTCGCGGCATCCCCTCGCTCTGCGGCGAGCCGTGCGGCCGTCTCTTCGAGCGCTCGGCGCACCTCGAACAGCTCGCGGATGTCGCCCGCGTCGACGTCCGTGACCACGGTGACCCGCGCCGACTGCTGCGCGACCAATCCGTCGGAGGCCAGACGCCCGAGCGCTTCGCGCAACGGCGTGCGGCTCACCCCGAGTCGCGAGGCCTGCTCCACCTCGCCGAGCACGGCTCCTGGGGCGAGGTCACCGGACTGGATCTCGTCGAGGAGGGTCGCGTAGGCACGGTCACTCGCTCGCATGTGGCCTCCTCGCTCCGCTCTAATGTATACACAAAAGCGAATTTGTGCGAGTCGGAGTGCCGATCAGTGCCTGAGCGTATACACGCTCTCGAGTCGGTGAAACCTGCCGCCGGCGCCGGGTGCAGCATCCTCGGCGATCTGCACACCTTCGGAGAAGATCGCGCGCGAGTCGGTCCGACGAACCGCAGATCCCCGAAAAACGAGCCACCCGCGGCGGACCCCCTGCCGTATGAATAGTGTGAGGAGTATTCAGTAATTCGTGAAATCGGCGTAGCGTCGCGCGCATGTCCTCCGTCATCCATACCCGCGGCCTGGTCAAACGCTACGGCCGCACTCGCGCACTCGACGGACTCGACCTCGAGGTCGAGTCCGGGCAGGTGCACGGCTTCCTCGGCCCGAACGGCGCAGGAAAGTCCACCACGATCCGCATCCTCCTGGGGCTTGCGCGGCCGAGCGCCGGCGAGGCATCCGTCTTCGATCTCGATCCATGGCACGACTCGGTCGCCGTGCACCGGCGCATCGCCTCGGTGCCGGGTGATGTCAGCACATGGCCGAACCTCAGCGGGGGCGAGGCGATCGATCTGATCGCGCGGCTTCGGGGGGCTAAGAGCCACGAGAGCGCCTACCGCGCCGAGAAGGAGCGGCTGCTGGAGGCGTTCCAGTTCGACCCCCGCAAGAAGGGCCGCGCGTACTCGAAGGGCAACCGCCAGAAGGTCGCCCTCATCGCCGCCTTCGCCGTGCCCGCCGAGCTCTACGTCCTCGACGAGCCCACGAGCGGGCTCGATCCGCTCATGGAGGTGATGTTCCGTCGCGAGATCGCCCGGGTGCGGGATGCCGGGGCCACCGTCCTGCTGTCCAGCCACATCCTCTCCGAGGTCGAGCAGCTGTGTGATCGGGTGTCGATCATCCGCGCGGGAAAGATCGTCGAGACGGGCACGCTGGCGGAGCTGCGGCACCTCACCCGCACCGAGGTCTCGTTCGTGGCGACGGATGCATCGGCGGCCGCCGGCATCCCCGACGCGCACGACCTCACCGTCGAGGAGGGGCGCGCCAAGTTCACGATCGACAGCGACAACGTGGCTTCCGTGCTCCCCGAGCTTTCCCGCCGGAACGTCGAGGGGCTGCGCATCGAGCCGCCTTCGCTCGAAGAGCTGTTCCTCCGGCACTATGGCGAAGAAGTCTCACGATGAGTGCAGTGCGTACGCTCCTCGGTCAGCGCGTCCGGCGCGACTGGCGGCAGCTGCTGTTGTGGACGATCGGCACGGCCCTGCTCGCCTACCTCGCCTACGTCGGGGTCGCGCAGTCGTACGGCACCGAGCAGGATCGCGCGGCGCTCTTGGCCACGGTCATCGCCAACCCGGTGATCCTGCTCTTCCGGGGCCTGCCCTCGGGCGCAGATCAGGGTGCATTCATGCTGTTCCTGATCTTCCCCTGGCTCGCCTTCCTCGCCGCGCTGATGAGCACTTTCCTCGCGGTGCGCCACACCCGCATGGATGAGGAGCTCGGCCGCACGGAGCTCGTGGCCGCGACACCGGCGGGCCGCATCACCCCCCTCGTCGCGACGATCGTGCACGGGCTCATCGCGAACGCCGTGCTCGCCGGCCTCACCATCCTCGCGCTGCTCGGCACCGGCGCGGGGTCGCAGGGGGCGGTCCTGTCGGGTCTCGCCGTCGGCGCGGTGGGCGTCACGTTCCTCGGAGTGGGCCTGGTGGCCGGGCAGCTCATGCGCACCTCGCGCGGGGCGAACTCGCTCGCGGTGTGGGTCGTTCTCGTGACGTTCCTGTTCAGCGGGATCGGCAACGCCGCCGGCACACCGAGCGCCGATCTGCAGCGCATGGAGAGCTCGTGGCTCACGTGGCTCTCGCCGTTCGGGTGGGGTGAGAACGTCCGGCCGTACGCCGACGACAACCCGTGGCCGATCGTGCTGTGCCTGGTGGCCGGTGCTGTGCTGGTCGCGGTGGCGCTGGCCCTCCAGTCGGTGCGCGACCTCGATCAGAGTTTCATCGCCGAACGGCGCGGCCGCGCCGACGCGACGCGATCCCTCCGCTCGCCGACCGCGCTGGTGTGGCGGCTGACCGCGGGCGCTCTGGTCGGATGGGCGATCGGGGGACTCCTCACGGGAATGCTCTCGACCTCGCTCGCGTCGGTCGTCGACTCGATCAGCGCCGATAATCCGGCCGTCGACCAGATCCTCACCGCGATGGGCGGCAGCACCGACCTGGCGCGAGCGACGGTGTCGATCTTCTTCGTCCTGCTCGGAGTGCTCGCCGCCTGCTGGGCGGTGCAGATCATCAGCCGCGCCCGTCAGGAGGAAGTGGCCGGCACGGCCGAGCCGCTGCTGTCCACACCGATCGGGCGGGTGCGCTGGCTCGGCGACTATCTCATCGTCGGGATCATCGGCATCGTCGTGGTGGTGGCCGCTGCGGCAGCGGGCGCAGCGCTCGGAATCGCGTCGCGGGGCGGCGATTGGGCGCTCATGCAGGACGTGGCTGTCGTCGGCGGCGGACAGGCGGTTGCCGCATCCGTCTTCCTCGTGCTCACGGCCCTCGTCTTCGTGCTCGCGCCGCGGGCGACGATCGCCGTGGGCTGGGGGCTGGTCGCGATCGCGACGATCGTCGGACTCTTCGGTCCGCTCTTCGGCTTCCCGACCTGGCTGGTCGACATCGCCCCGATCGCGGTCACCCCTCAGGTGGTCGCAGGCGGCATCGACCTGCGTGGTCTCGGCTGGCTCGTGGCGATCGCCGTCGCGGGGGCCGCGGCATCCCTCGCCCTCATGCGTCGCCGCGAACTGGCTCCGGCAGGGTAGCCCTTATGACCGACGCGCACCGAGGGATCGAGCCGGCCGAGCAGGCGGCCGCGATGATGACGACGGCCGGGATGCCGCGCATGCCGGCTCGCGCACTCATGGCGCTGATCGCCGCGCCGTCGGGCGGCTACACCGCCGCCGAGCTCGCCGATCGGCTCGGCGTGAGTGCCGCGGCCGTATCGGGCGCGGTGCGGTACCTGCTGACCCTCCAGATGGTGCACCGGATCTCACGGCCGGGCGATCGCCGCGACCGCTACGCGCTCGCGCACGACGTCTGGTACGGCGCGATGACCAGCAATGCTCCGCTGTATGGCCGACTGGCCGACTTCATCGAGCGCATCGGCGACGAGCAGGAGGGGGACGCGGATGCTCGGGCCCGCGCAGCCGATATGGCCGCGTTCTTCCGGTTCATGTCGGCGCGGATGCCGCAGCTCGTCGACGAGTGGGAGGCCCAGCGGGGTCGTTCCTCGACCACTGCCTGACCCGCGATGGCATAGACCTGCCCCGGCGGGGTGTCAGCTGGCGAGTCCGTAGGTGAAGCGCGCTCGTCCGCCGAGTCGCGGAGTTCGAGCGGGGTCCAGCCAAGCCGGCGGATGGAACCATACCCTCGCCTGGATACCCGTTCCTTCGATCCGAATCTCCCAGCCGTCGGAATGGATGCGATGGTGGCAACGGGTGCAGAGCAAGATTCCGTTGTCCAGATCGGTGGGGCCGGCATCTCGCTCCCACCATCTGATGTGATGACCTTCAGTGAATCCCGGCGGGAGCCCGCAGAACGCACACCCACCATCCCGTTCGACGAGCGCGAGCCGCTGTGCGGGCGTGAACAGACGCTTCGCTCGACCCCAGTCGAGTATTTCGCTGTCTCCTCCGAGCACGCAGGCGATGATGTTGCCGGAGGCCGCCATCCGCCGTACGGTACCGGCGCTGACGGGCTGAGCGATACCGTCGATCGTGCCGAAACCGCGCCCCGTCTCGAGATCTTCGAGGTCGATGCGCACGACGACGGTAGTCGTGGCCAGCGGCAGCGAAGTCTCGCCGCAGCCCAGGGCGTGGCGGCAGATGTCGGTGAGCGCGTCCGCCTGGAGCTGTGCAATGGTGCGGGAGTCGATGTCGGAGTCACCCGGGGCACGACGCCTGATCGCGCCGGTCACGAGGCTCTCGATCGCTGCCTTCACTGGAGCGCCACTCTCGGGATCGAACCGCCCCTCGATGACGAGCGCCCCGGTTCGGTCTTCGCGGAACATCAGCCCGCGATGTGTGCGCAGCTCATCCTCGCGTGGTTCGGCTCCGTCGGGGTCGAGATGCGCTTCGGCCCGTAGCAGAACCTTCGCGAGCTGATCGGTGGCGAGTCCTGCCGCCTGTTCGGTCAGCAGCTGCTCCGCGCGGTCGAGCTCCGCAGCGGCGACGCGAGGCCCGATGCGGTCGAGCAGAGACACGATCGCCGCTGCGGCGTGCACGCCGATGCGGCTGGCGGTCAGCGCCTCGGCCACGAAGGGATGGCGAGCCGGGGCGGTCTGACCGGTAAGAGTCATGCGAGGCGCCGTGGCCTCGCCGACGGCGACCAAACGTGCGGCGTCACCTGTGGATGTGCCGACTGTCGCAGCGATGAGGGTGGCGGGGGTGCGGAATCCAGCCCTCTTCGCCAGCCCGTCACCGCCCAATTCCGGCCTCGACTCGCGCGCGATCTCGGCCGCGACCCGCGCGTGGACCGCGTCGAGGTGACGACGGGCAGCACCGAGCGCTTCGTTGACGGCAAGCAGCTTCACGCGCCCCAGAACATCGGCACCCGGCATCTGCTCTGACCCACCCGCCCACGCGGAACGCACACACGCGACCGCTTCTTCGAGGGCGACGAGAGGATCGTTCATACGTCAACTCTATCTCATCACTGCCAAGCAAGTCTAGTATTTCTATTCGATTTTAAGCAGATTTACATTGTTTTTCCGGGACTACCGTTCCAAGGGGTCAATAGTCTCGCTCATCGAATGTCGTAGCTATCTGCTATGGAGGAGGTGCGGGATCACGCCCCAGCCTCACCCAGCTGCGTTTCGAGCGCGTCGATCACGGCACGCTGGCCCTTCACGAGGCGCTCGCGTGCAGCATCCAGTCCCACCCATTCCGCGCGGTCGACCTCGGGGAACGATGCGGTCCGCCCCGATCGCGGGGGCCATTCCAGCTCGAACTCTCCGAAGGTGAATCCGGATGCCTCGAATCCAGCCCCGTCCGCGACGAACACGACGATCCGCTTGCCCGACGCGTAGGTGAAGGTGCCGAGCTCGGCGTACGGCACGTCGGGGGCTCTGACCCCGAGCTCTTCCTGGAACTCGCGGTACGCAGCATCCCACGCCGCCTCTTCAGCCTCGACGTACTCGCCCTTGGGGATCGACCAGGCGCCGGCATCCTTGTTCGTCCAGTACGGGCCGCCCATGTGGGCGATCAGCACTTGGGGTTCGCTCTGGAGCCGGTACAGCAGAATGCCGGCGCTGGTCACGGGCATCCTGGCTCAGACCACGCGCTTCTTCGGCGACGTCTCGTACGTCGCGTCGGCATCGGTGACGGCGACCCCC
Organism: uncultured Microbacterium sp.; assembly: GCF_964244775.1. Classification (NCBI taxonomy): domain Bacteria; kingdom Bacillati; phylum Actinomycetota; class Actinomycetes; order Micrococcales; family Microbacteriaceae; genus Microbacterium; species uncultured Microbacterium sp. Next base: position 317,203 of record NZ_CAXTJR010000003.1, read on the forward strand.
GCCAGCGCGGTCTCGATCGCGGCCATGGTGCCCTCATCCAGCGTTACGCCCGACGCCTTGACCGAGTCTTCGAGCTGCTCGGGGCGGGATGCGCCGACGAGCGCCGCCGACACGTTCGGGTTCTGCAGAACCCAGGCGATCGCGAGCTGCGGCAGCGTGAGCCCCGCCTCCTGGGCGATCGGCTTGAGCTTCTGCACCGCCGTCAGGACATCGTCGTTGAGGAAGCGCTTGATGAATTCAGCGCCGCTCTTCTCGTCGGTCGCGCGGGATCCCTCTGGCAGCGGCTGACCCGGCAGGTACTTGCCGCTCAGCACACCCTGCGCCATCGGCGACCACACGATCTGAGAGATGCCGAGTTCCTCGCTCGCGGGCACGACCTTGCCCTCGATCACCCGCCACAGTGCGGAGTACTGCGGCTGGTTGGAGATGAGCTGGATGCCGAGCTTCGTGGCGAGCGCGTGACCCTCGCGCAGCTGCTCGGCCGTCCACTCCGAGACGCCGATGTAGAGCACCTTGCCCTGCCGCACGATGTCGGCGAAGGCGTGGAAGGTCTCCTCCAGCGGGGTCTCGTAGTCGAAGCGGTGCGCCTGGTAGAGGTCGACGTAGTCGGTGCCGAGTCTCTTGAGCGATCCGTTGATCGAGTCGAGGATGTGCTTGCGGCTGAGGCCGGTGTCGTTGGGACCCAGGGGCCCGGTCGGCCAGTAGACCTTCGTGAAGATCTCGAGCGATTCGCGGCGCTGACCCTTCAGCGCCTCGCCGAGCACCGACTCCGCGCCGGTGTTGGCGTACGCATCGGCCGTGTCGAATGTGGTGATGCCCAGATCGAGCGCCTTGTGCACCGTCTTGATCGCGGCGTCGTTCTCCACCTGCGAGGCGTGCGTGATCCAGTTGCCGTACGTGATCTCCGAGACCTTGAAACCACTGTTGCCGAGAAAGCGATAGTTGACCATGTACCAACGCTAGCCGTGCCTCGAAACCCGCGGCGCCCCTTGACGGATCAGGGCACGCGGTACCCGGCGGAGCGGAACAGTTCGTACCACTCGGCCCTCGTGAAGGGGATGTCGGAACCGAGCGCCGCGTCGGCTACACGCTGGGGGGTCGTCGTACCGAGCACGACCTGAATGCCGGCGGGATGGCGGGTGATCCATGCCGTGGCGATCGCGATCGCCGGCACGTCGTACTTCGCTGCCAGTCGGTCGATAACCGCGTTCAGCTCGGGGTAGTCATCCGAGCCGAGGAACGTCCCGGTGAAAAAGCCGCTCTGGAAGGGCGACCACGCCTGCACGGTGATGCCGTTCACTCGGCAGTAATCGAGGATGCCGCCGCCGTCGAGCGTCACCGACTGGTCGACACCCGCCATGTTGCCCGCCACGCCCTGCGCGATGATCGGGGCGTGCGTGATCGACAGCTGGAGCTGGTTGGCGATCAGCGCCTGAGATACCGAGGTCTTGAGCACGTCGATCTGCCGGGGCGTGTGGTTCGAGACGCCGAAAGCACGGACCTTGCCGGCCGCCTCGAGCTCGTCGAACGCGCGGGCCACCTCGTCGGGCTCGACGAGCGCGTCAGGCCGATGCAGGAGCAGGATGTCGATGTAGTCGGTCTGCAGGGCACGGAGCGACCCCTCGACCGATCCGATGAGGTGCTCGTACGAGAAGTCGAAGTACGGTCCGCCTTCGCCGACGATGCCGGCCTTGGTCTGGAGCGTGATCTCGTCGCGCTCGGACGCACTCAGCTGCATCGCCTCGGCGAAGCGCGCCTCGCACCCGTGCAGCCTGTCGCCATAGATCGCCGCGTGATCGAAGAAGTCGATGCCCGCGTCACGCGCCGTGCCGATGAGCGTGCGGATCTCATCGTCGGTCTTGTCCGCGATGCGCATCAGACCGAGGACGACGTTAGGAGCCTCGGCCTCGCCGAGCGAGATTCTCTTCATGCGTGCCAGCCTACGGACGATGTCCGATGCTCAGACGGGCATCGCCTCGGCGGCGCGCTCGTCGTCTTCCGTCGTCGCCAGCTGTCCGCACGCACCGTCGATCTCTTTGCCGCGAGTGTCGCGGAGAGTGGTCGGGACGCCGGCGGCGTTCAGGCGCCGGACGAACTCTTCGGTCACGTCGCGCTCGGATGCTGTCCAGATCGAGCCGGGCGTCGGGTTCAACGGGATCGGGTTGACGTGCACCCAGCCACGGCCGCGGGCGTTCAGCTTGTCGGCGAGCAGGTCGGCGCGCCAGCCGTGGTCGTTCATGTCCTTGATCAGGGCGTACTCTATCGAGACCCGGCGGCCGGTGGCGTCGAAGTACGCGCGCGCAGCATCCAGTGCCTCGTCGACCTTCCAGCGCGAGTTGACGGGGATCAGCTCGTCGCGCAGCAGGTCGTCAGGGGCATGCAGCGAGAGGGCGAAGGTCACCGGGATCTGCTCGGCGGCGAGCTTGTGGATCGCCGGCACGAGCCCCACCGTCGAGACGGTGATGCCGCGGGCGCTCATGCCGAGCCCGTGCTGCTTGTCGGTCATCACGCGCACGGCCTGCATCACGCGGGCGTAGTTGGCCAGGGGCTCGCCCATGCCCATGAAGACGATGTTGCTGACGCGTTCCGCGGAGTGATCGTCGCGCTTCTTGCCGCCGAGACCTCCGTCGGCGATAAGACGGTTGGCGCGGACGATCTGATCGACGATCTCGGCCGCCGACATGTTGCGGGTCAGGCCCGCCTGGCCGGTCGCGCAGAACGGGCAGTTCATGCCGCACCCGGCCTGCGACGAGACGCACAGTGTGATGCGACCCGGGTAGCGCATCAGCACGGACTCGACGAGCGCGCCGTCGTGCAGCTTCCAGAGGAACTTGATCGTGTCACCGCGATCGGTCTCGAGGCGGCGGACCTCGGTGAGCAACGGCGGGAGGAGCCCCGCGACCAGCTCTTCCCGCCCCGCGGCCGGTAGGTCTGTCATGTGCGCGGGGTCACTCGTGTAGTGCGTGAAGTAGTGGGTCTCGAGCTGCTTGGCGCGAAAGCCCGGCAGGCCGAGATCCTTGAGGCGCGCAGTGCGCTCGGCGGGGTTCAGATCGGCCAGATGCATCGGCGGCTTCCCCCGCTTGGGGCTCGCGAACTGCAGCAGCGGCCGGCCCTCGGCATCCTTCTTCTGGCTCCACCCCTCCGTCGCGGGGCGCACCTGACGCACCGCGCCGAGGCGCTCGGCGCGCGGCGAGGAAGAGTCAGGGGTCTGGGCCATGCCCTCAAGGGTAGAGGACGCGCCTGCGTGATGTCTGGCCGTGGCTTCCCTTGGGGTAGAGGTCTCGCTGGCTGTCAGACGGCGGTCTTCTCCGTCGCGATCGCCGCGCGCTCCCGCCACGTACGGGCCGAGACGCGGTCGAGGTCGACCTGGTGGTGCATCGCTTCGGCGCGCTCGTAGACGGTGGGATCGCCGTAGCTGGTCAGCACCTTCACCAGCACGGGGAGCAATTCGATCATGAAGAACAGCGCGGCGATCAGCCAGTGCGCCCACAACAGTGACGGCTCGCGCGCCGACAGGCGCTCGAGGGCGCCCATCTGACTGAGGAGTCCGACGGCTTCGGCGTTGCCGCCGGCGACTTCCGCGGCACGGTTGTTGTAGGCGGCCAGCGCGGCGTCGTACTGCTGGCGGGCTGCCGGCAGCTCGTCGTTCGCCTGCTGCGTGTTCTGCGCCGCCGAGGTGGCAGCGGCGTCGGTGCTCGCAGAGTTGGCGGCGGCCAGCGCCGTCTGCGCCTGCTGCAGCTGGACCGCGAGCGCGTCGTACGAACTCTGCGCCTGGGCGAGCTGGGCCTGTGCGGCATCCGAGCTCGCGCCGTCGCCGACGACACCGGTGCAGCCGGGCACGGTGCCCGCGCCCTGACCCGTCAGCTCGCACTGGTACAGCGCACGCGACTGGTCGATGACCTTCTGCTGGTCGGCGAGCTGCTGGGTGAGCTGGTCGACGGTCTGCTGCGCGGAGGCGGATTCCGCCGACGTCGGCGAGGTGCCGGCCACGATTCCGGTCGCCGCCTGGTTCTCGAGCGCCGCGACACGGGCGCTCGCGGCATCCAGCGCCTGCTTCTCGGGCCCGGTGGTGACAGCATCCTGATCGGTCTGCGCCTGCACGACGTTGCTCGAGGTGACTTCGCGCGCGATGTCGTTGTGGAACGCCTGCAGCACGAGCGGTTCGGCGACGACGATGCCGATCAGCGCGGCCATGATGACACGCGGGATCGCGAGCCCGATGAGCTTCCAGACGTTTCGGGTCGAGTGCATCGTCGAGGTGAGGAAGCGGTCGAGGTTGAAGATGATGAGCGCCCACACGAGCGCGATCGGCACGGCGGCCCATGGGGTGATGCGCACGCCGGTCAGCAGCGCGAAGAACATCGACAGTGCCGAGACGACCGCGGTTCCGGCGAGCACGAAGAACATCTGCACGAACCGCGAGGTCTCGGACGGCACGTCGTCGAGGACTGCGCCCCGAGCACCGCCGAGGATGGCGAGCAGGCGGGATGCCGGCATCCGGCGCCTCCGCGGAGACTCGCTGCGGCGAGTGGGCTCGGTGTCCGGGACGGGTGCCCGCTCAGGCTCTGGCTCGACGGCGTGCTCAGGTACGATCGGCGCCTCAGGCACGACCTCGACGGGGTTGGTGATATCCCTCAAGTCGCTCAGGTAGAGCTCCTCCTCGTCGTCACCGGTGAGCTCGATGGCTCCATCGGAGCCGAAGCGACCGGGGCGGTGGGCGGAATACGACATCGGGCCAGGGTAGGAGACGGCACCTGTGCATCAGATGCAGAGACCTTGTGAACCCGGTGCATGTCAGCCGGGCCGCCGCTAGCGTGGGCGGCGTGGAGGACGCAGCTGAGCTCGCCGGACTGCGGCGGCGGGCGTACGCGCCGGACGCCGACATCACCGATGACCCCGTCGCCCTCGCTCGGCTGATCGAGCTGGAAGACGCGCTGCGCGCGGGTGCCGCGGCATCCCTCGCCCGTGCCGTCCACGACCGCGGCCCCGATTCCGCACAGCCCGCGGCCGCATCGCCTGCCGCAGGGACGCCGGCGCCTGCGGCCGCTGCATCCGCCGTCGAGGTGGCCTACCCCTCGTGGCACGTCGCACTCGTGGCGGCGGTGGCCGCCGTGGCGATCGTGCTCGCCGCGCTCGCGGCAACCGCGACGCCGCCGTCGGCGCCGACGCTCGCGGAGGGGCCGTCGCTCGCGGAGGTGGTGCCGCCACCCTCGCCCAGCGCCTCCCGTTTCGACGACGTGGGCCCGTTCGCCGACGATCCCGCGGCACGACTGCTGATCGCGGTGCCGATCGGCGGATCAGCGGGCGACTACTTCGACGTGCCCGTCGCGGGCGGCACCCCGCCGTTCCCCGTCGCCGAGGGGCTCCGCTGGTCGGCACCCCTCGGCACCTTCTACGGGTGGGAACTCTGGCTCGCGCGGAGCCAGAACGGACGGCCGTGCGTCGCCCTGGCGCGCGACCGCGACGTGCGAGCGAAATGCCAGCTCCCAGATGACTCGAGCCAGGGTTCGCTGATCGTGTCGGTGCCCTACGCCTCGGTCGTGCCCGCCGACCGCCCCGGCGGCATGGGGCCGGCGGAGAGCATCGGGTACCAGTGGTTCAGCGACCAGACGGTGATGATCGTGGTCGGGCGGGCCAGCAACGACAGCGCCATCATCGGGCGGCGGTAGACGAGGTGGCGTGGCCGCGCCGGCCCGCTCCGCGCGAGCGGCCCCGGCACCCGCACGGGCCGCTACCGTGAGGAGCGTGGACGATGACGCCACCGAACTCGCGGAGCTACGACGTCGCGCCTATGGCCCGGACGCCGATATCGCCTCCGATCCGTCCGCACTGGCGCGCCTCGTCGTGCTGGAAGATGCGGCGCGCGCACCAGCGTCGAACGTCCATGCCGCGCCCGGCCCACCCGATGGTGACATCGAAACCGCGCCTACCCCGCGCGATTCGGCCGTTTCGGCGCCGACGGACGCGACGCGAGTCTCCGGTCGACGGCAACGACCCCCGTGGCACAGCGGTCTGGTGCTCGGGGTCGCTGCCGTCGCGATCGTGCTGGCGAGCATCGGGGCGGAGGCGCCGGCGTTGCCGACGACAACGGCCGCGGCATCCACTCCCCCTGCCCCCGACCCGTTCGGCTCGGCGAGCCCGTTCCACGGCGATCTGACGGCGCATGTGCTGACGCAGGTGCCGACCGACGGCACGCTCGATGCCCTCGGCCCGCCCGATCCGCCCACCTTCCCGATCGCAGAAGACCTGCGGTGGAGCTCTTCGCTCGGCAATCACTACGGCTGGGACTTGTGGCTGGCACGCAGCCGCAGCGGGTTCCCGTGCCTTGCGCTCGCGCGCGATGGCGAGAAAGTGCGAGCGGACTGCATCCTGCCGTCGCGCTTCGATGAGGGGGCGCTCGTCGTGACGCTTCCGTACGAGGCGATCCCGTCGACGGAAAGACCGGAGGGGATGGCGCCGTTCCAGAGTGTCGGCTTCGCGTGGCTCACCGATGATGAGGTGTCGATCATCCTCGGCTGGGCCACCGACCCGCCGGCGCCATAGGCGAAGACGGACTACAGGAAGATGTCGGGGAACATCCGGTCTTCGGGCGTACCGGGCACAGCGGCGTAGCCCGACAGGTCGGTGATGCCGGCCTCCGCGAGCACGTCCTCGACGATGAGCGTCTGCCCGGTGTACTCGCGCGCGGGGCGCAGCAGCACCTCGTACGCGGCATCCGCGTAGATCTCCGGGGTGCGGCTGGCCGCCATCACCCGGTCGCCGCCGAGCAGGTTCTGCACGGCCGCCGTGGCGATCGTCGTGCGCGGCCACAGCGTGTTGGCGGCGATCCCGTCGCTCTGGAACTCCGCCGCGAGCCCGAGGGTCACCATCGTCATGCCGAACTTCGCCAGGGTGTAGCCGGTGTGCGCGCCGAGCCACTTCGGCGTGATGTTCAGCGGCGGCGACAGCGACAGGATGTGCGGGTTCTCGCTCTCGCGCAGAATCGGCACCGCCGCGCGCGACAGCATGAACGTGCCGCGCACGTTGATGTCCTGCATGAGGTCGTACTTCTTGGGCTGCAAGTCGAGCGTTCGCGACAGGTCGATCACGCTCGCGTTGTTGACGATGATGTCGATGCCGCCGAACTCGCCCTCGGTCCCCCGCACCGCCTCGGTGATGTCATCGTCGTTGCGGACGTCGCCGACGATCGCGAGTGCTCTGCCCCCGGCATCCCGAATCCGGTCCGCGGCCGTGTGGATCGTGCCTTCGAGCTTCGGATGCGGGGTGTCGGTCTTGGCGAGTAGGGCGATGTTCGCGCCATCGGCGGCGGCGCGGAGGGCGATCGCCAGGCCGATGCCGCGGCTGCCGCCCGACATGAGGATGGTCTTGCCCGACAGAGACTTCGCGGTCACCGGGCTGCCTTTCGAGTGGATGCTGCGGCGAACGCCGCGACGCGGGCTTGCGCGTCGGGGGTCTCCAGGAATGCCCCGATCGAGGCCGCCTCGACGTCGAGCTGATCGATGAACGTCGTCTCGGCCGCTGAGCGGACGAGATGCTTCGCCTGGCCGTACGCCGCCGTGGCGTTCTCGAGCCAGAACTTCGCCACCTGCTCCGCGCGGCCCTCGACCTCGTCGGCCGCGACGACCTCGGCGACCAGGCCCCAGTCGAGTGCTTCGGCGGACGACAGCATCCGGTCTTGCAGCACGAGCTGCAGCGCACGGCGCTCACCCACCGCGCGCGTCAGCTGAGCGGAGACCGACAGGTCGGGGGTGAGCCCGATGTTCGCGTACAGGCTGCCGATCCGCGAGTTCTCGCCCACGATCGCGTAATCGCTGCACATCAGGATGCCGAGGCCTCCGCCGGCGGTCGTGCCCTGCGCGGCCGCGACGACGGGCTTGGACGACTCGGTGAGCGCCCGGATTCCCGTGTTGATCACCCCGGCGAGCCTCGTGATGTCGGCGCCGGATCCCATCGTGCTCGCCATCGCCAGCACATCTCCGCCCGCGCAGAAGTGCGCGCCGCTCGCGCCGATCAGGATGGCGCGCACATCCTCGCGTGCGACAGCGTCGGTCGTGGCTTCCGCCCACGCGTGGGCGAGCTCGCTCTCGAAGGCGTTCAGGCGGGCAGGGCGGTTCAGGATCAGCCGGGCCAGCCCGTCTTCGACGGTGTAGAGAAGTGCTTCGGACATGCTGTCTCCCTACTTCGGTGCCATGCGGATCGCGCCGTCGAGCCGGATCGTCTCGCCGTTGAGGTACCCGTTCTCGACGATCGCCATCACGAGCTGCGCGTACTCGTCGGGACGACCGAGTCGCTGGGGGTACGGCACCTGCTGACCGAGCGAATCCTGCGCAGCCTGCGGGAGGCCGGCGAGCATCGGTGTCTCCATGATTCCGGGGGCGATCGTGAGCACGCGGATGCCGTGGCGGGCGAGCTCGCGCGCCACCGGAAGGGTCATCGCGTGCACGCCGCCCTTGCTCGCCGAGTAGGCGGGCTGTCCGATCTGGCCGTCGAATGCCGCCACGCTCGCGGTGTTGACGATCACGCCGCGATCGCCGCTCTCGGAGTCGGGTTGGGTGCGCGCCATCGCGGCGGACGCCTGCCCGATCACGTTGAAGGTGCCGATGAGGTTGACCCGGATCACGCGCTCGAAGTCGGCGAGCGGACTCGGGTTGCCGTCTCGATCGAGCACCTTCGCCGGCGGGGCGATGCCGGCGCAGTTGACGACGACTCGGAGCGCGCCCGCTTCCGCGGCGAGCTCGACCGCCGCGGCGACCTGCTCGGGGCTCGTGACGTCGGCGGACGCGAACGTGCCGCCAAGTTCGGCCGCGATATCGGCGCCGGCCGATGACGGCAAGTCGACGATCGTGACTGCGGCTCCCGCCGCGGCGAGGCGCCGCGCGGTGGCCAGGCCCAAGCCGCTGGCGCCGCCCGTGACGAGGGCGGAGGCTCCCGTGAGGTCCATGTGCTCTCCTTCGAACTCGGGTGCCAGCCTAGTTGACACTCGGTGTCAGGTTCAGCGGCCGAGGATGAACGTCCACGAGCCGGTGGCGACCGAGACCGTGACCGCGATGGCCGAGATCGCGGCACCGACGGCCAACAGCATCCATTCCCGCCCCCCGAAACGCGACTCCCGCGCCCACGTGCGAGTGCCCGAGCCACCGAAGCCGCGCGCCTCCATGGCCGTCGCGAGCTTCGACCCGCGCCGGATCGAGAGCACGAGGAGCGCGAACGCCATGCCGAACAGGCGGCGGATGCGCCCCTGATCGGCCACTCCGCGGGCACGGCGGGCGAGCGCGAGCGCGCGCCAGTCGTCGGTGAGCAACCCGATCAGGCGCATGCCGGCGAGCGCGCCGAGCACGAACCTGCTCGGCAGCCGGAGGATCTGCGCGAGGCCGTCGGCAAGATCGGTCGGGTCGACGGTGACGAAGAGCACGACCGCGGGGAGGCCGATCGCCAGCACGCGGAAGAACGTGGCGAGCGCTAGATCGAGCGAGCCTTCGCTGACCCGCACGAGGAACCACTCGAAGAAGATCTGTCCGTCCACCGCGCCGTAGAGCGCAATCGTGACGGCCGTCAGCGGGGCGGCGATCCAGACCGGTGAGGTGCGCACCCAGAACTCGCGCCAGGTGAGGCCCGCGAAGACGAACAGCACCGATTCGAGCGCGAGGGCGGTGGCCGCTGAGACCCAGTCGATCGTGAGGATGAGTGGGGCGCCGATCAGGAGCGCGGCACCGAGCTTGGCGACCGGATTGATTCCGGCGATCGGGCCGCGTCGATCGCGGCGCTGGTCGAGAGCGCTCACCGCGGCGCGTCCAGCGGCAGCCGACGGGCGTGCAGGGCGGTCAGGACCTCTTCGTCATGGCTGATCGCGACGATCGCGGCCGGCGCGTCACCGCCGACGCCTCCGGCACCCCCGGCACCGTCACCGTCTCGCAGGGCGGCGATGATCGCGACGAGCTCGGCCCAGGTCGCGGCATCCTGTCCGAATGTCGGCTCGTCGAGCACGATCACGCGCGGGCGGGTCGCGAGCGTCGCCGCGACGGTGAGCCGGCGCTTCTCGCCGCCCGAGAGCGTGTACGGGTTCGCGCCCGCGAGTGCGGTGAGGCGCAGCCGCTCGAGCAGTTCGTCGACGCGTGCGGCGATGAGCTCTTCGGGCAGCCCCAGTGCGCGCGGCCCCACCGCGAGTTCGGCGCGCACGGTGGTGGCGAGCAGTTGATGCTCGGGGTCTTGGAACACCGTGCCGATGCGTGTCAGCAGCTGGCGGGAACTCCACGAGATCGGGGCGCCGCGCGCGCCGTCACTGAGCAGAGCGGATGCCTCGACCCGGCCGCTCTCGGGCGGGATGAGTCCTGCGAGGGTGGGGCCGAGGGTCGACTTGCCCGAGCCGTTGGCGCCGGTGATGCCGAGCACTTCGCCCGCACGCACCGAGATCTGCAGCGGCCCCGCGACCGGCACTCCGCGGCGGCGCGCGACGACCAGTTCGTGCCCGCGCAGCAGCTCGTCACCGGCGGGGCGCGCCGGGGGCGGGGGCACGACAGGACGGATGCCGGGCACCCACACTCCCGCCGAGGCGAGCTCTGCGCCGCGTGCGTGCAGCACGTCGTCGGGTGTGCCGTCGGCGAGGACGCCGCCGGCGCCGGCCCCGCCCAGCACGATCACGCGATCTACGACCGGAAGCCACACGTCCAGGCGATGTTCCACGACCACGAGGGTCGCCCCGGTCTTCGCGAGTGCGCGGGTCACGGCATCCCGCACCTCGATGACTCCTGCCGGATCGAGATTCGCGGTCGGCTCGTCGAGCAGGATCGCGCCCGGCGCCATCGCGAGCACTCCGGCGAGGGCGAGGCGCTGCTTCTGACCTCCGCTCAGCGCAGAGGTCGACCGATCGAGGTCGACCTCGAGGCCGACGTCGTCGAGCGCGGCGCGCACGCGCTGCCAGATCTCGGCGCGCGGCACGCCCAGGTTCTCGCAGCCGAAGGCGACGTCGTCGCCCACCCGGGCGAGGATCGCCTGGCTGTCGGGATCCTGCAGGACGAGCCCGACGCGCCCGCGAACGGATGCTGCGACCTCGCCGTCCACGAGCAGGGCGCCGCGCGCTTCGCCCTCGTCGTCACCGCCGAGCACGCCGGCAAGGCCCTGCAGGAGCGTCGACTTGCCGGAGCCGGAGGCGCCGAGCAGCAGCACGCGCTCCCCCGGCTCGATGCGGAAGGCGACGTCTTCCAGCGCCCAGCGCCGGCGGGTGGCGTGCCGCCACGCCCACCCGCGTGCCTCCAGCGCCGCGGGCGTGGAAGGCGTGGCGCTGCCACCGACGGCAGGCGCGCCCACTCCTAGACGCGCGCGGTGTTCTCGCGGCCCGACGCGAACCGGCTGAGGGCGCCCGTCCGCGCGAGCCCGCGCGCGATCAGCCACGACCCGATGCCGGCGATGACGGCACCCGAGATCGTCGTGCTGATGATGTAGATGACGACGAAGGCGGTGTCGGCGCCGGCGTACCAGATGATGCTGTCGTTGATGCCGCAGGCCACGCCTGCCGCCGCGCCGGCGAGGATCGCGACCGGCAGCCGGAACGACGCGTAGAGGAACGCGAGGAACACCAGTTCCGCGCCGAGGCCCTGCACCAGGCCCGACACGATCGTCCACGGACCCCACTGCGCGCCGATCAGCGCCGAGATGATCGCCGCGACGGTCTCGGTGAAGAGGGCCGCGCCGGGCTTGCGGATGATGAGTCCGCCCAGCACGCCGGCGAACAGCCACGGACCGGCCATCAGCCCCTGCAGGCCCGGGAGTATCGCCGAGAGCGCGGCGCCCGGCACCTGGTAGCCGATGTTCCAGAGCAGGAACACCAGGGACGAGGCGACCGCGATGACGCTGGCCACGACGATGTCGACGACGCGCCACCGCCAGATGATCGGGGTGCGACCCGGGCGTGCGCTCCTGCCGGTTCTTCCGGCTGTCGAAGGCGTGGAAACACTCATTCTGGCTCCTCCCTGCGCTGGCATGATCCAGATCAGGTTCGACGGTCGAAGCGTGGATCGCTTCCTCTCAGCCCGGCTCACCGGACTCCCGTGTTGTGGCATTGAGTATAGCCCTGCGTTCGTCCGGTAACTTAAGCGGATGACGCTCGTCTCGCCGCCGCCGGAGGCCGCGCCGACCCGCGCCGCCGCGCGGGCAGCGGCAGCCGCTGCGGCGGCGGCTGCCGCCACAGCCGGCCCGCCGCAGCGCGTCGCGTTCTCGTGGGTGGACGAAGCATCCATCGCTCGCCCTGCCCGCGCGCTCGAGAGTCTCGACACGAACTCGCTCGTTCCGGTCGAGCCCGACCTGCTGTCCGACCCGCCGCGTCGGTCGCCGTGGCGCGCGGGCGTGCTCGCACCGATCGGCATCGCCGCCGCACTCGTGGGTGCGTACTCGGCGGCGACCCTGCTCTGGCCGCTTTACGCGGTCGCTCCGACGATCACAGCGGTGCAGATCACGTCAGCGCCGGCGGCGGCCGCCGCCCCGGCCTGGCCCGCGACGGGCAGCGCCGCGATCTCGGTCGATGGGGTGGGTCAGCTGACCTCGACGTCGGACCCCGAGTCGATGGCGAGCATCACGAAGGTCGTCACCGCGCTGCTCGTGCTCGACCAGATGCCGCTCGCGCTCGGCGAGCAGGGCCCCGAGTTCCGCTTCACGCAGGCCGACCAGGACGACTACTGGAACTACCTCTCCAACGACGAGTCGGCGCTCGACGTGCCGGTCGACGGCACGCTCACCGAGTATCAGCTGCTGGAGGGGATGCTGGTGGGCTCGGCGGGCAACTACGCCGACCGCCTCGCGAGCAACCTGTGGCCCTCCGATCGCGTGTTCGCCGCTGCCGCCGAGAGCTGGCTGACCGCGCACGGCGTGCCCGGCATCACGGTGCTCGATCCGACCGGCATCGACTCAGGCAACACGGCGAGCCCCGACGCCCTGATCCCGCTCGCACAGCGCGCGCTCGAAAACCCTGTGATCGCCGAGATCGTCGCCAAGAAGTCGATCGATCTTCCGGGCGCCGGGGTGGTCGAGAACACGAACGGGCTGCTCGCCGACGCCGGTGTGATCGGCGTGAAGACGGGGTCTCTTGACGCCTTCAACCTGCTGTCGGCCAAGAACGTGACGATCGGCGACACCACGGTACGGCTGTACGCCTCGGTGCTCGGGCAGCCGGACGACGAGGCGCGACTCGCCGCCAGTCGGGCGCTCTACGCGCAGCTCGAGCAGGAGCTGCAGTCGCGTCCTTCGGTGCTCTCCGGCACGGTCACCGGGGTCGTCACCACCCGGTGGGGCGAAAGCGTCGACATCGTCACCTCCGCCGACGCCGGCGTGATCCTCTGGAACGGCGGAACAGGTGCCGTCGCGACGACCTCCGCGCTGGGCGACAACCGTACGGGCGGCGACGCGGTCGGCTCGCTCGAGGTCACCGGTCCGCTGAACTCCACCACCGTGGGGCTGCAGCTGGCGGCCGACATCCCAGATCCGAGCCCGTGGTGGCGCCTGACCCATCCGCTCGATCTGTTCGGCCTCGCGGGCTGAACCGGCTCGCGCTCAGACGAACCGTGCGGCCTGCTGCAGGCGGGTGCGGACGTCGAAGACCTCGTTGCCGCCGATCGATCGCGCCCCGGAGGCACCGCGCCGCAGCACGGTCGACAGGGCGCTGCGCGCGACGATGACGACGGGGATGCCGCGCACCCGGCCGAGCTCATCGATCGTGGTCTCGATGTCGTCGTCGGGGAGCACCACGAGCGCACCACTGAACCGCACGCCCGCGGCGCGCGCGATGACCCGCATCCGTCCGAGCAGGTCGGCGATCGGGGCGCCGGTCACACCGTCGCCGACGATCTCGCCCCGGCGCAGGCGCACGGGGCCGCCGAAGTCTTCCGACAGCACGCCGTAGAGGCCGCTCGGGCCCAGCACGATGTGGTCGAGCTTCGATTCGGGGTCGCCCGAGCGCCCGCCGGCGGCGACGTCGTGCCACACCGTGTATCCCATGCCCAGGTCGGCGACGATCCGCGCCGTCGCCTCTTCGGCGAGGGCGTCGGCCAGGAGCCTGCGCAGGTGGTGCGGAGCCGAGCGGACCACCGCGGGATCGTACGGGTCGTCGAGCGCGACCCCGCGGCCCGCCCACTCGCGGATGAGGGTGAGGTAGCGCTCGCGGCGCCATCCCCCCGGCTGACCGTACGACCGGGCGCGCGGGCGGGTGTCGGCCTGCGCGGACGCAGGGCGCCAGGCCGCCGTCGCGCTCGCCGGGGCGAACGCTTCCGCGAAGCCGTGCCCGCGGTCGTACGCGGCCCGCGCATCCTCGGTTCCGACGAGCTCCCACGCACGCTGCACCTGGATGAATACGGCGGCATCACCGCCGGTGTCGGGGTGCGTCTGACGCATGCGCAGGCGGTAGGCCTTGCGCAGGGCGTCGTCGTCGACCGAGGGCTCCACCCCCAGGACGTCGTACGCCGAGGCAGACAGCGGACTGTCGAACACGCTCGCTCCCCTCGATCCGGCGCGTTACAGGCTAACCCCGATCGATGGGTCCGGGCTGAGCGCCCGGCTCAGCGCCGCTCGTTGCGGCGGGCGTAGGCGGCGGCGCTGCGGCTGGAAAGCGCCAGCAGCACGAGGATGTCGAAGGCGAGCGACAACAGGCTCGTCTTGAGCGTGATCTCCTGGCCTTCGGTCCACCAGCTGACGAATGAGAAGGAGATGGACACGACCGAGAAGAGCATCACGATCACGCGCGCGACATTGCTCCCGCGATACGTCAGCAGACCGAGCACCCCGTCCACGAGCAGCGCCGCACCGCCGACCACGACCACGACGGTGAGTCCGGCGGCGGCGAGCTCGGGCGAGATGACCACATCGGTGAGCGCGGCATCGGCCTGGCTGGCCAGCGTCTTCCAGCTGAACGAGATGTCGGTCAGCAGCAGCGCGCCCGCGATCACGCGCAGCAGCACGAGCACCGCGCCGGCGACGGTCGTTATCGGACGCTTCATCTCGGGGTCGTACACCACGGGCTGCATGAGCCGAGCGGCAGGCTCGTATGCGGGGCGCTTGCCGGGGTCGCGCGGCAGCTCGGTCGGCCGGCGGTCGGAATCGGTCATGCCACCACCTCCTGGACCGAGGTGACATCGACGATCGGCAGGTCGCCGTCGGTGCGGATGCTGTCGCCCCCGCCGTTTCGCGCGTGATAGCCCGTCGAGAAGTCGGCGATCACGTCCACGGTGATCCGCGGATCAGCGGCCGTGACCGTCTGCACGATGTGATCGCGCTCGACGTCGGTGTCGGCATCGATGCGGTGGGTGATCTGGAGGGTGAACAGCGACAGGCCGACAGCCGTGTCGAACGTGCCCGCCGCCACCCAGTCCACGCGACGGCCGCCCGGCAGCAGCCATCCCTCGGGGCACTCCCAGAACCGCACGTGGTGCCGTTGCGCGGGGTTGCCCGACACCTCCTGCTGGAACGCGAAGTCCTGCTGGCGGCCGAAGAGGAACAGCGGGCTCACCGGCGCCTCGTCGTAGCTGCGGCGGGTCAGGGTCGACAGCACGATGCGCCACGACGAGCCGAAGGTGACCGGGTCGGCCCGCGTCCAGCCGGCCGCACCGAGCGCCGCGGCGATCTGCTCGCCCGACCCCATGAACGCGAGATTCACGGGGTCGCCGAGCAGTCCGTCGCTCGTGCGTGCGCGGCCGATGAAATAGTCCGGCACGTAGATCGTCGTGAGGATCCGATGCAGTCGAGGCAGCACGAGGTAGGCCAGCAGCACCCAGAAGGCGATGACGGCGATGATGCCCCACCAGCCGAGCTGGAACGTCTCGGTGAAGCTCAGATACGCGAGCCAGATGGCGGCGACGCCGGCGAAGACGAAGAAGAACCAGTCCAGGGCGATACCCACCGAGTACGCGCGACGGCGCCTGGCTGTCTTCGCGCTGGGGTCGGCCACTGCTAGCTCCAGAGGGGCTGCGACGGCACGAAGGAGAAGGCGGATGCTGTGAGGTCCGGCGCGAGCTCGTCGATCGTGGCCGGCTGCCAGCGCGGGTTGCGGTCCTTGTCGACGAGCTGTGCGCGGATGCCCTCGAGCAGGTCGGGCTGCGTCTGGGCGAACCACATCACCAGGCCGTACTCCTGGGCGAGCGCGGCACGCAGATCGGGGAGGGTGCGGGCGCGGCGGACGGCCTCGAGAGTGATCGTCAGAGCGGTGGGCGACGAAGTGGTGAGCAGCTCCGCAGTGGTCGCCGCCTCCGGCTCGGGTCGCGCGCGAAGGCGCTGGATGATCTCGGCGACCGTGTCGGCAGAGAACGCGTCGTCGATCCACCCCTGGGCCGCCTCGAGCGACGAGGCGCCGGCGGTCTCGTCGAACAGCAGCACGATCTCGGTGGGACTGGACGGGTCTGCCCTGGTCTGCAGCGCCTCGCGGAGCCCGTCGAGGTGCGCGACGGGCACGAAGTAGTCGGCGAATCCGCAGTGGATCGCGTCCGCAGCATCCATCGACGCGCCGGTCAGTCCGAGGTACTCCCCCAGGCGTCCGGGAGCGCGCCCGAGCAGCCAGGTGCCGCCGACGTCGGGGGTGAAGCCGATCCGGGTCTCGGGCATGGCGAGCTTCGAGCGCTCGGTCACGACCCGGATCGCCGCGTGGCCGGCCAGGCCGATCCCGCCGCCCATCGTGATGCCGTCGGCGAGCACGACGAACGGCTTCGGATATTCGGCGATCCGAGCGTTCAGCGCGTACTCGGCCAGGAAGAAGCCGGCCGTCGCCGCGGCGTCGTCCGACGCGATCTGGCCGTAGAGCCCGCGCACGTCGCCGCCCGCGCAGAATCCGCGTTCGCCCGCGCCGTCGAGCACCACGATGTCGACGTCGACGTCGGAGTCGGCCGCCCAGGCATCCAGCGCACGGGCGAGGTCGCGCACCATCCCCAGATCCAGCGCGTTGATCGCCTCGGGACGATTGAGGGTCAGATGGCCGAGCGCGCCGCGCGTGCGAGCGAGCACACGGGATGCGGAACTCTGGCCCGTCGCAGCGTCGTCCTTCACAGGGGCAAGGTTAGCGTCGGGGTCGGCGTCTTCTGCGGATCACACCTGGAGATGACTTTTCCGCAAAGATGAGGGAAACGGCTCACGACGACGAGAGGTGGCGCCATGCCCGACGGACAGGTGCTTCAGTTCACCGGCGTCACCAAGCGCTTCGGAACCGTGGGAGCCGTGGGCGGATTCACCGCCCGGGTCGAGCCGGGAGCAGTGACCGGCTTCCTCGGCCCCAATGGGGCGGGCAAGACGACGACCCTGCGCATCCTGCTCGGGCTCGTCCGAGCCACCGAGGGCACCGCGACGGTGGGCGGGATGCCGTACGCGCAGCTGAAGGACCCGCTGCAGACCGTGGGCGCGGTGCTCGAGGCATCCAGCTTCCACCCCGGTCGCTCCGCCGCCAACCATCTGAAGGTCTACGCGCAGGCGGCAGGGCTCCCGCTGACGCAGGTTGATACCGCACTCGGCATGGTCGGGCTCGCCGACGTCGCGGGCCGCAAGGTCGGCGGATTCTCGCTCGGCATGCGCCAGCGCCTCGGGCTCGCGTACGCCCTGCTCGGTGACCCCGGAGTCCTCGTGCTCGACGAGCCGGCCAACGGCCTCGACCCTGAGGGCATCAAGTGGCTGCGTGGCCTGCTCCGCGAACTCGCACGACAGGGGCGCACGGTGCTCGTCTCCTCGCACCTGCTCGCCGAAGTGGCGCAGACGGTCGACAACCTGCTGATCATCGCGCACGGGCGGCTCGTGTTCCAGGGCGGCCTCGATGACCTCACCGACCCGTCGGAGTACGCGACGGTCGTCGACTCGCCCGACCGCGCGGGCCTGTCGGCCGCCCTCAGCGATGCCGGGGTCGCGTTCGAGGTGCTCCGCTCCGGTCTCACCGTGCGGGGCACCGACCCGGTCGAGGTGGGGGCGATCGCCGCGCGCGCGGGCGTCGCCCTCTCCGCCCTGCAACGCCGGGGTCCTGCCCTCGAGGAGGTCTTCCTCGATCTCGTCAACGGCGTGCGGGTGCACCCGAGTGGGACTGCGTCCGGGATGCCGGAGCCCGAGGTTCCTGCCGAGGTCGCTGCCGTTCCGGCTGCCGCTCCGGCGGTCGCGCTCACCGAGGCCCCGGTGAGCGAGCCTGCGCCGGTGAGCGAGCCCGCCCCGGAAAGCGAACCCGAGACTCACCCGGCGGCGTTCGCCGTGGCCAGCACCGGCATCATCGACATCATCCCCCCGCACACAGATCCCCCGGAGGCGGATCCCCCTGAGGCAGAGACCGTCGAGTCCGACGCCGTCGAGGACGAAGAATCCCTCGAGCCGGATCGACCGTGGGAGCGGCGCGAGAAGACGGAGTCGGACGCCGAGGCCGACCGGTTCTTCGCGTCGTTCGACGCGGATGGCAACCCCGTGCCCGACGAGAACGGAGGTGAGCCCCGATGAGCCTGATGAATGTGAGCCGCTCGGAGGCCACCAAGCAGTTCTCGACCTCGATGTGGTGGATCCTCGCGATCGTCCTGTTCGTCTACGTCGCGTTCACGGCGAGTGCGCTCGGCTTCGTCCTGTCCGCGTCCGCGGCCGGCGCCCTATCGACGCGCGGACCGCAGATCTCGGCCGATGGGCTGCCCGCGATGATCTACAGCGCGGCCACGTCCGTCGGGTACGTCTTCCCGCTGCTGATCGGCACGCTCATGGTGACGAGCGAGTTCCGGCACAAGACGCTGACGCCAACGTTCCTCGCCACGCCGAGGCGCGGCCTGGTGCTCGGCGGGAAGGCGCTGGTGGGGGTGCTGATCGGGGTGCTCTACGCCGTGGTCGGGATCGTGGCCTCGGTCGCTCCCGGCGCCGCGTTCCTGGCCGGCTTCGGATTCGACGCCGGATTCGGCTCGAGCGACACGTGGGCGCTGATCGGCCGCATGGTGATCTCGTTCGTGCTCTGGGTGCTGATCGGGATCGGCGTGGGCGCGCTCGTGCGCAACCAGGTCGGCGCGATCGTCGGCGTGCTGGTGTTCACGCAGTTCCTCGAGCCGATCGGCCGGATCGCGGCATCCTTCGTCGACGGACTCGGCGACGTGACCCGCTTCTTCCCCGGCGCTGCCGGCGATGCGCTCGTGGGTGCGAGCGTCTTCGGCGGCGCGACCGGGGCGGGCACCGCGGCGGGAGATCCACTCACGTGGTGGGCGGGCGGGCTCGTGCTGCTCGGCTACGCGGCGCTGTTCCTCGTATTGGGGAACCTCTTCAGCTGGCGCCGGGACGTCAGTTAGCGGCGTTCTTCTTCGGGTTCGGGCGGGATTGAAGTCGTGCCCGTCGCGATGTCGGCGACGTCGGCCGCCTGCGCGGCGACATCGAGCCGAAGCGCCTGCACGAGCGCGAGACCGTGGCGGGTGGTGAGGATGATGCGCTCGAACTCATCGTGGCCCGTCAGGTCGATGACGACTCCGGGCCGGTGGCGACGGATCAGCACGAAGTCGCGGGCGCCGGCGTGCTTCCACGCGCCGATCGCGATCGTGCCCGGCAGATGGGTTCCCGGGCCCGGGACCCCGCGCAGCCACGTCCAGGCATCGTCGGTGAGCTGCACCTTGTCGATAGCGACGCGGTCGATCAGAACATTCCGCTTGCGGAATGCGAGCGTGTGCTCGACGCGCGAGAGCACGACCTCGAGCTGCGCGGAGTCGAGCAGCAGGGTGACCATGCGTCTAGTCTGCCAGCGCGCCGCGCGCCGATGACGGCTGTTTGCTTACAGACGGGCAACGATCCGGCGCCCTCGGCGACCCGTGCGGTGACAGACTTGATCGGTGACCCTGCTCGAGCCCTCCTCCCAGGTCGACGGCGGCGAGACCGGTGCCGGTGCCTTCGCCGTGAGCCTGGCTCGAGCCGAAGCCGGCGAACGGCTCGACGCCCACGACGCCGAGGCGCTGCTCGCCGCGTCGGGTGAACAGCTCGAAGCTGTGCTGCAGCTCGCCGGAGCGGTGCGGGATGCCGGGCTCGAGGCATCCGGCAGGCCCGGTGTCATCACCTACTCGCGCAAGGTGTTCATTCCGCTGACCACCCTGTGCCGCGACCGCTGTCACTACTGCATCTTCGTCGACACCCCCGCGCAGCTGCTCAAGATGCACAAGCCGACCTACATGTCGCCCGAGCAGGTGCTCGCGGTGGCCCGTCAGGGTGCCGCGATGGGCTGCAAAGAGGCGCTGCTGACGCTCGGCGACCGGCCCGAAGACCGCTGGCCCGAGGCGCGCGCGTGGCTCGACGAGCACGGCTACACCTCGACTCTCGACTACGTCGGCGCCATGGCGCGACTCATCACCGCCGAGACCGGCCTGCTCGCCCACCTCAACCCCGGCGTCATGTCGTACGACGAACTGCGGATGCTGCGACCCACCGCCCCCTCGATGGGGATGATGCTCGAGACGACCTCGCGCCGCCTCTATGAGGAGCCCGGTCAGGTGCACTTCGGGTCGCCCGACAAAGACCCCGATCTGCGCCTGCGCGTGATCGACGACGCCGGGCGTGCCGGCATCCCGTTCACGACCGGCATCCTCGTGGGGATCGGCGAGACCCTCCGCGATCGCGCGGAGTCGCTCATCGCCCTGCGTGAGATCCAGGAGCGCCACGGCGGCGTCCAGGAGGTGATCGTGCAGAACTTCCGCGCGAAGCCGCGGACGGCGATGCAGTCGGTTCCGGATGCCTCGGTGCTCGAATACGTCGCCGCCGTCGCAGTCGCGCGGCTCGTCATGGGGCCGCGCATGCGGATCCAGGTGCCGCCGAATCTGTCGGACCCGGCCGAGTTCGACCTCCTCGTTCGCGCCGGCGCCGACGACTGGGGCGGCGTCTCGCCCCTCACCGCCGATCACGTGAACCCCGAGCGGCCGTGGCCGCATCTCGACGACCTCGCGGCGATGACCGCCGCCCTCGGCTTCGCACTGCGCGAGCGCCTCACCGCCCAGCCGGAGTTCGTGCGCGATGCCGGAACCTGGATAGACCCGGCGCTGCACGAGGCCGTCACCGCGCTGGCCGACCCGGAGTCGGGGCTTGCTGCGGACGCTTCGACAAGCTCAGCGACCGGGCGGGCTCGGTCGCTGAGCGCGGGACCGCGGTCGCTGAGCCTGTCGAAGCGTCGCAACCTGGCCGAGACCGCCGCCGCCGATCCGCTCGCCCTCGACGACGCCGAATGGGTCGCGCTGCTCGAGGCGACCGGCGACGACCTGATCACCCTCACCTCCACCGCAGACGACCTCCGCCGCTACACGGTCGGCGAGGCCGTGAGCATCGTCGTGAACCGCAACCTCGCCTCCAGCGCGCTTCGCCGGACCGTGCTTCGACAGGCGCAGCGACCGGGCGTGCCCGCCACGTTCAGCCTCGACGAGGCGGCCGAGATCGCGGCGGATGCCTGGGATCTCGGCGCGACCGAGGTCTGCGTGCAGGGCCGGATGCCGGCATCCGAGTCTCCCGATGGATACCTCGCCCTCGCGCGGGCGATCACGGGCGCGGCCCCCGGCATGCACCTGCACGCCTACCGTCCGCAGGACGTATGGGATCTCGCCGACCGGAGCGGGCTGAGCCTCGAGCAGGCACTCGCGGCGATGAAGGACGCCGGCGTCAAGACCGTGCCGGGCACGGGGGTCAAGGTGCTGAGCGAGCGCGTGCGGGGGCTCGTCGCCCCCGACGACATCGAGATCGACCGCTGGATCGAGGGCATCACGTCGGCGCACCGCGCCGGTTTCGGCTCGACGTCCGTGCTGTTCTACGGCCATGTCGAGACCGCCGGAGAGCGCATCGCGCATCTGCGCCTGCTGCGCGAGCTGCAGACCGTCGCAGCGTCGTCGGGTGCGGGGGGCTTCACCGAGTTCGTGCCGATCCCGTTGCCCGGCCACGCCGTCGCCCTCGTCGAAGGCCGGTCCGCGCTCGACGAGCACCGCGCCATGGTGGCCGTCTCGCGGCTGCTGCTGTCGGGCAGCATCTCGCACATCCAGATCCCGTGGACCCGTGTCGGCCTGTCCGCGGCCGCCGAACTCCTGCGCGCGGGCGGCGACGACCTCGGCGGCACGCTGCTGGATGGTCGCGTGCGCCCCGACGCGGGCGTCGAACAGGGGCTCGAGCTGCCGGTGAAGGATGCTGCGGCGATCGCCGCGCGCATGTTCCGGCCGCTGCGGGTGCGGACGACGGACTACAAGGAGCCGGCCCTTCGACAGGCTCAGGGACCGCAGTCCGGTCAGGGACCGCAGTCCGGTCAGGGACCGCAGTCCGGTCAGGGAACACCGTGAGCCGGGTCGATGTCGCGATCGTCGGGGCCGGCTTCGCCGGCATCGGCATGGCGATGGCGCTGCGGCGCGCGGGGCGCGAGTCGTTCGTGATCCTCGAGCGGGCAGCATCCGTCGGCGGCACCTGGCGCGACAACACCTATCCGGGCGTCGCCTGCGACGTGCCCTCGCACCTGTACGGGTTCGCGGCGCACCCCAACCCCGAC
The DNA here is from genome assembly GCF_964244775.1 of uncultured Microbacterium sp. Taxonomy (NCBI): domain Bacteria; kingdom Bacillati; phylum Actinomycetota; class Actinomycetes; order Micrococcales; family Microbacteriaceae; genus Microbacterium; species uncultured Microbacterium sp. The sequence continues at coordinate 339,656 of NZ_CAXTJR010000003.1, forward strand.
TGGTCGGGCGTGTACGCGCGCGGCGACGAGATCCACGCCTACCTCCAAGACGTGGCCGACCGCGAGCAGCTCGGCGATCGGCTGCGCCTGCAGACGCCGATGCTCTCGGCGCGGTGGGTCGATGATCGCTGGCTGATCGAGACGGGCGGTGCGATCCCCGGGCTGGTCGAGGCGGACGCGCTCGTGCTGGCGTGCGGGCGTCTGACCGAGCCCGAGGTACCCGACATCGCGGGGCTCGAGGGTTTCACCGGTCCCCTCTTCCATTCCGCCCGCTGGGATCACTCCGCCGACCTCGCGGGCGCACGCGTGGCCGTGGTCGGCACCGGCGCGAGCGCGATCCAGCTCGTGCCCGAGCTCGCTCGGCTCGCCCAGCACGTTACACTGTTCCAGCGCACTCCGGCGTGGATCGTCCCGCGCGATGCGCGGCACTACTCCGACGCCGAGCGCGAGCTGTTCGCCACGCATCCGGAGGCGCTCGATGGCCTGCGGGCCGAGCTGTACACCCAGGGCGAAGCGCGTTTCGCGTCGCGATCGGGGGATGCTGCAGCATCCGCCACAGCGACACGAATCGCTCTGGATCATCTGCACGCGCAGGTGACCGACCCGGCGCTGCGCGCAGCGCTGACCCCGGACTACGCGTTCGGGTGCAAGCGGGTGCTGCTGTCGGACCAGTTCTACCCGGCGGTCGCCTCGGATCGGGTGACCCTTCAGCCGTCGGCGCTGGCCGAGGTCGACGGGCAGACGCTCGTGGGCGCCGACGGCGCGCGCCACGAGGCGGATGTGCTCGTACTGGCGACCGGCTTCGCTTCCACCCGGCAGCCGTACGCCGCCCTGATCCGCGGCGAAGACGGCGCAACGCTCGACCAGCACTGGTCGGACGGCATGACCTCGTTCGCATCGACGGTCGTGAGCGGCTTCCCGAATCTGTTCGTGCTCAACGGTCCGAATGCGTCGCTCGGTCACAACTCGTCGGTGCTGATGGTCGAGGAGCAGGCCGCGTACGCGGTGCGGGCGCTCGCGGCGCGCGACGCGGTCGGCGGGGTGCTCCGCGTGGAACCGTCCGCCGAAGAGGCGTACACAGACGAGATCGCGCGGGCAGCAGCATCCACTCCCTGGATCACGGGAGGATGCCGCAACTGGTACGTCGACGAGAGGTCGGGGCGGCTCACGCTGCTGTGGCCGGGGACCGTCGACGCGTTCCGCTCGCGGCTGGCGCGTGCCGACGGCTCGGAGTTCGTGCACGAGAGTGCACGACGGGGCGCGAGAGTCCATGACGGCGCGGGCGCGCCGGACGAAGCACCAGACGAAGGAGACAACACGCCATGACCGTTCCGCTGCGCTTCGGATACAAGGCCTCGGCCGAGCAGTTCGGACCGACCGAGCTGCTCGAATTCGGCGTGCTCGCCGAAGAGATGGGCTTTGACTCGGTGTTCGTCTCCGACCACCTGCAGCCCTGGATGCACGAGGGCGGGCACGCCCCGGCTGCCGTGCCGTGGCTCGGCGCGCTCGGCGCACGCACCTCGAAGATCGTCATGGGGACCTCGGTGCTGACCCCGACGTTCCGCTACCACCCCGGCGTGGTCGCGCAGATGTTCGCGACACTCGGCGTGCTGTACCCGAACCGCGTGATCCTCGGCGTCGGCACGGGCGAAGCCCTCAACGAGGTGACGCTCGGCCTCGAGTGGCCGGAAGCGCCCGAGCGCTTCCAGCGGCTCAAAGAGGCGATCCAGCTCATCGAGGCGCTGTGGGCCGATGAGCGCGTGACGTTCGACGGCACCTACTACTCGGTGAAGGACGCGACGATCTACGATCGGCCCCCCGCCGACCAGAAGGTGCCGATCTACATCGGCGCGTCGGGCCCCGCGGCGACGCGGCTGGCCGGACGCATCGCCGACGGCTACATCACGACTTCCGGGAAAGACCCCGCGCTGTACACCGAGACCCTCCTTCCCGCCCTTGCGGAGGGCCTGTCGAAGGCGGGTCGGCCCGAGGATGCGATCGACACCCTCATGGAGGTGAAGGTCTCGTACCACCCCGATCACGATGTCGCGCTGGAGAAGACGCGGTTCTGGGCGCCGCTGGCGCTGTCGGCCGAGGACAAGATGCGCGTGCACGACCCGATCGAGATGCAGCGGCTCGCGGCCGAACTGCCGATCGAGCGCGTCGCTTCGCGGTTCATCGTGTCGACCGACCCCGACGAGCACGTCGAGAGGATCGCGGCCTACGTCGACCTCGGGTTCCGTCACCTCGTCTTCCACGACCCCGGCCACGATCAGGAGGAGTTCCTCCGCACGTACGGCGCGGAGATCCTGCCGAGGCTCCGGGCGCGGTTCGCCGAGTGACGGCGGTGGCCGAGGGGTCGCGCTGGGCAGTCGTCATCCCGGTCAAACCCGCTTCGCTCGGCAAATCGCGCCTGAGTGTCGCCGGCGTCGACCGGATCGCCCTCGCCAGGGCGATCGCGCTCGACACCATCGCGGCGGCCGCGGCCTGCCCCGCAGTGGCTCAGGTCTTCGTCGTGACCGACGACGGCGGGCTCGTCGCCCTGGCCTCCGGCATCACCGGACTGCGGTTCATCGCCGAGAGCCAGACGCCCGGCGGCCCGCGCGGGATCGACGCCGCGGTCGCGCTGGGCGCCGAGGCCGCAGGCGAGCGGATGCCGCGCGCGGCGCTCCTCGGAGACCTCCCCGCCCTGCGACCCGCCGATCTCACCGACGCACTGGCGGCCGCAGCATCCGTCGATCGCGGCGTCGTGTCGGATGGCGAGAGCGTCGGCTCGACGCTCGTCACCGCCCGCGCGGGCGTCGCCTGGGCCTCGGCGTTCGGCGTCGACTCGTTCGCGCGCCATCTCGCGCTGGGGTGCGTGGCACTCGGGATTCCGGATGCCTCGACCCTGCGCCGCGACGTCGACACTGCCGAGCAGTTGGCCGCCGCCGAGGCGCTCGGCCTCGGCGCGCGCACGCGCGGGCTCGTTGCGGAGCGCATCGCCTCGTAGTCTCGGTGCCGGATCGCTCGGGTCGGCCCGTCGATCAGCTCGTGAAGCTCGCGAGTGCCTGCGCGTACGCGACCGGATCCGCGCGGATCGCGTGGGTGGTCAGCAGCACGTGCGGCCCGATCCGTCGCGTGTGCGGGCCTCGGACAGGGATGGTCACGATCTTCAGCAGCCCGCGTTCCCACGCCGGGATGAGCGCGTCGAGCGACCGCCGCTCCGGGTGCTCCTCGAGAGGCAGGGTCCGCTCAGCGCGGCGGGTGGCCGACTGGGCCGTGCTCCACTCGCTCCATGAGTCGTCGAACGCGTCGATGAACCGATCTCTCGCAGATGGTCCGACCATCTTCGTGAGAAGTTCACGGCGTTGCTGCGAGCCGTTCGCCGAGGCCTGGAGTGCCGCGAAGAGCGTGGGGTCGCGCAGGGTGCCGGCGTGCGCGACCGCATCGCGCCAGATGGTCGGCCAGTCCTCGGCCCACCCGTGCGTGTCGACGTGCCGGCGGGCGTCCTTCGCCGCCGGTGCGTCAAGCAGCGGTGGGAGGTCGTCGCCGACGGGACGCAGATCCCATGCCTCGCGCACCCAGAGCAGCTCGATCAGAGTATGCGGGGAGTCGTCGACCTCGATCTGCATGTCGTGCGGCCACGGGTTTCCCGGCATGGGCACGGAGGAGCGCATGCGACCAAGGTAGACGGAAAGGTCAGCTGTCGGGGAGAAACCGCAGAGTCGGCGGGGGCTGATCGGTGTAGATGCGCCCGAGTGGACTGGTCCACTCGAGAACCCCGCGGGGCAGTTGCGTCACCGTCCAGGCAGACATCCCCTTGAGACTGTGATGTCGGCGGCACAGGTGCGCGAGGTTGCCGGGCTCGGTGCGCCCACCGTACTGGTAGTCGATCGTGTGGTCGGCATCGCACCGCCAGACCGACTGACGGCAACCGGGGAACCGACAGTGCTCGTCGCGGGCGCGGAGGAATCGACGCTGGTCTTCCGTCGGGAACCGGCGGTCGACAGCGCGCACGTCGCCTGTGCAGGGGTCGGTCAGGACCCGATCCCAGATCGTCGCCGCGCCGGCGAGTCGGCGGGCGGTCTCGGGATCGATCGGGATGCGCCCGTTCAGGGTGGCCACAGCATCCGATTCGCCCATGAGAGTGAGAAACGGGATCGTGACCTGCACGATCGGCCGGAACGCCTTGTAGGCGTCGATGCCTTCGCGATCGATGCTGGCCGTGGTGGCGTGCCCGGTGAGCAGCACGTCGCACAGAATGTCGGCCCGCACCTGGTCGAGCGAGCGAGCGTCGACGGCATCACTTTCGACGGCATCACCTTCGACCGCACCACCTTCGACGGCATCACCTTGATCGGCTACCGCGCCCATCACGCTGCGGGCCTGCTGGGTGAGTCGGTCGTGGATGCCGTGGGCGAGGACCGCGGGGAGCAGTGCCCAGAGTTCGGACATGCCGTCATCGACGTCTCGGACCAGCACGTGGCGCGCTTCTCGGGCACTCGCGTGGCGCTGCGCGATCGAGACCGGGTCGAGGCCTTCGGCGACCGCCTTCGCGACGGTTCGCAACGCGCCCACCGTGAGACCGGAGGAACGCTCGAGCACGACCTTCTCGTAGGCGGCGCGAGCCTCGTCATCGCCGAGCCGCGTGCCTTCGTCGAGCACGACCTGGGCGTGCGAGCGTGAGAAGCGCCCGCAACGGAGGTGCTCGAAAGTGGCGGGGAACCGATCGCGCAGGGCCACAGCATCCGACATCCGCTGCTGGATCGTGCGATCCGACATGCCGACGGCGCACGCGAGCTCTGCGGCCATGTTCCGCACCGACAACTCCGCATCCGATCCGGCGGTGTCGCCCTGCACGGCGAGGTCGAGCGCCTCGGCGAGCAGCCGGGTCTGCACACCCTGCCAGCGAGCGATCTGCTCGGCAGCGCGCTCCCACTCGAACAGCAGATCTTCGGCGTGGAAGCCGCCGGCGATGTGCCGCCCGATCGCCGACCCGTCCGCCCCGACCGCGCACGCCCACGGATCGGAGTCGCACTCGGCGTCGGGCACCGGCATCCATTCCTCCGCCGCAGCGGCGCGCTCCGCCCACAGAAGGGCGGCGACCTCCGGTGGGAGGTCTGCCATCTCGAGCGGGGTTGCCATGCATCTATTGTGCCGAGCCCCTCAGACATTGCTTCGAGCAATCGATATGATCGAGCGAGACAAATTGACTCCTTTGGGCTAATTGGGTCGAGGCGGCTGGCAGCATCGATGGGGCCCATAGACAGGTGTGCGACCGAGGGAAGGAGCATCCATGGCGAGCGAGCTGACGGTCGGAGACCGCGTGAGCTGGAACACATCGCAGGGCCGCACGCGCGGCAAGGTCGTCGAACGGCGCACGCGCGATTTCGAGTTCGACGATCAGCACTTCACCGCCTCGGCCGAAGATCCGAAATTCATCGTCGAGTCGGACAAGACCGGCGCGCGTGCGGCGCACCAGCGTTCGGCGTTGCGCCGACTCTCCTGAGGTCGGACTCGAGGCCCGGCCTCAGAACAGCAGGTAGATCGCGCCCACGATCGTGAGCCCGATCACGAGTCGATCGAACAGCGCCTGGTTCAGCCGGTTCGCGAGCCAACGGCCGATCAGCGCGCCGCCCACCACCGCCGGAACGAGCACGAGGTCAAGCAGCAGCTCGGGCCCGGTGATCAGCCCGAGGCCGATCGAGAACGGCAGCTTCGTGAGGTTCACGAGAGCGAAGAACCACGCGGCGGTGCCGAGGAACTCCTTCACCTGTAACCGCGACGCCAGGAAGTACATCGACATCACCGGGCCGCCGGCGTTCGCGACCATCGTCGTGAACCCGCCCAGCGTGCCGTACGTGGCGGCGGCGACCCGGTGCGGGCCGCCGTCCAGCACCTGCGCCTGCACGCGGCGCCGGAACAGCGTGATCGCGATCAGCACCAGCAGGATCACGCCGATGAACCGCTTCACCCACTGATCGGGAGCGAACGCGAGGAACGCGACGCCGAGCAGCACCCCCACGAGCACCGCGGGCGCGAGCCGCAGCAGCACCGGCCAGTTGGCATGGCGCCGGTAGGTGAGCACGGCGAACACGTCGGCGACGATGAGGAGCAGCAGCAGGGCGCCGGTCGACTGCTTCGCCGGCAGGATCGCCGCGAAGATCGCGACCGAGAGGATCGTGGCTCCCGGCAGCGACGTCTTGGAGATCCCGACGGTGAAGGCCGCGATGACCAGCAGCACCCACGCGAACGTGCTCAGATCGGGCACCGCCAGAGCGGGCAGCGCCAGAGTGGGCCCCGTCAGAGCCGGCACGTCACCACCCAGCGGCGTCGAAGGCGGCGGCGAGCGCGGCATCGACGATCGCGCCGGACGCGACAGCATCCGTCATCCAGAGGGGAGTGACGACCGGACGGATGCTGTGCTCCGCGACCTCGTCGGCGGAACCCGCATCCTCCTCGGCGAGCAGCCACGCGTCGAGGATCCCGTCGCCCGTGCGCGCGCCGTAGTGCGCCCCCACGGCGGCCGCCGACGTCTCGACGCCGATCGCCGCGAGGCACACGTCGGCCATGCCGCGCACCACGCGACCGCCGATGATCGGCGAGACGCCGACCACACTGCCCGGGGCGGATCGGAGTGCATCGCGGATGCCGGGCACGGCCAGGATCGGACCGATCGAGACCACCGGGTTCGAGGGGGCGATGAGCACGACATCGGCCGCGGCGATCGCCTCGACCACGCCGGGTGCGGGGCGCGCGTCGCGGATGCCGGGGTTGTGGAACGCCGCAGGCTCCAGCGCCGCGCGGTGTCGCGTCCACCACTCCTGGAAGTGGATCGACGACCCGTCGCGGAGCTCCACCTGCGTGTCGACCTCGGCGTCGGTCATGGGGAGCAGGTGGACGCCGAGCGGCCAGCGCTGCGACATCCGCTCGATCACCTGCGTCGGCGTCTGCCCCTCACGCAGCCAGCCCGTGCGGGCCAGGTGCGTGCCGAGATCTAGGTCGCCCAGGGTGAACCAGGGCCACCCGGCGCCCCAGGCCTGCAGTTCGGCGTTCACGCGCTCGGTGTCGCCACTGCGCCCCCAGCCGCGCTGGGTGTCGTTCACGCCCGCGAGCGCGTAGACGAGCGAGTCGACGTCGGGCTGCAGGCGCACGCCGCTCAGCCAGAGGTCGTCGCCCGTGTTGGCCACGACGGTGGCCTCGGGGGCACCCCGGCGGGCGAGGGCCTCGCGCACGCCCAGGGTGAACTTCGAGCCGCCGACGCCTCCCGCGAGGACGACGACGCGTGGGGCGGTCACGCCGTGGCCTCCGCCGCGGCACGCGCGGCATCCGGCAGCGCGGCGAGCACGCGCGCGAGCGCCTCCTCGTCGTGAGCGGCGGTGAGGAACCACGCCTCGAACACGCTGGGCGGGAGCGACACGCCCGCGTCGAGCATCGAGTGGAAGAACGCCGGGTACCGCCACGACTCCTGCGTCAGCGCCGTCGCGTAGTCGGCGGGCGCCTCGGGGAGGAATGCGACCCCGAACAGCGAGCCCGCCCGTGGCACGGCATGCGTGACGCCGGCGATCTCGAGCGCACCGGACAGGGCCGTCGATAGAGCGGATGCCGCAGCATCCACTCGCTCGTAGACCTCGGGTGTCGTCAGCTGCAGCGTGGCGATGCCAGCCGCGACCGAGAGCGGATTGCCCGACAGGGTGCCGGCCTGGTAGACGGGCCCGACCGGAGCGAGGAAGTCCATGACGTCGGCCCGGCCGCCGAGCGCGGCCAGTGGCATGCCCCCGCCGACGACCTTGCCGAACGTGAACAGGTCGGGGGTGTACTCCTCGCCGGCCTCGGCCTGCAGGCCCCAGAATCCGGCGGGGTGCACCCGGAATCCGGTGAGCACCTCGTCGAGGATCAGGAGTGCACCGGCGGCGTGCGCGATGTCGGCCAGGGCCGCGTTGAAGCCGGGGAGCGGAGCGACGACGCCCATGTTGGCGGCGGCGGCTTCGACGATGACGGCGGCGATCCGGTCGCCGTGCACGGCGAACGCCTCGCGGACTGCGTCGAGATCGTTGTAGGGCAGCACGAGCGTCTGCGCCGCGATCGGGGCGGGCACACCCGCCGACCCCGGCAGCGCGAGCGTCGCAACGCCCGAACCGGCGGCGGCCAGGAGGCCATCGGAGTGCCCGTGGTAGTGCCCGGCGAACTTCACGAGCAGATCTCGGCCGGTGAACCCGCGGGCGAGGCGGATCGCGGTCATCGTCGCCTCGGTGCCGGTCGAGACGAGCCGCACCCGCTCCACGGGCCTCACGGTCGCCGCGCCCGTCGAGGCGGCGACGCGCTCGGCGATCAGATCGGCGAGATCGACCTCGGCGCCGGTCGGTGCGCCGAAGGACAGACCGCGGGATGCTGCGGCCTGCACCGCTTCGACGACCTCGGGATGCGCGTGGCCGAGGAGGGCCGGGCCCCACGATGCCACGAGGTCGACGTACTCGCGACCAGCGGCATCCGTGATGTAGGGCCCTCGCGCGGACGCGATGAACCGAGGCGTGCCCCCGACCGAGCCGTAGGCGCGGACGGGCGAGTTGACGCCGCCCGGGATCACCGCGCGAGCGCGGGCGAACAGGTCGTCGTTGGCGTCGGTCATCGCGGTCGCCGTGTCTGCCTGTGTCATAACTCCGCCTCATCGGTCGCGGCGCCGGCGGGCGCCCGGGTGAATTCAGGGCCCAGCCCGTCCGCCGGGATGGTTGAGGCGGAGTTAGCGCACGCTGCTCTGCCGTAAGCACCCGTCATGGGGTTCTATCTGCTCTCCCGCAGCCAGCCGGCCGCCTCGATCGCGAAATACGTGAGGATCGCATCGGCCCCTGCGCGGCGGATCGCCGTGAGCGACTCGAGGATCGCGCCGCGGCGGTCGATCCAGCCATTGCCCGCGGCGGCCTCGATCATCGCGAACTCGCCCGACACCTGGTACGCCCACACCGGGACGTCGACGGACGCTCGGACCTCCGCCAGCACGTCGAGGTACGGCATCGCGGGCTTGACCATGACGATGTCGGCGCCCTCTTCGACGTCGAGCAGAGCCTCGCGCACCCCCTCGCGCCCGTTCCCGGGGTCGAGCTGATAGGTGCGCCGATCGCCCTGGAGCTGCGAGTCGACCGCCTCACGGAACGGCCCGTAGAAGGCTCCCGCGTACTTCGCCGAGTACGCGAGCAGGATCGTATCGGTGAAGCCCTGGGCCTCCAGCGCCTCGCGCACGAACCCAACCTGACCGTCCATCATGCCCGAGAGGCCCAGCATCGCCGAGCCCGCGCGTGCCTGTGCGAGCCCCATCGCGGCGTACCGCTCGAGCGTCGCGTCGTTGTCGACCGAGCCGTCCGTGGCAAGGACGCCGCAGTGCCCGTGGTCGGTGAACTCGTCCAGGCACAGATCGGTCTGCACGACGATCGCGTCACCGACCTCCTCGACCACCGCAGCCGTCGCGACGTTCAAGATGCCCTGCGGATCATCGGCCCCCGAGCCCCGCGCATCGCGCGTGGCGGGAACCCCGAAGAGCATGACGCCGCCGACTCCGGCGGCCGCAGCGTCGACCGCCGCCCGGCGGAGCGAATCGAGCGAATGCTGCACGACCCCCGGCATCGAGGCGATGACGTTCGGCTCGGTGATGCCCTCGCGGACGAACATCGGGAGCATGAGCTGCCCGGGGCGGACAGTCGTCTCGCGGACGAGTCTGCGGACGGCGGGCGACTGGCGCAGCCGCCGCGGCCGGTGGACGGCGAAGCTCACAGCGTGAACTCGTCAGCGCTGTTCTCATCAGTGCTGTGGGGCAGCGAGAACCGCGAGACCGCCTCGATGAGCGCATCGACGGTCTGCCGCTCGGCGACGACGTCGACCGTCAGCCCCGCACGCCGGGCGTCCTTCGCGGTGCGCGGGCCGATGGCCGCGATCACCGTCGCCTCGGGGATCTCGGGGAACTGGGCCGACACCTGCTCGGCGACCGAGCCGCTCGTGACGAGGATCGCGTTGATGCGCCCGGAGCGGACGTCCAGCGCGATGCGCTCGGTCACCGGGACGCCGACCGTTCGATACGCGACGACGCTGCGGACCCGATGACCGGCCTCGGCCAGCATCCGGGTGAGCACGGGCTTCGCAATCTCGCTGCGGAGGGTCAGGACGTCGCGCGGCTCGGGCTCCAGGGCGATGAGCTGCTCGGCCATGCCGGCCGCCGAGTTGTCGCGCTCGGGGATGAGGTCGACGCGATAGCCCATTGACTGGAGCGCAGCGGCCGTGGTCTCTCCGACGGCGGCAACGCGGGTCTTCCCGGGGATCTCGGCACGGTAGGCGTAGAGCACATCAGCCGTGGTGGCACTCGTGACGGTCAGCCAGTCGAACGCTCCGCCGGCGAGGTCGGCCAGGGCGCTGTCGAGCGCTGCCTGATCGTTGGTGGGAGCGAAGTTGATCAGCGGCGCGACGACCGGGGTCGCGCCCTGCGAGCGGAGGGCGGCCGCGACACCGTCGCCCCACGGGCCGCCGCGGGGCACAAGAACGCGCCAGCCGGCGAGAGGCTTGGCGGGGGCGTGCTGTGGGGCTGAATTCATTGGGTCGACTCTCGTGGTACCACCTCGGCCGCCCCACGTTCGAGCAGCCGACGAGCAACATCGGACCCGGCGCGCTCTGCTCGCGCGACCGGGCTCGCGCCATCGGCAGCATCCGCACCATTGCCACTGCCTGACAACTCCCGAGCATACCCCGGACCCAGTGCGATCGTCCGGTCCACCCCCACACGCCGGGCACCGTCGAGCGAGTACACGAGCGCGCGGATGCGCAGATCGGCGCCCTGCAGCTCGGCGTGCACCCCGATCGGGGCGGAGCATCCCGCCTCGAGCGTGGCGAGCACGGCGCGCTCGGCGGTGACGGCGATACGCGTGAGCTCATCGTCGAGACCGCCGACCGCGGCGGCAAGCTCGGCGGGGGCGTCCTCGCGGATCTCGACCGCGAGCGCTCCCTGGCCTGGGGCAGTCGGCCACTCGGCGATTCCGAGAAGCTCGAAGCGCAGCGCCGGATCGTCGATGCCGAGGCGCGCGAGACCCGCAGCGGCCAGGAGCACGGCATCCAGCTCGCCGTCGCGCACGCGAGAGAGCCGCGAGTCGACGTTGCCGCGGAGATCGCGCACGTCGACACGCGGATTGCGCCGCCGTGCCTGCGCGACCCGGCGGGGCGAGCCGGTGCCGACGGTCGAGGCGGGCGCGAGGCCATGCAGAGGGGTATCGCCGCGGGTGACCACGACATCGCGGGCGTCTTCGCGCGGCGGGGTCGCGGCGATCACGAGACCGGGCGCCGGCGCGGTCGGCAGGTCTTTGAGCGAATGGACGAGCAGGTCGCACTCGCCGGCGAGGAGGGCCGCCCGCAGGGTGGTCGCGAACACGCCCGTCCCCCCGATCGACGCGAGCGAGGCGCGTGACACATCGCCCTCGGAGACGATCGGCACGAGCTCGACGGAGCGGCCGGATGCTGCGGCCAGCGCGTCGGCGACCTGCTGCGACTGCGCGAGAGCGAGGGCGCTGCGCCGCGTGCCCAGTCTGAGGGCGCTGCTCACCGCATCACCGGCTGCATCACTGCAGCACCTCGGGGATCTCGTGCGGATCGATGCGTCGACCCGTGTAGAACGGCACCTCCTCGCGCACGTGCCTGCGGGCGTCGGTGTAACGGAGGTCGCGCATCATGTCGACCAGGTCGGTCAGGTCGTCGGCCTCGAGCGGCAGGATCCACTCGTAGTCGCCGAGCGCGAACGACGCCACGGTGTTGGCGGTCACCCCGGTGAACGCCGCGCCCTTGCGACCGTGCTCGGCCAGCATCCGCCGCCGCTCCTCTTCGGGCAGGAGGTACCACTCGTAGCTGCGGACGAAGGGGTAGACGCACAGCCACCGCTTGGGCGCGATGCCGCGGAGGAACCCCGGCACGTGCGACCGGGTGAACTCGGCGTCGCGATGCACGCCCATCGCGTTCCAGACCGGAATGAGGGGGCGCAGGAGCTCCGTGCGGCGCAGGCGCCGCAGGTCGCGCTGGAGACCTTCGGCATCCGGCCCGTGCAGCCAGATCATGAGGTCGGCGTCGGCGCGGAGACCGCTGACGTCGTAGAAGCCGCGCACGATCACGCCGCCCTCTTCGATCAGGTCAGTGATCGCGGCAACCTCGGTTTCGTCGGGTTCGATGACCGGATGCTGGGGGTCGCGCCGGAAGACGGCCCACAGCGTGTACGAGGACGCCGTGTCGGGCGCGTCTGGTTCGGGTGCCATTTCTCCAGTCTCTCCCGGCCTGCGGCGCGCGGCAAACGCCCCGGGCCGTAGGAATCGGCCGAGGGTCAGCGTGTGTAGGCGCGGACCAGAGCCCAGACGATTCCGCCCACGGCCGCCGCACCGGCGATGACGGCCGCGGTGGCCAGGGCGGGGTTCTGCCGCGTGAAGCTGCGCGCCTGCGTGATCCGCTCATCGGCGATGCGCGAGACGCGCCGCGGCACGTTGGCCTTCTCTTCGATCGCGGCCAGCGCCGCCTTGAGCTCGGTGCGCGCCTGCTCGACAGGATCGGCGATGCCGATCGGCACGGCGGTGCGCGGAACGGGCACGGGCGAGTTAGAACTCATCGCGCACCTCCTTCACGTCGATGGCGATGGACTGGGCGGGATTCTGGGTCTTGCTGATCTTGCGGAACCTCAGGAAGCCGAGGAGCCCCAGCACGATCGTCACGACGAGCATCACGGCGAACACCACGATCGCCGACAGCCAGACCGGCCACCATGACGAAAGGCCGGCGATCACGAACGTGCCGAAGACGGGAATCGACCAGAACAGGACGAACAGCGCGCCGACGAACCATCCGGCTCCGACTCCAGCATCCTTCGCCGTGCGGCTCACCCATGCTTTGGCGGAATCGATCTCCGCGACGATCAGGTTGCGGACGAGCTCGGGGATGTCTCCGAGGAGGGTGAAGATGCTGTCATCGGACCGGTCGCGAAAGCCGCGAGGAGTCGTCATCTCAGCTCCCGCCCCGACCCGCGGCGTCCGCGATGTCGTCGATCGCGTCGTCTGCCGCCTTCTTCACGGCGGCCGCCGACGTGTCCGCCGCCTTCGCGACGTCGTCGACGGACGCCTTGCCCGCGCTCACCGCGGCATCCAGCTTCTGACCCGCCGTTCCGCGCGACGATGCCGCCTTGGTCACCTTGACGGCGCCATTCCACACCGCCTGCGGAAGCGCCATGACGCTGGACGTGGCGAATTCCTTGACCTTGCCCACCTGCTCCTGCACGGGGTCGAGGTTCCACACCTTGGCCGCCTGGGCCTTGATCTGCTCGTAACGCTCGCGGCCCGCGCGGGTGCCGAGCACGTAGCCGGCGGCGAGCCCGATGACGAGTCCTACTTTGCCCCTCATGGGGTCTCCTCACACTGGATGAGACTGCTGGTCTGCTCACCAGGGTAGACCGGTATTCCATTTCCGGTATCCACCCTTGACAAGCCGCCCCGCCAGCCGTCGTGGCGGGTCAGCGATCGGCGGCCCGGTCGCCCCACAGGGCTCCGCGGCGCACGTGCTCGGCTTCGGCCACCGCATCGGGCACGACCTGGGCGAGCCCGGTCCCCGAGATCCACGCGCCGACGACGGCGAGGCCGGGCACGGCGCGGACGGCGGCACGCGCCGCCGCCGAGCGCTCGGCCTGCCCCATCGCAGACGCCGGCTGCGACTGCACGTAGCGCTCGCGGTGCGCACCGCGCAGCTGCGTCGGGTCGAGCGCGACACCGAGAAGCGCGGATGCCTCGACCAGCGCGAGCTGCGCAGCATCCGCGTCATCCAGTTCCGACGTGGCCGGTGCCTCACCCTGCGCGCCGAACGACACCCGCACGAGGTGCAGGCCGCCGGCGTCGCGGGCCAGCCACGCCCACTTCGCGGTGGAGTGGGTGAGCGCCTTGGCCGCGCGGGCGCCGGGCACCGTGAGCACGCCGGTGCCTCGCGGGGCACTGTCCAGATCAGGGGCTTCCAGCGCGAGCGTCACGATCTCGACGATCGCGGCGGGGGTCGCGGGCGCCGGGTCCAGCGCCGTGACCACGGCGCTGAGGAGGCGGCGGGCCTCTGCTTCGGGGGTGGCCACGATGACGGCGTCGGCGTGCAGCGCGGCGCCTGCGTCGGCGATCGTGATCGCCCACCCGCTGTCTGCCGCGGTGACCGCCTCGACCCGCACGGACGTGCGCACGTCGGCGCCGAGCTCGACCAGGCGGGAGCGCAGCGCGGACGGCAGGCGCGACATCCCGCCGTCGATGCCCTCCACGGCGCTCCCCGGCGATCCCGAGCGCGCACCGGCCAGCTGACCGACCGCGCCGGCCAGCGATCCCGCGCGCGTGAGCGCCGAGTTGAGGCCCGGCGCGGCGACATCGACGTCGATGTCGTCGGGTCGCGCAGAGTAGACGCCGCCGGTCACCGGCGCCACGAGGCGCTCGAGCACACGGTCGCCCATCCGACTGCGCACGAGCCGCCCCAGGCTGCGCTCGTGCCCGATCGTGAGCGGGGGCCGCAGGCGATCGAGGTACGCGCGCCACGCGCCGCTCCAGCCGATGATCCTGCGGACCTCGGGGCTCCAGGGGTTATCCGGGATGCCGAGGATCCCGCCCGACGGCAGCGGTGCTGCCGCTCCGCCCGGGAGCCCCGCCACCCATGCGCGCCCCGCCGCGGGGCGGACGATCGCATCGTCGAGCCCGAGCTCGTTCAGGAGGGCCCGCACGTGGCCGCCCCGGGTGGCGTAGCTCTCGGCGCCGACATCCACCGTGATCCCGGCGACCTCGGCCGAGCGGATCACTCCCCCGACCCGATCGGATGCCTCGAGCACCGTCACCCGGAGGCCCACCTTCGCGCACTCGAGCGCGGCGACGAGCCCGGCGACCCCGCCGCCGATCACGACCACATGTGTGTCGCGGGCCTGCTCGATGAGCTCGCCGAGCGCCGATCCGGGCTGATCGCTCACGACTGCCGTGCCACGGACCGATCGAGGGAGTGGACGAGTTCGACGATCCGGGTGAGCACGCCGGGGTCGGTCTCGGGGGGCACCCCATGGCCGAGGTTGACGATGTGCGCCCGGGCCGCGCGGCCGCGCGCGACGACCTCGCGCACGTGCGCATCGAGCACGGGCCACGGGGCGCTGAGGAGCGCGGGGTCGATGTTGCCCTGCACGGTGGTGTCGGCGCCGAGCACCGCAGCGGCCTCATCCAGCGGCATCCGCCAGTCGACCCCGACCGCATCGGCCAGGCCGCCCAGCTTCATGTCGGCGAGGATCGGGCCCGTGCCGACGCCGAAGTGGATGCGCGGGACGCCGCCGAGACCGTCGAGCGCCGCGTGCGAGTGCGGGGCGACGAACGCACGATAGTCGCCGGGGCTCAGCGAGCCCGCCCACGAGTCGAACAGCTGAACGGCTGAGGCGCCCGCCGCGATCTGCGCCGAGAGGAAGGCGGCCGACACCTGGGCGAGCCAGCCGGCAAGGCGGTGCCACGAGTCGGGATCGGCGTGCATCATCGCCCTGGCCCGCAGGTGCTCTTTGGACGGTCCGCCCTCGACCAGGTAGGCCGCGAGGGTGAACGGGGCGCCGGCGAAGCCGATGAGCGGGGTGTCGCCGAGCTCGGCGACGACGATCCCGACCGCGTCCCGGATCGGTCCCGCCGCCTCGGCGACGCGCGCCGGATCGATCGCCGTGAGGCGCGCCACGTCGTCCGCGGTGCGGATCGGATCGGCGAACACGGGTCCGCGACCGGGCTGGATCTCGACCTCGACGCCGGCCAGGCGCAGCGGAACGACGATGTCGCTGAAGAAGATCGCGGCGTCGACGCCGTGGCGCCGCACGGGCTGCAGCGTGATCTCGGCCGCGAGCGCCGGGTCGAGGCAGGCACCCAGCATCCGCGTCCCCACCCGCAGCTCCCGGTATTCGGGCAGCGAGCGACCGGCCTGACGCATGAACCACACCGGCGTGCGATCGGGACGGTCGCCGCGCAGCGCGCGGATCAACGGGGAATCGGCGGTGCGGAGCATCCCTCCATTGTCCGTCACAACCGACCGCCCGCCGCGACTCGTAGACTGGACGCCGTGCTGATCTGCGTCACGGCGAGTCACAAGACCGCCTCGTTCGAGCTCCTCGAGCGGCTCAGCATCCACCCCACCGCGATCGCCCCCCTCATCGCCGCGCACGACGAGTGCGTGCAGGGCGCAGTCGTGGTCGCCACCTGCAACCGCTTCGAGGCCTACGTCGACATGGACGAGCCGGTGACAGCATCCGGTCCTCTCGCGGTCGAAGCGGCGCTGTCGGCGATCGAGTCGGTCACCGGCGTCGCGAAGGCCGAACTCGACGGGTCGTACCGCGTGATCGCGGGGCCTGCGGTCGCCGAGCATCTTTTCGCCGTCGCTGCGGGGCTCGAATCGGTCGTCGTCGGCGAGGGCGAGATCGCCGGCCAGGTGCGCAGAGCCCTCGTCGATGCGCGGCAGCACGGCACCACCTCGCGTGAGCTCGAGCGCCTCTTCCAGCGCGCGTCCGAGGCGCAGCGCGGGGTCAAGAACTCGACAGCCCTCGGCCGCGCCGGCCGCTCGCTCGTGCGGCTCGCGCTCGACCTCGCCGACAGCCGGATCGCCGACTGGTCGGCGCTGCGGGTGCTGCTGGTGGGCACCGGCTCGTACGCCGCCGCGACCCTCGCGGCGCTCCGCGATCACGGCGCGGCCGACATCGCCGCCTACTCGCCGTCGGGGCGCGGCGAGAGGTTCGCGCTGAAGCACGGCATCCGCGCGGTGCAGTCCGAGGCGTTCGCGTACGTCGCGGCGCACGCCGATCTGATCGTCACGTGCACGTCGTCCGAGGCGCCGGTGCTCTCGGCATCCGTCTTCTCTTCGGGATCCGCGCTCTCCGGAGATCTACCGTTGCCCGCCCGCCGGCTCGTGATCGACCTCGGCCTGCCGCGCAACGTCGACCCCGATGTCGCGGGGCTCGCCGCCACCGACCTGCTCGACCTCGAGACGATCCGCCTGCATGCGCCTCTCGAAGAGCTGCAGGCGACGGATGCTGCGCGCGCCGTCGTCGAAGACGCGGCGCGCCGGTTCGCCGACGTGGGGGCCGTGCGTTCGGTCGAACCCGCCGTCGTCGCGCTGCGCTCGCACGTGTTCGCTCTCATGGAGGCGGAGATCGCCCGGGCGCACGCCCGTGGCGACGCGGGCGCCGAGCAGTCGCTCCGCCACCTCGTCGGGGTGCTGCTGCACACTCCGACCGCCCGGGCGCACGAACTGGCGGCCGCCGGGCGGGCCGACGAGTACACCGCGGCCCTCGCGACCCTGTTCGGGCTCGAGGTGCCGGTGGATGCGGCGGGCGCCGCGGGCCCCGCATCCGTCCGGGGCGACCTCGCCGGCTGACCCCGAACCCCGCTCGCGGGAGGCTCCCCGCCCGCAATGCACCCTCGATCTCCGCAATGCACCCTCGATCTCCGCAATGCACCCTCGA